>NZ_JAUSXO010000001.1:0-642871 GCF_030816075.1 Arthrobacter agilis | reverse complement strand
CTTCGCCGTCGTCGTCCCGGCGCCGGCCCGGAGCATCGAGAGGGCGTACAGCGCGCCGAGGGGGCTGGTCACCTGGTCGGCGTTCCGCGCCGCGGTGAGGGCCGCGCCGAGTCGGAGGGAGGCTCGCCGCACGGCCGCCTCGGCCTCCGGGTGCAGGCCCCGTTCGACGGCAGCACGCGCCGCGGGAGCCCGCTGCCGGTCCGGTCCGCTCGACCCGCGGGCGGTGGGCACTCCGACCGCCGCGCTCGCCGTAGCGTCCCGTCGCGTCTGCACAGCGTCCGTGCGTCGATGCTTCATCCGGGCCCCCTGGAGCTCCTGGGTCCTGCCGATCCTGGTCGTCCTCGCCTGAAGCGTACGCCCGGGCCCCCCCGGTGCGTGGCCGGCCGGTCGGGATCCCGCGTCGGAGCCTACTCGCGAGTACACGATGCCGTCTCTACCATGGACAGATGGGTGTGGCTGGGGTCACATGGGGGAAGCCCTATCCCGTACCGGGCCATCCGGGACGCCGTACCGCGTCCCGGAGTTGATGACGAGCCCGGCGGTCCTGCTGCCCGGGACGATCACAGGGGGTAGCCATGGCTGCGGCAATTGAACTCTTCCACGATCGGGACGACGCTTTCAGGTTCCGACTGAAGACACCGGGCGGGACGGTCCTCGCCGTCTCCAAACCGTTCCCGGACAAGGCAGCGGCCGTCGCGGGGATCCGCGCTCTCCGTGAGTGCGCGGGAACGGGCCTGATCTCCGATCTCTGCCCACCGAGTCCCCGTGCAGGAGGGGCCGGGAAGGCAGCCCCGTCGTCGGCTGCCGCCACCGCGCAGCGGAGGCTCCTCGGCGGCCTGCAGGGTGCGTCGGATCCGCAGGAGCCGCCCACGGGGTGAGACCGCCCCTACAGCACGCACCATCGCCCTGCTCCGGCAAAGTGCTCCTCGCCCGGCGGCGGCGGCAGCCCTAGGCTCGTGTCCATGGCAGCTCCTGAAGTCCCTCCCGGAACAGTCACAGTGTTCACCGACATCATGTGCGGCTGGTCGACCATCGCCTTGCACCGCTTCTACCGGGCGAGGGACGCCGCCGGGCTCACCGGGCGCCTCTCCGTGGACCTGCAGCTCTTCCTCCTCGAGGACATCAACCGGATCGCGCTCAACAGCCGGATCATCGAGCCGGAGATACCGGTCGTCGGTGCCCTCGAACCGGACCTGCACTTCACCCCGTGGCAGCGCCACCCCTCGGAATGGCCGGTCACGAGCCTGCCTCCGAACGAGGCGGTCCATGCCGCGAAGTCACAGTCCCCCGCGGCGGCGGAGGAACTCGACATGGCGCTGCGGCTCGCGTTCTGGCGCGACAGCCGCTGCATCAGCATGCGCCACGAGATCCTGGCCGTCGCCGACGAATGCCCGGGCGTGGATGCCGACGAGCTGCGGCGGGCGGTCGACACCGGCGCCGCCCGCGGGCCGATGATGCAGTCCTACCTCGACCACCGGGAGGACGTGCAGGGCAGCCCGCACTTCTTCCTCGCCGACGGCACCGATACCCACAACCCCGGCATCACCATGCACCAGGAAGGCTCCACCGGAGCCGGTTTCCTCGTCGTCGACTCCGACGACCCCGGCGTCTACGACGACCTCGTCCGCAGGGCCGCCGAAGCAGCGGGCGTCAGTTGACGCCTGTTCTCCCCCCGGCCGGGACAGGTGGAAGCGCGGTCCGGTGCGACGCGTCCGGCCGGCGGACCGCGGATCAGGCCCGTCACCCGGGCCCGATGCACCTCCGGATCGGTCGCGGTCCGCGGATCCCTAGTAACGTGACGATGCAGGCCGTGTATCTGCGGACCGGGCGTCGACGGAAGGTAGCAAGTTGTGAGCAATGACCAGATCTTCGGAGAAGTGCAGCTCCCGGGGATGCTGCAGGACATGGTCCTGGAGAGCTCCGACGTCAACGAGTTCCTCGACGGGCTCGCGAAGCTCGCCGCCAGTGCCCTCTCCTCCGGCGGGCGGGAAGTCTTCTGCGGCGTCGTCCTCCTCCGGCCCAGGGCCAAGGGGACGGTCGCGAGCAGCAGCGATCATGCGCGGCGCATGGACGAGGTCCAGTACCAGTTCGACGACGGCCCGTGCCTCCGGGCCGCCCGCGACGGCCAGGTGTATCTGGTCACCGATTTCCGTAACGAGTCACGCTTCGGGGAGTACACGAAGGCCATCGTCGATCACGGGATCCGATCGGCGCTCGGAGTACCCATTCCGCTCGACGGGCTCGCCGCCGCCGGACTGGACCTGTACTCGCCGCAGCCGGACGCCTTCAGCGAGGAGGCCATCGCCGAGGCCGTCGGGTTCGCCCGGGAGGCGTCGAAGTCCCTCCGCATGGCTGTCCGTGTCGCTCACCTGACCGACACCGGGGAGCACCTGAAAGCGGCGATGAGTTCACGGACGATCATCGACGTCGCGGCCGGCATCATCATGGGGCAGAACCGGTGCAGCCACGACGCGGCCATGACGATCCTGAAAGCCGCGTCCAGCGGCCGGAACAGGAAGCTGGCCGACGTCGCCGCAGCAGTGGTCACCTCCATCGGCCAGCAGCCCCCGCAGACACACTTCGACTCCTGACGCGGGGACGGGCAGGAACGTCTCCCTGCTCGATGGGGGCGATCGTCCGGCTAACCGGCAGTCGGGGTGTCCAGGCGCGCCATCATCAGGGCCTCTGCCACGATCGCGTGCCCGAAGTCGCCGGCCTCGACGGCCTGCCGCAGATCGGTCAGGAGCGGCATCCCGTCAACCGACCCCGTGGTGCTGCAGCCACATCTCCGGCAGGGCGAACTGCCACCAGGACGGGTGCCTCGTCCTGGTCCGTTGATGCTCCCTGCATCGATGGTCACGAATCCTGGTTGCTGCTGAGCAGGAACGGGTGGGTCAGATCCTGGAGAGAGGTGACGGGCAGGTTACTGGCTTCCACCGCGTCCGCGACCACCGCGCCCAGGCTGCCCGCCCTGGCATGGACGGTGCGCTGACGGACGGCGCCGGTCCCCCGGGCCAGTGCCTGGAACAGCAGGAACTCCACCGTGCCGAGCTCCCCCTGGTCCTTCAGCGCCGGCTGGAGATGATCCAGCAGACCCATGACCACGCCGAACGCGGCACGGCGCTCGCCGGTCGGCGGATCCATCAACTGCCCGTCCAGCCCGAATCGGCTGGCCTGCCAGCAGGCGAGCCGGAGCTGCGTGGCGGACGCGGGGACGGGCTCCACCCCGGCGCGCCACTGCCGTGCCGCCGTCTCCACGAGGCCCCGCACCACGGCTGCGAGGAGGACTGCATCGTCGGCGAACAGACAGACGTCCCCCACCCGGATCTCCACCGTGGGATGGCGGTGGCTGAGCCGGGCGTCGAAGTAGATCTGCCCCTCGTCCAGGGGGACACCGGAACGCAGGATCCCGCGGACCTGGGCGTGGTAGGCCTCCGCGGAGCCGAAGATCTCGCAGGGCCCGGCCGTGGGCCACCGGTTCCAGGCCTGGGCGCGGTAGCTGGCGTAGCCCGTGTCCACGCCGTTCCAGAACGGGGAATTGGCCGTGAGGGCCGCCACCACCGGAAGCCAGACCCGGATGCGGTCGAGGACGGCGACGCCTTCCTCGTCCGACTCCACCTCCACATGCACGTGGCAGCCGCAGGTCAGCTGCTCCGCCGCGGTGAGGCCGAACCGCTGGACCATCTGCTCGTACCGCAGCCCCGGCGTCGTCGTGGTGGTCACCGGGAGCGGCGACGTCGCCAGGGCGACGGACCGGGCGCCGACCGATCGGGCAACGGTGTCCGCGCTCGCCCGCCGGGTGGTGATGTCACGGGCCAGCTCGGCGAGGCCGATCCGCGGCAGGGTGCACGTCTCGATCTGTTCCTGCTTCATCTCGCTGCTCAGGCCGTCGTCGCCCTGCAGGCGTTCGAGCACGTCGCCCAGTGCCACCGGCTGCCCGTCCGCGCCGTCGACGATCAGGAACTCCTCCTCGACCCCTACCGGGCGCATGGTCGTCCCCCGGCGGCCGGCACTGCCGCGGTCGGGTCCCGTCCACCAGCGGGCGGACCATCGCTACCGTGAAGATCTGGCACTTCCGCTCCTGGCGTAGGATCTGGGGCCGTCTGTCGACCCCCGGAGTCCCCACATGGTAAGGATGCTTACTTGACCCCTGCAAGCATTGCTTCCACCCGTTCCCGGCGGCGATGGGGATGGCCGGGAGGGTGTCAGGCCCCCTCACAGTGCGGCAGGGCTCGACGACGCCGCGGGTTCAGGAGGACAGCGGCGGAGTGGTGGCGATGGAGGTGATCAGGTGCTGGGCGAGGTCCCGGAGCTTGATGTTGCGGGTGCTGGCCGCTGTGCGCAGGATGGCGACGGCCTCTTCCTGGGAGCACCTGTTCTGGGCCATGATGATGCCGACCGCGGTGTCGATCGTGGACCTGTTCGCCATGGCAGCGCGCAGGTCCGTTCCCGTGTCGACTAGCGCCGTGATGTGGGAGGCGAGGCCCAGCGACGTCGCGGCCTCCGCGGCGAAGCGGTGCACGTACCTCCTGGCACGACCATCGAACGCGTCCTGGTGACCCGAATACAGGTTGAGGGCGCTGTAGGTGTCCTCGGGAAGAAGGATCGGTACTGCGAGGACGGAGCGCACGCCCTGCGCCTCCATCGCCTGCCGGTACCCCGAGCCGGAAGGGAACTGCCGCAGGTCCGGGACGTACACCTCCCGTTCCTGCCGGGCGGCGGTCAGGCAGGGTCCGTCGTCGAACCGGTACTGGACCTCGTCCATCTGCTGGGCCTGCTCGCTGCTGCTGGCCACGGTGGCGGCCCTCCTGGGCCGAAGGAGGGTGATCCCGCAGAACACCTCCCGGCCGGATTCGCTGAGGACCTCGGCCGCGACCGTGGCGAGGTAGTCGAGGAACTCGATCACGTCCGCACTGGTGGCGACAGCCTGGTGCAGCTTCTCGGCAGTGTCGACACCGACATCGGCCTCGGAAAGCCGCGCTCGAGCATCGGGGATGCTGTTGTCCGACGGGTGGTGCATCGTGGATCCCCTGAAGGGTTGGGGCTCGGCCGAACGATGCGGGCGTAGCTGCTGCTGCAGGCACCATCAAGGGGAACAGATCAGGAGGCGCCCGGAACGGGCACCTCCTCCCAGACTAGGCGCCGCTGGACCGCAACGGTGAAGTATCGGCCGCCCGGGTCGGCGACCGGCACCCGTGGCGCCGGACTGTCCGGGGGACTTGCTACTGTTCTGTTCTGGACGCTGGTCAAGCCGCCGGCCTGCGTCGAGCACGTCGAATGGTCACTTGCATGTCCCTGCCCACTGCAGCATCACCGCCTGTCCTGGACACCGTCGTCGTCCAGGCGAGTATCGGGTCCTTCATCGACTGCCCGACCGGCACGGTGGAGCACTACTTCGACTCTCCGGCCTTCACCTGGTCCGATGAGCTGTACCGCATCCATGGCTACACGCGCGGCGAGATCGTCCCGACCCTGGAACTGAACCTGTCCCATATCGAATCCCGGGACCGGGACGCCGCACGCGCCTTCTGGCACGAACTGACGACAGCCGGCGGCCCGCTCTCCGTGTACCTGTCCCTCGTCGACGCGGCCGGACGCACCCGCAAGGTCCTGGTCTCCGGTGACCTCATCCGCGACGACGGGAACCCGGTGGGTGTGTGGGCATTGATCGTGGACCTCACCCGTTCCATCCATCACGACAGCCACCGGCTGGCCGATTCCGCCGTCGCCGCATCGGCGTTGAGCCGTGCCGTGATCGAACAGGCCAAGGGAATCCTTATGGGGCGCGCCGGCCTGACCGCAGCGGAAGCGTTCGACCGCATCAACCAGCGCAGCCAGGCCACGAACCGGAAGGTCGTCGTCGTCTCCCAGGAGATCATCGACCGGGCCCACCAGCTCACCCGGGCCAGCAACCGTCTCCGCGACACCCAGGCCCTGCTGGAACTCTTCCAGCAACCCTGAACCGACAAGACCCGAAACCACCTGTACCTACGAAAGATGCTCATGGACGACTCCTCCCTCCCGGAAATCGGCCCCCTCGTCGGGCGGGCCCAGGGACTCCTCCTCACGGAACAGACCGCGCAGCAGGCCGTGTCGGCTCTCGCCATCGCAGCGAAGGAAGCCATCCCGCGCGCGCTCGGGGCCGGAGTGAGCCTCATCAGGGACAACCGGCCGACCAGCGTCGGGGCGACGGACGCCTTCGTCCTCCAGGCCGACAACCTCCAGTACGAGATCGGCAGCGGTCCGTGCCTGAGCGCATGGTCCGAGGGCAGGGCCATGCTGATCGAGGACACCGGGACGGAGCAGCGCTGGCAGACCTGGAGTGATGCGGCAGCGAGCACGGGCATCCGTTCCTGCTTCAGCGTGCCCCTGGGGCAAGAGCCGCACGGTATCGGTGCGATGAAGATCTATGCGGCAGCCCCTGGTGCCTTCACCGTCCAGGACCAGAAGGTACTCGCGAACCTCGCCCTCTCGGCGGCGGTCCTGCTCGGCCACATCCAGGCCAGTGACACCCCTCAGCGCATCAGCGCGACGTTCAAGGAGACCCTGCGCGTCCGCGACCTCGTCGCGACCGCCTGCGGGATCATCATGGAACGACACGATCTTCCCGAGGACGAAGCCCTCGCCCACCTCCTGGGCGAAGCAGGCACCGAGGGCCTGACACTTCGCGAGCTCGCGCGATCCGTCGTCCGACGCGACAGCCGGCCCGGGACGTCCGCCGAAGCACGATGACCCACGACGATCCGACGCCATCGATCGAGGACAGGCAGCGCCGCCAGATCGGGCGGGCGATGACACAGGCGGGGCTGAGCCTGCCCAGGGTATGGCTCCAGTACTTCTCGATCACCGGCACGGTGGACGAATACGAGATCGACGCCTACCTCAACCAGATGATCAACCTGCCCGCGACGGAATGCGACAAACTCGCCCATGCCATCAACGAGCTCATCGACGAGATCCCCCCACCACGCCGCGCGCCCTACCGTGGCGACTTCCACGCCTGACGACGGCGCGGCCCTCCGCCCCGGCGATCCAGGGGGAGCAACTCAGGCGATGCCCGTCGTGCCGAGGAGAGCGCCGACGAGGTAGGTGACCGCCATGGCCGCGGCACCTCCGATGACCAGTCGCAGCATGGCACGCCGCCGTGAGCTGCCGCCGACATGGGCGCTGACCGCCCCGGTGATCGTGAGGGCCACCAGGACCGCGACGAACGTCAGGGGTATGCGGACTCCTGCGGGCAGCAGGAGGATCGCGAGCAGCGGCAGGACGGCCCCGGCCGCGAACGCCGCAGCGGACGCGAGCGCGGCATGCCATGGATTGGCGACGTCCACCTCGTCGATGTTCAGCTCCGCCGACAGGTGGGCGCCGAGGACGTCGTGCTCGGTCAGCTCCAATGCGACCTGACGGGCCGTGGCGGGGCTGAGCCCCCTCGCCTCGTACAACCCGGTGAGCTCGCTGAGCTCTCCCGCGGGGTCGTCCCGCAGTTCCTGCCGCTCCTTCTCGATGAGCGCTTCCTGGCTGTCCTTCTGGCTGCTCACGGACACGTACTCGCCCAACGCCATCGACACGGACCCGCCGACGACGGCCGCCGTGCCGGCGACCAGGATGGGTGGGAGCGTGTTCGTCACCCCGGCGACACCGATGACCGTCGCGGCGGTGGACACGATCCCGTCGTTCGCGCCCAGCACGGCTGCACGTAGCCAGTTCAACCGCGCTGCCACACCGCCGTCATGGGGTTCGACAGGATCTTCGTCATCAGCCATGGAAGCAGTAAAGCACCCAGCGGCGTCTCCCCACAGGAGCAGGTCAGAGGGCCCGGAAGAGATCGATGAGTGCCTGGTCGAGGGGCTGGTGCCGGTCCTGGTGGGTGAGCTGCAGGGCCCGGTCGATGATCCCCTGGGAGATGACGACCACTTTGCGGTTGGTGCGCTGACTGTAGGAACTGATCCGGTCGAAGGCCTCGGTGGCGTTCAGGCCGGCGCGGCCCATGAGGATCCCCTTGGCCTGCTCGATCACTGCGCGGCTGAGCGCGGACGCGGCGACCGCCTCGTTGGCGATCCGGTGCGTATCGGCGTGGATCGACTGGGTGAGGTCGACGACCAGCGCCCACACGCCGACGGGTTCGGTGCCGTCGAGGATGAGGTCCGCCGAGATGAGGATCTTGCGCTTCCGCCCGTTGAGGTCGCGCAACGATGAGTAGACCGACGACGGGCCGCCGCTCGTGGTGACCTTGGTCCAGAACGCGTGCACGGCGTCCCGCTCCTCCGGTTCGATGTGCGACAGACCGAGATCCAGGGTGGGGACGACGTCTCCGCGTCCGTAGCCGTGGATCCGGTACAGCTCGTCCGACCAGTGGAAGACGTTGTCGGCGAAGAAGTACTCGACGGTGCCGGTGGGGCAATCCAGGAAGTACTCGATACCGGTGACGGCCCCGGCCGAGGGCGCAGCGGATTCGTTGGTGGTGGTCATGGGGAAGCCATTCGACGTGCCCGACACGAGCTGGTGGCTCAACCCATGTCCAAAGGAAAAGGGTAGCAAGGAGCGGCGGATCGTTGCACTTCAGGGGTCCGGCTCCCGTGCCGGTCGGCCGGACGGCTGCCTGCTCGCAGAGGAGCCATGGACGCAGCGACCGATTAGTTTCCCTCTGGCCTCCGGCTGCTTGACGACCAGAGGGAATCCCACTGTCGTGCACGAGGCTCGTCGGTGTATCCGGCTGAGTCCGCGACACGAAGCCGGGACATTTGCAGGGTTCTTCCAGTATGCGCCTGCCACACTCAAGAAACGACCGTGGATCCCCTCATGGGAACCTCAGTCTTTACCCGGGTTTCACCCGCCCGTGTCCGCGGGCCACGGCCTCGCCTCACGAGTCCAGGAGACCGGAGGCGTCGAGACCCTCACGCCTGACGATGGTCCTCGCCAGCTCGGCCATGGTGGTGCGGGCGTCGGTGACCAGGGCCAGCATGTGCCCGAGGGCTTCCTCGGGGTCCATGTCGTGGCGTTCCATGAGGATGCCCCGGGCGAGGTCGACGGTGCTCCTCATGGTGAGTGCCTCACTCACCTCGGCGGTGATGCGCTGGGGTGTGTCGCTGGCCTGGATGTGACCGAGCAGCGCTGCTGCCGAGGTGGCGAGATGGGAGAGCACCCGGGTGTCGGCGGACGTGAAGGCGTTCGGGGTGCGTGCGTAGGCCTTCAGCGCTCCGATCGGTTCCTTGCCGCGGATCAGGGGCGAGGTGGCGCAGGACCGTATGCCTGCCTCCGCAGCGGCCGCATTCCAGCGCTTCCACCGCTCGTCCGTGGTCGTGTCGTCGACGAGTTGCGCATGCCCTGTTGCCCAGGCCGTCAGGCATGGTCCCTCGCCGAAGTCGTACTGGAGCCGGTCGGCGGCCAGGACGGAGGAGTCCGTGGAGCCGACGCTCGTCCGCTCGCCGGCCATGATCAGGGACACTCCTGCCCCGTCGGCGTGGTCGATGACGCTCCGTGCGGCCTCTGCCAGATCATCCACGGCCTGCTGCGCGGTCTGTTCCGTCAGCAGCAGGCCCTTCGTCCGCCCGATGATGACACCGAGCTCGCTGATCGGGGATCCAGCGTTCATGGACGCCACCTCACTCGATGCGTCATCCGCAGGACCACGGCATCCACTCCGTACTGCGCATACCGGCCACTACTCCTTGACCACGCGGATCGTCCTGAGGGAGGCGTCGCCGGGATCGGGAAGGACCATCCCTGCGGCGACGCCGCTGCGCAGGTACTTGATGGAGGCCTCGTTGATGCGCTCCCCCGGCAGGAACACCGGGACGCCGGGAGGGTAGGGCGTGGCGAGCTCCGCGACGATCCGCCCCACGGACTCCTCGACCGGGATGTCCTCCACGGGACCGAAGAAGGCGTCGCGCGGCAGCATGACGGTCTCCAGGTCCAGCTCGCCCTCATCGGGGATCAGGACGGGAGGCGACGCGGGAAAGCCGGGCGCGGCGTCGATGAGCAGGCGCAGGCCGTCCATCAGCCGCTGCACGGTGGATTCGTCGTCGGCGATGGACATCGTGATCTCGATGCGTCGATGATCGGTGGTGCCGAAGTCCAGGCGGCAGTTCTCCCGCAGCCAGTCGTGGGCCTGGTAGCCCGTCACGCCTAGGCCGGACACGTCGACCAGGATGTGCAGGATGTCGAGGTCCTTCGTGGCCTCGTGCGAGGTGAGCTCCTCCTCCAGCACGTGCAGGCCGGGCAGTTCCTCGATCTGCTCCCGGACCCGGCGGGTCAGGGCCAGGGTGCGGTCGATCATCTCGTGCCCGTTCTGCACCATCTGGCGCCGCCAGCCGTCCATCGCCGCATACATCAGCGTGCTGGCGCTGGTGGTCGAGAGGATGTCTGCGCAGTGCTCGAGCCGGACCGGGTCCACCAGGTCCCCCTGGAGGTGGAAGACCGACCCCTGCTCGAAGCCGATGCCCATCTTGTGCACGCTCACCACGCACAGGTCAGCGCCCGCGGACATCGCCCAGGTGGGCGTATCGGAGTGGAAGGGCAGCTGCGCACCCCAGGCCTCGTCGACGATCAGCGGCTTGCCCCGCTCATGGCAGATCTTCACGATCGCCTCGATGTCCGCGCAGGTCCCGTAGGGGGTCGGGCTCACGATGAGCGCGGCCGAGGCATCCGGGTACTTCTCCCACGTCTCCTCCACCTCCCGCGGCGTCGGCGGGTGGGCGAGTTTGAGCTCGTTGTCCCAGCTCGGGCGGATCCAGCGCGGCTGCAGGCCCCCCAGGACCAGGGCCGAGACCACGGACTTGTGCGCGTCCCGGCCGATGAGGAGCTCACCCTCCCCATGCGTGACGGCGAGGATCGCGGCCTTCACCGACAGGGAACTGCCGCAGGTCGAGAAGAACGTCTGCTCCGCGCCCACGGCGTCCGCCATCAGCTCCTGGGCCCGCTGCAGGTACCCGTTCGAGGTCTTCCGGTCATCGAGCCCCGAACTGGCCAGGACATCGGACCTGAAACTCTGCTCACCCAGGACCTCCAGCACCCGCGGATCCACACCCCGTCCCTGGCGGTGCGCCGGCGGCGTGAACCCGTACCGGTCCAGCTTCTGGTGCTCACCCAGCGCCGTCAGGACAGGAGTCTCATTCTGGTCCATCTCGCTCATCCCTCCATCGATCACCAAGCATGCTTACTGATCAAACCTGCCAAGTGCGCCGCGGGTGCGTCAATGGGCAATCGGGGCTGTGGAATCAGCAGGACTGTGCCGGGACAGCCGGACCAGGTGCTTCTGTGGCTTCCGGCAACGACCTGACGCTAGGCTCGGCGGGTGACCCACAACACTCCAGCCTCCGACGCTTCCGCTCCCACCCCCGGCGATCCCCCGGCACGGCACATGACGGCGATCGACGCCGTCGCCTCGTCCTACTACGAGACACTCCTCGAGCTGATGCCGAACTTCGCCACCGAACTGGGCATCCCCGGTCATGAGACCGAGTACCAGGACTATTCGCCGGCCGGCCTCGAGGCGCTGGCGGAAGCCGCCCGTGACACCCTGCGCCGCCTGGACGACCTGCAGCCGGCCGACGACGTCGACGCCGTCACGCTCGACGCCATGCGCGAGCGGCTCGGGCTCGACCTCGAGATCCACGAGACCGGCCTCGACTACGCCGAGCTGAACAACATCGCCTGCCCGGCACAGAACATCCGTGCGATCTTCGACCTCATGCCCACCGACACAGCAGAGGACTGGGGTCATATCGCCGGCCGTATGGCGAACGTGCCCGAGGCCGTCGACGGGTACATCTCCTCGCTCCGGGCCGGCCGCGAGCGAGGACTCGTCGCCGCACGCCGGCAGGTCTCCGTCGTCGTCGAACAGTCCACGAAGTACGCGGAGGACGGCGGTTTCTTCGACGCCCTCGGCAGGACCGGCAGCGCTGGCGACGTCGAGCTTCCCGCCCCCGTGCGGGAGCAGCTCCGAGCCGGTGCCGACGCCGCGCGCGCCGCCTACCGCGCCCTCGCGTCCTTCCTGCAGGACGACCTGCTGCCCAGCGCACCGGAGAAGGACGCCGTCGGTCGTGAACGCTACGCCCTGATGTCGCGCGTGTTCCTCGGTTCTGCCGTCGACCTCGAGGAGACGTACCAGTGGGGCGTCGAGGAGCTCGATCGGGTGATCGCCGAGCAGGAGGCGGTGGCCGGCGAGATCCGTGAGGGGGCGAGCATCGAGGAGGCCATGCGTCTGCTCGACGAGGACCCCGCCCGCCAGCTGCAGGGCACCGATGCACTGCAGGCATGGATGCAGGAGCTCTCGGACCGGGCCGTCGACGCGATGGCCGGCGTGCACTTCGACATCCCGGACGTCATGCGGCGCCTGGAGTGCCGCATCGCCCCGACCAACGAGGGTGGCATCTACTACACCGGGCCGAGCGACGATTTCTCCCGCCCGGGCCGCATGTGGTGGTCCGTACCTGAGGGTGAGGACTCGTTCACCACCTGGAAGGAGACCACCACCGTCTACCACGAGGGCGTCCCCGGCCATCACCTGCAGGTCGCGACGGCCACCTACCAGCGGGCCCTGCTGAACCCGTGGCGCCGCAACGCCATCTGGGTCTCCGGGCAGGGCGAGGGCTGGGCGCTCTACGCCGAGCGCCTCATGCAGGAACTCGGGTTCCTGTCCGATCCGGGCGACCGCCTCGGCATGCTCGACGCCCAGCGCATGCGGGCCGCCCGTGTGGTCTTCGACATCGGTGTCCACCTCGAGCTGGAGATCCCGGAGCGCTGGGGCGAAGGCACCTGGACACCCGAGAAGGGCTACGACTTCCTGAAGCGCAACATCGCCATCAGCGAGGGCCAGCTCGACTTCGAGTACACGCGCTACCTCGGCTGGCCGGGACAGGCGCCGTCGTACAAGATCGGCCAGCGTCTCTGGGAGCAGGTCCGCGACGAGGTGCGCGCCCACGAGGGTGACGCCTTCGACCTCCGCGCCTTCCACACGCGGGCGCTCAACCTCGGCTCGGTGGGCCTCGATACCCTGCGTCGCGCCCTGGTGTCCTGACGTAGATCTTCGTCACACGCGGGCGGGGGGATCCCTCCCCGCCCGCCCGACGTTCCCCGCCTCCGCGCGGGCGCACGATCGGACCGGGCACGACGGCGGACGGGCGCCGGGTAACATTTCGCAACTCCCGCTTCGTCCTGCTACGGGGCGCCCCTAGTGTGGCGGGCGTGTCTACTGAAACCAGTTCCCCGCCCGCGCGGCGCCGTTTGCCCCGCTGGGCGACGTCCTTCGGCCCCCAGATCATCGCAGCCCTCGTCGTCGGGCTCGCCCTCGGCCTCCTCGCCAAGTACACGGGCCACACCAAGGAGACGCCCAACGGCCTCGGCACCACGCTCGCCACGCTCGGCTCGAGCTACGTGGCCCTGCTGCGCGCCGCCGTCGTCCCGCTCATCTTCACCGCTGTGGTCAGCTCCATCGCCAACCTCCGCGCCGTCAACAACGCGGCGCGCCTCGCCGGCCAGACCCTGCTCTGGTTCGCGATCACGGCACTGATCTCCGTGGTCATCGGCATCGGCCTCGGCGTCCTCTTCCAGCCCGGCGCCGGGACCGACGCGACACAGCCCGCCGAGTACACGGGCAGCACGGGCAGCTGGTGGGCCTTCCTGACGGGACTCGTGCCCGCCAACTTCCTCGGCCTCCAGGCATCCTCCAGCGTCGCCGAATCCGGAGCGGTCACCACCGCGCTGAACTTCAACGTGCTGCAGGTGCTCGTCGTCGCCGTCGCGGTCGGCATCGCGGCCCTCAAGGTGGGCAAGCAGGCCGAGACCTTCCTGACCTTCAACGCCTCGGCCCTGGCGGTCATCCAGAAGGTCCTGTGGTGGATCATCCGGATCGCCCCGCTGGGCACCATCGGCCTGATCGGCAACGCCGTGGCGGTCTACGGCTGGGACACCATCGGCTCCCTCGGCAAGTTCACGCTCGCCATCTACGTGGGCCTCGCCCTCGTGCTGTTCGCCGTCTACCCCGCGCTCATCAAGGCGCACGGCCTGTCGGTCCGGCAGTACTTCTCGGGCGCCTGGCCCGCCATCCAGCTGGCATTCGTCTCCCGCTCCTCGGTAGGGACCCTGCCGCTCACGCAGCGCGTCACCGAACGCAACCTCGGTGTCCCCCGCGGGTACGCCTCCTTCGCCGTGCCGCTCGGCGCGACGACGAAGATGGACGGCTGCGCGGCCATCTACCCCGCCATCGCGGCGATCTTCGTCGCCCAGTTCTTCGGCATCGACCTCACGCTGGCCCAGTACTTCCTGATCGCCCTCGTGTCGGTGCTCGGCTCCGCGGCGACCGCCGGGACCACCGGTGCCGTCGTCATGCTGACGCTCACGCTCTCCACGCTGGGACTCCCCCTCGCCGGCGTCGGGCTGCTCCTGGCCGTGGACCCGATCCTCGACATGGGCCGCACCGCCGTGAACGTCGCCGGCCAGGCGCTCGTGCCGACCATCGTCTCCCGCCGCGAGCGGCTGCTGGATCTCGACCTCTACAACGCCAGGCGCACGGGTGATCCGTTCGCGGACGACAGCGAACAGGACACCGTAGACAGCGTGGACGGTGCCGCGCCGAACGACGGGATCTCCGCCTCCGTGGCCCGCTGACCGCCGGCCCCCTTCCGACGGCCCGTCCCGGTATACCGGGGCGGGCCGTCCGTCGTTCCCGGCTAACGATTCGGCGCCGTTTCGCCCCGCGGCGGCGCTTTCCCCCGGCGGCGGGAGGACCATGGATGCACCTATCCAGCTCGACCAGGTGGTGCGCCATGATCACATCGCGCAAGGCGGGGAGATTCCCCGCCGCACTCGCCGCACTCGCCCTTGCAGGAGGCCTCGGCCTCGCAGGGGCTCCGCCGGCATCCGCCGCTTACTGCGACATCTCATGGGGATCGACGGCGAAGGCCGCCACGTCCTCCTCCTACTCCGCTCCCATCACCAACGTCCGGTCCGGGCGGCACGACTGCTTCGACCGCCTCGTCATCGACACCCGGGGCAGTGCGCCCGGCTACCGCGTCCGGTACACCGACGCGGTCCGCCAGCCCGGCTCCGGCGCGGTCGTCCCGCTCCGCGGCGGCGCCCGGCTCGTCGTGACCGTCATCGCGCCCGCCTACGACGACGACGGCCAGGCGACCTACCAGCCCGACGATCGCGACGAGCTCGTCGACGTGCGCGGGTACTCGACCTTCCGGCAGGTCGCCCTGGCGGGCAGCTACGAGGGCTGGACGACCTTCGGCGTCGGGGTGCGGGCACGGCTGCCCGTCCGCGTGACCGTCCTGCCGGGACGCGACGGCGGCTCGAGGGTGGTGGTCGACGTCGCGCACCGCTGGTGAGACTCCTGCGGTCCCGTCCCGATCCCGGGGCGGGACCGACAGGCGCCGTGAGCGGCGGCTACCCCTAGGCTTGGAGCATGACGGCCCGCCTGATCCTCGCCTCCAAGTCCCCTGCCCGCACCAAGCTCCTGACCGAGGCGGGAATCGGCCATGCGATCCTCGTCTCCGACGTCGACGAACCCGCCGTCGTCGCCGCCTACGGGCAGCTCGACCCTCATGACACATCCCTGCTCCTCGCGCGGGCCAAGGCCGAGGCCGTCGCAGCCCTCGACGATGCCGAGGACGCGCTCGTGCTCGGCTGCGACTCCGTGTTCGAGTTCGACGGCGAGGCGCACGGCAAGCCCTACGAGCCCGCCGTGGCGATCGAGCGCATCCGCCGGATGCGCGGGCGCTCCGGCGTCCTGCACACCGGCCACTGGCTCGTGGACACGCGCGACGGCGGATCGGGCGCCACGATCGGCGCGGTGTCCTCGGCGACCGTCCACTTCGGGGCCATGACCGACGCCGAGGTCGAGGCGTACGTGGCCAGCGGTGAACCCCTGCACTGTGCCGGGTCGTTCACCATCGACGGGCTCGGCGGTGCCTTCATCGAGCGTGTGGACGGCGATCCGCATGCCGTCGTCGGGCTGAGCATCTCCACGCTGCGCGCCCTCCTGCACGCGGCCGGCGTCTCCGTCACCGAACTCTGGGCGCACGCTCCAGCCTTGTAGGTTCCCTACAAAAGATCGCCCGGCAACACTCCCCTTCGACACGATTCATGGGCGGAAGCCACCAAATCGGGTTAGGCTCCGAACGGAGAAAAAGGAGTCCACGCCCCATGAGCCAGTCCCCCCTCGCACCGTCCGCGTCCCCGGATGCCAGCAGCCCTGCCGACACCCGTACCGCGCAGCACCACGTGACGAAGGTCCTGGTGGCCAACCGCGGGGAGATCGCCGTCCGGGTCATCCGTGCGGCCCGCGACGAGGGCATCGCCTCGGTCGCCGTCTACGCGGACCCCGACCGGAACGCGCTGCACGTGCGCATGGCCGACGAGGCCTTCGCCCTCGGTGGGGACACTGCCGCGGAGTCCTACCTGGTGGCGGACCGCATCCTCGAGGCGGCCGAGCGCAGCGGCGCCGACGCCATCCACCCCGGCTACGGCTTCCTCTCGGAGAACGCCGAGTTCGCGCAGCGTGTCATCGACGCCGGCCTCACCTGGATCGGGCCGTCCCCGGACTCCATCGCCCAGCTGGGCGACAAGGTCCAGGCCCGGCACATCGCCGAGCGCGTCGGCGCCCCGCTCGTCCCCGGCACCAAGGACCCCGTCGAGTCGGTACAGGAGGTCATCGACTTCGCCGACGAGTTCGGGCTGCCCATCGCGATCAAGGCGGCGTTCGGCGGCGGCGGCCGCGGCATCAAGGTGGTCCGCAGCCACGAGGAGATCCCCGAGCTGTACGAATCGGCCGTGCGCGAGGCGACGGCGGCCTTCGGCCGGGGCGAGTGCTTCGTGGAGCGTTTCCTCGACGCCCCGCGGCACGTCGAGACGCAGTGCCTCGCGGACGCCCACGGGAACGTCGTCGTCGTCTCCACCCGCGACTGCTCCCTGCAGCGCCGCAACCAGAAGCTCGTGGAGGAGGCACCCGCACCGTTCCTCTCCGTCGAGCAGAACGCCCGGCTCTACGAGGCCTCGAAGGCCATCCTCCGGGAAGCCTCCTACCAGGGCGCCGGCACCTGCGAATTCCTCGTGGGCCAGGACGGCACCATCTCCTTCCTCGAGGTGAACACCCGCCTCCAGGTGGAGCACCCCGTCTCCGAGGAGGTCACGGGCCTCGACCTCGTCCGTGAGCAGTTCCGCATCGCCCGCGGCGAGGAACTCGGCTACGGCGACCCCGAGGTGCGCGGCCACTCGTTCGAGTTCCGCATCAATGGCGAGGACGCCGGCCGCGGGTTCATGCCCGCACCCGGTACGGTCCAGACCCTCACACTGCCCAGCGGCCCCGGCGTCCGGGTGGATTCCGGCATCGAGGCCGGCGAGGTCATCGGCGGCAACTTCGACTCCATGCTCGCGAAGCTCATCGTCAGCGGCGCCACCCGCGAGCAGGCACTCCAGCGGGCCCGACGCGCCCTGGACGAGATGGTGATCGAGGGCATGCCCACCGTGCTGCCCTTCCACGCCGCCGTGGTCGCCGATCCCGCCTTCGCTCCCGCCGAGGGCGCGTTCTCCATCCACACGCGCTGGATCGAGACGGAGTTCGACAACACCATCGAGCCCTGGAAGGGCCCGGCGGAGGCGGCACCCGAGGAGGACACCCGCCAGCGCGTGGTCGTCGAGGTCGGCGGACGCCGCCTCGAGGTGGTCCTGCCGGCCGGACTCGGCGCGTCGTCGAACGGCAAGGCCGGCGCCCCGGCGAAGACGAAGAAGTCCGCGCGGGCCCGTGGCGGGAAGGCCGCCGTCAGCGGGGACGAACTGACCTCACCGATGCAGGGCACCATCGTCAAGGTGGCGGCGTCCGACGGCGACGTGGTGGCCGAGGGCGACCTCATCGTGGTGCTCGAGGCGATGAAGATGGAACAGCCGCTGACGGCCCACAGGGCAGGAACGCTGACCGGCCTCAAGGCCTCCCCCGGCGACACCGTCTCGGCCGGTTCGGTCATCGCGACCATCCGGGACTAGCCGCAGGCTGGCCGAGGAATGCGTCGCGCCCTTCTTCGGACATTTCACAGCATTCGTTCAGGATAAGAGTGCTGTGCACAATTCCCGTACAAATCCGGGGCCTTCACCGTTTTTCTCCCGTCGTCTTTCTCCCGTCATGGACGACGCGATACTCGAAACCAAGTAGGAGCGAGTAGAAGGCGCGCATAGGGTGCATCAATTCGGGTAGCGACCACTCGCGACCCCGGCGTCCCCACTCAATACGCTTCGAGCACAGGTCGAATATGAAGGCCTGACAAATGAGCTGGGGAAACAGCGTGGTGTCATGCGATCCATTGGATCGGATGGCGTGGTTGCAGAACGGGTCTTGGTCATCGGGGGCGGATCGTCCCTGATGCGCGGCAGCCTACGGAAGACCCGGTTTCCCCCTGAGCGGAGCATCGGGGTGCAGGTATGGAAACAAGGGATGAGCGGCCCGCGGGTGCGGGACCGAAGCACGGACGCAGACGGATGCGCAGGGCCCCTTCGGGCTCCATGCGTTGGACGGCCCTGGGCAGTGTGCTGGCGGTATCCGCCAGCCTGCTCGGCGGGGCAGTATTCGCAGCGCCGGCACACGCCGTCGCCAACACGATCGTCAGCCTCACGTTCGACGATGGCAACGCTGATCAGATTGCCGCGGCCAACACCCTGAAGGCTGCGGGGCTGCGGGGAACATTCTTCGTTCCTTCCGGCTATCTCGATGCTGACACGTACATGACCGTCGCCGAGGCACTGGCGTTGCAGAACGACGGACACGAGATCGGTGGACACAGCGTGACGCACGCGGACCTCCAGGCGGCAGGGGCCGACGAAGCCAAACGCCAGGTCTGCAATGACAGGGTCAACCTGACCAATATGGGTTTCGACGTCAGGAATTTCGCGTATCCGTTCGCATCGGCGAACGATGCCGTGAAAGCAATCGTGCGGGATTGCGGATACAACAGTGCTCGCGGCCTGGGCGACGTGCTGAACAAGAATCCGGAATCTGCCGGATTCCCCGTCGCCGAATCCATCCCCCCGGCCGACCTGTACTACACCGGCGCGCCCGATCAGGTCGACAACACCTGGACACTGGCCGACCTGCAGAACGTCGTCACGCAGTCCGTCAATGGGGGTGGAGGA
Source organism: Arthrobacter agilis (assembly GCF_030816075.1). Classification (NCBI taxonomy): domain Bacteria; kingdom Bacillati; phylum Actinomycetota; class Actinomycetes; order Micrococcales; family Micrococcaceae; genus Arthrobacter; species Arthrobacter agilis. The sequence goes on along the minus strand of NZ_JAUSXO010000001.1, from coordinate 623,749 downwards.
TGGATCCAGCTGACCTTCCACCATATCGGTAGCGCGACCGACCCGCTGAACGTCAGTAGTGCCGTCTTCGCCGAGTACACGACGTGGCTCAAGAATGAGGTCGCGGCAGGGAGGATCGAGGTCAAGACGGTGCGGGACGTCATCCCCGGCGCCACGAAGCCGGCCGTCGCAGGACCCGCCGTGCCGCCCCAGATCACCACGGGGAATCTGCTGGCCAACCCGGGCCTCGAAACGACCGGCTCGCTCCCCGGTGTCCCGAAGTGCTGGTTCTATGGGGGCTTCGGGACGAACACTCCGACCTTCACTCAGGTACCGGGCCGAACCGGTGGCTTCGCCCAGCAGCTGACCATGGCGGGATATGTGTCCGGGGATGCGAAGCTCCTTCCAACGCATGACCTCGGTGAATGCGCACCCAGTGCGAAGGCTGGCCGCACCTATCAGATGAGCGCCTGGTACACGTCCTCCGCTCCGACGCAGTTCGAGGTGTACTACAGGACCGGACTGGGCACCTGGAGCTACTGGACTTCCAGCCCGTTCTTCAACGCTGCGACGGACTGGACCCAGACCACCTTCACGACACCTCCGCTGCCGGCAGGCGCTACGGCAATCAGTATGGGCCTGAACCTGACCAGCGACGGCACCCTCACCACGGATGACTATGAACTGACAGGGGCGCCTTATGCGCCTCCGGCGGTGTCACCGTTCACGGACATCGCCACGAACCAGCTGTTCTACAAGGAGATGTCCTGGCTCTCCGTCCTCGGCATCAGCACCGGCTGGACCGAGGCCAACGGGACCCGCACCTACCGGGCCCTGCAACCCGTCAACCGGGATGCGATGGCCGCGTTCCTCTACCGGGCAGCAGGCTCACCGAACTACACGCCCCCCGCTGTCTCGCCGTTCGCAGATATCAGCACCAGCCAGCTGTTCTACAAGGAGATCTCGTGGCTCGCGTCCCGGGGTATCAGCACCGGCTGGGTGGAAGCGAACGGGACCCGCACCTACCGGGCCCTGCAACCCGTGAACCGTGACGCGATGGCCGCGTTCCTCTATCGGGCCGGCGGCTCCCCCGCCTACTCGGCTCCCGCGGCTTCACCGTTCGCGGACATCGCTACCAACCAGCTGTTCTACAAGGAGATGTCCTGGCTGTCAGCTCAGGGAATCAGCACCGGTTGGACGGAGGCGAACGGGACCCGCACCTACCGGGCCCTGCAACCCGTGGCTCGTGATGCGATGGCGGCGTTCCTCTATCGGGCCGCCGGCACACCCTGACCGTAGGTGGTAAGCACCAGCAGCAGCCATGCGCAACCCAGCGCGTGGCTGCTGTTGTGTGTTCGACGGCCGCCTCATCGGTGGCGAGGACCAGCTATCGCGGGTCGTCCCCGCGACGTTCCCGCACACGATCCTTGAGCCTGCGGTACCGGCGGCGGAGCAGACTCACCAGGCTCGCGTCGCTCACGGCGGCCTCCAGGTGGCGGAGGCTCTCCTCGATCCGGTCCGAGCGTGACTGGAGGTCGCGGAGCAGCTCATCGGAGTAGTTCAACCGGTGATGGAGCTGGTCCGTCTGTTCCTTGCCGGCACCGGCGAGATAGAGCAACGCGCCCAAGCCGTGCGCTGCCGCGTATTCGTGGAGGTGACGTTCCCGAACGTACTTGTCGAAATACAGGTGGTCGTTCTTGCCGGCGAGGAAGCTGTTGCCGCTGGGGCCCTGCGCATCATGACGGTGGTGCCAGAACGCCAGCGGCTCACCGTCGATGAAGCCGAGCGTGTGGTGCTGGAGGACGCGCAACTGGAACTCCCAGTCACCGACCGCCCCGAGGGTCTCGTCGTAGCCGCCGACCTCCGTGTGGAGCTTCCGTCGATAGAGCAGGCCGATGGGCACGCACCGGTTGTAGCGCAGCGCATCGCTGAGCATGAGCTCCCGGATCTCGGGCGAGAAGGGCGCCCTGCCGGTCTCGATGACCCGGTCGTCCTCGATCCGCTCGTGGACGATCTCGGTACGGACGCCTACGCCGGCGTCGGGGCTGGTCTCCAGGTAGCTCACGGTGCGCGCGAGGAAGTCGGGGTGCCATGAGTCGTCGTCGTCGTGGATGGCCACGTACGAAGACGCGCTGGCGGCGATGCCCGCGTTCGACGCCGCTTCCATCCCCCGGCTCTCGTGGTGGTGGAGGATCGTGACGCGATCACGGAACCGACCGGAGTTGGCAGCAATGAGGGAGTCCACGGGATCCGGTGCCCCGCCGTCGTTGACGATGACGAGATGCCAATCCTGCAGATTCTGCCGTAGGACGTCGTCGACCGCCCGTTTCAGGAGGACCGGTCGGTCCTTCGTGCGCATGATGACGGCGACCTGTGCCGCCAGCGGTCCGCTCATCGACGCCGCCTTGTAACTGATGCCACTGCCGCTACCTTTCGGGCAAGCTTGAAGGACCGTGATTCGAACCAGGCCGACAACTCATCACGTGCGTCGTCCCGTTCGCCGGCGAGGGCTTCGACCTCCCCGCGCAGGTGCTCGTTCTCGATCCGCCACATCGTCGATGCCGCCGCTGTGGGCAGGAATACGAGGGCGGAGGCAGCGGCTCGGGCCTGCCACGCCGGGTCGAAGGACGGCAGTGCATGCACCTCCAGCGAGGCCGGCACGCTGTCGGGGGTCCTACCCCCCAGCGTCGAGGCCACGTCGTCCCACCACTGGCGATGTCGGTCCAAGCGGGACGCACGTGCGGCTGCCAGATAGGACGACAGGACATCCCTTCTGGCCCACACATCGTTCACTGCCTCGGTCAGGGTGCCATCGAGCAGGGACGGAAGTGTCAGGGCCAGGTTCTCCAGCCCCCAATTGTGAAGGGCTCCCCTGATCCGCACGTCGCTGTACGCTTCGGCCACCAGCGCGACGACGGGCACCCCGGCCTCGAGCGCGAACACCACCGGGTGATACCGGGAGGTGATCACCAGGGCCGCATCGCGCGTGAGATCGAGTGTCCGGTATGCGTCCTGGATGGGCAGGAGTACGACCCTTCTGCTCCTCATCCGGGCAGCGATGTCCTGATGCATGTGTTCGTCCACATCGCCCTCACCCGGTGTGGCCATGTGCGGGAGGAACACGACCGGGTGCCCTGTGAGCTCGGAGGCGTCGTCGAGCGCGGAGGCGAGGGCGGACAGGTAAGCCTCCCGGTCCACCTCGCCGTGGCCGGGTGAAATTGTCGCAGCGATATAGGGCCCCGCGGGCAGATCACCCGCTTTGCCGGTCGACTCCAGCCGTGACGCGGGGGCGTTCTCCCGGCCGGCAACCGCCATGAAGGAGGCGTCGTCGAGGCAGGGACGCACCGCCGCGTCCGGGGCCAGGTCCCGCATGAGCTGCAGGGAGTCCGACTCCCGGGCCCCGGTGAGATCCGCGGACTCGAGGAGAGTACGTGCCGCATCCCGGTCGGGCCCGTGCAGGTCGGGCCCGAGCGTCTGGCCGGAAACGACGACGCGCAGGCCGAGCGCCCGAGCGATACGGACCGCGGCGACCCGCTCATACAGCAGCCACCCGTACAGCGAATTCATGTTGCCACCACCCGCGACCAAAAGCGCATCACACTGACGCAGGTGCTCGATGAAGTCCAGGATGGCGTCCGTCTCCGCATGTGCGTTCCGGTCATCCTGCGCGACGGCGAGAACCCGTCGAAGAAAATCCGACCGTTCACGGGGAGGCCATGGGAACGTCAGGGTCGGCACGGCCTCGGACTCGAAGGCTCGCCCCGAGACCTGAACATTGCGGGTCAGGACCACGATGTCATCGATACCCCGGCCCCGTAGTTCATCGATGGCTGCATGGGTCATCGCCTCATCACCCACGTGATAGATCGACTGACCCACGTCTCCCAGCACTGCTACTTTCACGTCCCCCATTCTCGCCCATCCCGGTGGCTTGCCCGGACACCGCACCACCGCCATCCAAGCGGCACAAGCTACTGGAACCCACCTTCCCGCGTGACCTCAGCGTGCCGCGTGTCACCCGGTAGACGGTCAGATCGCCAACTCCCGCGGGCTCACCGAACGCGCCCAACCCCCATCTCACGTCGCGTGCTACCTCGGTATGTCTCGGGCAACCCTGCCTCGGCAAATCGCTAGATTTCGATGCGCAGCAATGGGTAGCGGCGCATCAGGACGGTTTGAACGGCTGAAGTCTCATCCGGTGGAAACCCTGCGGAAAATCAGTGGCGGCGGACAGCCTCGCCTGCTCTAAGCTTCGAATGTCTCAATCGATTCTTCTAGGGAAATCAATGTCATCACTTTCCGGGCACTACCCTGCCCAAGGTCCGTCGCAAACTCGGGCTGGGCTTCGCTTGGCGCAAACTGCTGCTGTAGTAGTTTTGCTGCTGATCGTTCAAGGCCTGTATCTAGCCCCGGGTGCCCGGGCTGACACTTCGGTTCCGCCGTCGTTGATGGGTTTCTCCCGGACATCCCCCTCAACCGCGGATGTTGGCAGCACGGTGACCTTCGACTGGGAAGTACAGGACGTCCCCGTGAGATCGGTCGTATTCAGCTTCGATGACATGTTGGGGCGAAACCATCAAGCTCGCTGGGACGATTACGAAACTCCAGCTCTATCCGGGACTGCAACGGCGACCGTTGATTCTTCGTGGGCGGCTGGCCCAATCAACTTCACGTCGATTTCCATAACTAACGACAACAGCCAGATCAGTTATGTGCCCAATGGCACCATCTACAAGAATCCGACAGGGATGCGGGATACGCGTCCTGCGACGCTCGACTACACCGCAGCAACCTTCGCCATCTCCAACCCTTCTGACACTTCGGTTCCGCCGTCGTTGATGGGTTTCTCCCGGACATCCCCCTCAACCGCGGATGTTGGCAGCACGGTGACCTTCGACTGGGAAGTACAGGACGTCCCCGTGAGATCGGTCGTATTCAGCTTCGATGACATGTTGGGGCGAAACCATCAAGCTCGCTGGGACGATTACGAAACTCCAGCTCTATCCGGGACTGCAACGGCGACCGTTGATTCTTCGTGGGCGGCTGGCCCAATCAACTTCACGTCGATTTCCATAACTAACGACAACAGCCAGATCAGTTATGTGCCCAATGGCACCATCTACAAGAATCCGACAGGGATGCGGGATACGCGTCCTGCGACGCTCGACTACACCGCAGCAACCTTCGCCATCTCCAACCCTTCTGACACTTCGGTTCCGCCGTCGTTGATGGGTTTCTCCCGGACATCCCCCTCAACCGCGGATGTTGGCAGCACGGTGACCTTCGACTGGGAAGTACAGGACGTCCCCGTGAGATCGGTCGTATTCAGCTTCGATGACATGTTGGGGCGAAACCATCAAGCTCGCTGGGACGATTACGAAACTCCAGCTCTATCCGGGACTGCAACGGCGACCGTTGATTCTTCGTGGGCGGCTGGCCCAATCAACTTCACGTCGATTTCCATAACTAACGACAACAGCCAGATCAGTTATGTGCCCAATGGCACCATCTACAAGAATCCGACAGGGATGCGGGATACGCGTCCTGCGACGCTCGACTACACTGCAGCAACCTTCGTGATTGGTCCAGTCACCCCGACCGCGGTGGTGTTCACGGACAAGGACGGCATCAAGGACGACACCTACACCATCCCCACCACCACCGGAGTCGAATACCAGGTCGCAGGCAAGGTTGTCGCGGCCGGCACCTACCCCGGCACCGGGACCCTCACCGTGACCGCCCGCGCCACCACCGGCTACGTCCTGGCACCGAATGCGGTCACCGAATGGACGACCACGTTCAAGACCACCCCGCTCCAGGTCACCCCGACCGCGGTGGTGTTCACGGACAAGGACGGCACCAAAGACGACACCTACACCATCCCCACCACCACCGGAGTCGAATACCAGGTCGCAGGCAAGGTTGTCGCGGCCGGCACCTACCCCGGCACCGGGACCCTCACCGTGACCGCCCGCGCCACCACCGGCTACGTCCTGGCACCGAATGCGGTCACCGAATGGACGACCACATTCAAGACCACGGCGGCTATTTCTGATACCAGTGGGCCGGCCCTTGTCAGTTCCTCAGTCACGCCCACGGAGCTGAACCTCGAGAGCGGCCCTAGGACCGCGAAAATCACCGCACAGCTCCGTGACCAGACCGGAGTTCGACCTCCAACGATCACGGTCAGTCACACCACCACTGATCAAAGCTTCGGATTCGGGGCAATGAGCCTCGTCTCGGGAACAACCCAAGACGGCACCTGGGAACGCACAGTCACAATCCCCGAAGGCTCCGCACCAGGGAAATGGGAAGTAACTCTCTACCCCCTGACTGACACCCTCGGAAACACCTCCATCTTCTTCCAGACCCTGGCAACACTTACAGTCACCGGCGCTATTTCTGATACCAGTGGGCCGGCCCTTGTCAGTTCCTCAGTCACGCCCACGGAGCTGAACCTCGAGAGCGGCCCTAGGACCGCGAAAATCACCGCACAGCTCCGTGACCAGACCGGAGTTCGACCTCCAACGATCACGGTCAGTCACACCACCACTGATCAAAGCTTCGGATTCGGGGCAATGAGCCTCGTCTCGGGAACAACCCAAGACGGCACCTGGGAACGCACAGTCACAATCCCCGAAGGCTCCGCACCAGGGAAATGGGAAGTAACTCTCTACCCCCTGACTGACACCCTCGGAAACACCTCCATCTTCTTCCAGACCCTGGCAACACTTACAGTCACCGGCGCTATTTCTGATACCAGTGGGCCGGCCCTTGTCAGTTCCTCAGTCACGCCCACGGAGCTGAACCTCGAGAGCGGCCCTAGGACCGCGAAAATCACCGCACAGCTCCGTGACCAGACCGGAGTTCGACCTCCAACGATCACGGTCAGTCACACCACCACTGATCAAAGCTTCGGATTCGGGGCAATGAGCCTCGTCTCGGGAACAACCCAAGACGGCACCTGGGAACGCACAGTCACAATCCCCGAAGGCTCCGCACCAGGGAAATGGGAAGTAACTCTCTACCCCCTGACTGACACCCTCGGAAACACCTCCATCTTCTTCCAGACCCTGGCAACACTTACAGTCACCGCTAGGGCGACTCCCACCCCGCTCCAGGTCACCCCGACCGCGGTGGTGTTCACGGACAAGGACGGCATTAAGGACGACACCTACACCATCCCCACCACCACCGGAGTCGAATACCAGGTCGCAGGCAAGGTTGTCGCGGCCGGCACCTACCCCGGCACCGGGACCCTCACCGTGACCGCCCGCGCCACCACCGGCTACGTCCTGGCACCGAATGCGGTCACCGAATGGACGACCACGTTCAAGACCACCCCGCTCCAGGTCACCCCGACCGCGGTGGTGTTCACGGACAAGGACGGCATTAAGGACGACACCTACACCATCCCCACCACCACCGGAGTCGAATACCAGGTCGCAGGCAAGGTTGTCGCGGCCGGCACCTACCCCGGCACCGGGACCCTCACCGTGACCGCCCGCGCCACCACCGGCTACGTCCTGGCACCGAATGCGGTCACCGAATGGACGACCACGTTCAAGACCACCCCGCTCCAGGTCACCCCGACCGCGGTGGTGTTCACGGACAAGGACGGCATTAAGGACGACACCTACACCATCCCCACCACCACCGGAGTCGAATACCAGGTCGCAGGCAAGGTTGTCGCGGCCGGCACCTACCCCGGCACCGGGACCCTCACCGTGACCGCCCGCGCCACCACCGGCTACGTCCTGGCACCGAATGCGGTCACCGAATGGACGACCACGTTCAAGACCACCCCGCTCCAGGTCACCCCGACCGCGGTGGTGTTCACGGACAAGGACGGCATTAAGGACGACACCTACACCATCCCCACCACCACCGGAGTCGAATACCAGGTCGCAGGCAAGGTTGTCGCGGCCGGCACCTACCCCGGCACCGGGACCCTCACCGTGACCGCCCGCGCCACCACCGGCTACGTCCTGGCACCGAATGCGGTCACCGAATGGACGACCACGTTCAACAATGCGGGAGCACCGTATGCGCCCCCTGCGGTGTCGCCGTTCGCGGATGTGAGCACGAACCAGTTGTTCTACAAGGAGATGTCCTGGCTCGCAGGCCAAGGCATCAGCACCGGCTGGGCAGAAGGCAACGGGACCCGCACCTACCGGGCCCTGCAACCCGTCAACCGGGACGCGATGGCCGCATTCCTCTACCGCGCAGCCGGCTCCCCCACCTACACACCGCCTACGGTCTCGCCGTTCGCGGACGTTGCCACGAACCAGCAGTTCTACAAGGAGATGTCCTGGCTCGCAGGCCAAGGCATCAGCACCGGCTGGGCAGAAGGCAACGGGACCCGCACCTACCGGGCCCTGCAACCCGTCAACCGGGACGCGATGGCCGCATTCCTCTACCGCGCAGCCGGCTCCCCCACCTACACACCGCCTACGGTCTCGCCGTTCGCGGACGTTGCCACGAACCAGCAGTTCTACAAGGAGATGTCCTGGCTCGCAGGCCAAGGCATCAGCACCGGCTGGGCAGAAGGCAACGGGACCCGCACCTACCGGGCCCTGCAACCCGTCAACCGCGACGCGATGGCCGCATTCCTCTACCGGGCCAACGGCAAACCTTAATCGGAAAAGCTCGAACCGTCTTGGCATCAGCTGAGATCAGCCTCAGGTCACGGGCTTGTCATCGACACACTTTGTGGTCGTTGCCCTCGGACCTGACCTTCTAGAGCAACAAGCTGGTCCAGCGCCTGAAGCGCTGTACCAGCCGCACCGCCAGATTGACCGGGAAGCGCCGGGTGGACTGCACCTCCACCCGGCGCTTCCTGCGTCTGCAGCCAGAGGCTTCGCCCGGCCGAGCTTCACCGCTCCAGGGTCAACGACGGGGACGACGCCGCTCAGCCGTCCTCGCCACCCTTGCCGTTGCCGTTGCCGTTGCCGTTGCCGTTGCCGTTGTTCCCCGAATTCCCGCGGGCCTTCTCCGCCTTCTCCTCGGCCTTGCGCTGCTGCTCGGCCGCCTTCTCCGCCTTATCGGCAGCCTTGTCCGCTGCTTTGCCTCCATCGCCACCGGGAACGGAGCCCACGCCTGCTTCGTCGGCACCCGGATCCGTGGTCTCAGCCGTCGTCGGGGCCGGTGCCGGCTCCACAGGAGCCGGTGTGGTCTCCGTGGGAGTGGGCTGCGGTACCGGGGCACCCGTCTCGGCCGGCGTCGTCTCGGTCGGCGTCGTCTCTGTCGGTGCCTGCTCGGTGGGTTCATCGACCGGTGCCTGGGTGGACAGGTCCGTGCTTCCGTCGTCGGCCGGCACCTGCCCCGCCTGGAGCGCTGCGATCACCGCGTCCAGTCGCGCCCCGATCTCGGTGGCCCGTTCCTCGGTGATGGTGCCGGCGGTGCGGGCGCCGTCCACGTCCCGCTTCAGGCCCTGCGCGAGCGCGATCGCCTCGCCGGTGTCACCCGCAGCGGCTGTGGCGGCGATGGTGCGCACGTCCTCCTGGAGCTCCCCGGCCGTCGCGGCGTCGATCGCCGGAGTCCCGCATCCCGCCAGCAGGAAGGCGGCGGCGATCAGCAGTGCCGCCCGGGGCCTGGTGGTACCGCTCATGGCTGCACGCTTTCGTAGAGTTCCTGCAGTCTCTGCCCCGTCTCGCCCGGTACGGCGGGCAGGGGCTCGATGGCCGGCGAGGGCTCACCGCCGAACAGCAGGACGGCGACCCAGAAGGCTGCTGCCAGGACGATTACGGCCAACGCGCCGACCAGCCATGCGGAACGACGACGCCCGGGGGTCGAACCTGCACGTGCCGACGGGTTCCTGTCGGCCCGCACGCCAGGATCGCCCGGCTCGGTCCCGGTCGTCGCGCCGGCCGCGCCCGGCTCCGCCAGTAGAGGAACCATGGGACGCCCCCCACGGATCGGGCTCGACGGTCGCACGGACGCAGCAGAGGACGACAGGTGGGTCGGGCCGGTGTCAGCTACAGCGGTCCCGTCGTCGGAGACCGTACCTGCATCCGTGCCCGTCGAACCCACGGCCGTGCCGCCCGCAGCGGGTGCAGTGCCGGCGAGGGCCGTTCCGTCGTCGTCAGCTGTGCCCGGGAGATGGTCCTGAGCCGTTGCGGGGAACTCCGCAGCCGGGAAGGCGATGGTCGGCAGCGTGCGCCCGCCCGTCCGGCCGACGGGAGGCATGGCTTCCGTCGATGCCTCGGGGACGGGAAGGACAGTCGTCGCCGAGGTGTGCTCCTGTCGCTGAGGGCCCATGGCTGTCAACGCCCGGACCACCTGGGCGGCATCGGGCCTGTCGCCCGGCCCGTCGAGGGTCATGGAGACCAGGAGCGCCGAGAGCGCCGGACCGGCGGAGTGCGGGATCGACGGGCTCCGGTGCAGCCGGGCCAGTGCGCTCTCCACTCCGGTGCCGGGGAACGCACGGTCACCGGTAAGGGCCTCGATCATCACCAGTCCGAGCGAGTAGATGTCCGAGGGCTGCCCCACGCCGTCGCCCCGAGTCTGTTCCGGGCTGAAGTAGGCGGCACTCCCGATGACCTGGCCCGTGGCCGTCACGCGCGTACCGTCGAAGAACCGGGCGATCCCGAAGTCGGTGAGGAGGTAGCGGAACAGGCCGCTGTCGGGATCGGCCTGCCGGGTGAGGATGTTCGACGGCTTGATGTCACGGTGCACGATCCCGCGGCCGTGGATGTACTGCAGCGTACGCGCGAGGTCCAGCGCGAGGACCCGGACGTCCTCCTGGCCGAGCGGGCCCCCGCTCCTGAGCAGGTCCCTGAGGTCGGGGCCCTCGACGAGTTCCATGACCAGATAGGCGCCCTCGTCGGAGTGCTCACCGCTGTCCATGTCCAGGACGCGCACGAGTCCGGGGTGGTCGAGGCCCGCGAGCATTCGCGCCTCCGCGGAGCCGCGCTCGAGCCCGTCGGCTGTGCCCGGCCGGAAGACCTTGACGGCGACGTCGCGCTCGAGCCGTGTGTCACGCGCCGTGAAGACGTCCGCCATTCCGCCGGACCCGATGCGCTCTCCGAGCGCGTACCGACCCGCCAGCGCCTGCTGCTCCATGTCACCCGCTTCCACGACCCCGTTTGACCGCTTCCGGGCGCACGCCGTCCGTGCGCGCTCGAGGAATCGGTAAGCCACCTTTCCTTCCAGTCTACGGGTGGCGTCGCGGGCGCGGGAATGACGGCGGCGCCCCATCCCGGGTAGGCACGGCGCCCTGGTGGTAGTTCCGGAGTCGGCAGTCCCGGGCCGTTCTGCGCCGCGCAGACCCGGGGGCGGTCGACAGTCCCCGGGATCGCCGCCGCCGGTGCCTGAAGCATTCCCACGGCCGGTCCCCCGCTCTGCCTAACCATCTGTCGTGCTTGCCCACCCTGCCTACTCCCCGCCTGACGGGCTGCCCGCTCTGCCTCCCTGCCTGCCTGCCTGCCGGACACCCTCCGTCGTTCCCGGCTTTTGAGGTGGAACTGCCCGGAGGCCCGGCATGTTGAGCCCCGACACGCTGAATCACCCCGAAAACCGGGAACGACGGCGGGCGGCGGCCGCGAAGACCGGGAACGACGGCGAGTGGCGGGCCGGGCAGGCCGAAAACGACGACGGCGCCGCACCCGGATGGGTGCAGCGCCGTCGGACGGCTCAGGGCCGGTGGATCAGGCGACGTTGTTCTCGTAGTCGTTGTCCCGGGTCTCCCGCGAGATGTAGAGCGCGATGAACGTCGCGACTGCCGCGACCGTCAGGTAGGCGCCGACGAGGACGGTGCTGCCACCGGCTGCCTGCCACAGCGCGACAGCGATGAAGGAGGCGGGTGCCGCCCCGATCATGCTCGACACGTTGTAGGCCACGGCGGAGCCCGTGTAGCGGACGTTGGCGGGGAACAACTCGGGCAGCACGGCGGCCATGGGGCCGAAGGTGAGTCCCATGAGGATGAACCCGATGATCAGCAGGGCCATGGCCCCGAGGGTTCCTGCGCCAAACAGCGGCGCCCAGAGGAGCCCGAAGATCGCGATGCCGACGGTCGTGGCGAGGAGCATCTTGCGGCGGCCGAAGCGCTCGGCGAGGGGGCCGGAGACGATCGTGAAGATACCGAAGAACACGACGCCGATGATGAGCATCCACAGGAAGTCGGTCCGCGCCATGCCGAGGCCCGGCACGAAGGCGGCCTCCTGCGCCGCGGTGAACTCCTTGCCGGCTGCTTCCGCCCGGGCCTGTGCCTGCTCCAGGCTCGACGGCGCTGTTCCGTAGGTCAGCGTGAAGGCGGTCATGAAGTAGAAGAGCACGTAGGTCGCGAACATGATGAAGGTGCCGAGGATCAGCGCACGCCAGTGGAGGCGGAAGGTGGTGCCCAGCGGGACCTTGACCACTTTGCCCTCCTTCTGGACCTTCTGGAAGGAGGCGCTCTCGATGAGCTTGAGCCGCACGTAGAGGCCGATGATCACCATGACCGCGCTCAGCAGGAACGGCACGCGCCAGCCCCACTCGAGGAACTGCTCCGGGCTCAGCGTGCTGCTCAGCAGGACGAACAGCAGGTTGGCGAGGATGAAGCCGATCGGCGCGCCGAGCTGCGGGAAGGTGCCGTAGACGGCGCGCTTGCCCTCGGGCGCGTTCTCGGTGGCCAGCAGCGCGGCACCGCTCCACTCGCCGCCGAGTGCGAGTCCCTGGAGGAAGCGCAGGACCACGAGCAGCAGTGGTGCGAGGAGGACCCAGCCCTCGTTCGTGGCCGCGGGCAGCAGGCCGATGAGGAACGTGGCGATACCCATGGTGAGCAGCGACGCGACGAGGGTGGCCTTGCGGCCGATCTTGTCGCCGAAGTGGCCGAACACGATGGATCCGAGCGGGCGGGCGACGAAAGCGACGCCGAAGACGGCGAACGAGCTCAGGAGCTGGTTGGCGGACGTCTGGTTGGGGAAGAACAGCGACGGGAACACGAGGACCGCGGCCGTGGCATAGATGTAGAAGTCGTAGAACTCGATCGTGGTCCCGATGAGGCTGGCGAAGATCACCTTGCCCCGGGAGTTCAGTGGCTTCGTGGTTCCGCTGGCACCAGCGGAGGTGGAGGAGGTCATGGCTGCGGCTTTCTCATAACGAGGCACCGCCGCGGCAGGTACGAACCCTCCACAGCACGGCGCCCACGCTTCACTTGAACCCCAATATCTGACCACCGGCGTCCATCAGGTGGATAAACGTGTCCACATGCTGGACGCCGGGAACCTCGGCGAGCAGCCGACCGCGCACCGGGCGCGATCGGCGGTGGACCGTCAGAGCCGGACGTGCAGGCGCCGTGCCGCCTCCGAGATGGAACCGGTGAGCGACGGGTACACCGTGAAGGTGTTCGCGACGTCGTCGACGTGCAGCTTCTTGGTCACGGCGAGCGCGAGCGGGAAGATCAGCTCGGAGGCGCGCGGCCCCACGACGACGCCGCCGATCACCGTGCCGGAGCCCTTGCGCGAGATCACCTTCACGAAGCCGTCCTTGACGTTCATCATCTTCGCGCGGGCGTTCGTGTGCAGGGAGAGCTTCACGATGTCCCCCTGGTAGCGGCCGGACTCGATGTCCTCCTCGGTCACGCCCACCGTGGCGATCTCCGGGGAGGTGAAGATGTTCGAGGCGACCTGCTTGAGCTTGATGGGGCTCACGGAATCGCCCATGAGGTGGGCGATGGCGATCCGGCCCTGCATCGCGGCCACCGAGGCGAGGGCGAAGACGCCGGTGCAGTCCCCCGCCGCGTAGACGTTGGGCGCCGTGGTGCGCGAGACGCCGTCCACCTGGATGTGGCCGGACTCGCTGACGGCGACACCGGCCTCCTCGAGGCCGATCCCGGTGGTGTTGGGGACGGCCCCGACGGCGACGAGGCAGTGGCTGCCCTCCACTGTGCTGCCGTCACCGAGGGTCACGATCACGCCGGTGTCGGTGCGCTCGACGGCATTGGCCCGCGAGCGGGACAGGACGGTCATGCCGCGGTCCTTGAACACGCCCTCGAGCACCTCGGCGGCGTCGGCGTCCTCCCCCGGGAGCACGCGGTCGCGGCTGGAGATGAGCGTGACCTTCGAGCCGAGTCCGTTGTAGGCGCTGGCGAACTCCGCCCCCGTGACGCCCGAGCCGACGACGATCAGGTGCTCGGGGATCTCGCGGAGGTTGTAGAGCTGGGTCCAGTTGAAGATCCGCTCGCCGTCGGGCATGGCGCTCGGCAGTTCGCGCGGCGTCGAGCCGACCGCGAGCAGCACGGCGTCGGCCTCGACGATGGTGGTCTCACCGTCGGCCTGGACCTCGAGCCGGTGGTCGTCGAGCAGCTTGCCGGTGCCGATGAGCACGCGCACGCCGAGGCGTTCGAGGGTGGCCCGGATGTCCGAGGACTGCTCGAGGGCGAGGTTCAGCAGCCGCTGGTTGACCTTGTCCAGGTCCGCGTACACGGCGCTGTCGGCGGAGAAATGCACGCCGAGCCCGCTCGCGTCCGTGAAGCGCGTCATGGTGTCCGCCGTCGCGATGAGGGTCTTGGACGGCACGACGTCCGTGAGGACGGCGGAGCCGCCGAGGCCCTTCCGTTCCACGATGGTGACCTTCGCGCCGAGCGAGGAAGCGACCATCGCCGCTTCGTAGCCGCCGGGTCCGCCGCCGAGGATCGCCAGGCGCAGTGAGCTGAAGTCGAGTTGGTTCGTCACCGTTCGATTATTGCCCATACCACTGACACGCCGGTACGGCGGCAGGTACGGGGATCGGCCCGTTCGGCCCTGTGGTCCGCCCGTTTACGCAGAGGGTAAGTTGTATCGGTGACTTCTGATCCTTTTGACCTGGCCCGCGACGCTGCCGACCACATCGCCCGTGCAACCGGCATCGACCGGCACGACACCGCCCTCGTCCTCGGTTCCGGCTGGGGTGAGGCGGCCGAGCTGATCGGCGAGACCACGCACACCCTCGACGCCGCCGACATCCCCGGCTTCTCGGCCCCCGCCGTCGTCGGCCACACCGGGACCATCCGCTCCGTGCTCACGCCGAACGGCAAGCGCGCCCTCGTGCTCGGTGCGCGGACGCACTTCTACGAGGGCAAGGGCGTCCGGGCCGTGGTGCACGGCGTGCGGACCGCGGCGGCCGCCGGCGCGACGACGATGATCCTCACCAACGGCTGCGGCGGCCTCAAGGACCACTGGCAGCCCGGCACACCGGTGCTCATCAGCGACCACATCAACCTCACGGCCTCCTCCCCGCTCGAGGGCGCGACATTCGTGGACCTGACGGACCTCTACTCCTCCCGCCTCCGCGACCTCGCCCGCACGGTGGATGCCACCCTCGAGGAGGGCGTGTACGCGCAGTTCACCGGACCCCACTACGAGACGCCCGCCGAGGTGCAGTACGCCAAGCGGATCGGCGCCGACCTCGTGGGCATGTCCACCGCCCTCGAGGCCATCGCGGCCCGGCACGCCGGCATGGAGGTGTTCGGCATCTCGCTCGTCACGAACCTCGCCGCCGGTATCAGCCCGATCCCGCTGAGCCACGCCGAGGTCCTCGAGGCCGGGCAGGCGGCCGGACCACGGATCTCGCGCCTGCTGGCCGACATCGTCGCCGCCATCTAGTCTCCGGCGCACAGCCACCTGCACCACGCGGGCTCCACCTGACCGGCGCCCGTGGGACGAAATCCGCCGACCCACGTTAGGGACCCGCATGACCACCTCGGAACTGGACACACTGCTCGCCACCGCGGAGGCCTGGGCCGCAGCGGACCCGGACCCGCAGACGGCGGAGGAACTCCGCGCGGTCGTCGCGCACGTCCGCGCCGGCGACTCCTCCGCCGCGGTCTCCGAACAGGACCTGCGCGACAGGTTCTCCGGTCCGCTCGCCTTCGGCACGGCCGGACTGCGGGCGGCCCTGGGTGCGGGGCCGAACCGCATGAACCGCGTGGTGGTCCGCAGGGCTGCCGCGGGCGTCGCCGCCCACGCGCTCGACCTCGCCGCGGGCGCCTATGCCCCGCGCGCCGTCGTCGGGTTCGATGCACGCCACAACTCGCGGATCTTCGCCGAGGAGACCGCGGCCATCTTCACCGCCGCCGGCATCGAGACGTTCCTGATGCCGCGCGAACTGCCGACGCCGGTGCTCGCCTACGCCATCCGCGCCCTGGCGTGCGAGGTGGGGATCATGGTCACCGCGAGCCACAACCCGCCGCAGGACAACGGGTACAAGGTGTACCTGGGCGGGCGTGCCGTGGAGGAGGACGCGCGCGGCGTCCAGATCGTGGCACCGCACGACGCCGGGATCGCCGCCCGCATCGACGCCGTGGAGCGCATCGAACTCGCGGCCGGCGGCTGGACCGTCCTGCCGGAGAGCATCGAGACCGACTACGTCGCCTCCGTCGCCGCCCTCGCCGATCCGGCCATCGCGGACCGCGACCTGAAGATCGTCCTGACGCCCCTGCACGGGGTCGGCGGCCGCACCGCGCACGCGGTCCTCAGCACCGCCGGGTTCGACGACGTCACCCTCGTGGAACGCCAGGCCGAACCCGATCCGGACTTCCCCACCGTCGCCTTCCCCAACCCGGAGGAGCCCGGGGCCCTGGACCTCGCGCTCGAGACCGCGGCGCAGGTGGGCGCGGACCTCGTGATCGCCAACGACCCCGACGCCGACCGCGTGGCCCTCGCCGGCCGCGAGCCCGCCACGGGTGCCTGGCGGATGCTGCGCGGCGACGAGGTGGGCACGCTCCTCGGCCTGCACCTGGCCGCACGCCTCACCGCGTCCCACGACGGCGGCACCGACACTCCCCGCACCGGTGTCTTCGCGAACTCGATCGTCTCCTCGCGCCTGCTCGGGCGGATCGCGGGCGTCAGCGGCATCGACCACGCCCAGACCCTCACCGGGTTCAAGTGGATCGCCCGCGTCCACGACCTCGCGTTCGGCTACGAGGAGGCCCTCGGGTACTGCGTGGCGCCGGAGCTCGTGCGCGACAAGGACGGCATCTCCGCAGGACTCCTGCTGGCCGAGCTCGCGGCGGCCACGAAGGCTGCCGGACGCACGCTCTTCGACCTGCTGGACGACGCGTTCCTGGTGCACGGCCTGCACGCCTCGGACCAGCTGTCGGTGCGGGTCGGCAGCCTCGGGCTGCTCGGCGCGATGATGAACCGGCTGCGCGAGAACCCGCCGTCGTCGTTCGCCGACTCCCCCGTGAGCGTCGCCGAGGACCTCGCCGCGGGGTCCGCGCAGCTGCCGCCCACGGACGGCCTCCTGTACCTGACGCAGAACGAGACCCGCGTGATCATCCGGCCCAGCGGCACGGAGCCGAAGCTCAAGTGCTACCTGGAGGTCGTGGAGCCCGTCGGATCCGCAGCCGAGCTCGACGGCGCCAAGGACACCGCCCGCGCGCGCCTCGACGCCGTGCGGCGCGACGTCGGCGAGGCACTCGGCCTCTGACCCGGCGGCGGGTGACGGGTCTCCCCGGCGGCGCCCCGGTCCCGGGCGACATGGAAGGATGGTGGGCATGCCTAACGACGTTTCCCTCGCCTCCTACATCGACCACACGCTCCTCAAGCCCGAAGCCAGCCGTGAGCAGATCCTCACGGTGTGCCGCGAGGCGGTCGAGTACTCGTTCAAGTCCGTCTGCGTCAATCCCCTCTGGGCCAGCACCGTGCGCACCGCCGTGAAGGATTCCGGCGTCCTCACCTGCTCGGTCATCGGCTTCCCCCTCGGAGCCACGACCACCGAGGCCAAGGTCTTCGAGGCCCGCGGCGCCGTGGCCGACGGCGCCGACGAGATCGACATGGTCATCAACATCGCCGCCGCCCGTGCCGGCGAGAAGGACGTCCTCGTGGAGGACATCCTGGCCGTCGCCGACGCCGTCCACGAGCACGGCGCCATCCTGAAGGTCATCATCGAGACGTCGCTGCTCACGGACGAGCAGAAAGTGCTTGCGTGCGAGGCCGCGGTGCAGGCAGGGGCGGACTTCGTGAAGACCTCCACGGGCTTCAACGGTGGCGGCGCCACGGTCGAGGACGTCGCCCTCATGCGGAAGACCGTCGGCCCCGACCTCGGTGTGAAGGCCTCCGGCGGCGTCCGCTCGCTCGAGGATGCACGCGCCATGATCGACGCCGGAGCAACGCGTATCGGCGCGAGCTCCGGAGTCGCTATCGTTAAGGGTGAACAGGGCGCGTCAGGCTACTGACGGCGCAGCAGATCCAGTACTCAAGGAGACCCACATGTCACACGAAGCCAACGCCGAGGCCCAGCCCGCCCACGCCGGCAAGGGCCACCTCGTCGGGAACATCCTGGTGTTCGTGATCATGTTCGGGATGTTCCTGCTCGGCATGTACCTGCTGACCTGGTTCACCCCGCAGAACATCTGGCCCATGGCCGCGGTCATCGTGCTCGCGTTCCTCGCGTTCTTCGTCCCGCAGGGGATCCTCGGACGCGCGGACACCGGCTACAACCTGGCCGAGGGCAACCGCACCTCCGAGAAGGAGACGTCCGCGGGCGTCAACTCCTAGCAACGACGGCGGCACTCCCGCCGGGCAGAACAAGAGGCCGTCCCCCCGGGGACGGCCTCTTGTTCTGTCAGGGCCCGCCGTCGTTCATGGTTTCCACGGCGTCGCGGGCCTGTCGCGGCTCGACACGCCGCCTTTGGCGGGGTCGACGCCCGAAAAGCAGGAACGACGACGACCCCGCGGGCCGCTAGGGCGTGAACACCGCCTCGAGCACGTCCTTCGCCCAGCCGAGGATCTCGGCGTCCACCAGGTCCCGGCCGCCGATCCTTGCGGTCTTCGGCTTCGGGACGAGCACCGCGTTGAGCGCCGGCTTCACGGCGGCCCCCGGGTACATCCGGGTGAGCCGCATCTGCTTGGACTCCGGCAGCTCGGCAGGGGCGAACTTGATGAAGTTGCCCTGCAGCGCCACGTCCGTGAGGCCGAGCGCGCGGGCGCTGACCCGGAAGCGCGCGACGGCGATCAGGTTCTCCACCGCCGCGGGCGGCTCGCCGTAGCGGTCCTTCAGCTCGGCGACGACGGCGTCGATCGCCTCGTCCGTGACGGCCGCGGCCAGCTTGCGGTACGCCTCCAGGCGCAGCCGCTCCCCCGGCACGTAGTCGTGCGGCAGGTGCGCGTTGACCGGCAGCTCGATCTTCATCTCGGCGGCCTTCTCCTCGGCCTCACCGCGGAAGTTCGCGACGGCCTCACCGACGAGGCGGATGTAGAGGTCGAACCCGACGCCCTGGATGTGGCCCGACTGCTCGCCGCCGAGCAGGTTGCCCGCCCCGCGGATCTCGAGGTCCTTCATGGCCAGCTGCATGCCCGCGCCGAGCTCGTTGTGGGACGCGACGGCCTTCAGCCGCTCGAGCGCCACCTCGCCGAGCGGCTTCTCCGACGGATACAGGAAGTACGCGTACGCCCGCTCCCGTCCACGGCCCACGCGGCCGCGGAGCTGGTGCAGCTGGGACAGGCCGTAGGAGTCGGCGCGGTCCACGATCAGCGTGTTGGCGTTGGAGATGTCCAGGCCGGTCTCGATGATCGTGGTGCACACCAGGACGTCGAACCGCTTCTCCCAGAAGTCCACGATGATCTGCTCGAGCCGCGACTCCGTCATCTGCCCGTGCGCGACGGCGACGCGCGCCTCGGGCACGAGCTCCTTGAGGTGCGCGGCGGTGCGGTCGATCGACGAGACCCGGTTGTGCACGAAGAACACCTGGCCCTCGCGCATCAGTTCCCGGCGGATCGCGGCGGAGGCCTGCTTGTCCGTGTACGGGCCCACATACGTGAGCACGGGGTGGCGTTCCTCCGGCGGGGTGGCGAGCGTGGAGGTCTCGCGGATACCGGTCAGCGACATCTCCAGGGTGCGCGGGATCGGCGTGGCACTCATGGCGAGGACGTCCACGTTGGTGCGCATCTTCTTCAGCGCCTCCTTGTGCTCCACGCCGAACCGCTGCTCCTCGTCCACGATCACGAGCCCGAGGTCCTTGAAGGTGATCTCCTTGGACAGCAGCCGGTGCGTGCCGATCACGACGTCGACGGCGCCCGAGGTGAGGCCCTCCGCCGTCTCGCGGGACTCCTTCGCCGTCTGGAAGCGTGAGAGCGCCCGGACGCGCACCGGGAAGCCGGAGAACCGCTCGGAGAACGTCTCGAAGTGCTGCTGCACCAGCAGCGTGGTGGGCACGAGCACGGCCACCTGCTTGCCGTCCTGCACCGCCTTGAACGCGGCACGCACCGCGATCTCGGTCTTGCCGTAGCCGACGTCGCCCGAAACGAGGCGGTCCATCGGCACCTCGCGCTCCATGTCCGCCTTGACCTCGTTGATGGTGGTCAGCTGGTCCGGCGTCTCCACGTAGGGGAACGCCTCCTCGAGCTCACGCTGCCAGGGCGTGTCGGGCCCGAAGGCGTGCCCGCGGGAGGCCATGCGCGCCGAGTAGAGGCGGATGAGCTCGCCGGCGATCTCCTTGACCGCCTTGCGGGCCTGGTTCTTGGTCTTGCTCCAGTCCGAGCCGCCCATCTTGCTGAGGGCCGGTGCGTCGCCGCCCACGTAGCGGGTCACCTGGTCGAGCTGGTCGGTGGGGACGAAGAGGCGGTCGCCGGGGGCGCCGCGCTTGGACGGCGCGTACTCGAGCACCAGGTACTCCCGCGTGGTGCGGGTGGGCCCGGCGCCGGTGGAGCGCTGCAGCAGCTCGACGAACTTCGCCACGCCGTGCTGCTCGTGCACCACGAAGTCGCCTTCCTTGAGCTGCAGGGGGTCGACGGCGTTGCGGCGGCGCGAGGGCATCTTGCGCATGTCGCGGGTGCCCGCGGCACTCGTGCGGCCGAGCAGGTCGGCCTCGGTGAGCAGCCCGATCTTCAGACCGTCCAGCACGAAGCCGCGGCCGGCGCACGCCGTGGTGATCTCGATGATCCCGGCCTGCGGCGTGCCCTCGAGGGAGTCGACGCGGCTCGCGGGGATGTCGTTGTCGTGGAAGAGCTCGGCGAGGCGCTGGGCCGGGCCGGGGCCCTCGGTCGCGACGACGACGCGCCACTGGTCGCGGACCCGCCCACCGATGAACTCCATCATCTCGGCGACGTCGCCCTGGTAGCCGCGGGGTTCGCGTGCGTGCAGGGTGAAGCTGTCGACGTCGCTCAGTTCCTCGTCGGCGCCGAAGGAGGTGATGCCCCACCAGGCCACGGAGTTGGCGAGCGCTGTGGAGCGGGTGTCGGTGAGGGAGCGGAAGCTCGCCTCCTGCAGGTCGGTGCCCAGGCCGCCGCTCAGGTCGAGGGGCGCGGCACCGCCGTCGGACGCCGTGGACCACGCTGCGGCGAGGAACTCCTCGTTGGTGGCGGCGAGGTCGTGGGCGCGGGCCCGGACCTTCTCGGGTTCGATGACGACGGCGATCGATCCCGGGGGCAGCTCGCCCGCGAAGGGCACCATGGCGTCGACGAGCACGGGCGCGAGGGACTCCATGCCCTCGACGGCGATGCCGCCGGCGATCTTCTCGAGCATGGCCGCGGCGGCCGGCAGCTCGGACTGCAGCTTCGCGGCCCGGGACATGACCGAGGGCGTGATGAGGATCTCGCGGCACGGCGGTGCGTACAGGGCGACCGGCGGCTCGCCGGTGGTGAGGGAGCGCTGGTCGGCGACGGCGAACCAGCGCATCTGGTCCACCTCGTCGCCGAAGAAGTCGACGCGGATGGGGTGGTCCTCGGTGGGCGGGAAGACGTCGATGATGCCGCCGCGCACGGCGAACTCGCCGCGGTGCGTGACCATGTCCACGCGCGCGTAGGCGGCGTCGGAGAGGGCCTTCACGACGTCGGAGAACGCCACCTCGTCGCCGACCTTCAGGGCCACGGGCTCCAGGTCGCCGAGCCCGGCGACGAGCGGCTGCACGACGGCGCGGATGGGCGCCGCGATGACCTTGACGGGCGAACCGTCCGGGTGGGCGAGGCGGCGCAGGACGGACAGGCGGCGTCCCACGGTGTCGGAGCGCGGCGAGAGCCGTTCGTGGGGCAGGGTCTCCCAGCTGGGGAACTCCTCGATGGCACTCTCGGGCAGGTAGCTGCGCAGCGCCGCGGCGAGGTCCTCCGCCTCACGGCCGGTGGCGGTGATCGCGAGCACCACGGGCACGGCCCCGGTGCCGTCGGCCGACGGGGCCGCGGCGGCCAGGCCGTCGACCATCTCCGCGATCAGCGGTGCGCGCAGGCCCGCGGGAGCGCCGATCTGCAGATCCGCGCTGCGCTGGTCCACCGACCGGGAGGCATTCGTGCGTACGCGGGCGTAGGACGCATCCTCGGCCAGGGCCGCGCGCAATCCGTTAAGGCTCATCTGTTCGGGACTCCTCAGGCGGTGGTTCCTCCGTCCCGTCCTCGTCGCCGGCAGAGCACGGCGGCTGTCGAGGCGGGGACAGCACGAAAGCCCGGAAAGACGAATCGTTCCCGGGACCTCTCCACATTACCAAGGGCCCCTGACGCTTTGCCGGGGCCCTTGGGGGCGCCGGGCGGCGGCGGGGCCGGACGGAGGGCAGGCCGTAGGATGGCCGGGAGACCCCTGCCTGCCGCTGCCTGCGGCCTGCGCGCCGACATCCCGGAGGAACCATGGCTTTGAACGCGTCCACCACGCTCCCCTACGACACCCAGACCGTGCTCGGCGTCTTCACCGACGAGGGGTTCGTGCGCCACATGAGCGAGTACGTGGGCGGCACCCTGGAGTCGCTCACGGTCGACGGCGACACCGCCGGAGCGTTCACCCTCACCGCGGTGCGCACCATGCCGACCACCCGCCTGCCGGACATGGCCCGCAAGTTCGTGGGCGAGACCCTCTCGGTCACGCAGACCGAGCACTGGGAGGCCCCCGCAGCGGACGGCTCCCGCCAGGCCTCGCTCGAGATGACCGTCGCCGGCGTGCCCCTGAACGTGTCCGCCGTGCAGCGGCTGATCGCCCAGGGCTCCGACACCGTCGTCGACCTGCAGGGCAACGTCACCTCCTCCATCCCGTTCCTCGGCGGCAAGATCGCCGGGGCCGCGGAGCCGATGATCGGCAAGGCGCTCAACGTGCAGGCCGTCGAGGCCCGCAAGTGGCTCGAGAGCCGCTGACGCCCGCCCGCCCCTCTCCCCTACCCCACTGAAGGACCCGCGCACGCCATGGAACTGCCCACACCCCTCGCCCTCATCCTGATCCTCGCCGGCGTCTGGACCCTGATCGTCTGGCCGCCGTTCCTGCGCCGCATCCTGAAGGACCCGCGCGCCCGTGACGAGAAGGGGGCGGCCACCCGCTTCCTCACGGTGCACGTCATGCTCATCTCCACGTCGATGATCCTCGGCGCCGCCACCGCCGTCATCGGCGTGCGCACCCTCATCGGCTGAGGCCCCGCGGCCCCTACCTCCCTCAGGAGCAGACCATGACCCGCACCTGGCTTCCCGCCGGTTTCGAGCATCCACTGCGGGTCGAATGGACCGACGGGGTGCACCTGCGGCCCATCAGCCCGGACGACGTGGACATCGACCTGCCCGTCGTCCTGGCGAACCGGGCGATGCTCCGGACCATGTACGGAGAGGCCTGGGGCTGGCCGCCGCAGACCATGACCCGCGAGCAGGATCTCGAGGACCTGCAGCATCACGCCGACGACATGGACACGCACGCGTCGTTCAACTACGCCATCCTGCCCGCCGACGAGGACACCCTCCTGGGCTGCCTGTACATCGATCCGGTGACCACGGACGAGGGGATCGAGGCGGAGGTGTCCTGGTGGCTCGCCGCCGATGCGCCCCGTCGGCTCCGGGACGGGCTGGACGCCTTCGCGCTGTCCTGGCTCCGGTCCGCCTGGCCCTTCACCCGGCTCCACACGCCCTTCAACGACGTCCGCCCCGCAGCGGATGGGAACCCGGACCGGGGCACGGACGGAGCGCCTGATGGGCACTGACAACTCCGCCGGAGCGAGGATCGGCGTCGACGTGCCGGATGCCCGCGGCCGGGTGGAGCTCGACCGGGAAGGAAGGGATCTCGTCCGGAACGCACGGGTCAGGATCCTGGGTGTCGAGGTCCTCGCGTCGGACTGGCATGTGCTGCGCAAAACGACCTACGAGTACACGCGCCTGGACGGCTCCCGGAGTATCGAGCATCGGGAGACCTACGACCGCGGCAACGGCGCGACGGTCCTCCTCTACGACCTCGAGCACCGCACGGTGCTCCTCGTGCGGCAGTTCCGGTACCCCGCCTATGTCAACGACCACGCCGACGGGATGCTCCTGGAGGCTCCGGCAGGCCTCCTGGACGAGGACGACCCCGCCACCGCCATCCGCCGGGAAGCCGAGGAGGAGACCGGGGTGACCATCGGTTCCCTGGAGCACGTCCTCACGGCCTACATGAGCCCCGGCTCCGTCACCGAGGTGCTCTACTTCTACGCCGCTCCCTACACCGATGCCGACAGGTCCGGACGCGGTGGCGGCCTGCGCTCGGACGGGGAGGACCTCGAGGTCACCGAGCTGCGCTTCGACGACGCCCTGGCCGGCATCCGGCGCGGCGACATCGTCGATGCCAAGACCATCATGCTGCTGCAGTGGGCGGCACTGGAGGGCCCCTTCGCCTCCGGGAGCTGATCCCTAGCCAGGAATCCCCGGCGCGCGAGGACGGACTACGGGCGGCCGTCCTGCTCGTACACGTCCGGGATGCCGTCCTGGTCCGCGTCGACGGCGTCCGCTTCCTCGGCCGCACGGTACCTCCGGTTCCGCAGGACCAGCACCGACGACGCCAGGAGTGCTGCCAGCAGTGAGGCCGTGAGGATGCCCACCTTCGCGTGGTCGTCGTGGATGCTGCCCTGTCCGAAGCTCAGCTCCGCGACGAGCAGCGACACCGTGAAGCCGATGCCGGCCAGGAGGGACACCCCGAACACGTCGATCCACTTCAGGGAGCGGTCCAGGGACGCCCGCGTGAGCTTCGTGACGAGCCAGGTGGTCCCCAGGATCCCGACGGGCTTGCCCACCACGAGGGCCAGGACGATGCCGACGGCCACGGGGTCCGTGACGGCCGAGAACAGTCCGCCCCAGCCGCCGGCGGACACACCGGCGGAGAAGAAGGCGAACACCGGGACGGCGAAGCCGGCGGAGATGGGCCGGAACCGGTGTTCGAACACCTCCGAGAGGCCAGGACCCGCCGTCGGGCCGCCGCTGGCCTGCGAGCGGATCACCGGGATGGCGAAGCCCAGCAGCACGCCGGCCACCGTGGCGTGGATGCCCGAGGCATGCACGAGTGCCCAGGTGACGACGCCCAGGGGCAGGAGGATGAACCAGGCCGCGGCGGGCCGGGTGCCGAAGAACCGGCGGTGACGCTGGGCCACGACCGTGAAGACCGCCAGGGGCACCAGGGCCAGCAGCAGCGGCCCGACGGCGAGGTCGCCGGAGTAGAACACGGCGATGATGGTGATCGCGATGAGGTCGTCGACCACGGCGAGGGTGAGCAGGAAGATCCTCAGGGCGCTCGGGAGGTGCGAGCCGATGATGGCCAGGACGGCCACGGCGAAGGCGATGTCCGTCGCGGTCGGGATCGCCCAGCCCCGCAGCGCCTCCGGGTTGCCGAGGTTCACGAGCGCGTAGAGGACGGCGGGGACCGCCACCCCTCCCGCTGCCGCTGCGATGGGCACCACGGACCGGCTGAATTGGCGCAGGTCCCCGGCCACGAACTCGCGTTTGAGTTCCAGTCCCACGAGGAAGAAGAAGATCGCCAGCAGGCCGTCGGACGCCCACGCCCCGAGGCTCAGCTCCAGGTGCCAGGGGGCGTACCCGATCCGCAGGTCGCGTAACGCGAAGTAGCTCTCGGAGGCGGGCGAGTTGGCCCAGACCAGGGCGAGCACCGCTGCGGCGACCAGGAGGAGGCCGCCGACGGTCTCCTTGCGCAGGATCTCGCCGATCCGGAGCGTCTCGCGGTAGCTCCCCCGTCCGAGGACGGAGGAACGCGAGGGAACAGGTGGGGTGTTGGTCATGAAGGTGTCCTCAAGGATGGGTCGGCAAAGGAACTGCCGACCAGACTTCCCGGCTCACCTCTGTCCAGTCTACCGGCCTAGGATCCTCCCATGGGCATGCGGGAGGTGCAGCGATGACGGGAAGCCTGATGGAAACGGGTCGGGGTGCCCGGCGCTCCCGGCACCGGCGCCGGATCATCTACAGCGAGCTCGCGCTCTCGATCGCGTTCACCCTCGCGACGCTGCACGGCCTCGCCGAGCGTGACGAGCTCCTGTCGATCCCCGTCTTCGTCGCCGGGTGGGCGCTGAACCTCCTCGTCCTGGCCGTGTGCTGCACCGTGCCGTGGTCGCGGATCCCCACCCGCTGGGTGATCCTCGTACCCCTGGTGGACTTCGTCGCCATCGGGCTCTCCCGCGCCGCGGCGGGCGAGAGCCTCCCCAGCATCGGACTGCTGGCAGCCTTCCCCGTCGTCTGGATCGCGGCCTCCCGGGTCGGCACGGGCGCCGCCGTGGCCATCGCGGCGGTCGCGACGCTCACGGTGGTCTGGCTCCCGCTCGTGCTCCTCGCCGACCCGACCTTCGACGCCCTGATCGACCCGATCCTGCTGCCCGTGATGCTCACCGGCCTCGCCTGGTTCGTCAGCGAGATCACCCGGGACAACCGGCAGCGCCAGGAGGCGCTGAGGGCGTCGCAGGCGGCGCTGCGCGAGAGCGTGGAATCGGGCCGTGCCCGCGAGCGCCTGCTCGGCACCGTCCTCGACACGGTCAGCGTGGGGCTCCTGGCGATCGACGCGGACGGCAACGACATCCTCATGAACGCACGGCAGCGGGAGGGCCATGCAGCCGCCGCGCCTCCCGGCAACGACGATCCGAACGAGGCCGAGCTGCTGGTCTTCGGCCCCGACAGGATCACGCCCGTCCCGCCCGAGGAGCGTCCCGTGGCCCGGGCGATCCGCGGCGAGGAGCTCGACGCCGAGCAGGTCTGGGTGGGCACCGGGCGCTCCCAGCGCGCGCTGAGTATCGCCTCCCACGCCATGCACGACGACGACGGCACCTTCACCGGGACGGTCGTCTCCTTCCACGACGTGACCGAACTGGTCCTCGCGCTGCAGGCCAAGGACGATTTCCTCTCGAATGTCTCGCACGAGTTCCGGACACCGCTGACGTCCATCCTCGGGTACCTCGAGCTGACCCTCGAACGCCACGAGGACCTGCCGGACGGCGTCGCCGGCTACCTCGAGGTGGCGCGGCGCAACGCGGTGCGGCTCGAGCGGCTCGTCGAGGACCTGCTCGCCATCAACGCCGGGTCCTTCCGGGTGAACCCGGTCCCCACGGACGCGGGCCGGATCCTGGCGGAAGCGGCGTCGTCGGGGCGGGTCCGGGCCGAGCGGGCGGGGCTGCGGCTGGTGAACCGGGCGCCGTCGTCCCTGCCCGCCGTGGTGGACCCGGTGCGCCTCGGGCAGGCCGTCGACAATCTGCTCACCAACGCCGTCAAGTACAACCGGAGGGGTGGCAGCATCACCCTGGATGCCCGCCGGCGCGACGACGGCCTGGTCATCGAGGTGGCGGACACGGGGATCGGGATCGAGACGGAGGACCTGCACCAGATCTTCGACCGCTTCTTCCGCTCGCCGTCGGTCCGCACGACGGCGGTGCCCGGCGTCGGGCTGGGGCTGCTGATCACCAGGACCATCGTGGCCGAGCACCGCGGGTCCATCACCGTGACGAGCGAGCGCGGCAAGGGCACCTGCTTCACCATCCTGATCCCGCAGCCCCCACGCGCCGCGTAGAAGGGCAGTCCTGCGGGTCACCGCTAGGGCGACGGGTAGTCGCTGACGGCCAGCCAGATCGGGTACAGGTCCTCGGCAGGGCCGGCGTCCGTCGTGTCGAGCGTGAACGGTCCACCCGCGGCGACGGCCGCCAGCAGGTCCTCGGGCGACACCTCCCCCGCGAGCGCGAAGGAGTCGTAGACGAACGGGAGCCCGTTGGACCCGAGCGGGCTGGGCGAATCCATGAGCTGGAAGTGCAGGTGCGGTGCGTCCGAGTTCCCGCTGTTGCCGAGCAGGCCGATTCTCTCGCCCGCCTCGAGCTGCCGGCCGACCTCGAGCCCGAGCGGGTTGCCCGGCTGCAGGTGGGCGTAGAACGCGTACACGCCGTCGCCGAGGTCCTGCACGATGTGGTTCCCGCCGTACTCGTCCAGCGGCAGGCCGCTGGGATCGGCGCCGGGGGTCTGTTCGGGCAGATCGGACCGCATCGACACGATCGGGCCGTCGCCCACGGCGAGGATGTCCGCGCCGAAGTACGGGTAGCTGCCCAGCTGGTCGGCCGGACCGGTGCGGAAGAAGCCCTTGTCATCGAGCCGGACGTAGTCGATGGCATACCGTTCGGGCGCATGCAGCGCCCCGTTGAGCGGGATGACGGAGCCGCGGTGCGGGGTCACCTCGCAGCAGCTGTTCCCGTTGAGCCAGCCTGCGCCCTCCAGGGGCGGGCTGATGACCGCGGCCGGCGCGGCGTCCACCTCCGTGGGGGCCAACCGCGAGGTCAGCCGGTTCGGGATGATCGGCGGGGCGCCGGGGTCGAGCCCGAAGGTGACGTCGTGGTGCAGCGATGCCGGCAGCGCGCCTCCCGGGTCGACGACGACGTCCAGCCAGAGGAGTGCGCCCTGTCCGGGCCCGAGCACCCGGCCCGGCGCGGTGGCGCCGGATACCCGCATCCACGGGACGACGTCGTCGCCGTCGAGGCGCTCGAGGGAGGAGCCGCTCTCGTCGAGCACGTCGACGGACTCGACGGTCGCGGTCTGATCGCTGACGTTGCTCAGGTGCACCTCGTAGGCGATGTGCACGCGGCCGTCCGTCGTCGGCACCGCCCGCGGAGTGCTCAGCACCTGCCCGATCACCGGCGTGATGTCCTCCTGGGGCGCGACCGCCGCCACGGAGACGGGGGTGGGCGCGGCGACCTGCGGGGGTATGGAGGCGGAGCTTCCAGCCAGCAGCAGGGCTGCTGCTGCGAGGGGTACTGCGAGGGGAACGAGGGCTGGAGTGCCACGCATGCGACGAGTATGGCACCGGCCCCGGTCGATGGACCCGCACCGGCTCCGTGAGACGCAGGATGACGGCGCGCACGCCACCGTTCCGGGTGTGACAGCTGCGCAGCCGCCGGGTCCGGCAGGCCGCGGTCAGGCGTTGGCGGCGAGCAGCGACTCCTCGAGCGCCACCCACGCCAGCATGGCGCACTTGACCCGCGCGGGGAACCGGGAGACGCCGGAGAACGCGGCGGCGTCGCCGAGGACCTCCTCGTCCGCCTCGATCCGCCCGCGGGAGCGCAGCACCTCGCGGAACGCGTCCACGAGGGCGATGACCTCGTCCCGCGGCAGTCCCTGCACGAGGTCGGTGAGGACGGACGCCGAGGCCATGGAGATGGCGCAGCCCGCGCCGTCCCAGCTCACGGAGTCCACCGTGCCGTCGGCGACGCCGGCGCGGAGGGTGATCTCGTCCCCGCACACCGGGTTCAGCTGGTGGGACTCGCCCACGCGGCCCGCGCCGGCGTACTCCTGCAGCGGGGAGCCTTGCCGCGCCTTCGCGTGGTCGAGGATGATCTGCTGGTACAGCTGTTCGAGGCCGGTGCTCATCTACTGCGCTCCGAAGAAAGGACGGACCTGGGCGACGGCCTCGAGGAAGGCGTCCACCTCGTCCGTGGTGGTGTACAGGTAGGTGCTGGCGCGCGTGGTGGCGGTGAGGCCGAAGCGCCGGTGGAGCGGCTGCGCGCAGTGGTGGCCCACCCGCACCGCGATACCCCGGTCGTCGAGGAACTGCCCCACGTCGTGGGCGTGCACGCCGTCGACGTCGAACGCGGCGAGCCCGATGCGCGGCTCCCCCGCCTTCGGCCCGAGGACCCGGATGCCGGGGACGGCGTCGAGGCCCTCCACGAGCCGCGCGCCGAGGGCTGATTCCCACGCCTCGACGCGGGCCATGCCGGTCTCGGCGAGGTAGTTCGCGGCGGCGCCGAGGGCGATGGCCTGGGAGATGCGCTGGGTCCCGGCCTCGAAGCGGTTGGGCGAGGGCAGGTACTCGGCGCGCTCCATGGTGACGGTGGTGATCATGGACCCGCCCGTGAGGAACGGCGGCATGGCGTTCAGCAGCTCCGCCCGCCCGTAGAGCGCCCCGATCCCGGTGGGGCCGAGCATCTTGTGGCCGGAGAAGACGAGGAAGTCCACGTCGAGGCTCTTCACGTCCACCGGCAGGTGCGGCACGGACTGGCAGGCGTCCAGCAGCGTGAGGGCGCCGACGGACTGCGCGAGCGCCACGAGCTCGGCCACGGGGTTGATGGTGCCGAGCACGTTCGAGGCATGCGAGAACGCCACGAGCTTCGTGCCGGGCGTGATCACGGCGGCCGCGTCCTCGAGCCGCAGGGCGCCGTCGTCGCCCACCGGGAGGAAGCGCAGCTCCGCGCCCGTGCGGGCGGCGAGCTCCTGCCAGGGGATGAGGTTGGCGTGGTGCTCCATCTCGGTGACCACGATGCTGTCGCCGGGCCCGACGGCGAAGCGGCGCGCGGCCTCTCCCCCGCGGCCGAGGGCGGCGTTGGACATCGCGTAGGCCACGAGGTTGATGCCCTCGGTGGCGTTGGAGGTCCAGACGAGTTCGCTGGTACGGGCGCCGATAAAGCGGGCGACGGCGGTGCGGGCATCCTCGTAGGCGTCGGTGGCGGCGACGGCGAGCGTGTGCGCGCCGCGGTGCACGGCGGCGTTGCGCTGCTCGTAGTACTCCTGCTCCGCCTCCATCACGCTCAGGGGATTCTGCGAGGTGGCCCCCGAGTCGAGGTAGATCAGCGGCTTGCCGTTGACCTCGGTACCGAGGATCGGGAAGTCGTTGCGGATGCGGTGCACCTCGGCGTCGGTCAGCACGGCGTCGGTCAGCACGGCGCCGGACGGCGTGAGCGTGACGGGCGTTTCAACCACGGGCACTGGGAACTCCTCGGATCGGTCAGCAGTCCTCGCGGCAATTACGCAAGGATTCTCTGCTCTAATCGTGCCACCGGATGCGCTGCGCGGCACCCCAGTGGGACCTAAGTTCCCTGCGCGAACAGGTGGAGGTCCTCGCGCCGGCTGATGCCGAACTTCATGAAGAGGCGGTAGAGGTGGCCCTCCACCGTGCGCACCGACGTCCCGTGGCGGTCCGCGATCTCCTTGTTGGTGAGCCCCTGCAGCACGAGGGTCACCACGGCGATCTCCCGGGGGGTGAGCCGCACGGCCGCGGGGAGGCGGACGGCCTCCGTGGTGGCGGAGCCCTCGAAGCCTGCGCTCGCGGCGGCGAATTTCTTCTGGGCACGGCGTGCGGCGGTCGGTTCGCGCCGCTTCTCGTACACCTCCCGCGCACGTTCGAAGCTCGCGGCGGCGAGCGGCCGGTAGCCGGCGGCGAGCGCGGCGTCGCCCGCCTCGAGGAGCTGCTCTGCATCTCCGGCCGCGCCGGCCGTGGCGAAGTCGTGGAGCAGCGCCTGCTCCCTGCCATCGAAGGTCCCGGTGAGTGCGGCGAGCCGCGTGAAGAGCGTGCGGTCGCCCATGACGAGTGCCTGGTCCAGTGCCGTCGCCGCCACGAGCGGGAGTCCGGCGTCCTCGGCCTCGTCAGCCAGCCGCACCAGCCGGGGGATGCCCTCGACGTCGGTCTCGAGGACCGCCGTGACGGCCACCGCATAGACCCCGCCCAGCAGGCGGGCCAGGCGGGTGCCACGCGTGGCCTCCGCGGGGTCCTGCTCCACCAGGAGGGCGGCCTGCCGGTGGTCGCCGGCGAGGAGGGCGGCGTAGGCGGCCAGCCCGGTGATCCACGGCAGGATGTGGAGGTGGTCCGCGGTGCGCAGGGCCTGTACCGCGAGGCGCAGGCGGGACTGCGCGGTCGGGAAGCGGCCCTCCCGCAGCGCGCGCATGCCGTCGAGCAGGTCCAGCCACCCGGCCACGAAGTGCGTGCGGCGTGCGTCCCGCCGGAGCCGGGCGACGGCGGTGGAGCGTGCCTGGTCCCACTCCCCTGCGGCGGCGAGCGCCAGGAGCTCCAGGCACAGCGCGTGGCTGCGGTAGGCCACGGTGTCCGGGTCCGTGCCGACGAGGTCCAGGGCCCGCCGGGCGAGGCGGGCAGCCTCGACCGGCCTGCCGGAGCCGATGGAGAAGACCGCGAGCGGGAGGAGCGCCGCCATGCGCGCCGCCGGCGAAGCGGCGTCGTCGTCGGCCACCGCCTGGAGCGCGACGGCGTCGAAGGGTGCGTCGTCGACGGCGAGAGACGCGATGCTGCGTCCCACGGCCACCAGCCGGAGGTCCGCCGGCGCCGGCACGGCATCGGCGAGGGACTGCTCCCAGCGGTCGACGTCGCCGTCCATGCCCTTGGCGGACGCGGCTCCGCGCATCCTCACCTCGAGCGTGAGCAGCGTGCCGGCACGGAGGACGTCGGGCGGGGCGGGGGCCTCGAGGGCGTCGCCGAGGAGGTCGAGTGCCTCGTCGAGCCGGCCGCTGTTGACCCGGGCCCAGGCCAGTTCCACGAGGCGCCGGCGCGCGAGGTCCGGCGACGTGATGGCCCTGGCCGCCCGGACGGCGAACCCGCTCTCGGCGGAGCGGTTGGCGCTGGTGGCGGCGGCCAGGAGGATCCGGTCGTCGAGGGGGGCTCCGGCCTCGAGGGCCAGCGCCGTCCGGTGGTGGAGCTCCTCGATGTCGCGGGGCGGCGTGGTCACGGCCTCGAGGATGCGGCGCTGCAGCATCACCCGGCGTGCCGTCGGGATCGAGGCTCGCAGCGCCTCGGCGTGCAGGGGGTGCTCCACGAGCAGCGCGCCGTCGTCGCGGGCCCGGATCCACCCGTCGCCGAGCAGCTGCTGCAGCACGGTGTGGCCGATGGACTCCCGCGCCTGATCGCCGGCCAGCGGGCCACCCACCGCGAGGAGTTCCAGCGCGTCCCGTTGGGCGGGGTCGAGCAGGCCGAGGTCCGCGGCGACGAGGTCCGTGAGGTGCACCCCGAGCGGCGGCAGCTCACGGGCCGTCTGCCAGACGCCGTCGGTCTCGGTGATGAACCCGCGCGTGAGGCCGTCGCGCACGAAGAGGCGGATGAACAGCGGGTTGCCGCGGGTCAGGTGTTCCACGGTGTGGACGAGTCCGGCGCCCACGGGCCCGCCGAGGAGTGCGGCACACAGCTCCTCGACGTCGTCGAGCGTCAACGGCCCCACCGGGACGGTCGCCACGATGCCGTCGGCCACGAGTTCGTCGAGGCCCTGCGGCAGGCCGTGCGACGGCCGGGCGAGGAAGAGCGCGCGTGCCCGTCGCATGCCCAGGAGCTGCGCGATCAGCGTCACGGACCCCGGGTCGAGATCGTGGGCGTCGTCGACCACGAGGAGCGGGAGGTCGGCGCCGGGCTGCGCGCTACCGCCGAGTGCCTGGCCCACGCGCCGCAGGACGGCGACGGGCTGCGTCATCTCCTCGGGTGGCAGGCCGGCGAGCCAGGCGGAGAAGGCGCCGTACGGCACCGCTCCGAGGACGGCGCTGCCGCGGACCCGGAGCACCCGGGTGCCCTCGGTGAGCTGCGCGACGACGGCCGCGGCGAGGGCCGTCTTGCCGATGCCGGACGGGCCCAGCAGCAGGACGCCGGAGGTCGCGTGGTCGCCGAGCTCCGTGACCACGCGGGCGAACTGGTCCTCGCGCCCGACGAGCAGGTGGGCTGCGTCCCGGAGCCCGCTCACTGCGTGAACACCGTGGAGAGCTGGGTGCGGCTGGAGACGCCGAGCTTGGCCATGGCCTTCAGGATGTGCCCTTCGACGGTGCGGACGGAGAGGTGATGGGCGGCGGCGACTTCCTTGTTCGTGGCACCGCGGGCCGCCATGCGGGCGAAGGCCCGCTCCCGGTCGGTGAGGATGCGGCGCGCGCTGGCGTTCCGGCGGGGGACGCTGGTGCGCCGGAAGATCTGCTCGGCCCGGATGAAGTGCAGCGGCTCGTCGTCGGCGTCGTGGAGGCGCATGGAGATCAGGGCCGCGGACCCGGCGAGGTCCAGGTGCCCCAACCCGAAGGCGGACTCGGCGGCCTGCAGCAGGATGAGGGGGTCCCGGGCGGCGACGCCGCGCGCCAGGAGCTCGGCGGCCCGGGCGAGGGGCGTGTCGATGCCCCGTGCGAGGTCCAGCAGCAGCGGGGCCTGGGACTGCTGGCCGAGCCGGACGGCGTGCATCCGCAGCAGCAGTTCCGCGCCGGCATTGCCGGCCTGCCGCTGGGCAGCGGCAAGGACGACGAAGCGGCGTGCGGCGGCATCGCTGTCCGACACGAGGGCGTCCGCGAGGGTGTGGAGGAGCACGATCATGGAGCGGTGCATCCAGGGCAGGTGCTCCGCCGAGGCCGAGTCCCTGCTGTGCTTCGTGCCCGGCCGGTCGGCGTCCTGGCCGTCCCGCAGGGCCGAGGCGTAGGCCGCGGCGGCCTCGGCGAGGGGCAGCAGGCCGCTCCGGTTGTCCACCCGCAACTGCTCGACGGCGGGCAGGATCACCGCGAGCGCGGCTTCCCCGTGCCCGAGGGCCGCCAGCGCGGTCCCGGTGAGGGTGTCCGCGACCGAGGGGTCCTCCCACTGCCCGGCCGCGAGGGTGGGAGCGCCGGTGAGGAGCAGGGCGTCCTGGAGGTAGCCCTCGTAGACCAACGCGGCGAACCCGCTCTCCTGCAGCAGGCGCCCTGCGGTCCCCGTGGGTACGGGCAGGCCGGCGCCGTGGAGCCGGGCGAGGCTGCGCTTCGCCCCTGGGCCGGTCCCCGTGAGGCTCCGGGCCAGGACGAGCCGCGCGGTGTTCTCGATGTCCAGGGGCTTCGGCTGGTTGCGATGCACCTCCGCTCCGGTGAGGTCCAGCACGTCGCGGAAGCGCCCCTCATGGGCGACCCCCTCGACGGTGACCGGGTCCGACCCGCCTGACCGGGCCGGGTCCGACGGCGTCGCGTCGCCGGTCAGGATCCGGCCGAGGACGGCGCCCGCCTCGCTGAACCGGAGCCGCTCCAGGCACGTCCGGACCTGCACGAGGTCCGCGGGGTCGATGTCCGCGAGGTGCTCGGCGGCCAGCAGTGCGACCCGCGGCTCGCCGGCGTCGTTGGCGGCCCGCGCGACGCCCCGGAGGTAGCCGTCCTGCAGCGGGACCTCGGCGTCGAGGAACCAGCGCAGCAGGTTCAGGCGGGCCGGGACCGGCAGGTGGCCGCCGTCGTCGAGGCCCCTCAGCCGTTCGAGGAACGCGGGCAGCGGGTTGGCGGCCAGTGCTCCGCGCAGGCGGTCGCCGATCACCCCGTTCACCACTGTGACCGCGTGCGGTGCCTCGGGGTCGACCACGCACACCCCCGCCTGCTCGAGTTCGTCGATGATCTCGGCGCCACAGGAGGGCAGGAGCGCGTCGAGGGGCACCGGGGCGGCGACGGCGACGACGTCGAGTGCCTGCCGGGCGCGCTCGGACAGGGCCGTCAGCGCGGTAGGGGCGCCGTCGTTGCCCTGCACCGGGATGCCGTCCCAGGCCCGGTGCCAGACCCACGCTCCGGCGTCGCGGGTGAGCGCGCCCCGGGCGATATCGCCCCGTACGGCGGCCTGCAGGGAGCGCAGGTTGCCGCGGGAAGCCCGCCACAGTTCGACGGCGGCGGTACCGGAGACGGGCGCGCCCAGCAGCTGCCCGAGGAGGCTGCGCGTGCGCTCGAAGGTCAGCGGGGCCACGTCCACGCGGACGAGCCGCCCGCTGCGCCAGAGATCGAAGAAGCGCGCGGAGGACGGGGCGGGGCCGTCACAGGCCACCAGCAGGCGGGCGGCGCCGACCTCCGCGAGGTAGGACAGCACCCGGACGGAGGGATCGTCGAGGTGGTGGACGTTGTCCACCATGAGGATGACGGGACGGTTGCGCGCGCGGATCCGCAGGGCCGCCTGGAGCGACTGCAGCATGGGGAGGGATTCGACGCTGTCGGCGGGGTCCACGTCCATCAGCAGCACGCTGAGCGCACCGTAGGGCGTGGTGGTCATGGCGGCCGAGCCACGAATGAGGATCACCTGCGTGGTGCCCTCCAGCTGCGCTGCCGCCGCGCGGCCGAGCGCCGTCTTGCCCACTCCCGATGCACCGACGATCAGCACGCCGGCCGAGCCGGTCGCGGCGAGCCCCGCCAGGATCGCGGTGGTCTCCTCGGAGCGCCCCAGTAGAGGCCAGGCACCCGTGTAGTCGCCATTCATGACGGCGGGTCCCCCCTTGTCGGTCAGCAGATCCATAGCCAGTTCCCCCTCCAGCCTTCCTGGCCAGGCCAGGCATCCGCCCCGACCGTCGCGTCGTCGACCGGGTCGTTTCGCCGAATACTACTCGACGATGGCGCGTTATCGCAGTGGGGCCGCGCTCCGGGATAAGTAGTCCTCGCGCTGGAGCGAGTACCTCCGAGCGCCAGAGGGACGGGGCCGTACCCGTCACGGCGGACAACAAACGGGTTCTACATCAGGTTCAACGACGCGCGCCTGTCCTGTAGGTCAGGACGTATTCCGGACGGTGAATCCAAATGCCTTCTCGTCGCCGCCCGGCCCAGATTGGTTTCATGTCCCGGTCCTGACTGAGGGGACTGCTGAGACATGCACGAACCTTTAGCACCCTGCAAGGGCGTGGCACGTCGCACCCTAGCCCCTGCTGTTCCGGTGCATGCTACCCCCTTTCGTACGGTTAGTATTGGGGCAGTTTTGGTCTCACTACCTTAGGAAGCTTTCCGTGTCGTCCGTCCGCAAGAAAAAGCGCCGTCCCTCGATATCGCGCCGACTGAAGGCCGTCGCGCTAGCATGTGGAGTCGTCGCCGTCGCTTTTGTTTTTGGCGCCCTACACTTGGTGCAGCAAGAACGGGTGGCTCAGGCGGTTGCGGAAGCCAGTAGTTACACTCCGAAGCCCATACCTTCGCTCGAACAGACCACCAACCCGGAACCGGTAGTAGCTTTCATTGGCGATTCATACTCCGCTGGTGCTGGTGCGTCATCTGGGGCAAACAACTGGACTTATCTCCTTTCTAGGGAGTTGGGCTGGAAAGAGGTAAACCTCGCTCGCGGGGGAACTGGTTATCTCGTAGCGGGAATGAACGGGCGGGCAGCATGCGGTCTCGATTACTGCCCCTCATACCCCGAGATGATCGACGAGGTGGCCGCCGCGAAGCCGACGATGGTCCTCGTTGCAGGGGGACGCAATGACCTCCGCGTGGAGTCGCCAGACCAAGTTCACACCTCAGTCCGCGACTTCTACTCAAGCCTTCGGGCGGCGCTGCCTAACGTGACCATCTATGCGGTGAACCCCTTATGGGACGACGACGTAGCCCCCGCAGCTATTTCCGACCTAACTGAGGTTGTACGCGACTCTGTGGAATCCGTCGGCGGAACCTTCTTAGATATTGGTCAGCCGTTGCAGGGGGCCCCAGAGCTTGTCTCGGACGATAGCGTGCATCCGTCCGACGTCGGACACCGGACGATTTTTGAAGCACTAGCAGCGAAGCTAAAAGCGGCTGCGTAGTCGGCACAAGTGGCCTAAGTGCCACTTCTGAAAACTGTTGACTCTAGCAAGGGACGTAAATGACGCAAGCACCCCTACCCAGGCATACGATGCAGGTCGCGACCCCCGCATGACCCGCGGGACCCTCGGCCTCTACGCGGTAGCCGGTGTCGCCGTAGCTGCCGCTACCGCGGCAGCTACTCAGCAGCCCATGGCACTTCCGCTCCTCGTTGGGACGATAGTCCTCTTCGTGATCGCAAGCAGGAATCCAAACGCACTCTCCTCGGCTCTCGTCCTCGCAGCGCTCCCATTGATGCGCCCGAACGTACTGAGCGAGAGCTACGCCATTCTGGGAACAGCGATATGTGTCGCAGCGTCTCTCATTGCCTTTACTGCTGATCGCGGCAGGACCCGCATCCCACGCAGCTATACGTTCATTGTAGTAGGGATGATTCTGACGACGGTATGGCTACTGCTCAGTGCTGCCATCTTCAGTCGCTACGCCTCGGTGACGCTTATTCTTCAGGGATTCGTAACGACGGTACTCACGGTGGCAGCCATCGGCGTGGTTCTCGCGGATCCAGCGCGTAGACGGATGGTTGGACGCGGTTTCGTATGGATCATGCTTGCCCTGTGCACATCGTATGCCGTGACCGTAGTGACTTGGACGGTGCTCGGGGTTGGCGCCCTCCCGTTGGCGACCTTCCCAATCAGTAATGTCCTTGGGGCCGGAACACTATTCTTCCCGTTCACTCCCAGCATCGGTGTACTGAATTTGCCCAATCTTCACCTGCCCCGGTTCACAGGGTTGGGCAGCGAACCTGGGTGGATGGCTCTACACGCAGGATTGGCGCTGCTGCTCTGGCCGCGCCTCGGGCGTCCTCGATGGCCTGGTCAAGCTGTCCTACTCGTCGGCCTTCTCGGCACTTTCTCCACCGCCGGGTTTGGAGCTTTCGTCGTGGTCCTGATCCTCGCTTGGTTCGCCCGTAAGCCGAAGAGCGGAGACCTCTTCACCCACTTCCTCGGGTTCTTGTTCAAAACGAGCGCACTAGCCATCGCGGTTTGGGTGGCCGTCGCTGCACCAGTTGTAGGGCTGGCAAGTAAGCAGACCGTAAATGCTGAATCGCTTGGCGACAGGACCGAGGCGATGAGACTAGGCCTAGCGGCACTCACCGAACACCCATTCGGAGGTGCTGAAGCCGGATCTCAAGCAGCAATCAACCTTATTGCTGCGCTTGCGCTACTCGGCATCCCTTACTTCTTGCTGGTGACAGGGACCCTGTTCGTGTCCCGCTTGGGACATCCCGCGAAACACCTAACCTTTGCGCCTATCGCACTTATCTTCATCACGCTCCTGCTGTCTCAGCCGGCTGGCGACGCTACTTTCGTATTCGTTCTCACTGGGCTGGCATATACTTTGACGCTCCCGGACATGCACCCTCGCTTAAACGACGCCCACGGCACTAGGTTGGCACCTCCGTTCAGCGCCACGTCGAATGGGTAGTCAGCAGGTCCATTCGGCGGATTCTGTGCTGGCGTAGGACCGAAATTGGGCCACTGTCGCCTCGTGCTTCGGCGGTGAGAGATTCAAACCCTGACTCTGACCAGGGGTAGCCTGAAGGCCCATTCGACGGCCGCGCTGCGCCGGGCGCATCGCAACGCTATCCACCCGACAGCTAGTGCTGAAATGAAGCACACGAGGTAAATTGCCCACGTACTAGAGACACCGATAGCCGCTAGGGACTCAGCAAGAATAAGCACCACGACAGCGTGGGTAACGTAGTAAACAATTGAGTCCCTGCCTTCTCCGGCCACAAGTTGCCCAACTCTCGTGGTCGCCAATGCTTTCGCAATCGGGATGGCGACGAAGATGCCGCCGGCAACCGGCACCGCCCAAATCGCTTGATACCGGACTTCTCCCCCTGCGGCAGAGACAGCGGCCGCTAGAACAGCGAGCAACGCTCCTGCTGCCAGGGCTGCCGGGTTTGTCATGAAAGCTTCCCACTTTGCACGAGTCCTAGCGGCCATATCTCCGGCCAGGAAGAAGCCGAATAGGTAGAGCATGGATTGCCATGAAGCGTCTCCACCGACGAGACCAGAGGCAATCATGGTAAGAGGTATCAGCAACACCTTCAACCGACAGCTGAGCCAGGCGGCGATGAGGTAGAAGACTAGAAGATATGCCAGGTACCACAAGAGAGTAGGGGGGGAGTAAATGATGCGCAGGAACATTCCGAGCCCGAGCGGTTGGGTGCCCTGTATCCAATATCCAAGGCTGTAAACACCGAGGATGATGCAGGACCAAAGCAGGTAGGGCCAGGCAATGTGAGAAAACTTGCCGCAGAAGTACTGCCGTCGTGTTTTCCTCAGAGACTGTGGGAGCAGCATCCCCGACAGGAACATCAGCGTCGCCATCCGGAACGGATTTGCGGCATCGTTCAAGGCTTCCACTATGTGGGGAGCCGAGCCCAGCCGCTGGGCAGTCGCTATCGCGCTGTGATCAGCAATCACAAGGAGGATTGCCAACCCGCGAAGACAGTCAATCCAGGATTCCCGCGGCTTGCTCGATGTACTCACATCCATCCGTCCCCGAGAGGCGTTTGACTGAACTATACGCTGGCGGCGTAGCGCGATCGCTCAATCGGCAAAGACGGCGCGTCGGTGTCAACGACCGCTGAAACTACTTCCCAAAATGGGACAGCTCTTCCTCCTTGGTGCTTCAGGCTGAGCTAGAGGAGGCGCGTTTGGGGACAACCACTGATGCAGACACGTCTGCCGACACACGAATTGTCGGCGTGGTGAGGTCGATTTGGGCTGCTGCGGTGACCTCGAGTAGTGGGGTGTTGGTTGTCGCAACGCGGCCGGGACCAGTTGTTCGCAGCCGTCGGGGCCAGTTTGACGCGCCGGGATATGGGTCTGGAGTACCGGTGACAGCTGTTGTAGAAGCCTTTGACGTGGGCGATGACATGGCGTCGGGCCTGTTTCTTCGTCGCGCTCGGCCGGAAAACGCGCCCGCTCTTGAACGCGGAAAAGAACTATTCGGCCATCGTGTTGTCCCGCCACACTTATGAGAGAGTCATCGAGGAGCGTATACCTAGGCCAGTGACCGGGTCCTGAGACTCGCGAAGGCATAGAGCGACCTTCAGCTTAGGAGGATCCACCGTCCGAACACCTAGGCCCTCCGACCCGGTGTCTGACGGAGATGGCCAGCCGACCGCGGAATAGGCTCACAAGCTACTCTGCGATGCCGATCTCTGCGATTCTGACCCGGCTCAAAGTGGCCGTGCTTCCGGTGCGGCTGAGCCCGAGGACACCGAAGTAGGGAGTTCCGCTAGCGAGGTCTCCGGCCCTGGCGAGCGCGAGCAAGGTTTCATTGCCTCGGGCGTTGGGGCGCGTTGGCGTATTTTGTGTCACCACGGTCGATCATCCGGTGATGGGCTCGGCCGGCCGATTGAACCCGTCGTTGGTCTACTCGGTAGGCATAGTAGAGGGGGCGGTGAAACGTCCGACCTCAACTGGACCGCACAAAGACGGGAAGGAGTTGTCCGCGACAAGCAGTTGCTCAAGCTTACGGAAAGCTCCCTAAACTTCGAAGATGGATCTCGTCCGGAAGCGCGTCGACCGATACCTGCGGCAGACGAATGCGGATTGAAAACTAGGGCACCAAGTTGACCAATCCGCCCGCGCTTGGCATCGACCGACGAGTGCACAGCGAATGTCATATGCATGCCTCGTATTGCTATGTATCGGAACCGAAAGCTTAGTGATCGCGGCACTTCGTGTCTTCTGACAGGTGTGGTCCGCTGCCGACCAACCAAAACCGTTCATCCGCCGGCAGGGGCGGGACGCGACGACGCTAGGCCGACGACCCGTTGAACGCGAATCGTGGAATAGTATTCACCTGTGGGAAATAAGAGTGCTCGGACAGCCGAGAACAAGGTCTTGAATGTGGTCCGAGCGGTTTCGGCGCTGTTGGTTGTGCTGGGCCATGTGCGGCTGTTATTTTTCGAGGACTATGCCACCGCTGAGCAGGGGCCCATTACCGCGGTTCTCTACGCACTAACAAGTCTTGGATCGCAGGCCGTCATCGTCTTCTTTGTTCTAAGCGGTTACTGGGTTGGACTGAGCGCCATGTCGAGGATGAAGACGGGAACCTTTTCATGGTCTTCGTACGCTAGCAGCCGACTGACTCGGCTTTGGCTTGTTCTGCTTCCTGCGCTTGTCTTGACCGCCGTCGTAGACCAAATTGGTCGGCGGCTTTTCCCTGACTCTGACGTGTACATTCAGGGAGCGAAGTACGTGGGGATACCAGCGGACGCTTCCTACTCCACGCTCACTTTCATCGGTAACCTCGCATTCGTGCAATCGATCCACGTGCCATACTTCGGCACAAACGGTCCGCTCTGGTCCCTGGCATTTGAGTTCTGGTACTACCTGCTCTTTCCAGCGCTCCTGATTGCTTTTCGTCGCAGCGCGACCTGGAAAGCTAGGGTCGCCGCCGTGACTATTCTGATCGCAGGAGCAGCGATTAGCGGAACCGAGGTCCTCTTGCTCTTCCCTGCATGGCTCCTAGGAGCCCTCGTGGCTGCCAACAGGAATCGAATTAGTGCGATGCTGGAGGCGATGAGACCGAGCCAGCTGTTGGGCGCACGGTCCTCCGCTGTCTTCCTCACGGTGGGAACCATGATCTTTTCCCACGAGACAACGTTGCCCCTGAGGCTTGGTGCATGGCTAACAGCTATTGCCGCGGCGCTCCTGGTCTTGGTATTCGTCCGCGACGTCGAGTTCCGAGGGGCGGCAGGACGTGCTCTCTCGACAGTCTCCTACACAGCCAAGTTCTCCTACTCGTTCTATGCCATCCATATGCCCCTAGTTGTGTTCCTTGCGGCGCTGATCGTGCCCTTGCATGAGGGCCGGTGGCCGATGGACCTGCCGCATATGGCGATGGCGGCAGCGGTGATACTGGCCATTGGTTTTGCCTCTTACTTGTTCGGCGAACTTACCGAGCAGAAGACTGAGGCTACTCGTAGTTTAATTGCCCGCGCACGGCGAGCTGCCACACCAGATCGCTACAAGGCCCCCAAATATTAGCTTCTGTCTTGCTGGACACGAACCGGTGAAGAACCCGGGCTCGTTACGGCAAGCCGAATTTAAATTCGGACACACCTACCCGCATGATGGGTACCCGGCACAAACTGGGTGGATTGGCGCATGGCGGAGTTCATCTAGGAACAACGAGACGTGTTTCAGCACTGCGAACAGGGGCCCATTCGGGTTTGGGGTTGTTGATTCGGTTTGCGCGGTAGTGACACTGGCCGCTGGCTGCGAATAGCTAGCGGAGCCTGTAGTTAGTTAAATTGCGATAGCCTATGGCGGTTTGACGGGAGGTTTCGATGAAGCAGTTGACGGTTTCGGAGCCATTTTGGACGCACCCGTGTTGTTGAAGTAGTCCAATACTGGGAACTTCCACTGCGAAAGAGTGCGACCGAGGCAGGCTACTTCGGGGATAAGGCAGGTCGGGACTGCCGTGAGTATCCCGGTGGTTACACTTGTCCCGTCTGACTTGGCCAGATGGATCGAGCCCAGCCGCCAGCCCTGCGTAACTTCGTATCCGGGATCGCCGATGCTGGGCTCGGCATCGAGCAACGGGACTTTCCTGTCAGTGAGGTCCTCGGCCCCTCATTGCGACGCCCCTTGGATCCGGTAGACCGGAACGCTCTTGCCGCCCCGGTGCCCCCTGGGTGTCCTGCTGAAGGCGGCGTCAAACCTCGTAGACCTTGGCCAGGCCGACCTTTACCCCGGGGATCGAATCCAGGACAGTGATCGTTTTAGCGAGTTCGTCGCGGATGGCGTTGGTGTATTCAAGGAACGGACCCGATGCCGCAGCCCCGAGGCCGGCCGTGAAGCCGGAGCCTCGTCCGTGAGCTTCTTTGCGTAGGCCTGCCCGGAGCGGCCTCCCATTTGGTCCAGCAGCGTAACGTAGACGGTTCTGTCCACATCAAGGGTATGGTCCGCGATGCCTGTGCCCTGCTCGCCACGTAGCCCTGTATGAGCCCAGACGTTCCCGTCCACGCCTAGAGGTGTTGACGCGATGCAAGTACCCCTGAGGTATTTGCGCTCGAGGATCGCGGCGAGCCGGTCGACATACCTTGCTGCCCACGGTCGCCCTGGCAATCGTTGCACTCAGCGCAGCGAGATGCGGAGCGCGGTGTATTAAGGCGCCGAGGTCGTCATTCTCCTGAAATTGATTCTCGCGAACCATACAGCGATACATCAGCTGTTTCTCAGCCATGATTTGAGGAGGACTAGTCCTCACGACGGTCAGGCTTTAGTGCTCTTGATCTCGATCGTAGTGATCTCCGAGGTCGCAATCCCAGCTGA
Source organism: Arthrobacter agilis (assembly GCF_030816075.1). NCBI lineage: Bacteria > Bacillati > Actinomycetota > Actinomycetes > Micrococcales > Micrococcaceae > Arthrobacter > Arthrobacter agilis. Next base: position 580,056 of record NZ_JAUSXO010000001.1, on the reverse strand, counting down.
CCGCCCTAATGGGATTGCACCTGTTCTATCCACGGCGCTGACCCGGAGCCGCATCGCCCTGATTGTCTTAGTACTCATCGAGGATTTACGCGCCTCGAGAGGGTTCGTTTCTGCAGGCCTAGTCCACAAAACAGACGACGTCAGCGGAAGTCTCCACGCGGGCACCTACGCAGGGGCGTGAAACTTCTGCTGGGCAGTGAGCATGCCGTCGCGGATCAGGATTTCGACAGCGTCCGCGGCGGCGTCGAGCAGGAACGGCAGTTCCTTCTTCTCGACCGTGCCGAAGTCTTTGAGCACGAAGTCCGCGGGGTCCTGGCGGCCGGGTGGGCGTCCGACGCCGACGCGCACGCGGTAATAGTCCTTGGTGCCGAGTGCCTTGCTGATGTCACGCAGCCCGTTGTGTCCGCCCTCTCCCCCGCCGAGCTTGAGCCGCAGGGTATTGAAGGGGATGTCGATCTCATCGTGCACAGTGATGACATGGTCGGGCGCGATGTCGTGGAACCGGGCAAGGGCGGAGACCGGCCCGCCCGTGGTGTTCATGTAGGTCAGGGGCTTGGCCAGGACCAGGCGGGGACCACCGATGCCCAGCCGTCCCTCGAGCGTGACGGCCTGCGCCTTCGAGGTGGTGAAGCGCCCACCCATCCGACCGGCGAGGAGATCAAGGACCATCTGGCCCACATTGTGGCGATTGCCGGCGTAGCCGGGCCCGGGATTCCCGAGCCCGGCTACGAGCCAGGTGCCAGTGGACACCGGTGCTACTTACTGCTCGTCGGCGTCGGTGATGACCGCGTCGGCGTCGGCGTGGGCCGCCGTCGCGCCTTCGGAGGTGCCCTCGACGTCGGCGTCGGTCTCGGGGGTCTCGCCCAGGTCCTGCTCCTCCTGCGCGGCGAGGTTGACGATCAGGGTGTCGGCCTCGATCAGGAGGGTGACGCCCTGGGGCAGCACGATGTCGGAGGCGTGGACGTGCTGTCCGACCTCGCGGCCCTCGATGCTGACGGTGAGGGTCTCGGGCAGGTCGGTGGCGTCGGCCTCGACGAGGACCGTGTTGGCCTCGAGGTTTGGGGACGACGTCGGCGGCGGGCTCGCCCTCGACGTGGATAGCGACATCCACCTGGACCTTCTCGCCGCGGCGGACGGTCAGGAGGTCGAGGTGCTCGACGATGCGCTTGAGCTGGTTGCGCTGGATGTCCTTGACGAGGGCCAGGTGGTCCTCGCCGTTGATGTCCAGCGTCAGCAGGGCGTTAGGGGTGCGGACGGCCAGCGTGGTGGCCTTGGCGGGCAGCAGGACGTGGATGGGATCCGCGCCGTGGCCGTAGATGACCGCGGGGATCATGTTGGCGCGGCGGGCCTGGCGAGCCGAACCCTTGCCGAATTCGGTGCGGACGTGTGCTGCGAGCTTCTGCTCGGACATAGTTTCTCCTGAACGGTTGCGGCTCTTCGCGATGTGCGGGAGCACTGGGACTCAAGCCGGGGCAGAAGGAACACGCGTGGGGCAGTCGTCTAGGAACCAGTAGAGTCGCTAGCCACCGTCGATCACGGAGTACGGCCGGATAATTCTTCCTCCGGCCCGCTCCCTCGCCTAGGCATCGCGCTCAATCCTACAGGAGTGCGGAGGGTCAACTGTTCAGTTGGCTTGGGCGGCCATAATGGAGCGACTCCCCTGCCTGCTGACGAGCTTTTCTGAAAAGGACATTTTTGTGAGCACAGCGTCACTCCCCTCCTCGCGGCACAGGACCGCGGCCGTAGCTCTCTGCGCGGCGTGGCTCATGGTGGTCGCAGTGATCGTCCTGTGGCCGACGCCGATAGACCGTGCGGGCGCACCACTGCTTCAGAGGGCTCTGATGTTCCTCCACGCGCACGGTTTGCCCGCGTCCGTGACCTACAACTCCGTGGAGTTCCTCTCCAATGTGCTGATGTTCGCTCCGTTGGGCCTGTTCTGGTTCATCCTCGCCCCGCGCGGCTGGCGATGGGCCGGACCACTGGTCGGACTGGGGCTCTCACTGCTCGTTGAGGGAATGCAGGCGCTCCTGCTGCCGCAGCGGGTTGCGACACTGGGCGATGTGCTCGCCAACACCATTGGTGCGGTGTGCGGCACTTTCATCGCATGGATGCTGATCTCGGCGCGTCACCCCCGGCAGATGCCGTAACCTCACCGACCGTCAACTCGTCCTAGCCTGCGCTCACTGGAAGTCTCTCGGGATTCAGTAGCGTCATCCTTGGATCACTCCCTTCCGCAAGCTAAAGGACACCAACGCCCGATGACGAAGGAACGCTGTGCAACTCACCCGCAGTCTCTCTGGCGGCTCGATCGTCGGAAGGCCGTTAATCTGCTTGGGCCACGTCTGCGCTCAACCGCGACCACATGCGCGACTCCCGCATGCTCGACATCGCAACCACAGTTCCATGAATAAGGCGGAATTTAGTACAAACGCACTGCGATAGCTGAAGTGGGCACAGGCGGACACCGCACCTCGCCGCTCGCTTGGGACGCCGGAGGACCACCGTCCGTGCACCAGACGTCTTGGATGTAGCGACACATATCGCGGGCTCACGCAGGTACGCTAGGTGGGCACTCTTTGGTACTGATGTCGGGCCCTACACTCACCCGGCGTGATAAACGAGGAATATTAACAATGACGCTGGATCCCCCGTTCCGCATACTCGCCGTGTGCACCGGCAACATATGCCGCTCTCCAATGGTGGAGCGGCTATTACAAGGCGCCTTCGACTGCACCGCACCTGGCGAGTTTGAAATCTCCAGTGCGGGCACCGCCGCCCGGGTGGGCTCACCCATTGACGCACAAGTTGCGGGCCTAGTCCGGGTGTTCGACGGCAATCCAGAAGGATTTCGCGCCCGGCAGCTCGAAGAGTCCATTCTCCAGGATCAAGACTTGGTACTGACGCTCACTCGCGAGCATCGCAAACGGGTCGTCGAGATGGCGCCATCGCTGCTGAGGAAGACCTTTACACTGCGAGAGTTTGCGCGGCTCGTGACTACGTTGGAGGGTGACTCCTCACTCGACGGACCCCACCGCTGGCGGGCAATTCTGCCGATGGTTGTTCGCGCACGCACCGTTCACCCTTCCAACCCATTGCAGGATGACGTCGTCGACCCATTCCGCCGCCCCGAGACGGTGTATCAGCAAATGGCGCGCGAACTAGTGCCAGCAGTGAAAACTCTCGCACACTGGGAACACAATTATCGATGAATCCGGCCAGAGGCGCTGCACCGCCTGCTTCGTCAATGTGCGGTCCATGCCATTAGCACATTTCGCCGCGGTGCAATAGAGCCCTTGCTATCGCCGCGGACTCTACGGAAGTTGCGAGAATCACGTCGTCGTGTCCTAGGGATGCCCTAGTCACAGAAGCCGCTTCCAGTCGCTCAGAAACTTCGCGCAACGAACTTGAATATTCCTGCCAACCCTCGCGCGACACCCCATTGTCGTCGCAGCACCTATCGAGACGAATCGGAATTCCAAAATGGAAGCAGTGACTCGTGCAAACTAGGCGACCAAATAGGACTAGCCTGCCGCTCGCATTGATATAGGAAGGCGACGCTCCCTTAGCTTCCGCGCTATAGGCCCTAGTGCATCCAGACCGAGTCGAACTGGACCCCTCCGATTTAGGCCCATGACCTTAGCAGCCTTGGAGACGAACTCCTCCTCACTGGCATGCCAAAACCAAGATTCGCGGTCCACCACTATCGGATATAAAGCCCCAAACCCCCGATCTTTTTCGGCAGGAAGATGCCAAGCTAACAACTTCATGTCACTTTCTGCGACATCTCGGAAACTGTGCGCCGTCCAAATCCTCCGAACGTAAGCATTGATTTTAACCAAAGGCACACCACGCAGCGCGAAATTTAGCACGTGTTCTTCTGTCGTAAACCGCGCTTCTCCACGACGGTACCGATCCAGCGACAAATTCCACGCACTTTCGGCTCGTTGACGGATAACTCCAGCGCAACACCTCGGAATTACGTAGAACTCTCCACCCATATGCTGCTGCGGCACCGTCAAAGGTTCACCAAGCAAAGCATGTAGCTCTTTCACCTGAACGGCCGTTAGACCATTCACCTCTTGAGCGCTCCCGTAGTCAATGTGCACAGCGCCAACCGCGTCCCCGAGGTCCCTCAACATGCTGGTCATCGAACGCACCAAAAGAACATCGGGATCTATCAGGATCGTCGTGTCAGCGTTGAGGTGATCCAGCGCATCAAGCAAGAACAGCGATCCTTCAAAAACTCGGGAAAAACCAGATGGCGGTCGATGGCTGAACGGTACGATTTTTACTTGCACCCCAAGAGTCAATAAACCTGGTTCGAAATCCGTGGGGATTTCAGCATTCGTGATCAACTCAAGCTTGAAGTCGGGGTGAAGCCGCCGAACAGAAGCGAAAGCAACGGTCATGGCACGAAAATAGGCCGACGCGGCGTCACCTTTTTTTGACCGGATGTTTGGATTTTGGCTAGCGTCAACGCGTACGAACGGTACCGCGACCGTTACAGAGGATGTCATGCATCGATCTTACTCAAACTTATCCTGAAGGCCGAGTACCCGAAGGCGCCCCGCCGATCACGCTCGGTCCTTTAAACCACCATCTCCTGCCGTCAGCCGCTAGAGAAGAGAACCAGGACCAAGGGCAATCGCGGAGCTTCATGGAAGCGGGGAATAGAAATCGTCAACGGCACTGAACGCTCGATCAGGGAAACCGAAACCTCAGGCGAAACCAGAGGACAACCTCGTCTGCTAACGGTTTCGTTGGAGCGCCGCCGCGAAAGTCAGCGCGAGCAGTTCAGGGGTTTTCTGAAGTATCTCTGGTGCTAAGAGTGGTCCGCCCCACTCGTCTCGGCTAATTGACATGCTAGTTGCAATGTCGGCGCTTTCAACACCAGTGATGTAAACCCCTCGCATGTCTCTTACCGACAAAGCAACACCGCATCGGTCTCCTACAATGCAATGCAGTCCAGCCGCCAGAGCCTCGTTAACTACAAGTCCCCACACTTCCGTCAGCGACGCCAGAACCAAAGTGTCATACTGGACCATTAGATCAGGCAGATGAGAGTACGCCACTCTCCCTAGGAAGAGCACCCGGTCATTCAGCCCTAGTCTGTCGACTTGCTGTCGTAGGTCTCCCTCCAATTCACCGCTGCCAATAAGCGTCAGCGTGTCAGCCTCCGCAGCTATGACAGCAAACGCTTCAATGATGCTGGCGATGTTCTTGAGTTCTATTAGCCGCCCTACGAAGAGGAACTTGTGGCCCTTCCTGCCCCTTTCCGGCACGCTCCGCAAACGAGCATGACTGAAAGCTGCAACATCGACCGCATTGAACCCCTCAAATATCTTGGACCGATCAACTCCCATTCCCTCTACAGCCTCCCCCGCGGCCACCCCGGGCACTACGACAGCGTCCAACAGCCTAAAGAAGACGCTTCTCGCGAAAGCAATCACGTCACTCTTATGAGTTTGCGATTCCAAGGTTGACTCGTAAAATCCTACTGCTTTTATGCCTTTAATTTTCGCTATTATAAGAGACTGCCAGTACGCTGGCTCTTCCCACCCCCCGATCAGGATGCTTCCGCCCGCCCGAAACGTCGTTCGCTCTTTGATAGCGCCTAGGAAGTGAAGCGGCCGCGATATCTTCGGCACTCTGTAGGTTTTCAATGTGCTGATCGAAAAAGTCTCGTCCGATTGGTAAACAGGCGACCATTCGTCGCCACGATTTCTCGCATCTAGGTGAAAATTCCGAGCGCCGACCAAGACCCGTACGTCGAGCGCGAAATGCGATGATAGTTCCCTCCATACGGGAAGACGATACGGGGCGGCGAAATTTGTAATCCAGAGGGCACGTGGCAACTCCCCTTCGATCGTCGAATCTTTCTTGTCGCTTTTACTTTTCATGTTCAACTCCAAGGTCATTCTTCAATCAGTCACGTCAGGACGATGGTCTCGGCGATTCCAACGGCGGCACCACGTCTCGCGACTGTCGCACTTCACGAACTGTCAGGAATAGGAAGGCCAAGAGTTGCAGCATCTGCGAGGCGAGTACCGCGACTGCGCAAGACAATGCCCCTAACGAAGGGGCCAAGGCAGCAACGAGCGCTAACTGCAGGGCAATTACGCTAGACAAGACTATTGCAACGGCCCGATCCCGTCCTAAATATTGCAGGGCAATGAATAGCGGCTGGTTCAAGACACCAGGAATGGCTGCGATTGCGAGGATAGTCAACACTTGAGCCCCGCTCCCGTATGCCGATCCGAGTAGAGTCTCCACCAGCCAAGGGGAAAGGATTGCTAAGCTACCTGCACCGATGATGGCAAGTGATGGCATCCAAGCAGCCTGCCGTAGGATGCGCCATGAATCCCGAACGTTTCCAGCGCGCGCAATGAAGGGCGCGGAAGCCGATGCGAAGGACCCAGCGAGAATGCTGACCGGCTGCACCCACTTATTGACCGAACCGTAAATGCCTGCAGCAGCCGGCCCCGCGATTGAGCCGAGAAGCGCGACATCCAAGCTTTGCAGGGACAGAAACCCCGCAGAAACGCCAAAGTTCCGCGCACTCGTCCATGGCCACCGGAACCGATAGTTTCGGTAAGCCGGGGAGTTGATTGGCGGCGTCAGGTAGGCCGCTAAAAAGGCGGAGGCTACTGGCCCCGTCGCGAGGGCGGCGATCAATGCGCTGGGTGCAGCAAGACCTAGAGAAGTAAGCGCGAAATACGTCAGGACAGCAACGAGCCGGTCGAACACCACCACCAATGAAGCTAGGTCTCCAAGTGCCGCGCCGCGCAGGGGCGTCTGAGCTGACTGACCGATGAGTGTTGAAAGGCCGAGAATTCCTGCAGTCCACAGGAGAGTCTCAGGAGTGAATGCGATGAGGACCCCGGTCAGAGCTCCGGCAGCCGCCGCACCAATGACCAATTTTGACAGCAACTTCCTTCCCAGATCGCTGGGGGTCATAGCTCCTCGAGCAAGTTCCCGAACCCAGAACGCGTTGCTGCCGAAATCCACGATCCCCGAAAGCGCAACCCCAAGCGCCATCGCGGACGCAACCGCGCCCAAGGCGGAAGGATCCGTAGCGCGTGCGGCGAGCACGAACAGCGCAGCAATCCCTAATTGTGCAGCACCCGCTGACAGTGCCAGCAGAACTGCTTGCCCACCTACGGCTCTAAAACGCGGCATTTTCAACCGAGGACCTCGCGATTGTCGAGCAGCGGACCAGTGAAGGCGGCCGTACCTGGAGTCCGCCCAGGATGGCGCAAGCCGTCAACAAGCGAGCGAGCAAAGGCGGCCGCTAGCTCCGTCCCATCTAGGCGTGTCCACTCGCCAAGTTCCGGGATATCCTCGATGTCATTTCGTAGAGTCTTTGATCCGGCTGCAACTATTCTCGTTCCTGCTGCTGCAGCCTTCCCGAATAGGCCACTTGACCCGTCGTTGCTGTGCGCCATGATCACCGTATCGACCGCGGACACCACCGAATCGAGTTCCAAGTCACTGAGCATTCTGTCAATGACAATCACCGAGCCGCCATTCGAGCGCATCAGATCGATGAAAGGAAGCGCGGAGTTCAGAGCGGTTGGCGCGCACTGTCCTGCTACCAGAAAACCAATGCGTTGAGCGTCCAGTTGCGCGAGTGTGCGCGCAACGAGTGGAAGATTTTTTCGCTCGTCCACAAATCCGAGGACTGAGAACCAGTGTCTCGACGAATCGAGACCAATTTCTTCCCGCACTTGCCTGATCGATGTTTTCGTTGCCGACATAGTCACCGGATCGTTCGCCGTTGTCAGCGTCGACTTGCCGGTCCACAGTGCGGTCTTTAGTAGAACAATCTTTGCATTTCTTCCGCGGTCGGCCCAGCGGTGTATCAGATATTTTAGCGCATTGACTAGGTATGCTCGGCCTAAGAAACCGTCTGACTGTGCCTTCTCCCGGAGTACGAGAACGGAGAGGTTCCCGGGCCCCTTCCACTTAGACGAAAACGCCATCGCTCGCGCGACACGGTCGCCATCTGGCACAACTATCAGATCAGTCTTGAAGTCCGCTGCTATAGAACCTAATCGCCCAACGTCTAAATTCTGAGTTCTTTCACGCAACGATACGAGGGTGAATTTACCCTGCAGGTCAGCAAGTTGATGCTTAAATTCGTCACTAGAGCTGGCGCCGTCGGCAAGCAGGACGAAGACTTCATCGCCCCTTCGCGTCGATTCCTCGACAAGCAGCCGAACGTAATAGAGGCGATGGCCAGTGAAGTTTGGTTCCACGATCGCAACCCTGCGAGGGACGACAACACCCGCTGCTGGTTCGGTCAATCTGTACTTCCTTCCTCAATCCGTCTAGGCCACTTAGCCCACCCGTGCCAAGAGCGAGATCGTCCTACCACTAGCATCTCGTACGCAACCTGCAGCTCGTCCGCCACAGCGTTCATACTGAAGCACTGCTTCACGATCTGTTGAGCGCGTATTCCTGCGCTATTGCGCTTTCCCTGGTCGGCTAGGTACTCGGCAACAGCTTCGGTAAGCCCGTTCAAGCTCTCGTCAAACACCGTCCCGCAGCCATTCGCGCGCACCCTCTCCGCGAGGCCGCAACTCCGACCAACTACCACCGGAAGGCCCAACGACAGCGCTTCGAGGACCGACATGGGAAATGGTTCATCAACCGAGGGAAGAACGTATAAATCGGCCTGCGACATCCGGTCGAGTGTGTGCACAGGATCGAGTGCGCCCTCCCACAGGATGGCGTCACCCAGATTCGCCTTCGCAATGGCTTCTTGCACACTTTTGGCTTCTCCCTCGTCAGGCCCGACCAGGCGGAATTGAACGTCGGGGAACGCTTTATGCAGCGCTATTGCCATCTCGACGAACTGGAGAGGGCGCTTGCGCTTGTGAAGTCGAGCAAGAAACAGGACCTCAAGGCTCGAGTTCCCCTGGACTCGTCCTGCTGTGCTCGGGACGCCGTTGGGTAGGTATCGCAGAGCAAGACGCCCGTTGGTGAGTTCTGTCAGATCGGCCGCTTCGCGATCTGTGAGGTATAGAACCTGGGTTGCTCGTTTCAGTACAGGTTTCGTAAGAACAGTGTCGAGCGGGCCAGCGAGCAAATGATTTGAGGCATCAATCATGCCATGTGTTTGTACTATGTAAGGAATTCTAGCGGCGCGAACGATTGCTGCCGACGGTAGCGTGACAAAGTCGCGCGCTAAATGGATGTGCACCACATCAAAGTGGCGAACGTTCATTGTCAACCATAGCAGTAACGGTGCCGATGTAAGCCCTGCGAATCCTGCCCGCGGCACTACAGTTTGGGCAGCAAATAACCGGACTGGGAACTCCATGAAGATTGCTGGCATGTCGCCATTGAAGCCGAGCGCGCCTGCAACAACCTCGACATCGTGGCCTGCTTCAACCAAGGCTCGCGACTGATTGATTGCGACACGAACGGGCCCACCATATGCGCCGTCAGGCGTAATTAGTGTAACTATCTGAAGGATTCTCATGCCCGACTCTTGCTCGGTGTCAAATATGAAGCGGGCGCAAGCGCACGCGCCTCATCTGGAACATCGTTCGTTACGAGGGCAGTCGCACCAACCAGTGCATCCCGCCCGACCTTCACACCACGAAGCACCGTCGCTCGAGCGGCAATCCACGCCCCGTCACTGATGCAGATTGGAGCATTGTCGAATTCGAAAGTTCTAGAGCTCGCATCATGGCTTCCTGTACATAGGAACGCTTCCTGCGAGATGCATACGTCTCGTCCGATGGTGATCTGTTCTAGGTTAAGTAGCCAAGCACCGACACCAATCCAGGTGTTATCTCCAATGGTCAACTTCCAAGGCCAGTGGATCCGCACGCCATGACGGATAAGCACTCCGTCACCCACCACTGCGCCGAATGCTCGCAGTACTCGGACTCGGACGCTTGGTGGGCACCAAACCCGTTCGAACAGGAGAGATGACGCCGCAAGCCAGAGAGCTTGTAGAAGCTTGCCGCGACCCTTGTCGTAGCCCGCTCCGGTGAATTCGGATAGTCGACGAAAATGTGTCACAGCGTTTACCTCTCAGAAGCTTCACCATTGGCCGCCCGGTCCCACTTCGGCTTCGTGCTCGAGGTTGGCATCGAAGCGGCATTTCTTACGCTTCGCTCGAGGGGCTGGTTGTCGGCACGGTCGCGATCAAGCCGCGTAATCGTGACAAGGCTACTCGACGAATGTGCGCAGCCTCTACCGTTGCCGCGTAGTCGCCTTCATCCCACTTAGTCCGAACGTACCTGACAGACCAGCGAAGGGGGACGGTTCGCGTACCGAACAAGCGGGTTCGGCTCACCACCGCGGTAGACGGAAGCGCTGACAATACCGCGGTCAGTACGAGGGACATCGAGGATTTTGGAGGCGTGCGTCCGATCTGGATGTACGCCGCGATCCGACTCGGCACGGCACATCGACTGGAAGGACGTGTCAGATGTCTATCCTTGACAACGTGACGGACCGAAAACTGCGCGTTTCCATACTCGCCCTCAACTACGCGCCTGAATCAACGGGTATTGCGCCCTACGTGACGCGACTGGCTGAGCGACTAGCCGCGGAGGGACACGCTGTGGAGACACTCGTCGGTTTTCCGCACTACCCCGAGTGGCAGGTAAGGGCAGGCTACTCCGGCTGGCAGTCGAGTGAGACCGTCAAAGACGTCCAGGTGAAGCGCCTGCGTCACTACGTGCCCTCAAATCCCACCGCCCTCAGACGCCTGCACCTCGAATTGAGCTTCGGCCTGCGCCTGTTGTTCGCCCGATGGAGCAAGCCGGATGTCGTTCTGGTGGTAACGCCTGCCCTGTTCTCCAGCGCGCTAGTTCTTCTCCGTACACGTTTCGGTCTCCGCCGGCCTGCGACAGGCATCTGGGTCCAAGACATCTATAGTCGCGGTCTCGATGAAATAAGCAAGGGGCCATCTATGTTGGTTAGCGCAATGAGGCATTTCGAGGGGTTTGTACTTCGTTCCGCAACAGGAGTGTGCGTTATTCACGAGCGTTTTAAAGACTACGTCGTCTCCGGGCTCGGTGTCGATCATAAAAACGTCGCTGTTATCCGTAACTGGGCTCATTTAGATACGCAACCGTCAAGCTTGCGTTCGTCCACTCGCCTGAAATGGGGCTGGCAGGATCAGGACATAGTGGTGCTGCATGCTGGCAATATGGGGGCCAAACAGGGATTGACCAACGTCGTTAATGCGGCAGCTCTCGCAACTCAGCGAGACTCTCCTGTTCATTTCGTACTCCTTGGCGACGGTAATCAGCGCCAGCAGGTGAAAGCACTCGCGGCAGGGGTTGGACACATCCAATTCATTGATCCCGTCCCGGATGAAGACTTCTCAGCAGTCCTTCATGCGGCAGACGTCCTTCTAGTGAATGAGCTACCCGGTCTCCGGGAAACGGCGGTTCCGAGCAAGTTGACCTCCTACTTTTCAACTGGGCGTCCTGTTATTGCTGCAACAGACTCCGACAGTACGACTGCGGGAGAGATTGCTAGGTCCGGCGGCGGTATCCGGGTAGAGCCCAACGCTCCAGAAGCCCTCGTGAAAGCGGCAGAACGACTTGGCGCAGACAACGACCTTTCGGGAACGCTTGGGCGCGCAGGACAGAACTATGCCGGCAAAACCCTGTCCGAGGACGCCGCTATAGTGGCGTACGGCGCTTGGTTGCAGACGCTCCAAGCAAGCAAGAGTGGCGCTTCATCGGCCGACACGGCATGAAGCCTGAACAGAACAAGGGGGACTCGCGTTGCCTAAACGCGCTCTAATTACCGGAATCACGGGCCAAGACGGCTCTTACCTCGCTGAGCTGCTTCTTCGAAAGGGGTATGAAGTTCACGGACTGATCCGGCGAGCGTCAACCTTCAACACCGCCCGCGTCGACCACCTCTATGTTGACCCCCATGATCCGCGCGCCAAGCTGTTCCTTCATTATGGTGATCTGAGCGATGGCTCGCGGCTCGTCACACTCCTGGCGGACATCCGCCCAGACGAGGTCTACAATCTCGCCGCACAGTCCCACGTCAGGGTGTCGTTCGACGAACCTGAGCACACCGCGGACACTACTGGCATGGGTACAGTTCGTCTCCTCGAGGCTGTGCGGCTGGCAGGCATCGATACGAAGTTCTACCAGGCGTCGTCGTCGGAAATGTTTGGAGCTACTCCACCGCCGCAGAACGAAGAGACTCCCTTTTACCCCCGTTCCCCATATGGCGCGGCCAAGGTATACAGCTACTGGATTACGAAAAATTATCGCGAAGCATACGGCATGTTCGCGGTGAACGGAATTCTATTTAATCACGAATCGCCTCGCCGCGGTGAAACATTCGTTACGCGAAAAATCACCCGCGCGGTCGCGGCTATTAAGGCCGGGAAGCAGGAACATGTTTACATGGGTAACCTCGACGCCGTGCGCGATTGGGGATACGCGGCGGAATATGTAGAGGGAATGTGGCGCATGCTGCAGGCGGACGAACCCGACGACTTCGTCCTCGCCACCGGCGGCAACTACACCGTGAAGGACTTTCTGAGCATTGCTTTCGAGCACGCCGGCTTGAATTGGGAAGACCACGTTAAGTTCGACGAGCGCTACCTGCGCCCCACCGAGGTTGACGCCTTGGTAGGCGATGCATCGAAAGCACAAGACAAGCTAGGCTGGAAAGCCACCATTCACACGCCCGACCTCGCTCGCCTGATGGTCGACGCGGATATTGAAGCCCTCAATCACGCGGGCCGCCAGTGGATCGATTCTGTCGACCTGGAATCCTGGAAGAGTTGATATGACGCACTTTGTGCCGGGCCCTCTCGAACGGGACGCCCCCTTCTACATTGCAGGCCACCGGGGCCTCGTCGGGTCGGCAATCTGGCGTAAGTTGGAATCGGAGGGATTTACCAACCTTCATGGGCAGACTTCGTCGGAGCTAGACCTTAAGGATCGATCCGCCGTCTCTAGCTACATGGCGAGCCTTCAGCCCCGCTACTTGGTGTTGGCCGCTGCGAAAGTTGGTGGCATTCTGGCCAACAACACATACCCCGTGGATTTTCTCACCGAGAACCTCCAGATTCAGGTGAACGTGCTTGACGCAGCCCGGGAGCAAAACGTGGAGCGAGTGTTGTTCCTGGGCTCCTCCTGTATCTACCCCAAATTGGCACCACAGCCCATTCGTGAGGACTCCTTGCTCACTGGGCACCTCGAACCTACAAACGACGCGTACGCCATCGCCAAGATTGCCGGAATCATGCATGTCCAAGCCGTCCGTCGCCAGTACGGACTGCCATGGATTTCCGCGATGCCCACCAACCTCTATGGTCCTGGCGACAACTTTTCGCCGGAAGGCTCACACGTTTTGCCGGCCCTCATCCGCCGATACGATGAAGCGGCTCGTAGTGGCAACTCAGCCGTTACGAACTGGGGCACCGGCTCGCCGCGACGCGAATTTCTTCACGTTGACGATATGGCCGAGGCTTGCCTGCACCTGCTCGAGCACTATGACGGGCCCGAGCAAGTGAATGTTGGCACCGGGTCAGATGTCACTATCAAAGAGCTTGCGGAGACCGTGGCTTCCGCTGTGGGATTCGAGGGCAGCATCGAGTGGGACACGAGTAAACCCGACGGGACGCCTCAAAAGTTGCTCGATGTATCAAAATTAGCCAACGCGGGATGGACGGCGAAGATGAACCTTCAGGACGGCGTCATGGATACCGTCAATTGGTATCGCGCCAACCAGTCCGGCTTGCGCAACTGAACCGGCAACAGCGCGCCCTATCGGCACTTCGGCTGCGTGGGCTCGTTACTGCCCGCAGCACAATATGCATCTAGAGAGGTCTCCTTTGGAGCTGAATGATTATCTTCGGATCTTGCGGCGTAATTGGCTGCTGATCACGGTCTGTTCCATCGTCGGCATACTCGTCGGAGCCCTTGCCTCATTCGCTGTTCGTCCCACCTATACGGCCGAAACTAAACTTTTTGTGGCGATTCAAAGCTCGGGCAGCGTGCAGGAACTGCAGCAAGGCAATACTTTTACTCAGGCGCGGGTTCAGTCGTATGTCGAGACAGTCGCCGAGCCCTTGGTACTGCAGCCCGTCGTCGAGTCACTCGGCCTCGATGTGACTGCCGCGGAACTTGCAGGCAAAGTCACGGCCACTGCTGATCTGAACACGGTCATCATCACTATCGCGGTGGAGGACACATCCCCGGTTCAAGCCGCTGCCATCGCTCAGGCGACGGCCGACAGCCTTGTCCAATCGGTCGGGAGTCTTGAAAGTCCTACTGAGGGCGGGCCATCGCCGGTTAACTTGACCGTAATCACGCCTGCGACGGCTCCTTCGCATCCGTCGGCCCCAAATACCCGGCTTAACCTCGCGCTCGGTCTTCTTGTTGGATTAGCGATCGGACTCGGATCAGCGATCCTGAGGACGACGCTAGATACCCGCGTCCGCCGAGAATCCGACATCCGTCGGATTAGCGATGCACCGCTGCTCGGTGGAATCTCATTCGACACTGACGCGCAGAAAAAACCACTTCTCACCCAAGCGCCGCCACAAAGCCCTCGCGCCGAATCCTTCCGCCAAATTCGAACGAACCTACAGTTTGCCCATGTCAGTCACAAGTCGAAAGCAGTGCTCGTCACCTCTTCACTTCCTGGCGAGGGCAAGAGCACCACGGCCACGAACCTGGCAATCGCCATCGCCCAAGGGGGCCAGTCAGTGGTGCTCGTGGATGCCGACCTCCGACGGCCGCGGGTGGACGAGTATCTTGGGCTGGAGCGCAATGCAGGACTGACGACGGCCCTGATCGGTCGAGCCGATGTTGAGGACCTCCTTCAACCTTGGGGTTCTGACGAGCTGTACATTCTGACTGCCGGGCAAGTCCCGCCCAACCCCAGCGAGCTACTGGGCTCCGATGCCATGAAGCAACTCATTACGCGCCTCGAGCAGAAATTCGATGCAGTCATCATTGATGCTCCTCCCCTACTTCCCGTAACTGATGCTGCCGTACTCGCGCAGCAGGTCGGTGGCGTCGTGCTCGTCGTTGGGTCTTCTAAAGTAAGGCTTCCCGATCTGCAGAAGTCTCTTAGCAACCTTGAGATGGTCGACGCGGATCTGCTCGGTATCGTCATCAATCTATTGCCCAGCAAGGGGCCCGACGCGTATGCCTATAGCTACTATTCATATGACTCGGTGACCACGCCCGCGATGGAGGAAGCGCAACCTGTTACTCGGCGGCCTAACAATGACAATCCTTCTGACTTTGACGAGCGTATTTTTGGGGTTTCGTCTCAAAACAAGTAACTAGCCCGCCACGACTGGGTGGCGCGCTTGGGGTCTGGAAACTGGGGTCGGAGATCAAAGAAAAGACTGGCTGGACGCAGCGCTACGGACGACGGCTAGCCGTGGTTGACGCTGCCGTAGTTCTATGGGCTACCGTTGGTGCGCTAATCCTTCGGTTCGGGGTCCCCGAGACGGAGCGGTTGAGCGCGAGCGAGCAGCCTTACGTGGTGCTGTCGCTGATCCTCGCAGCGGGCTGGTGGGCGATGCTCTCCCTCAGGGGCAGTCGGGAAGCCACAGTGCTAGGACACGGCACTGAGGAGTACAAGAGAGTGGTCAGCGCCTCGCTAATACTCTTTGGCCTCGTCGCTATCGTCAGCTACGCGTTGCAACTCGACACGGCCCGTGGCTACGTAGGAGTCGCTCTTCCAGCGGGCCTCATCATGCTGCTGCTGTCGCGCGCTATCGTGCGCCGCTTCCTACATATTGAGCGCGAACACGGTCGAAGCTCCCTTCGCGTGCTGGTGGTCGGCAGTTCAAGCGGCGTACAGCATCTCGCCGATTCTCTGCGTGCGCAGCCAATGGCGGGCTACATTCCGGTGGGCGCGTACCTCCCTGGTGTCGAGCTAGGCGCGAGCACAACTGAACACCTCGATCTGCGTGTCATCGGGAGAGCTGTTGAAGCTGACGCCATCATCTCCGATATCAAGGCATTTGGTCCCGACGCGGTAGCGCTATCGAGCAGTATGCAACTCGCACCCGAAACCATTCGAGCTCTTGGCTGGGCACTCGCCGACCTGAACATCCGCCTTATCATGGCGCCCGCCCTGACCGACGTCGCCGGTCCTCGCATCCATACCCGTCCCGTTGCTGGTCTCCCGCTGATCCACGTTTCAACCCCCAATCTCGAAAAAGGGCAGCGCTTTGTCAAGAGGACCACCGACATCATCGGTGCCGCACTTCTGATCGTCGCGGCGTCCCCGCTACTGACTGGGATTGCACTACTCGTGCGACTCGATTCGCCGGGTCCTATCCTGTTCCGTCAGGAACGGGTAGGCACCGCGGGCGAACGTTTCCGGATGTTTAAGTTCCGGTCGATGGTGGTGGACGCAGAGGCGAAATTGGAGCGACTTCGAGAAAGCCACGAAGGCAACGAGGTGCTGTTCAAGCTCAGGAACGACCCAAGGGTCACGCGGGTAGGCCGGGTTTTGCGGAAATTCAGTCTCGATGAACTGCCGCAGCTGTTCAACGTCGTTGGGGGATCCATGTCCCTGGTAGGCCCGCGTCCTCCCCTGGCAGCCGAGGTGGAACGCTACGACATCCGCGCCCACCGCCGGCTCCTGGTCCGCCCCGGTATGACCGGTCTGTGGCAGGTCAGCGGACGGTCCCTGCTTTCCTGGGACGAAACGGTCCGACTCGATCTCTACTACGTAGAGAACTGGTCCTTCCTTGGCGATCTGACCATATTGCTGCGTACGTTCAAAGCCGTAATCAGCCGTCACGGTGCCTTCTAAATTGACCCTCGAGCCACTTCCAAGAAGGACCGTTTGAATGACTGACCCACACTCGCCCCACGCCGCGCCCTCGCAAATCGAAGCGAAGGCGTCGACCAGAGGGACTTCCAGGGCGCGAACCCGTAAGCGTGGCCGTTTGCCGCTGATAATCTCCGTTGTATTGCTGGTGTTGCTCGCGGCGACCGGTGGTTGGCTGGCGCACCGAGCACAGCAAATTCGCAGCAATCTCGCGAGCAGCATGTCTCTGCTGCCTGATTTACAGGCAGCCGTCGTCGCTCGTGACACCGACCGGGCCAGCGCGGTTACCGATGAGTTGACAGAGCACACTACCGCGGCTCGTTCTGCCGGCACTGACCCATTGTGGAAAGCTGCCGGACTGTTGCCTTTCTTTGGGCAAAATTTTAGCGCCGTCTCCGAGGTGACAATCTCCGCCGACGACGTCGTCACTCGAGCGGTTGCGCCCATGGTCGACAAGTTTGCCGCCTTGAACTGGAACGCGCTCACACCTCTAGACGGGCGCATCGACACCGCCCCGCTGGCGGGCATTGCCCCAACTCTGTCCGCTGCGGCCACCACAGTGGACCTGTCCTACGGCCGGCTCGAGGACATTGACCGCTCGGAGTTGCTGCCGCAGATCGCTGGTCCGCTGAAGGAGGCCGTTGAGGCCCTCGACGAAGCGCGGGGGCCTATAAATGGCGCGTCCCAGACCGCAGAACTACTTCCGCCCATGCTGGGTGCCGAGGGGACCCGCAATTACCTGGTGCTGGTGCAGAACAGTGCCGAAGTCAGGGCGACGGGCGGAATTCCCGGAGCCTTGGCTGTGCTCACGGTTGAGGATGGACGCATCTCGCTCACCGACCAGGGCAGTGCAACGGAGCTAGGGAGGTTTAGCCCGCCACTTGAGGTGGACCCGGAGCAGGAGGGAATCTACTCCTCCCGCATGGCCTCCTTCATGCAGAGCGTCAACCTCACCCCCGACTTTCCCACCGCCGCCTCGACTGCGCAGCAGATGTGGCAGGATCGCCACCCGGGATCACAGATTGATGGAGTGATCGCCCTCGATCCGGTGGTGCTGGCCAATATCCTCTTTGCCACTGGGCCTGTGGAGCTGGGCAGCTTCGGTGATCCCGCCATTGACTCCCTACTCGCGGAGACGGAACTGCCGACAGCGCTCGATTCCACCAATGTGGTGCCCACTCTCCTTTCCGACGTGTATGCGCAGATCGAGGAACCTGTCCTGCAGGACGCCTACTTCGCAGCGGTAGCCGGCAAGGTTTTCGGTGCGCTGACCGACGTACAGGGAGATGGCAAGCAGCTTATCGACGCCCTGGTGACCAGTGCTGGGCAAGGCCGCTTGTACGTATGGTCAGCATCATCGGAAGAGCAGGACCTCCTCGCCCAGACCGACCTTGGCGGCGCTGCGCTCGGGCCCGCGGCTGGTGGCGCGGCCTTCGGCGTGTATTTCAACGACGGCACGGGCGCGAAGATGGACTACTACGTGCGGCGCACTGTGCAGCTGGTGAAGAGCTGCCCGGGTGATGGGTACTCCCTGTATACGGTCAAAGTGACCCTGACCAATACCGCGCCCGCGGACGCGGCGACCAGCCTGCCTGAGTATGTGACAGGTGGCGGCGCCTTCGGTGTCGACCCGGGACGGGTGAGAACCAACACCGTTGGTTATGGGCCCGCCCAGGCGGTTCTGCAGCGTGCGCGGGTCGATGGTGCGGAGGTCCCCGTCGGATCCTTCGCGCACGGCAACCGGCCGGTGGGTATCCTCACGACGGAACTCGGCCCGGGCGAAACGGCGACCCTGGAAATGGACTTCTCCAAGGTGGTGCAGGAGACCGAGCCCGTGCTCGACGTGACTCCCACGGTGCAGGACCCGGCCGATGTACTCCTGCCGACGGAGGGCCTGCAGTCCTGCGGCTAGCACGTCGCGCCTGAACCAGCACTCGATGGGTGCCGTAGATGAACACTGTGTTACATCGTCGCCGAGACCTCTCGGGATCTTCCACTACCTATGTTTTCTTGGTAAGTTTCGAGTAGTGGTTTTCCACCGTCCACGTAACATGATCGCCGGTTAGAGTAATCGGTGCGATTGCTATAGGGTCAGGAAAGTCGGCTCAGGGCACTAGGGGAACGAAGGCCCGGTCACCTCTCAGCATTTCACTCGTCTCAAACACCTTTATGGGGAGATCTTCATGAACAAAACCGCCTCCGTCCTGGCCCTCGCCGGAACCATCGCGCTTCTCGGAGCAGGTGCGGCGCAGGCCGCTCCCATCACCAACTACACGACCGCCCCCGTCGGCACGGTCAGCGATCCCGCAGCCGCTCCGGGCGAGACCGTCGTGTTCAGTGGCCCTGCCGGCTACTTCACCCCTGGTGAACTGCTCAACATCACCGTCGATCGCACCGCCGGCACGCCGGCCGCTGCAGGCTTCGGCGCCGGTGGAGCTGCTTCGGCTCGCGGCGGCCTGATCGTCCTCAACGCGATCGTCCTCACGGACACCACCAAGGCCGATGCCAACGGCGGCTTCTCCTACTCGGTGAAGCTCACGGAAGAGGGCACCTACACGCTGAGCGCCGCTGCAGCTGACGGCACCCCTGCCGCTCCGATCACGGCAACCGTCGTCGTCGACACCGCCAACGCAGCCGGCGGAACCGTCGCCGGTGGCACCACCGGCGGCACGACCTCCGCGTCGAACGGCCTCGCCAACACCGGTATCGATTCCGCGATGCTCCTCTGGGGCGCTGCAGGCATCGGTGCACTCGGCCTGGGTGCCGGCAGCATCGTTGTTGCTCGCCGCCGCTCCGCCGAGGCGTAACACCTGGCACCACGCAGTACTGAGTACTCAGTTCACGAAAGAAGGGCCGGAGCTTCTGCTCCGGCCCTTCTTTGCGCTCCGCGTATGTCAGGTTGCCCTGAATCCGGAGGAAGGGGCCAGCGACAGCTGGGGACGAAGTCTCGGTCTCAAGAAGACTCCTATGCCGCTGGCCCCAGTCCGGGACCCGCCTTCACTCGGGTGAGGGCATGAGCCCTGCTGCTGGACCACCCTTGCTCCAACAAGTGCAACATTACGTATCCCTTGCATACCTCTCACGAGTACGAAGGCCTTGTTTTTGGCCCGCAAGTACCCGGAGTTGCGGAGAACGCTACTCGCCGAAGATCCGCGACTACGTGGACGGACCGGCTGTCACCGCTGCTCCTGCTCCCCCGAGAACTCGGCGGTGAGCTCCTCGCGCGTGGTGATGCCGAGCTTCCCGTAGATGCGATACAGGTGCCCCTCGACCGTGCGCGTGGACAGGACCAGGATCCTCGCGATGGCACGGTTCGTGGCGCCCTCCGCGGCGAGCTTCGCGATCTCGCGCTCCCTCGACGTCAGTTCGTGCGAACTGCGTGTGTCACCCTCTTCGTGCGGCAGTACGCCCTCCAGCAGTGACTGCCGCCGGCGCATGGACCGCAGGGCGAGGCGCCGGGCCCTCACATCCCCCTTGTCCGCGTACAGGCGCATGGCCCGGGCCGAGGCGTCCGCCGCGAGCGGGACCTTCTGGATACTCTCCGCCTTGTCGGCGGCGAGCAGCAGTGCGTCGGGGTCCGCAGCGGTCAGTGCGTGGGCGTACTGCGAGAGGACCTGCGCCTCCGCCCCCTCAAACCGGTCGGCGAGTTCGGCGAGGCGCCACGCCCGTTCCGTGTCCCCGAGGGACACCAGCAGTTCGAGGGTGTCCTTCTCGGTGGCTGGGAACGGCGCCGCCCCGGCGGTCTCGGCCAGGTCGCGGAGCGCGTCGAGGTCGTGGCCCCCCTCGGAGCTGCCGGAGTTGGCCGCTGCCAAGTATGCGCGGGCCACGAGCAGCATGGGACGGCTGCCGGTACTAGATACCTGCGTGAACTCCAGCTCGAAGGCGTCCGCGGCGTCCTTCTCCCCCAGCGAATGCGCACACCAGGCCGCGACGCCGAGCGCGTACGGCAGCAGCATCTCGGCGTCCGCCTGCCGCAGCGAGACGAGCGCCGGGATGAGGATGCGCAGCGCCGCACGGAACTTGCCGCGGCGCACCTCCAGGACGGCCTGCAGCACGGGGAGTGCGCCGCTGAGGTAGCTCAGGTCCACCAGGGGCTGACGGCGGTACTCGTCGAGCGCATCCGTGGCCGTGGTGAAGTCCCCCGAGCCCATGAGGACGCTGACGTACTGGGCCACGATGGGAGCGCGGAGGTGCTCCAGCCGCCCCTGCGACCGGTCCACGTCCTCGAGCGCCGCCCGCAACTCCGCGTGCCCCGTATCGCTGAGGCCGAGGGCGCCATCGATCATGCCGCGCAGCGCCAGCACCAGGACGGGCACGTGCGCGGCCGGTGGAACCCCCGCGGAGGACAGGGCGTGTTCGAGGGTCTGCAGTTCTGTACGGGCCGTGGCGAACTGCCCCTCGAGGACCCAGCCGAGCAGGTGGAGCAGGGTCAGATCCTCCGGAGCGGACCCCGTCTCCTCCGCGGCCGTCGGACGGTTGTCGTGCCCCGGCTGCACGGCGGCCTCGAGCCGGGCCGCGCAGGCCTCCGCGATGCGGTGGAGGGTGTCCGGGTCATCGCCCCGCCGTACGCAGGCCAAACCCTTGAGCGTGGCGGCGTCGGCGAGGATGCCGGGCCGTGCCGGACCGGCCAGGACCTGGTCGAGCATGGCGACGGCCACCGCGTACTCCCCCAGGGTCACCC
Organism: Arthrobacter agilis; assembly: GCF_030816075.1. Taxonomy (NCBI): domain Bacteria; kingdom Bacillati; phylum Actinomycetota; class Actinomycetes; order Micrococcales; family Micrococcaceae; genus Arthrobacter; species Arthrobacter agilis. The sequence continues at coordinate 558,566 of NZ_JAUSXO010000001.1, read as the reverse complement.
GCACGCGGGCTTCCTCGACGGCCGATGCGGCCTCCCCGCCCTCGGCCTTCGCCGCACCCGCGAACCGCAGGGCGGACTCCGGGCGGGAGACGTGGGCGGCGGCGCGGGCGGCTTCCAGGAGGACGGTGGCCGGGACCGGCACGTTGGCGTCGAGGGCCCAGTTCAGGTACTCGATCCGCCCGTCCTGCAGGGCAGGCAGCGTGACGTCGTCGTCGAACACCTGCCGGCGCAGCCCGGCACTGCGCCCGGCGGGCACCAGGGCCCGCATGACGCGCGTCATCATGGGATGCGCCACCCTGAGCAGCCCGGTGGGTGATCCTGGACTGCGCAGGAGTCCGCGCCGCAGCAGCTGCTGCGCCACGGCGTCCTCCACGAGCCGCGCCAGCCGCGCCGAGGTGAGCCCTCCGCTGAGGGACACGGCCTCGTACGCCGTCCGTTCCTGCTCGCTGAGTCCCTGAAGGAGTGTCTTCGCCAGGTCCAGCAACGGCGGGCCGGGAGGATGGAAGCGGCCCGTGAGGCACCACACGCCGTCGCGGAGCACCAGCTCCCCCGTGGCCGAGGCGTGATCGAGCAGGGCACGCAGCATCAGCGGGTTCCCGGCGCTCTGGCGGGCGAAGTAGGCCTCCGCCCCCCGCGTGACCGGGCCACCGAGCACGGTTTCGCAGAACCGTCCGGCGTCGGCGTCGGAGAGACCGGCGAGGTCCACCCGGCTGATGAAGCCGTCCGTGTACAGGGAGAACAGCTCACCGGAGCGCGGCGGGATGCCGTTGGAGAAGAGCACCACCTTGATGGTGCGCGAGACCACGAGCTGGGTGAGGATGTGGCTGCTGTCGTCGTCGAGGTACTGGGCGTCGTCGATGATCACCACCGCGTCGCGGCCCTGCGACGCTTCCCGGAGGTAGGCGACGAGCGTGCGGAGGGCGGACAGGGAGGAGCGCAGCGCCTGGGGCGAGGCGTCCGAGAGGTAGGCGCCCAGTGACCCGTACGGCACGTCGGCGAGGTTCGCCGTCGCGCGGATGACGAAGCAACGCTTGTGCTGGCCGTCGATGATCGGGACGAGCCGCCGCGCGATGGCGCTCTTGCCCATGCCGGTCTCGCCGATGACGAGCGCCCCGTGCAGATCGGGGTGGGACAGCGTGTGGACGATCGCACCCAGGATGCGCTCGATCCCGACGAGGGGAACGGAACCGTCCTCCCGGAGTGTCACTGCAGTGGGGTGGGAAGCAGCTCTGCGAGCTGGAGGCGGGAGGAGACGTGGAGCTTCGAGTAGATCTGGTACAGGTGGCCCTCGATGGTCCGCACGGACACACACATGATGTCGGCGATCTCGCGGTTGGCGTAGCCACCGGCCGCCAGCTGGGCGATCTCGCTCTCCCGTGGGGTGAGCGACTCGAGCTGCGAGATGGGGCCGCCCGAGGTCTCGTTCACGAGGACCTGCCGCGCCCGCTGCTGCACCTCGCGGACCGTGGACTTGTTGCCCAGGGCCTGCGCCGCGCTCAGCGCCGAGCGGGCGGCGTCCCGGCCGAAGTTCTGGTCGCCGGCCGCCGCCGCGAGTTCCATGGCCTGCAGGAGCACCTCGGCGTCGCGGTGTCCCACACCCTTGGCGAACATCTCGCTGAGGCGGGCGAACGGACCCTGCACGCGGGCGGCGACGTCGGACAGCTCGCCCAGCGCCCCCGTGTTGCCGAGCCGCACGGAGCTGGTGAAGGCGGACAGTTCGAAGAGCGAGGCGCCCCGCTCCCGGTCCCGCTGGCCCAGGACCTGGAGCTGCTGGGCGGCCTCCGACTTCGCTTCCCGCAGCCCGAGGCTGGAGAGCTGCAGCTGGGAGGTGAGCCGCCGCACCATCCACGGCACACCCGCGGAGGGCTCCGCGTGGCTGAGGAACGGGATGGCGTCCTGGATGTTCCGGTTCATGGTGTGGCAGTAGGCGATGGACGCGGCGGCGATGGGCAGTAGCCGGTGGGGGTCGGCGATCCGCAGCTGGTCGAAGGCCGGCTTCAGGAGGCCGAGGGCGTCCTCGGGCTGACCGTACCGTCCGAGGACGAGTCCCAGGGCGAGCTGCACGGAGGAGCCGCGGTGCGCGGCCTCGCCGTTCTCGACGTCGAGGCCGAGCCGCCGGGCGCCGGAGCCCCAGCTGCCCGAGGCGCTGTAGACGGCGACGAGGCGGAGGTAGGCGATCTCCCGCGTGCGATGGCTCACCCCGCCGTGCTGGAGGCGGTCGGCGAGATCGTCCGCGAGCTGGAGGGCCTCGAGCTGGCTCTCCATCATGGCCCACGCCTCGCACAGCAGGACCTCGCTGCGGATCCGGTGCTCGGGGCCGAGCGGGTAGGGCGCCGCCTGCAGGGACTGCATGAGTTCGCGGGAGCGGGCGTAGTCGCCGGTCAGGGAGGCGATCTCGGCCCGGGCCAGGAGGATCTCGGCCCGCAGGGCGTCCCGGTCCTCGGGGTCCGCGGCCTCGACACTCCCGTCGGCGTCCGTGAGGGGGTCCTCGACTCCGCCCAGGCCCAGGAAGTTGCGCAGGGCGGCATCGGCGAGGAGCATGCGGACGGCGTCCACCGGTGAGGCCTGCCCCACCAGCGGGGCGGCGAGGGAGAGGGCGTTCGCGGCGTCCTCGAAGCGGCCGGCGTCGATGAGTGCCCGGACCCGCTCGGCCGCGAGGCCCGCCGACGTCCGGTGGGCGTCCTGGATCTCGGTGAACTCGATGGCGTCGCAGTACCGGCCGTCGTTGCTCGCCGACCGTGCGGCGGCCAGCGCGAGGGCTTCCGGGACCGGGCGGTGGCAGCGGAGTAGCCAGCGCGCATGCCGCTCCGGGTCCAGCGCGTCGGTCAGTGCGGCGTCGTCGGCCAGCCGGTCGTACAGGTCCTGTGCATGCGGGGCGGCGAGGGACTCGACGGCACCGGCGGCCAGCACCGGATCGGCGAGTTCCACGTACTCCTGCTTGCCGTGGCGGACAACCACCAGGCCCGCGGACTGGAGGGCATCGACGTCGGCGCTGCCGGCGAGGCGGTGCACCGCGGGGATGGGCAGCCCGCCGGCGAGGGCCAGGAGGTGGGCGACGTCCCGCTGGGCTGCGGGCAGTCCCTCGAGCACCGTGCCGGCGGCCTCGGTGACCTCGGTGGGTACGGGGGTGCCGCCGGGCAGGAGCACCCAGGTGCCGTCCTGCTCGATGATCCGCCGGCCGCGCAGGGCCCGGGTGGAGGCCTGCAGGAACCGCGCGTTGCCTCCACTCATCCGGAGGAGCAGGTGCACGCACTCGACGCTGACCGGGCCTTCGAGTTCGGCCTCGAGGAAGGCCCGGGTCTCCGCCACGGTGAAGGGCGAGAGGTCGAACCTCTTGAGCGAGCCCTCCCGCCACAGGGAGGCGAACATGGAGTCCGCCGCCGTGAAGTCCTGCGACGTCAGCAGCACGCTGGCGGTCCCGTTCAGGACCAGCTGCGTGATCAGGGAGGCGGAGGACGGGTCGAGGTACTCGATGTTGTCCACCGCGAGGACCACGCGGCGCCCGCGGGCCTGGAAGTTGAGCAGCTCGGACACCGCCCGCAGCACTGTGACGGGGTGATCGATCACGTCCGTGTCCAGCTCCGAGAGCAGGAAGTTCACGGGCCGGAACGCCTGGTGGTAGGAGCCCTTGGAGCCGCGGATGCGGACCACCAGGAGCTCGGCGGCCCGGGATGCCAGGGCCTGCTGCATGACGGCGGTCTTGCCGACGCCTGCGTCACCGACCAGCACCGCACCGACCGATCCGGTCGAGAGGAGAGCCTCCTCGACCGCATCCACCACGTCTGCCCTGCCAACGAAGAATGGAGCTTCCGCCAGCCTGCTCATCTCGCCACCGCCTTGCGCGACACGAAGGTTAGCTGCTGTATACCGATCACGCCAGGGATTCTTACATCCATGGGACCACTTCCTGGGTTCGAAGAGACTGTGGTTCCCCTTGAGCCTAGGAAGGCATCCACCGCACTACACGAGTAGCACTTACTGGAGTTCCACGCCACCTACTCGCTTTGCACCCGGGTAGTTACCGTAAGACTACTTGCTAATCCCGCAATATCTACGTGGAATCTGAGTGCTTGATTGCGTGTCAGTATGCGTGGAACTCCTGCTACGTGGTCCTACGCAGTACTACGCGTTGCCGTCGAACAGGCTGGTGACCGAACCGTCGTCGAACACCTCGCGGATGGCGCGCGCGATCAGGGGCGCGATGGACAGCACGGTCAGCTGCGGGAAGCGCTTCTCGGACGGGATGGGCAGCGTGTTGGTGACCACGACCTCGCGGGCACCCGACTCCGCCAGGCGGCGCGAGGCGGGCTCGGAGAACACCGCGTGGGTGGCGGCGATGATGACGTCCTTGGCGCCGGCGTTCTTCAGCACCTGCACGGCCCCGGAGATGGTTCCCCCGGTGTCGATCATGTCGTCGATGAGCACGCAGGTGCGGCCCTCGACCTGCCCGACCACCTGCTTGGACACCGCCTGGTTCGGCACCGTGAGGTCGCGGCTCTTGTGAACGAAGGCGAGCGGGGCGCCGCCGAGGCGCTCGGCCCACTGCTCGGCCACGCGGACGCGTCCGGTGTCCGGCGAGACGACCGTGACGTTGTCGGCGTCGACCCGTGACCGGATGTAGTCGGCCAGGAGCGGGATGGCCATGAGGTGGTCCACGGGCCCGTCGAAGAAGCCCTGGATCTGCGAGGTGTGGAGGTCCACGGACATGAGCCGGTTGGCGCCGGCGGTCTTGTAGAGGTCCGCGACGAGGCGGGCGGAGATGGGCTCGCGGCCGCGGCCCTTCTTGTCCTGGCGTGCGTAGGGGTAGAACGGCGAGACGACGGTGATGCGCTTGGCCGAGGCGCGCTTCAGCGAGTCGACCATGATCAGCTGCTCCATGAGCCAGTTGTTCAGCGGTGCCGGGTGGGCCTGGATGACGAAGACATCGGTTCCGCGCACGCTCTCCCCCGAGCGCACGTAGATCTCACCGTTGGCGAAGTCGTAGGCAGAGACCGGGAGGAGCTCGGTGCCGAGCCACGACGCGATCTCCTCGGCGAGCTCGGGGTGTGCGCGTCCCGACGCCAGGACGAGCTTCTTCTCGCCGTGTGCAGTGATCTCACTCATGCGTTGGTGCTCTCTTCTGTGGTTGTGCTGCTCATGGGGGAATCTGCAGTAACGGCATTGGTGGAGGCGGCCTGCGTGGCATCTGCCGCGGCGGCGGACGCCGTGTCCGGCCGCTTGGTGGACACCCAGCCGGCGATGTTCCGCTGGGGTGCGACGCTCAGGGCGAGGGAACCGGCGGGGACGTCCTTGCGCACCACGGCACCGGCGCCCGTGTACGCACCGTCGCCCACCGAGACCGGGGCCACGAACACGGTGTTCGAGCTGGTCCGGACGTGGGAGCCGATGACGGTGCGGTGCTTGTTGACGCCGTCGTAGTTGGCGGTGATGTTGCCGCAGCCGATGTTGGTGTGTTCGCCGATCTCGGCGTCACCCGCGTAGCCGAGGTGGGAGAGCTTCGAGCCGCGGCCGATCGTCACGTTCTTCGTCTCGTAGAACGCCCCGATCTTGCCCTCCTCGCCGAGGACCGTGCCCGGGCGGAGGTAGGTGAAGGGGCCCACGCTGGCGCCGGCGCCGATCCGGGCGCCGCTGCCGTGCGTGCGCACCACGTGCGCGCCCTCCCCGATGACGACGTCCGTGAGGGTGGTGTCCGGGCCGACGACGGCGTCGCGGGACACGTGGGTCGCGCCGTGCAGCTGCGTGCCCGGCAGCAGCGTCACGTCCTCGTCGAGGACCACCGTGGAGTCGATCCACGTGGTGGCCGGGTCCACGATGCTGACGCCCGCGAGCATCCACGTCTCCAGGACACGCCGGTTCAGTTCGGCGCCGAGTGCGGCGAGCTGCAGGCGGTCGTTCGCGCCCTCCACCTGCCAGCGGTCGGCGAGGACGACGGCGGCGACGCGCCCGCCGGCGGCCCGTGCGATCGCGAGGACGTCCGTGAGGTACATCTCGCCCTGCGCGTTGGCGGTGTCGACCTGCGTGAGCGCGTCGCGGAGGACGGCGGCGTCGAACGCGTAGATCCCGGAGTTGACCTCGCGGATGGCGCGCTGTTCGGGTGAGGCGTCCTTGTGCTCGACGATCGCCACCACGGTGCCGTCCTCGTGGCGCTGGATCCGGCCGTAGCCCGTGGGATCGTCCAGGAGTGCGGTGAGGACGGAGACGGCGTTGCCCTCGCCCTGGTGGACGGCCACGAGTTCGCGGAGGGTCGCGGGCGTCAGCAGGGGGACGTCGCCGTACGTCACGACGACGGTGCCGGTCAGCTCCTGGTGGGCGCGTGCATCCAGTGCCTCGAGGGCCACCTGCACGGCGCGGCCGGTGCCGGGGACGTCGTCCTGGTCCACGAGGACCGCCGTGGCATCCAGGCCGGTCACGTGCTCCGCCACGCGGTCGCGCTCATGCCGCACGACGACGGCGAGCTCCCGGGGCTCCACCCCGCGGGCGGCGCGGAGGGCGTGGCCGATCATGGACAGACCGCCGATGGGGTGCAGAATCTTCGGGGTCCGGGACTTCATCCGGGTGCCGGCACCGGCGGCGAGGACGATCACCGCGGCCGGAGCCTCCTGGGTTGCCTCCTGGGTGCGTGCAGCGGTGGTGGAACCGTCCTGGTTGCTCATGAAGAAGCGCTCCTAAGCTGTAACTGACCGGCGGGCGCCTGACCGGACCGGCCAGGATTCTCCCCGTTCCGCCCATAGGATTCGAACCTATACTCCACAGCTCCAAAGGCTGGGGTGCTGCCGTTACACCAGGGCGGACCGCGACCACACCCGACCGGTGCCGGGGCATGTGCGCACGGTGTACCAGTTTGCCATGTCCCGTCAAAGGGGGCGACTCGACGGGCCCCGGGCTCGGCATGTCGGGCCGGGCCGGCGTCGGGGTGGTTCGGGCGGTGCGGGCGCCTACCGTTGTGGCTTCGCCTACCCGTCGCCTCCACCCGCGTGGCGTCGCCGCCCGCCCGTCGTCGTTCCCTCGCCGTCGCCGCTCGCGTTCCGTCGCCGCCTGCCCGTCGTCGTTCCTGGTTTTCACGCCAGGGCGGTCAAACGCTCCGCGTGTCGCAGCGCAACGCGCGTTGGTGCGGTCAAGAACCGGGAACGACGGCGACTCCCACGCCAGCAGCCGACGTGCCGGTGCCGCGCCCTTGTGAACATACGGTGTGGACGGCACCCGTCCCCCGGCGAAGCAGCCTCTACTGCAGGGGTGACCCTGGAAGCCGTGCTGTCGTCCGTCGGGGGTGTGGCTCCGACGCATGTGCTGCGGGCGCGAGGTGTGAGCCAGTGGCATATCGACCGGGGCGTCGACGATGGCCGCGCTCTCCGCGTCCGCCGAGGAGTGGTGGCGCTGCCTGACGCAGCGCCCGCCCTGGTCACGGCTGTGAACGAGCATGCACGACTGACCTGCATCTCGGCCGCCACCTACTACGGACTGTGGCGTGTCCACGGCCCCGCGCAGGTGCACCTCAGCCGGCTGGAGAGGACGGCCGGTGACTGCGTGAATCACCGCACCCGGTCGGTCGCCGTGCACGCGAACCTTCCCCTGGTCGGACTCGTCGATGTGCTGGTTCACGCTCTGCAGTGCCGGCCGGAGGAGGAATCGGTTCCCATGGTCGAGTGCGCCCTGCGACGCGGTGACGCCACCAGCGGCTTCCTCCTCCAGCGCCTGCAGGGTCGCCGCAATGGAAGGGCGCGTGCCGCACTGGCGATGGTCGAGTGCACGGCTGATTCGGTGATCGAGGTGGTGGCCCGCCTCCTGCTGCGCGGAGCAGGCCTCGACGTTCAGCCGCAGGTGCCGATCCCGGGTGTGGGGCAGGTGGACTTCCTCGTCGAGGGCTTCCTGATCGTCGAGATCGACGGCGCGGCCTTCCATTCCGACCGCCAGGCGTATCGGCGCGACCGGCTGCGGAACAACACGGCGGTGCTCGCCGGCTACCTCGTCCTCCGCTTCACCTACGAGGACGTCATGTTCCACCCGGAGGAACTCCTCGCCACGGTCCTCACGGCCCTCGGCGGTCGCCCGATCCGCTGAAGGCCCTTGGGGCGTCGCCCGATCCGCTGAAGGCCCTTGGGACGTCGCCCGATCCGCTGGGGAGCATCCGTCGTTCCTGGTTTTCGGGGCGGTGCTGCCGCAAACGCGGCGTGTCGGGGCGGAACACACGGTCGGCAGACTGAAAAGCAGGAACGACGACGAGGCACCACCTCCGCCGCCGACGCCGACGACGGGGACGACCGGCACCGACGACGACGGGGACGGCCTCCGCCGGCAGCAACGACCACGGGACGATCTGCATCCGGTCGGAAAAGCGGCCGGAACAGGCCGCGACCTGCGGCGGAACCGTTGTGGCCCGCGCATGGCCCGGTTACATTACGAGCATGCGTCCTCCCCGGCCAGAGATGTCCAATGCCACTCCCCCGCCCATCACCGCGGATCGCGAGCCACCGCCGCTGCTGCGCGTCGCGGGCGGTCTCTGGCTCGCATCCGTGGCCGCCGGCGCCCTGGCGCTCGTGATCGCGTTCCTCGACCGCGAGACCTTCCTCAGCGGCATCCAGGACACCGCCCTCAGCGTCGACGCCGGGATCGCGCCGGAGGATGCGGAGATGGCTGCCACCATCGCCTTCTGGGGAAGCCTCGGCGCCTTCGCGGTGGTCCTCCTGCTCGTGGTGCTCTTCGTCCGGCCCCTGCTGCGGGGACGGGGGTGGGCCCGGTGGGCCCTGCTCGCGGTCCTCCTGCTCGACGCCGGAGCGGTGCTGCTCGTCCAGGCGTTCCTCAGCACCGACACCGCGGGCTTCCAGCCCGTACCGCATCTTGCCGTGGCCCAGCTGGCGCTCGGCGTCATCGCGCTCGCCGTGACGCTGATGCCGCCGATCTCGCGCTGGTTCAGGGGCACGCACCAAAGGTAGGGCCTGGTCTCGCCCTCACGCTGATGCCCCCGGTCGCACGCCGGTTCAGGGGCACGCACCCAAGGTAAGGCCTGGTCTCGCCCTCACGCTGATGCCCCCGGTCGCACGCCGGTTCAGGGGCACGCACCCGAAGTAGGTCCGGGGTCACACCCTGACACCGATGACGCAGGTCCAACCCTGGGTCAGGCGTGCCCGCCCGTGGTGGCGACGACAGGGTGTGCATGGCGACCGGAGGCGCCCGACCGCGCGACGAGCTCCTCGCAAGAGCGCATCACCACATGGCAGGCCTCCAGAGCGCCACGGTCCAGGAGGGGGTTCTCGGTGAACGTCCGCCACCGGTCGAGTTCCGCGAGGGACGCCGCGCGGATGTCGTCCCGGGAGGCGTCCGGCGCGAGGGCCAGGCGCTCCGCCCCCGCGACGCCCGATCCTCCGATCAGGCGCTCGGCGTCGGCCATCACCGACGCCGGCAGGGGCACCTGCCCGGAGCGCAGCGCCGAGAGCAGCTGCAGCTCGCGGATCTCGTGGGCGTTGGCCTTGATCCGCTCGATGCCGGGCACCAGTGCGGCGCTTCCGGCGCGTGGATGGGTCCGCACGAGCGTCTCGAGGCCCGCGAGCGCGGTCCGCGCCCGGAGGGTCGAGGAGCGCGCGTCGAACTGCCGGGTGATGAGCGCCAGCAGGAGGTCGAGTCCGCTGCGCCGGGCGAGTTCGTGGGCCAACGCCGTGGCACTGCCGGCGCCGCCGCGCACGAGGGCTGCACCCAGCCGGACCCCGAAGAGGCCGAAGCGGTCGAGCAGCCGGCGCCCGTCGTCCTCGGGGATGTTCAGGGCGGCACATCCGGTGACGAAGCGGTCGGCGGAGAGCAGCATGCGTTCACGCTGCGTCCGCTCGAGGACGGAGAGCGCCACGAAGGCCTCGTACTCCGACTGCCGTAGGGTGCGGGAGCTCTGGGCGAGCAGCCCGGCCATGGGCAGGACGTCGAGCACGAGGGCCCTGAGCGACGGGTCCGCCCGGTAGCGGTCGGCGACCTTGGCGGCGGAGATGAGGGAGTCGATGCGCCCTGCCCCCACCTCGTCCGCCCGCGACAGGATGGCCAGCGCGTTGACCGTCCCGGCGCTCGCGGCGCTGGTATCGCGGAACGCCTCGAGGAACATGACGTCGGAGGCGTGGAGGTGGCGCATCAGGTAGATGACGGCGTCCGCCTCCGACGCCGTGTCCTGTGGTGTGAGGAACTGCGTGCTGAGCTCCGAGACGCCCTCCGAGAGCGAGGCGATGCCCGGGGTGTCGATGAGCGTCATGCGGCGCAGGTTCTCCGCCGGCCACTCGACGACGATCCGCCCCACCTCGGCTGCGGACCGGCTCCCGAGGTCGAACACCAGCCGCCCGTCCACGCGGGTGAGCGGGAGCAGGTAGGGCTCGCCGTCCACGGGGTACGCGGTGATCCTGGGCGTGGTCGCATAGCGGTACCAGGTGATGATGCGGGTGCACTCCCCCGTGCCGGTGGGGGCGATCTCCTCCCCGATGATCGCGTTGAGGAGCGTGGACTTGCCGGCCTTGACCATGCCCGCGACCGCCACGCGCAGCGGTTCCTGCAGCCGCTGCGCGTACCCCTCGAGCTCGGTGCGCATGGTCGGCTCGTTCTCGTAGATCTCCAGCGCCTCCTGGAGGAGACGTTCGACGGCGGCGCTGTCGGTCATGATCCTGCTGCCATCGCCGCGGCGGGCTGCGGCGGGAGCCCTTCCGCCTTGGGGACGAGGCGTTTGGCCTGGGCCGACAGCTGGTCGATCCGGGCGAGCTGGGCCTGGAGTTCGGCCACCCGACCGTCACGTTCCTGCCGGTAGGTCGCGGCCGTCCGCTGGGCGGCGCTCACCGAATCGGCCAGGGAGCGGTGGTGCTCCTCAGCAATGTTCCCGAAGTGGTCGCGGATCTCGCGCTGGACGAGGCGCAGCCGGTCCTTGAGCTGCTTCCCCACCTGGAAGACGACGTCGTCCATCTGCCGCCGGACGAGGTTCTTCGCGTCCGTCTGCCGGCGCTTCAGCCGGGCTTCCTTGTCCTCGCGGTACGCCTTCCGCCCGAGCATGAGGCCGGCTCCGACCGAGAGCGGATTGATGAGGGACATGCCGATGATGCCCGTCAGGAGGCCGAACATCAGGACGCCGCCGTAGGAGCCCCGCATGCCGATCAGCACCTTCCCCGCCGCGCTGACGCGTCCCGGGTCCAGGAACGGGATCTCCTCGACGGGTGCGAGGACGCCGTCGGTGCTGGAGACCTCCAGCAGGGGCAGGGGCACCTCGTCGAGCGCGAAGAGTTCAGCCACCTGCTCGGCCAGCCACTGCGAGCGCTCGTTGGTCCAGACGAAGGTGTCGGAGACCGCCGAGGCCACGCGCTGCTCGATCCACTCCGCGAACTGGTCCCACACGGGCCCGGGATCCCCGGCGTCGATGGCGGCCTCCGCCTCGCGCTGGATCGAGCGGAGGCGGTCGCGGAGGTCGTGCTCCATGTCGGCGATGAGGTCCGATGCGCCGTCGTTCAGCGTCGTCTGCCAGCGCGAGGACCGCTTCCGCTGCTGGTCGGCCTGCTCCTTGGCCTCCTCCAGGTCCGCGAGCAGCACCGGGACGCCCTCGGGGTCCTGGAGCACTGAGAGTTCGGTGGTCACCGACAGGCGCAGGTGGTCGGTGACGGACAGCAGGTCCTGGGCGACGGACCGCCGGCGCAGGGCCTGGGCCTTCCCGACGACGTCGCGCCGGAGGTAGGCGATGAGCTCCGGGAAACCCGATTCCTGATTGAGTTCGGCGTCGTTGGTCCGGGCCGCGACGAGGCGGAGGTCCGAGGACACGGGGATCAGCGGGATGGTCCCGACGCCCGCGGACCCGAGGTGCGCGCGGTCGAGGTCGGCGACCGTCCTCCACTGCGGGTACAGGTCCGTCTTGGACAGCACGCACCCGACGTTGGGCACGATCCGCTGCGCCTGCTTGAGGAACCGCAGTTCCGGTTCGGTGTATTCCTGGGAGGCATCGGACACGAGGATCATCGCGTCGGCCGTGGGCAGGGCGGTGAGGGTGGTGAGCGCGTGGGCCGATTCGAGGCCGCCGACGCCGGGCGAGTCGATCACCGACAGGCCGTCCGACAGCACCCGCCGGGGCAGCAGCACCTCGGCCGAGGCGAGGCCCTGCCGGTTCGAGGGGTTCCCCCGCTCCGAGACGAAGGAGGCGATGTCCTCCAGTGCCACGGGTTTCCGCTCGAAGGTGGAGCCGTTCTGGTCCGCACCCCCGCCGGCTCGGGGAACCAGGACCGCCGCGGAGGCCGGGTCCCCGAACCGCACCACCGTGGGCACCGAGGTGGCGATGTCGTCGTCGACCGGGCACACGGGGGCGTTGACGAGCGCGTTGATCAGCTTGCTCTTGCCCTGCTTGAACTCGCCCACCACGATCACCCGGACGTCCGGATTCGCGAGCCGGACCAGCGTCTGCTCCAGCCGCTGCCGGAGATCCGCGCGGTCGCCCTCCGCAACCAGACCCAGGCCGGACTTCACGAGTGGAATGAGATCGTCCATGTAGAGCTCCCCTTTGAGTTGTTATATGAGACCACGGGCAAGCCCAACGGGAACAGTGTCCCGTTGGGCTTGCCCGTCATGCAGGTGGATCAGAAGGAGTCGTCCTCCACGGTGAGCTCCGTCTCGATCTCGACCTCGTTGTCGATGAAGAACGCGGAGTCGTCGATCGCGGTGAAGTCGTCGAAGGCGACATCGGTGTTGATCGAGCTGTCCGAGGTGAACGAGTCCTGGACCACGACGTCGGTGTTGACCGAGCTGTCCGAGGTGAAAGAGTCCACGATGTCCACATCGGCGTTGACGGTGTTGTCCGTCGTCGTGGTGGTCGAGCTGTCCGAGGTGAACGAGTCCGAGATGTCCACGTCGGCGACGACGTCGACCGAGTTGTCCGTGTTGTCGGTGTTGAAGGAGTCGTCGAGTTCGACGTCGATGTCCGTCTCGGAGTTGTCCGAGTTGTCGGTGTTGAACGAGTCATCGATGTCGACGTCGATGTCGGTGTCGACCGAGTTGTCGGAGTTGTCGTCGTGGGAGTCCACGGTCGAGTTGTCCGAGTTGTCGGAGTTGTCCGAGTTGTCGTTGTAGGAGTCCTCGACGGTCCCGATGTCCACGCTCACCGAGCCGCCGGCCTCGACGTTCGTGGAGCTGTCCTGGGAGTGGTCGTCGGAGTTGTCCACGGAGTTGTCGACGTCGTCGACGTCGCCGCCCGCTGCCACAGCGCGATCGCCCGAGGCGATGACGGCGTGGTTGTCGAACCACTGGCTGACGTCGCCGTTGGCCCAGATGTTCTGGTTCACCGACTGGTCCGTGATGGTGTCGCGGTCGTCCACCGACGAGGTGTAGGAGTAGTTGTTCACGACGTGCAGGAGCTGCTGCACCGCGTTGCCGTGGTCGTTGTCGTCGCCGCCGGTGCTGGCACCGCCGCCGCCACCGTTGTGGCCGTCCTCGCCGTCCTCGCCGTCACGGCCGGGCAGACCGGGCGCGCCGTCACGGCCGGGGAGGCCGGGGAGGCCGGGGGTCACATCGCCGGAGGAGTTCCCGCCGGTGTCGTAGCTGCGGTCGAACGAGCTGCTGTTGCCGCCGCCGAAGCTGACGGGGGCGTAATCGAGGACGACCGGCATGACGGCGTCGACGTCGTCCGAGCAGACATCGCCGAGGCCGGCCTTGGCGAGCACCGCTTCGGGATCGCTGATGAAGTCGGAGGCGGCCTGCTGATCGTTGAAGAGGTTCATGAGGAAATCGAGGAGGTCTGACGCGAGAGTAGCCATGAGTGTTCCTTCGTGAGTGAGCGGTTGTCGCCGGCGGCTCTGCCTGGCTTGTTTCAAACGTAGGAGCGGAGGGGGTGACCGGGCATCGGTAGTTGTACCCCTAGCCTCCGGCAACCATTAGGGGTTTCGCCCGGGCCCGTTAGGGGCTTCGGTGGCGTACCCGCCCCCCGTGCTGCCGGCTGAGGGCTCGAGTGAGACGCGCAGGCGAGCCAGCAGGTCGGAGCGGGACGACGCACCGAAGCGCCGCCTGATCCGTGCCACGTGGTGCTCCACGGTCCGCGGGGAGATGAAGATCTCCTCGCTGATCTCCCGGTAGGTCCGGCCCAGCAGCACCAGCTGTGCGATCTCGCGTTCACGCCCGCTGAGCGCCGGCCCGCCCCGGTGCGGGGCGTTCCCGGGGACCGCCCGGGCCGGTGCCAGGACCGGGCGCGGGGATCCGGCCGTCGGGTGGGCGGCCGCTTCCCGTTGTGGCCGCACCTCGGGCCTGGCGGTACGGTCGCGGGCGGGCCGCAGGTCCCGGGCACACGAGAGCAGTTTCGTCATGTCCCTGCGGTCGCCCGCCTTGGCCGATGCGTGACCGGCCAGGCGTGCGCCCTCCCAGGAGAACCCCGCTGCGGCCAGGCCCCGCGATGCCGTCTCGACGGCGTCGGTGTCGAAGTGTTCGGCGAGGACCGAGACCCACGCCTTTCCCGCCGTCGCGAACGTTGCTGCCAGCGGGTACGTCGCCGCCTGGCCCGCCAGGGCCGCCGCGTGCGGGGGCAGGTCGTCCGGGCGTTCGAGCAGCAGGGCTGCCTGCACGGCGGACCAGTGCAGGGGCACCGACCAGAGCGGAGGGTTCCCCAGGTTCGCGAGGAGCTGCCAGGCCTCGTCGAGATGCGGTCTGAGCGTCTCGGCGTCACGCAGGCGCGCCCCGGCGATGAGCAGTTCGCTGAGCGGCAGGACGGTCAGCAGGTCCACCGATACGTGCAGCAGCGCCTCGCGGGCCTTCTGCCAGGTGCGGACGAGGGCCGAGGCCTCTCCCGCCCGCCGGGCCAGGCCCACCTCGAGGGACTGCAGGAGCAGCTCGTCCCGCGGACCGGGCCGCAGCCCGGTGCGGCCCGCCTCGGTGATGAAGCCGCGTGCCGCGGCGGGCTGGTCGAGGAGCATGGCCGCCCAGCCGCCGAGCAGGCACAGGCGCGGACGCATCCCGTGCCCGCCCTGCCCGCTCGCGAGTGCGGCCTGGATCAGCGAGAGCGCCGTCTGCGGGTTGCCGGCCAGGAGCCCGACGATGGCCGCGAACCCCGCCGGCAGTTCCGGTGACGGCGAGACCCTGCCGGCCGCGTCGAGGGTGTCGGAGGCGCGGATGAGCTTCGGCAGGGCACCGGAGGGATCGGCAGCGAGGGACAGCTGGGCGCCCTCCATCAGCAGCGTGTCCGCGGCCTCCTGCAGTGACGGGCTCGGTGCGTGCCCGCCCAGCTCGAGGAGCCGGCGGGCACCGGCGGCGTCGCCCGCTGCGAGCAGTGCCAGTGCGCCGAGGGGCTGGATCTCCGGCGGACGCAGTGTCGCGGCCCAGCGCTGCACGTCCGCGGCGCGCGACATCATGCCGCGGCCCGCCCACAGTGCGCAGGACACCCGCAGGGCGCGGGGCAGGTCCGGGAGGGTCTTCCGCTCCTCAGGGGAATGGTGTGCGAAGTAGCCCTCCAGGATGCGGGAGGCGGCGTCGAGATCACCGACGGAGAGCGCTGCCTCCGCCCGCCGCGGGGCCGTGCGGGATGCCTCGGCCCCCGCGGCCACGGCGAGCTCGAGCAGCTCGAGGGCACCCTGCGGGTCGGTGCCGAGCAGCGCCGTGCCCTCGTCCTCGAGGACGCCCGCGATGCGCCCGTCGGCGAAGCCGTCGGAGGCCAGCCGGCGGGCGAGCCGGCCGAGGGGCAGGAGTTCCACGCAGTAGAGGTCCACGAGCGCGCGCTGCAGGCGCCGCACCTGGTACACCTCGGCGTCCTTCAGCAGGGTGGCCCGCAGCTCCTCGGACGGGCGGCCGTCGGCCTGCACGAGGCCGGCGGCCCGCGCACGGGCCATGAGCTGCTCGGGCGGCACGCCTTCGCTGTGCAGCAGTGGAGGGAGCAGGCCCGGGATGGAGAACCCGATGCACAGGGCGAGGACCACCTCGTAGGTCGCCGCGTCCAGTTCCGGTGCGTGGGTCGTGTGGGCCGGGCGCGCGCCTGCGTCGAGGAAGTTGCTCACCACGGTCAGATCCCTGCCGTGACGGACAGGGCCAGGGCGGCCGCGCCGGGAGCCGGCGGATCGGCGGGCGGCCCCGGGACGGCCGTCGGCTCGATCACCGGCTGGGTCGTCGGCGGAGGGGTCACGGGCGCCGGCGGCGTCGTCGGGTCGATCGGCACCGTGGTCGGCTCCGGCGTGACCGGAGGTGTGACCGGAGGGTTCGTGGTCGGCGGGGTCGTCGGTGTCACCGGCGGGAGCGTCGGATCCGGCGTGACCGGAGGGTTCGTCGTCGGCGGCGTCGTCGGCGGGACGGTGGGATCCGGGGTCGTCGGCGTGGTCGGCGGATTCGTCGTCGGCGGGTTCGTGGTCGGCGGGTTCGTGGTGGGACCGGTCGGTGACGGCGCGGGGCTCGACGGCGGGACGGGAGGCACCGACGGTCCGGCAGCACCCGTGCCGGTCTTTCCACCGGCTCCGCCCGACGCCCCCGAGGCCGGGGCCGCGCCCGACCTCGGCTCGGCCGACGGTGCCGATGTTCCTGCGGCCTTGCCGGCCCTCGTGGCACCGGGCGTCGGTGTTGCTGCCGCGCCCGGGGCAGCGGCTGCGGAACCTGCGCCGACGCCGAAGAGCTTGTCCTGCAGGGCGGCACCGGTGTCCGCCAGGGGTCCGACACCGGCTCCGACGGGCGCATCCGGCGCACCGGGTGCTGCGAGCGGCACGGGGGTTGCCGGCGTCGTGCCCGGCTCCTCGGCGGCGTCCGCCCGCGGATCACCGGCCCAGGTGGAGATGGCGGCGGTGAACGGGTTCGGGGCGTTCGTCGCCGTCGCCGTCGCGACCCCGAGGAGGGTCACCGCGGACACGATCGCGCCGACCCGGAACCCGAGCCGCTTGTTCGTGGCCTTGCCCGCCGGGCCGTGGTGGGGGGTGGCAGACCCCGGCCGGGCGGCTACCGAGAAGCCCGCCGCATTGACACCGGCCCGGCGGCGGCCCGTGGACGCGCCCTCCCCGGCGGCCGCTGCCGGAACCGGCTGCGCGGAGTCCTCGCCGTCTTCCAGTGCTGCCGTGGCGAAGGCGGCGCCGAGGGCGACGGACGCCTTCGGGTCCACGTCGATCGCGAGCGGCCGGTTGAACTCGGCGGACAGCAGCTGCGCCACCAGCGGGATGCGCGAGGACCCGCCGATCAGCAGGATCGCGGACAGGTCCTCGGCGCGGACGCCGGCGCTCTCGAGCGCGAGGCGCATGGTCTCGATGGTCTCCCGGAGGGCCGGCTCCACCATCAGCTCGAACTCTGCCCGCACCAGGCGCACCTGGGAGTGGGACCCGGGAATCATGATGGAGACGGTCGCCTCCGAATCGGAGGACAGCGCCTCCTTGGCCTCCGCGCATTCGCGGCGGAGCCGGTTCAGGGCGGCCAGCACCTCGGGCGAGGACTGGTCCTCCCAGGCGAGGGACACGTCGGCGTCGTCCAGGACGCGGTTGAAGACCTCCTGGTCGAAGTCCGCGCCGCCGAGGCGCTCGATGCCCTGGGGCGTCCCGAGGACGGTGAAGGTATCGGCGTCGGCCTTCCGGACCACTGTCGCGTCGAACGTGCCGCCGCCGAGGTCGTAGACGGCGAGGGTGCTGCCGGGGCTCACGCGCTCCCGCGCGGCGTAGGACAGCGCTGCCGCCTCCGGCTCGGTCATGAGGACGACGTCGTCGTAGCCCGACGCGGCGAGCGCACCCTTCAGCAGGGACGTCCTGTGCTCGCCCCACCCGGCGGGGTGCGTCAGGGTGATCGAGGCCGGGGGCTCCCCTTCCCGCTCGGTGGCGACACCCACCACCCAGTCGACCATGACGGCGAACAGGTCCTCCGGGAGGATCGCGGTGCCGCCGAGGACGAGGGGCACGGAATCGCCGATGCGCCGCTTGAATTCCCTGGCCACGTTCCCGGGCTCCGCGAGTCCCCGGCGTTCGGCGACTTCGCCGACGAACCGCGACCCGTCGGAGCCCACGAAGACGACCGTGGGGATGCTGGTCCCCCGGCCGCCCAGCGGGAGGACCGCCGGTTCCTCCGGCCCCTGACTGCCTGTCCGCAGCACCGCTGCGGCCGTGAAGCTGGTACCTACGTCGATGCTGAGACCGTAACTCATAGCTTCCCTACGTGATGCTCGTCTATGACCATGTGGCCCTCAGCCAACAGGACGCCCGCCCTGATTACGAGAGTGATTTACGCGGGCCGATACCCGTCTTCAGCGGCGCACTACTTGCTCGGGCAGGTGGCCGTTCGCGCAAGGAAGCACAAGCGTTCCCGCAGAGGTTGCCGTTTTTCTCGCAAAGCCGGGCCGGAACCCGTGGTGCGCCCCGTCCGCCTTCGTAGCCTCGGACCACTGAACCGCGCATGCGGAAGGTCTCACTAGGAAAGAAGCAGATGAAACCGTACTTCTCCCTGCACACGGGCGGCAGGCTGGCGATGGTCGCCGCTGTCACCGCAGTTGCGACGTCGTCCTTCGCCCTTCCGGCGTCGGCCTCCACTCCCACCGTCCTGGCGGACGGATCGCCCGTCGCCGAAACCGTGCAGCCCGACGGCGTCTTCACCGCGAGCGTCGACGCCCCCGCCGGCATGAAGGTGAAGTTCAAGCTCGACGGCGTCTACCTCGGCCAGGACACCACCGCCCCCTACTCCTGGCCCGTGACCACGGGTGCGGGGTCGCATAAGCTCAATGTCCGGTGGGAGACGCCCGCCGGACGGGAGGAGAGCACGGTGGTCTTCTCCGTCGCGAAGCCCGCAGCCACTCCGGCTCCCGCACCTGCTCCGGCCCCCGCACCCGCACCCGCCCCCGGCCCGGCCCCGGCACCAAGCGCCGCCCCTGCACCCGCTCCCGCACCGGCCCCTGTGCCGGCTCCGGCCCCCGTGCCGGTCCTGGCGTCGGCCCCCGCCGCCGTCCCCGCGGCAGTACCCGCACCTGCCGGCGTCGTCCAGGTCTCAACGGCCGCGGGGCTCAGGTCCGCCCTGAAGAGCGCTCGTCCGGGGTCCGTCATCCAGCTGGCCGACGGCCGGTACGTCGGCTCCTTCGAGGCCTCGGCGTCGGGTACCGCGGCAGCCCCCGTCACCCTCCGCGGCTCGCGCAACGCCGTCCTCTCCTCCGGGTCCACGTCCTCCGGCTACGGCCTCCACGTGACGGGCTCCTACTGGCGGATCGAGGGCCTCTCGGTCACGTCCTCCGCCAAGGGCATCGTGCTGGACGGCTCGAGGAACACCGTCATCAGCGGCGTGGACGTCGGCACCATCGGGGCCGAGGCCGTGCACTTCCGCTCCGGCAGCACGGACGGCGCCCTGCTGAACTCCTCCATCCACGACACCGGGCTGAAGCAGCCCGCGTACGGTGAGGGCGTCTACATCGGCAGCGCCACCAGCAACTGGACGCGCGGCGTGCCGGACCGTTCGGACCGCATCACGGTGCGCGGGAACCGCATCACCAACACGACCGCGGAGGGCGTGGACATCAAGGAGGGGACCACGGGCGGCGTCGTTGCCGGCAACGTGTTCACCAACTCCGGTTTCTCCGGCGCCAACAGCGCCGATTCGTGGATCGATGTGAAGGGCAACGGCTACCGGATCGAGGGCAACACCGGCTCCGGTGCGAAGCTCGATGCCATCCAGGTGCACTCCGTGCTCGACGGCTGGGGTACGGGCAACGTCCTCACGGGCAACACCGCGCAGGGCAGGGTGCCGGGGTACGAGGTCTGGGTGCAGTCCGCGAAGCTCGGGACCACTGTCTCCTGCAAGCCCAGCGGCGCCGCCCGCGGGCTGAGCAACATCGCCTGCCGCTAGGCACGCACGGCCGGGGCCGGGTGGGGATCTCCCCGCCCGGCCCCTGCCGTTCCTGTGGAGCTAGGACTGGTCCTCGAGGGCCGGGCAACCACCCAGGGTGTCGGTTTCGAGCATGAGCCGGGTGAGTGCCGTCCATGCTGCTCCGTAGTAGGTGTCGTGATCCTGCCGGAGGCGGTAGGCGTCCCCGATGTCCCGGGAGGCGGCGGGGAGTTCGCGGGCGGCGGCTGCCGACGCCGACCGCGCCAGATGCGCGAGCGGATGCCGGCCCTGCTCGAGGGGAACCGCGTCCAGGTCCAATGACACCGCGAGGTCCGTTCCCTCGCCCAGTGCCGGAAGCAGGCGGGCGGCGAGGGCCCGGTCCTCGGCGCGGCAGGATTCGGCGAAGCGGATCGGCAGCCGGGCCGCGTCGTAGCTGTAGCGGATGGACGGGCCCTCCCCGCCCGCTCCGGCCTGTGCATGGACGGTGCCGTCGGCGCGGATGACCGACCAGTCGGGCGGCAGAGCGGACTGGTCCAGGAGCGCCTCCGTAGCACGTGCGCTCCCACCCAGCAGGTCCGTCCATCGATCGTCGCCGGTACTGCGGGCCAGCACGGCGAAGGACGCCGGAGAGGCATACGAGGGGTTGTAGGTGTAGTCGGGGCCCTCGTCCGCCCAGGGGCCGGGGAGGAGGACCAGCCCGAAGCGCGTCCGGGCCGTCATGGTGTCCAGGACCTTCCCGGCGAGGGCGTTCCCTGCGGCCGTGTAGTCCGGCCGGTCGAACGCTGCGCCCGCGAGCACGAGGGCACGCGCGGCATCGACATCGGCGTCCGCCGCCGGTTCGGCGTCACTGGTCCCGCCGTCCTCCCAGTGCCACGCCAGGAGTCCGTCGTCGCGCATCAGGTTGGCCGTCGTCCACTGCCAGATCACCTCGAACCGCGCCTCGTCCCCCGCCCCGAGGGCGGCGAGCAGGCCGTAGGCCTGGCCTTCGCTGACGGTGTCACCACCCTGGTCGCGCCGCACCACCCGCCCGTCGTCGTCGACCCACGTCTCGAGGAATCGGCGTGCCTCATCCTCGGCCGACGAGCCGGGATCGGGTGCCGGGCCGGCGCCGGGGTGGTGCTGGGGCCCGGGCAGGGCCGCAGCGATCAGCAGGGACCCCACGAGGACCGACGCCGTCCCGATGCCGATGATCCACCGCGTGGTCCTCCCCGGTCGCCGCCCGGGTCGCCGGGGTGCACCGGCTTCCGGACGACGCCGGACAGCGTGCTGTCGGGTCATGGGTGCTGCTACTCCGACTCGCCGGGCGGCTGCGCGTAGCCGAGGGAGACCGTGTCGAGGATGGTCTGGCGCGTCATGATCCCCGACCCCGGTGCGGTCTCGGTCAGGAGGTCGAAGGTGACCAGCACCTCGGTCGCATGGGCCTCCGGGTTCGCGGGGAGCGCGACGGCGGTCATGTAGGTGAACGGCGGGTTGATGGCGAAGCTCCCGGTGTCGTTCGCCAGGACGACGCCGAGACGCTGCACCTGCGCGTTGAAGCGCGTGACGGCGATGTGCGTCCCGTCGTCCGCGCCGTCGATCCGCGCGTTCATCCGGATGATCGGCGTGCTGTCCGGCGTCAGCCGGGACACGTCGTCGTCCGTCCAGTAGTCGATCACCACGGTGCGGCCGCCGGCCGGGAGGGTGTGCGTGACCGATCCCCCGTCGAGATCCGCCTTCACCCGGACCCAGTCCTCGTCGTCGCCCGGCGGCGACGGCGTGTCAGCCGTCGTGTCGGGGTCGGCGGAAGCGCTCGGATCCGTCGTCGGGGTCTCGGCACCCGCCGCGGCCGGCTCGTCCGGTTGCGCCGCTCCGGGAGCGTCGGTGCCGGCGTCGTCACCGGCTTCGGACGCGGCTTCGGACACGGCTTCGGACACGGCATCGGCCGTCTGCGTCGCGGCGGGTCCCTGGATCTCCGCGGCCCGCGTCATGGGCCCGGGTGCACCGGTGGCGCCGGGGAGCCCGGGGATGCTGCATCCGGTGACCAGGAGTGCGGTGCCGACGAGGACGGAGAAGCCCTGGACGGTGGCCCGAGGCGTGGGGCGGAACCATGGCGTGGTGCTCAGACGGTGTCTGGGCGTGGTGGATGGCCGAGAAGTCATGGCGGGGTCCTTCGAGGTGGAGGCGGCGGGCTGCGGGAGCCGAGGAGTGGGCGGCGGGTGATCAGACGTGGAAGCCACGGTGGCTGCGGAGGGTCTTCCGCAGCATGAAGGTGGTCTGGACCATGGTCGTGATGTAGAGGATGGGCCAGCCGACGGCGAGGATCCCGGACTGGATGTCGACCGGGAGGCGTAGCCAGGTGAAGATCAGGCCCGCGGCGACCACGGCGAAGACGACCAGCGGCATGAGATACGCACTCCCGGCGCCCCGCTCGGCGCGGGCCTGCGCGGCCCAGTTGTCGGTCTGGGCGTTCGTGAAGAACTTGGTCCAGGCGCGGAGGAAGTGCCCCATCCGCAGCCACAAGTACAGCTCGGCGGGAGCG
This sequence comes from Arthrobacter agilis, assembly GCF_030816075.1. Taxonomy (NCBI): domain Bacteria; kingdom Bacillati; phylum Actinomycetota; class Actinomycetes; order Micrococcales; family Micrococcaceae; genus Arthrobacter; species Arthrobacter agilis. Next base: position 536,320 of record NZ_JAUSXO010000001.1, on the reverse strand, counting down.
ACCAGGAGGGCGAAGGCGATGTCCCTCGCCGACTTGCCCTTGATGGTCAGCGCGATCCGGAGATTCAGTATGACGGCGACCACCGGCGGGATCAGCCACACCGGGTAGAAGACCCACGCGCTGATGCTCAGTGATGCGGCAAGCAGCATGATGAACGACAGCCGCGTCAGGATGTTGAACACCATCGACACGTTCTCGCTCCACCGCAGGCGCAGATTCGGGTGCAGCGGCTGCCCCGGGGTGTTGCTGCGCTGACCGGGCCACATCAGGTCGATGGCCCCGTAGTTCCACTTCACCTGCTGCCCGTCGAGGGAGCGGAGCGTGTCCATCCCGCCGACGGCGGCCCGGGCGCGGGCCGAGATCTTCGTCGCGTAGCCGAGGTTCTTGATCTGCAGGGACAGGAGGGAATCCTCCACCTCCGAGTCCTTCACCCATGGAGTGGCCTGACGGTTGTCGATCATGACGTTCTTCAGCGCGTCCATCGACAGGATCGAGAACTGGCCGCCCAGGACGGCCATGTTCCGGCCGCGGAGGAGGTTGTCCATGTTGAACGCAGCGAACTGGGCCCTCTGGCCCGCCGTGAGGAACTTCGAGATGAAGCCCTTCGACGACGACTCGGCAACCGTGTAGATGGCGGAGATGCCACCGATGCGGGGATCCGACCGGATCTCCTTCTCCAGGTACTCGACAGCATGGCGGTCCGCCACGGTGTCCCCGTCGACGCCGAGGAAGTAGTCGTAGTCGTCGGCGACCTTGGTGTAGCCGAAGTTCAGGGCGCCCACCTTCTTGTCGCTGTTGGACCCGATGTCGTGGACGAAGACCTCTGTCCTGTAGGTGACGTCCTGGTAGACGCGTTCGTGGGGGCCGGCGAACTCCCGTGCGATGTAGAACGTCTCGTCGTCCGAGTTGTTGATGACCACGTGGATCGCATCGGGCAGGCGCGTCTGGTCGAGCAGGGCCGTCAGCACCTCGGCGATGGTGTCCTGCTCGTTGTAGGCGGGGATGACGCAACCGATGGTCGCCCGATCCGTCGAGGCTCCCTGCTGTGCCACGGGCAGCGTGAGGTATTCGGACTTGATGTGGTCGGGCAGAACGGCTGTCATGTCGATTCGCTTTCTGGAAAAGGGCGCGCTGGAACGCTGTTCGTGGAATTGCGGAAAGAGCTACCGATGCGTGGGAGGAGGTCCGACGCGTGCCCGCAGCTCGGGATCAGGCCGGGGACGGGGTCGAAGCGCCCGATCTATGGGGAGCCGTACGCCTGGCGACGAAGGGCCGAGGCATGGGCTGGACTGAGACCAGGCATTGGGAGACCTATTTCTGAGTTGTCGAGGAATGACCGATGACTCACAGTAGATCGGGCGCAACATCTGGCACACGAGTAACAATCTCGCGATTTCCACCAAATGCACGCGGCTGAAAAAGAATCTTCTACGCGCCGCTGCACGGCCCGTCGGCAGGACTACGGGTAATCACTACCTGGTCCGGATCGGCCTCCTCCCCCGCAGGCCACCACGACCCCGCAGGAACAGCACGGCAGACGAAAAAGGCAGGGGCCGGGTGGGGAGATCCCCACCCGGCCCCTGCCGTGTTCCTCCGAGTTACACCGGGTTACAGCGCGAGGGTCGGCGTCTCGTCGCGGACGTCGCTCGCGAGCTCCACGGTGGCGGCCTGCGCCGGCCGGCCGAGGGCCCGGTACTGCCAGCCCTTCGACGTGTAGTCGTTGGCGTTCAGCGCGTGCCGTCCGTCGAGGATCCGCTTGTGGGCCACGAGGGCGCCGAGCTCGTCGGGGTCCGCGTCGCGGAACTCGGACCACTCGGTGAGCAGGGCGACGACGTCGGCCTGGTCCACGGCCTCGGCCATGGTCCCGACGTAGTTGAGGTCCGGGTAGGCGCGGTGGGCGTTGGAGTTGGCCTCGGGGTCGTAGACCGTGACGATGGCGCCCTCGAGGTACAGCAGCCGCGCGACGTCGAGCGCCGGGGCGTCCCGCACGTCGTCGGAGTTCGGCTTGAAGGCGGCGCCTAGGGCGGCCACGCGCTGGCCTTCCAGGTTCCCGCCGGCGAGCTCGCGGATGAGGTCCACGGTGCGCACGCGGCGGCGGTTGTTGATGGAGTCCACCTCGCCGAGGAAGCTCACGGCCTGCCCGACGCCCAGCTCTTCGGCGCGGTACTTGAAGGCACGGATGTCCTTGGGCAGGCAGCCACCGCCGAAGCCGAGGCCGGGCTTGAGGAACCGGCCGCCGATGCGGTCGTCCATGCTGAGCGCCTTCGCCAGGTGGTTGACGTCCGCGCCCGTGGCCTCGCAGATCTCCGCCATCGCGTTGATGAACGAGATCTTCGTGGCGAGGAAGGAGTTCGCGGCCACCTTGACCAGCTCGGAGGTCGCGAGGTCGGCGACGATCACCGGGGTGTCGAGGTCGAGGATCGGGGCGAAGACCCGGCGGAGCTGCTGCTCGGCCCACGCGGAACCGACACCGAACACGAGGCGGTCCGGGAAGAGCGTGTCCTGGACCGCGAAGCCCTCGCGGAGGAACTCGGGGTTCCAGGCGAGTTCGAGCTCGGCGCCCAGCGGCGAGACGGACTGCACCATCGAGGTGAGGCGGGCGGCGGTGCCGATGGGGACGGTCGACTTCCCGACGAGCAGGGCCTTCCGGTCGATGCGCGTCGCGAGCGCGGTGAACGCCGCGTCGACGTAGCGCATGTCGGCGGCCGCGGAATCGGGTGCCTGCGGGGTCCCGACGCAGACGAAGTGCACGTCGCCGAAGGCCGCGGCCTCGTCGAAGTCGGTGCTGAAGCGGAGGCGGCCCGAGGCGAGGGCCTCCTCGAGCTTCTCGGGCAGGCCCGGCTCGAAGAACGGCACCTTGCCGGCGGCCAGCATGTCGATCTTGCGCTGGTCGACGTCGACGCCGAGGACGTCGAAGCCCATGATGGCCATGCAGACGGCGTGGGTGGCCCCGAGGTAGCCGGTGCCGATGACGGTCACCCGGGGTGCTGGCTGGTCGTTCTGGGGGGAGATGCTCATGGTGAGGCCTCTCTTTTAGGGTTGGAGGTAGCGCGGATCGTCGTTCGGGATGCTGCTGGATGCTGCGGGGGTGGTCGCTGGGTGGAGGGTCTGGTGGGGGTCAGCCGGAGGTGCAGGGTTCGTTGGACAGGCCCTCGCCGGCGTCGGAGGCCGTGTTGCTGCATTCGACGACGTTGTCGCGCACCGGTTTCAGGGAGTAGCCGAGGCCCGGCCCGTTGACCTGTGCGTCGTTGTCCCGGAAGACGTTCTCGGTGCCCCAGCCGTCCACGATCTCGTGGGTCTGGAAGCCGTCCTGGGGTGAGTTGACGCCGGTGTTCTCGGCGATGACCCAGCCGCGGCCCTTCACGTCCACCCAGGAGTCGGCGTCGACGGTCGCCGACCCGTCGAAGCTGTTGGCCCGCAGGATGCCGTTCGAGGTGCCCTCCTTGATGTCGACGTTCTCCGAGGTGGTGCCGGAGATGGTGTTGCCGGCGATCTCGTTGCGGTCGCTGCGGTCGGGCTCGCAGTTGCTGACGTCGCACCAGTTGCTCTCGGCCGTGCCGACGTAGATCCCTTCGCCGAACTTGGGCTTCCGCTGGCCGGTGTCGCTGATCGTGTTGGCGAGCACCCGGTTGTCGGTGCTGAACTTCCGGAGGTGGATGCCCTCGTCGCCGATCGTGGTGACGGTGAGGCCCTGGATCAGGGTGTTGGTGGTCTGGTCCACCATGACGCCCTTCTGCCCGTTGCGGACGGTGAAGCCCTGCAGCACCCAGTAGGAGGAGTCCTCCAGGTGGAACACGTAGCCGTCGTCGGTGGTGCCGCCGTCGAGGATGCTCTCCGCGGTCCCGCAGAGCGTGATCGGCTGTTCGGCCGTCCCGGCGGCGGAGGCCGTGAAGTTGCCGGAGTAGACGCCGGGCGCGAGGCCGATGACGTCGCCCGGCTGGGCGGCGTCGAGCGCGGTCATGAGGTCCGTGGGGTTGCTCACCGGAACGGTCGTCTCGGGGCACTCGGTGGGTGTCTCCACCGGCGCGGGCGGCGGGGCGGCATCCTGGGTGGTGCCGGGCTGGGGGTCGCGCTCGTTCTCGGCGGACCCCTTGCCGTTGGTCCCGTTGAGGCCCACCACGACGACGACGGCCGCCACGGCGAGGGCCACCACGGCGAGGACGAGGGCGATCACGCCGCCCCGGCGGGTCATCGGGCCCCCCGGACGTCGTCGATGCGCACGATCCCGCGGCTGAGGGCCGTCAGCGGGACGCGCTCCTCGTACGGGTTACGGATGGTCCGCACGCGCAGGTGCCGCTTGCGGGTGAAGGCCGTCGCCACGAGCAGTCCGCCCAGCAGCAGCCAGATGAACGTCAGCGGCTGGAACACGGAGTTCAGGACGCTGTGCACGGTGGGTGCGGGGTGCCAGTTCAGCAGCTCGTTCTCCTCGACCAGCGCACCCGTGGACGTCTCGTCCCAGATGGCGGTGGTGCCGTACCCGCCCACGTCGTTGCCGGTGACCCGGGTGTCGGGGACGTTGCCGCGGAGGGAGACGCCGTGTCCGGCGAGGGAGGACATGGTGTTGCCGGTGATCGAGGCCGAAGCGTCCCGGACGTACACGCCCGTGTCGCCGCCGGAGATCCTGTTCCTGCGGATGTCGGCCACCGCACCGGTGTCGCGGACGGCGATGCCCTGCTGGTCCTGGTCGCGGATCTCGTTGTCGATGATGTTGACGCCCTTCGCCGAGTAGTTCACGACGACGCCGACCTCGTTGCCGCGGATGGTGTTGCCCGTCAGGCGGAGGTTCTCACCGCCGCTGACTTCCACGCCGTAGCGTCCGTTGTCGCTGATCGTGCTCTTCACCACGCGGTTGCTGCCGTAGGTGACGACCGCCGTGCCGACGGCGTTCGGGCCGTCCGCGAGCGGCTGGCCGTCGAGGGAGATCCCGTTGCGTCCGTTGCCGCGGGCCGTGACGTCCTGCAGCTGCACGCGCATGCTGGACCGGCCCACGGTGATGCCGTCCACCGCGTTGTCCGACGACGTCGTGCCGGTGATGGTCGCGTCGGTGACGGAGCGGTGCAGGACCAGGCCGTCCACGAGGCTGCCCCTGATCTCGGTGTCGCGGATGGCGACGTCGCGGGCGTTGGTGATGAACAGGCCGAAGGCGTTGTCCCGCACGGTGAGGTTGTCGATCCCCGCGGTGACCACGCTGTAGTCGAGGTCCGCCTGGTCCGCGAGGGACTGCAGGTCCGCCTCGGGCAGCAGGCGGGCGCCCGCCGGGGCCACGGGATCCGGTGCGGCCGTCGCGTCCTGGAAGGTGCCCGCGGTGTCCGTGCCGGTCAGGGCGAGGCCACCGGTGTTGCCGCTCCAGAAGCCGAGCGAGGAGACGGTGGTGTGGGAGAACGCGGCGTGGCCACCGACCATCCGCACATAGGCGCGTCCGTCGGAGGTGTCGGTATCGGCACCCACGCCGTTCCAGCTCGTCAGCGAGACGTCGGCGTCCGGCGTGCCGGCCATCGCCAGCGAGCCGCCGAGGGCCACGATCGAGACGAAGGCCTTCTCGTCGCTCTGCATGCGGACGGTGACGCCCTCTGCCCCGTTCAGGGACAGGGTGGCGCCGGGCAGCACCACGATGTTCTCGCTGAGCAGGAACGTCGATGCCGCCACCTGCTTGAAGGTGTCCGGTGCGAGCTGGAGGAGGTCCGCGGTGGTGTACGGCTCGGTGCGGGCGGGGAGCACGAGCGTGTTCGTGGCCCCCGTGTGGAGGCGGTACGGGCCTTCGAGGCCGTCCACGCGCCAGCGGGCCGCCGAGGCGATGGTCCGCACGTAGACGAGCCGCTCCTCCTCGCTCTGCACGATCCGGGCCTCGCTGCGCGGGTCGCCGGTGTAGAGCTCGCCCTGCACGTTGCCGTTCGCGGCGATCTCGTTGCGTCCCACGGCGTCGGCCTCTGACTTCTTCCAGGCGTCGCCGGCGGCGATGAAGCCTGCTCCGGCGAGCGCGATGAGGAGGAGGGCGACGAGGCTGAAGATCATCGGTTTGCGGCTGGTCATGCTACGGCCTCCCGCGTGGTCTGGTCGGAGAGGTCGGCGGAGCTGGTGGTGCCGAGGCTGTGCGCGTCCTGTCCGTCGCCGCCGATCTGGTCGGCGTGCCGCGTCAGCCAGCCCTGCTTGTTCATGGTGGCGAAGGCGTACAGCTTGATGGGCAGGGCGACGAGGATCACGGCGAAGGCGAGGACGGGCAGGATCAGGATGTCCTTGGGGTGGCGGCGGAGGTGGGAGGCACCGCGGATGCCGCGGCCGAGGAGCAGCCAGCTGAGGGCTGCGGCCACGCCGAGGACCGTGAAGTCCAGGCGGTTGAAGATCAGGTAGAACATGGTCAGGCCCATGGTCACCGGCGTCAGCAGGATCTGCAGGACGGTGACCTTGGTGATGAAGGGCACGCGCCACAGCCACCCGGTGCCGATGGCCGTGAGGTAGCAGCGGTAGGAGTTCCGGCTCCAGCGGACGCGCTGCTTCACGAAGGCCCGGAAGCTGGCGGGGAACATCGACAGGGCCCGCGCCGTCGACTGGTGCACGGTCTTGTAGCCCGAGGCGAGGACCAGCCAGGTCAGGCGGCCGTCGTCGCCGGAGATGCAGCGCTTGCCGAGGAAGTACTCGTTCTCGAGGTGCTCGAGGACGGGCAGGACGGCGGAGCGGCGGTAGACGGCGGTCCGGCCGGAGACGCACGGCACGGCGCCGGCAGCGCCCATGGCGGGGACGTAGTCGAGGTAGCGCAGGTTCACGAGCCAGTCGGCGACGCGGCGCCACACGCTCGTGTCGCGCTGGTAGACGTTCTGGTGGGTTCCGACGGCGCCGACGAGCGGGTCGACGAACGGCATCTGGACGTTCGTCAGCAGGTCTGGCTGCCACCAGGTGTCGGAGTCCGTGAGCACCAGGACCTCGTACTGCGCGAGGCGGATCCCGGCCCCCAGGGCGGAGCGCTTGCCCACGTGGTGGAACAGGATCGGCTTGACGGTCGGGTCGCCGAGGGCCTCGATCCGGGCGTAGGCGTCGAGGTCCTCGACGTCCAGGACGATGATGATCTCGTCGGGTCCCTGGGAGCGCCACGACTCGAGCGCGCTCATCAGGATGTCGGGGTCCTCGTGGAAGGACGGGACCACCACGGACGTCGTGGTCCGGTAGTCGGTCACGATCGGCTTCGCCCGGTGCGAGAGGATGAAGCGGTAGAGCCAGAGGCCCCAGACGATGGCGCCGGCGACGGCGATCGGGAAGTAGGGGGAGACCTCGGCCCAGAACGCACTGACGTCCGTCCAGTCGAGGGAGGCGGTCCAGTCGGACCACCGGTCGCCCAGGGCCTGCAGGCCGAGGTCGACGGCGGAGGCTGGGCTGGCTGCGAGCGCGAGTGAATGCATCGATGTCCTTGTGGAAAATGGAACGGCTGTAGGGATGCACGTCAGCGGGCGTAGGGCGCCCAGCGCCGTCACAGCGATGCTGCGTCCGGTCGTGGCACGTGGTCCGAAGCGATGATCAGGACCGTTCCCCTTTTTCGAGACTAGGGGGACCCGCCAGCCCGTGTCCTACTCGAAAAAATGCCGCTACTACTTGGCGCTACCTAAGTGCGCGGGCGGTCGGGACAGCGCGCGGAGACGGGCACGTACTCGCTCGACGGCACTCCTCCACAGTGGTGCGGCAGCGGTGTCCGTCGTCGGCAGAGCCGTGCCCCTGCGTCATCGGCAGCGCTGTGACCTGCGGTTTCGTGGCGGCCGCGCGCCGCGGGACGACCCTCGTACGCCCCAGGAGCGGATGCCGGGGGCGCCGTACCGGCACCGCTCCGCGGGCCCCTCCGGGGACCGGTCCGGAACCCGATGCCGGGCACTCGTGAAGGACCTGTCTGTGATCTGAAACATGCTTGACAGACGGCGGAAACGGGAGGCAACGGGGAATTTACTCCCCCAGGACCTCCGCTGCTTCCATCCACTGTGTCTCGAGGTCCTCGATCTCCGCCTGCAGCTCCTGCAGGCGGCTGTTGAGGCCCGCGATGTGCTCGAAATCGGCGTCGGCCCTGGCGCCGGCGTCGTTCATCTGCTCCTGGACCTTGCCCTTCTGCGCGTCCACCTTGGTGATCTGCCGTTCGATGCGCGCGAGGTCCTTGCGGGCCTGCCGCAGCTCGGCCTCCGAGGAGCCGCCCGAGGAGCCGCCGCTGACGGCGGGTGACGCCGCGTTCCCGGTCGCCGTCATCGGTCCTGCCGCGTTGCGCAGCTCGAGATACTGGTCCACGCCGCCAGGAAGGTCCCGCAGCCGGCCGTCGCCGAGCAGCGCCATCTGGGTGTCGGTCACGCGTTCGAGGAGGTAGCGGTCGTGGGAGACCACCACGAGGGTGCCGGGCCAGCCGTCCAGCACGTCCTCGATGGCCGAGAGCGTATCGGTGTCGAGGTCGTTGGTGGGCTCGTCGAGCATCAGGACGTTCGGCTCCCCCACGAGGAGGCGGAGCAGCTGGAGGCGGCGGCGCTCGCCGCCGGAGAGTTCGCTGACGCGCGTCCACTGCTTCTCGTTGGTGAAGCCGAGCTGCTCCACGAGCTGACTCGCCGAGACCTCCTTGCCGCCGACGGCGAAGACGCGCTTCTCCGACTCGATGACCTCGATGACCCGGCTGTCCGAGACGTCGTCGAGCTCGCGGACCTCCTGGGACAGCACGGCGGTCTGCACGGTCTTGCCCTTCTTGACCTTGCCCGCGCTCGGCGTCAGCTCCCCGTTGAGCAGGCGCAGCAGGGTGGTCTTGCCCGAGCCGTTGACACCCACGATGCCGAGGCGCTGGCCGGGGGCGAGCCGGAGGGTGATCCTGTCGAACAATCGCCGGTCGGAGCCTTCGCCGTCGTCGATGGTCAGGCTGACGTCCTCGAGGTCGAGGACGTCCTTGCCGAGGCGCGACATGGCCATCTTGCTGAGGGCGAGGGAGTCGCGCGGCGCCGGGACGTCGGCGATGAGCTCGTTCGCGGCCTCGATGCGGAACTTCGGCTTCGCGGTGCGGGCCGGGGCGCCGCGCCTCAGCCAGGCCAGCTCCTTCTTCACGAGCTGCACGCGCTTGGACTCGACGACGCTCGCCATGCGGTCGCGTTCGGCGCGGGCGAGGACGTAGGCGGCGTACCCGCCGTCGAAGTCCTCCACCATGGCGTCGTGGACCTCCCACGTGTGGTTGCAGATCTCGTCGAGGAACCAGCGGTCGTGGGTGACCACGAGCAGGCCGCCCTCGCTCGCACGCCAGCGCTGCTGCAGGTGCCGCGCCAGCCAGGCGACGCCCTCGACGTCGAGGTGGTTGGTGGGCTCGTCGAGCATGATGACGTCGTCGTCGCCGATGAGGAGCTTGGCCAGGGCCACGCGCCGCTTCTGGCCGCCCGAGAGCGAGTTCACCTTGGCGTGCCAGTCCACCTCGGAGACGAGCCCGCCCATGACGTCGCGGATCTTCGGGTTGGACGCCCACTCGTGGTCCGCCTGGTCGCCCACGATGGCGTGCCCCACCTCAAGGTCGCCGTCGAGCACGTCCGACTGGTCGAGGTACCCGACGGAGACGTCGCGCCGCTTCGTGACGCGGCCGGAATCGGGGGTGCTGCGCTGCGCGAGCAGGCGCATGAGCGTGGACTTGCCGTCACCGTTGCGGCCCACCATGCCGATGCGGTCGCCGTCCTCGAGCCCGAGGGACACGTTGTCGAGGATGGTGCGGGTGACGAAGGCGACGCTGAGGTTTTCCGCGCCGAGGAGGTGTGCCAAGGAGATGCTGCTTTCGTTGGAAGCGGTGGTGACCGGGGAGCCCGGGTCAGCCGTCGAAGCCGGCGGCGATGCGGGCCCCGTGGGCCGGGCCGCGGACGGACGCCGCCTGCAGCCCCTCGGTCCCGAGGAGGGACTCGAGTTCGGCCGCGTGGCCCGAGCTCTGGGTGAGGAAGGCGATCGTGGGACCGGAGCCGGAGACGATCCCGGCCAGGGCGCCCGCGGCCTTACCCGTCTCAAGGATATCGCCCAGCCCCGGGGAGAGTTCGAGCGACGCCTGCTGCAGGTCGTTGTGCAGCAGCGGTGCCAGGCCCAGCGCGTCGCCGGCACGCATGGCCCCGAGGATGGCGGGGTCGATCTGGGGCTGCGGGTCCGGCTCCACGCCGTCGCGCAGGCGGATCTCGTCGAGCCGGCGGTAGACCTCGGGCGTGGAGAGCCCGTAGTCGGAGGTGACGAGGACCCAGTGCAGGGGCGTCTTCGAGATGGCCGGTGTCAGCTGGTCCCCCACCCCGAGCCCGACGGCGGTGCCGCCGACGAGGGCGAAGGGCACGTCGGCGCCGAGGTCCACGGCGATCTTGGCCAGCTCGTCCCGGGAGAAGCCGCTGCCCCACAGGGCGTCGCAGGCCAGCAGGGCCGCCGCGGCGTCGGCCGATCCCCCGCCCATGCCGCCGGAGATGGGCACCCGCTTGGTGATGTCGAGGTGCACCCCCGTGCGGCCGGGGCTGACCTCCGCGAGGAGTTCCGCGGCCCGGACTGCGAGGTTGGTGCGATCCAGCGGGATGGAGTCGTGCGGGAGGTTCAGGGTGCCCTGGCCGTTGACCGTCACCGTGATGGCGTCGCCGGGTGCCTCGGTGGCCGTGACCTCCTCGTACAGGGACACGGCGAGGAACACGCTGGCGATCCCGTGGTACCCGTCCTCGCGCGGCGGGCCCACCTTGAGGGAGACGTTGATCTTCCCGGGGGCCCGGACGCGGACGGAGCGTGTGCCGGCGCGCATGTCGACTGTTCTGCCCGGGACCATACCCACCAACCTAGCCCACCGGCCGGGTCGCGGCGGGAGCAGCCGCTGCGTCCCGGCGGGCTTCCGCGATGCGCGCGAACGCCGCGACGTCGAGCACCTCGCCGCGGGCGGTGGGATCCACGCCGGCGTCCCGCAGGGCCTGCTCGGCCAGGACGGGGCTGCCGGCCCAGCCCGCGAGCGCGGCCCGCAGGGTCTTCCGGCGCTGGGCGAACGCGGCGTCGATGACGGCGAACACCTGCTCGCGGGAGGCGCTCGTGGCCGGGGGTTCGCGCCGCGTGAAGCGGACCAGCCCGGAGGCGATCTTCGGGGCCGGCCAGAACACGTTCATGCCCACCACCCCGGCCTTGGTCATGCTCGAGTACCAGGCGGCCTTCACGGACGGGACGCCGTAGGTCTTGGACCCGGGAGGGGCGGCGAGGCGGTCCGCCACCTCGTCCTGCACCATGACGAGGCCGTGCCGCAGGGAGGGGAAGCGCTCGAGGAGGTTGAGGACCACGGGGACGGCGACGTTGTAGGGCAGGTTGGCCACGAGCGCGGTGGGCGGGTGCGGCAGTTCGGTCACGCGCAGGGCGTCCTGCAGGACGACGTCGAGGGAGGCTGCGCGCTCGGGCCGCCACTGCGCGACGGTGGCGGGCAGTTTCCCGGCGAGCACCGGGTCGATCTCGACCGCAACCACGCGCTCGGCGGCGTCGAGCAGGCCGAGGGTGAGGGACCCGAGACCGGGGCCCACCTCGAGGACCGTCTCGTCCGGGCCGAGGTTCGCGGCGGCGACGATCCTGCGGATGGTGTTGCCGTCGATCACAAAGTTCTGGCCGAGGGTCTTGGTGGGACGGATGTCGACGTCGGCTGCCAGGCGCCGGATGTCGGCGGCGCCGAAGAGGGGTGCGGGCGTGCCGGCGGCGGGGGGCGTAGTCACCCTGCCATGGTATCGGTCGCGCCGCGCCGGTCAGGCGGGATTCCCCGTCCGGTGCGGTCCTGGGACGCGGGCCGGGACTCGGACCGGGAGTCGGCGGCGCCCGGGGAGGCTCTGGTCTCAGGAGAGCCTCCAGCGCCGCCGACCCGATCGGGGCAGCTCCCCTGCTGGGAAAGGAAGCTGCCGGTCGTACCGCCGTCTTCCGGTCTCACGAGAAGGACGGTACTGGGAGGGCGGCCGGCCTCGGCGCGATGTCTTGCCGGCACTGCCTCTCCTTGAAGAACAGTACGGAGGACCACAGGCCGGGGCACGAGTGCCCCCTACCCGAATCCGGGGGGCTGGTACTCGCAGCTGCCCGCGGCGCTACGTGTGATCGGGGACACCCGATCCGGCGCCTACTTCAGGCAGGATCCGGGCCTACTCCGGGCCTACTCCGACGCCTGCTGCGGACCTCCTGCGGACCCCCCATCGGGCCTGCTCCGCACCGTTTCCCGGGCCCGCTCCAGGCCCGTCCGGTCAGGCCCACGTGCCGTACACGGCCTCCGTGTTGGCGGTCAGCCGGGCACACAGGGAATCGAGGTCGGTCTCCAGGATGCCCGCCATGGCGCGCACGGTGTACGGCACCATGTAGGCGGCATTGGGCCGCCCGCGGTAGGGATGCGGGGTGAGGAACGGCGCGTCCGTCTCGGTCAGCACGAGGGCAGGGTCGGCGACGAGCAGCGCCTCCCGCAGGTTGTCCGCATTGCGGAACGTCACGGTCCCCGCGAACGACATGTACCACCCCTGGTCGTTGCAGATCCGCGCGAGGCCGGCGTCGCCCGAGAAGCAGTGCAGCACCACGCGTTCCGGAGCACCGTCGGCGAGGAGCGTGGCCACCACGTCGTCGTGCGCGTCCCGGTCGTGGATCTGGAGCGCCTTGCCGAGCCGCCGGGCGATGTCGATGTGGCGCCGGAACGACGTGAGCTGGCTTCCGCGGCCGCCCTCCCCCGTGCGGAAGTAGTCGAGCCCCGTCTCCCCGAGCGCCCGGATGCGCTCGCCGCCGGCGAGTCGTTCGATCTCCTCGAGGGCGTCGTCGAGCGTCCCGGCGTCCGCGAGCAGCGGGGCGTCGTTGGGGTGGAGGGCCACGGCGCCGAGGAGCCGGGCATCCTGCTGCACGATGTCCGCAGTGAAGCGCGACGACGCCAGGTCGGTGCCCACCTGGACGGCGCCCCTCACCCCGGCCGCCTCGGCCGCGTCGAGGGCGTCCCCGATGGACACCTCGGGGCCCTCCCGGAAGTCGAAGTGCGTGTGGTTGTCGATCACGGGGACGGGCAGCGGCTCCGGCAGGGGCGGGTACCCGCCCTTGCGCCGCCGTCGTGCACCCGCGTCGTCGCCGGTTCCCGCCGCAGGGTCCGTGTCCTCCGGCTCGCGGTAGGCCTGCGGGGTCTCCCCGGCAGCGTAGGGATGACGGACCGTTGCTGCGCTGTTACACATGGGACAAGCCTATCGACGGCCCGGAACTTATCTGTCAGGGATCTAGTTCACCTAGTAATCTGTTGAATCAGCCAGGCCTGCCCTGCCCCGCGCCGGGACGGTCGTGGCCGTTCCCTGCGTCCCGCTCGCCCGGCCGCCCGGCCGGTGCCCGCCTCGCAGCCGCACGCATGGAAGGTACCCATGGACGTCCAGCACAACATCGCCGAGGCCTCAGCGGAACTGCGAATGGCGGCACCAACGGACCCGGACGTCCCCGGCGTCGGCTTCCACGACATCAGCACCCGGATCCTCGACTCCATCAACACGGTGATCGACGGCAAGCCCGAGGCGGCACGCCTCGCCCTCACCGTCCTGCTCGCCCAGGGCCACCTGCTGCTGGAGGACGTCCCGGGTATCGGCAAGACCCTGCTCGCGAAGACCCTGGCCCGGACGATCGACTGCACCGTGAACCGCATCCAGTTCACCCCCGACCTCCTGCCCTCGGACGTCACCGGGGTGTCCATCTTCAGCCAGGACACCCGGCGCTTCGAGTTCCGGCCCGGCCCGGTCTTCGCGAACATCGTCATCGGCGACGAGATCAACCGGGCCTCGGCCAAGACGCAGTCCTCCCTCCTCGAATGCATGGAGGAGCACCAGGTCACCGTGGACGGCACCACCCACATGCTCGGCGAACCCTTCATGGTGGTGGCCACGCAGAACCCCATCGAGATGGAGGGCACCTATCCCCTCCCCGAAGCCCAGCGCGACCGCTTCATGGCCCGGATCTCCATGGGCTACCCGGACGCCCGCGCCGAGGTGGACATGCTCGAGACGCACCAGTCCGTGTCTCCGCTGGAGGGGATCCGCCCCGTGGCGAGCGTCTCGGACATCGCCGCGATGATGCGCGAGGTCCGGGGCGTGTACGTCTCGCCGGCCGTCAAGGAGTACACCGTCGCCGTGGGTCACGCCACCCGCCAGCACCCCCGGCTGCGCCTGGGCGCGAGCCCGCGGTCCCTGCTGCAGCTCCTCCGGGCGGCCAAGGCCGGCGCCGCGCTCGAGGGCCGCGACTTCGTCCTGCCCGACGACATCGCCGCCATCGCCGACGCCGTGCTCGCGCACCGCCTCCTGCTGGACCGCAAGGCCACGAGTGCGGGCGAGACGGCGTCGAGCATCGTGCAGGACATCCTCTCGCGGGTCCCGGTGGCCCGCGCGGCCCAGCGGCGATGACGGCCCGGGCGGGCACCTGATGGCCCTCCTCGACAGGCTCCCCTCGCGCGTCCTGACGGTACGCGGGTGGGGCTTCGTCCTCACCGCCGTCGTCGCGGTCCTGTCCGCGCAGGTCCTCGGCCGCCGGGACCTGCTGTACGTGGGGATCCTGCTCGCCGCCCTGCCGGTGGCCTCGATCGTCGTCCTGAGGATCGTCAAGCCCCGCTTCACGGTGGCCCGCCGGTTCCAGCCGCAGTCCATGGAGATCGGCTCGACGACGACCGTCACGCTCTCGCTCACGGCCTCCGTGGCGGGCGGGGCCAGCATCTCCATGGAGGAACAGCTGCCCGCGCGCTTCGGGCAGCCGCCGCAGTTCACCTACCCGTCGCGCAACCCGACACCGGACGGCAAGTCCCTCTACGAGTACCGGCTCCGGTCCTCCTCCCGCGGCGTCTACTTCATCGGCCCGGTCACCGCGGAGTTCACAGACCCGTTCGGCCTGGCGAAGTCGCGGCACGTGCTCGGCGGGGCGGACGGGCTCGTCGTCACGCCCGCGCCGCTCGAACTGATGGCCTCCACCCTCTCGGGCTCGCGGGGCAACGACGGCCTGGCCGCCACGCAGCGGCAGGCCAACCCGAGCGACGACGACGTCATGACGCGCGAGTACCGGCACGGCGATTCGATGCGGCGCGTCCACTGGGCGGCCACGGCCCGGCACAGCGAGCTCATGGTGCGCCAGGAGGAGTCCGTGACCACGCCGCAGGCCACCCTCCTGATGGACCAGCGGCACGCGAGCTTCAGCGGCGGTTTCACGGCGGCGTTCAGCGGCGACGGGGCCGCCGGCAACGGGCTCTCCACCTCCCCCACGTTCGAGTGGGCGGTCACCGCGGCGATGTCGGTCAGCGCGCACCTGCTGGAGCGCAACTACGCCCTGCGGTTCCTCGACCACCACGGCGCCCCGGCGCTGCTGCACTCCCCGTCCGCACCGTTCCCGACCGACGAGGAGCACCACGGCCAGGGCGCCGTCGCCGGTATCGCCGAGGGTCTGGCGGCCCTCGAGCTCGGCCCCGAGGGCGGGCGCCGGCACGCCGACGAAGGCACCGGCACGACGTCGCGGACGGGGGACGCGGTGCGCGGCGCCGCCCAGCGCCTCCGCCGCGCCACCACGGACACCACCCAGCACACGCACCACGCCGCGTTCGGGGACGACCTGCTGGACAAGCTGGCCGGCACGCGGCACCGCGGCCCGCTGATCGCCGTCCTCGGGACCATCAACGGCGAGGAGGCACGGGCCCTGGCGTCCGCCGCCGACTACGGGTCGGCCTCCTACGCCCTGATCATCACCGAACGGCCCGGCGATGCGCAGCGGCAGCTCGGCATCCTGCGCGACGCCGGCTGGCACGCGACCGCTGTCTCGCCCGCAGCGCACCTGCCCACCATCTGGGCCGGTCTCGGGAACGCGACCGGCCCGGCGGCCCCCGCCGTTCCCCAGGCATCCTCCCCCGGGCCCGTCCGCGGCTCACGACACACCCCAGGACCGGCATGACCACGACACTCTCCCGCCCCGCCTCCGCGCCGGCTGCCGGACCCCCGGCGGCCCGGCGCGCACCCGCGGCCGACCCCTGGCACTGGTCCGTCACCTGTGCGTCCCTCCTCGCCGTCCTCGCGGCGGCCAGCGGGCTCAACGGCGTCGTCGAGCCCTGGACCTGGCTGATGCCCGTCCTCGGCACGCTCCTGCCGGTGCTGCTGGCCATGGCGCTGACCCGGGCACTGCGGTTGAACGGGGTCCTCACGGCCCTCGTGGGTGTCCTCGCCCTCATCGGGGCGCTCACCGCGCAGTTCGTCCCCCGGCAGAGCATCCTCGGCGTCGTCCCGGGGCCCGGCACCTCGCTCGAGCTCCGGCGCCTCCTCGCCCAGGCCGAGGAGACCGTCGTCTCGCAGGTGGCTCCCGTATTGCCGGGCGCGGGCATCATCCTGATCATGTGCGCCGCGCTGGGGCTCGTGGCCATCATCGTGGACATCCTCTCCACGACCATGCGCATGCCCGCGGCGAGCGGCCTCGGGCTCTTCACCATCCTGATCACCCCGGCCATCGTGAAACCCAACGGCGTCGGGATGGCCGCGTTCATCGCCACGGCCCTCGCGTTCCTGCTGCTCCTGGCCGCCGCGCAGTGGCGCGAGAACCGCCTCGCCTCCGGCGGGGCGAGGGCGTCGTCGGGGTTCGCCGCGCGCAGCGCCATCATCGGCTCGGCGGCCCTGGCCGTGGCGGTCGTCCTGCCGATGTTCGTCCCCGGCTTCAACTCGGGCGCCTTCCCCCAGGGCGCGCGGCTCAACGTGTGGGGCAACGCGACCGGCCTGAACCCGGCGGTGACGCTCGGCAACGACCTGCGCAATCCCACGGGATTCGGCCGGATCGCGTACTCCACCAACTCGGACACCCCCCTGTATTTGCGCGCGGTCACCCTCGAGGACTTCAGCGGCCGGCGCTGGGAACCCGACCAGAGGCTCGACGACCGCCAGGACGGCGTCGTCGAGATCGGCGCCGAGGCCGGCGCCCCGCGCACCCCACCGCCCGGCTCCACGGTGTTCACCCGCGTCACCACGCAGAGCTACGCCAGCCCCTGGCTGCTCTCCCCCTACGCGCCGGTGGGCATCACGAACCTCAACGGCGACTGGGCCTGGGACCCCGCGAACCTGTCCGTCCTCGCCACCGACGGCGGGTCGACGGCACGCCAGGAGTACCTCGTACAGAGCATCTCCGCGGACCTCACGCGTGAAGGGCTCGGGGCCATCGGGCCGTCCGACTACGACGACGTGCCGGAGGTCTTCACGCAGCTGCCGGACGACACGCCCGAGGTGGTCCGCACCACCACCAGCGAGGTCACGGACGAGTACGTGAACCCCTACGACAAGGCCCTCGCCATCCAGAGCTTCCTCCGTGGCCCCGACTTCTCCTACTCGGTGGAGGCACCGGTGGACGGCGGGTACGACGGCAGCGGCATGGACGTCATGGCACGGTTCCTCGAGTCGAAGTCCGGCTACTGCGTCCATTACGCCGGCACCATGGCCGTCATGGCCCGGGCCGCCGGCATCCCCAGCCGCGTCGCCATCGGCTACACGCCGGGCAGCCCCACGGGTGGCACCTCGCAGGGCCCGGGCGGGATCGAGCTGCGCGAGTTCGTCGTCGACTCCCGGAACGCGCACGCCTGGCCCGAGCTGTACTTCGAGGGTGTGGGGTGGGTCCAGTTCGAACCGACACCCTCGCGCGGCGTCGTCCCCACGTACGCCCAGCAGTCCTCCAGCCCGGTGGGGCCGCGCGCGGACGACATCGACGTCCTGAACCCCGGGGCCCTGACCGACAGGGGCGACCGCACGGGGTCGGCGGCGGAGCCGTCGGGATCGGCCGCCGACGACCAGGCCGGCGGCGCCCAGGACGGGACGACGCCGGTCGCCGGCGCGCTCGCCCTGGCCGGGGTCGGGCTGCTGGCGCTCCTGCCGCTCATCCTCCGGACGTCAAGGACCCGTTCCCGGCGTCGCGCCGTCACGGGCGGCGAGGTGTCACCGGGCGGGTCCGGGGCGGCGACCGCCGCGTGGGCCGAGACGACGGAGATCGCCGGCGACTACGGCTACCGGCTCGAAGCCACCGACACGCCCCGTTCCTTCGCCGGCCGCCTCACCCGGGATGCCGGGCTGACCGGTGACCCCGCCACCTCCCTCGGGCGGCTGCAGTCCGCGTACGAGCACGAGGAGTACGCCGACCACGCCGTTCCCTCGGCTGCCGCCTCCACGCAGCACCCGGCCGGCCCGGCGGCCCTGCCGGTGGCGACGCTCACGCGGCCCGTGGCGGTGCCGCGCTGGGACGACGTCGACACCGTCACGCGGGCACTCCGGCAGCGCAGTTCCTGGCGCCGGAGGATCAGGGCGCGCCTGTTCCCGCAGTCCCTCCTCAGCCGCTTCAGGGGCGACGCCCGCCGCTGACGCGCCACCCCGGCGGCAGACGCACGGAAGGCCGGCACCCCCTCGGGTGCCGGCCTTCCGTCCGCAGGGACGCCCCTTCCGGGGCGCCGGTCCGCCTCCCTAGGAGGCGTAGGGGTCGGCGATGCCGACGTACTGCGTGTAGAGGTACTCCTCGATCCCCTCGGCGCCGCCCTCACGGCCGAGACCGGACTGCTTGACGCCGCCGAACGGTGCGGCCGCGTTGGACACGACGCCCGCATTGAGGCCCAGCATGCCGGTGTCGAGGCGTTCCCCGATGCGCAGCCCCCGGTTGAGGTCGCGCGTGAAGACGTACGCCACGAGCCCGTACTCGGTGTCGTTGGCGAGCTCCACGGCCTCGTCCTCGGTGCTGAAGGTGATGATCGGGGCCACCGGGCCGAAGATCTCCTCCTGCAGGATCCGCGAGGACCGTGGCACGTTGGTGAGGACCGTGGCCTGGTAGAAGTAGCCGTCGCCGGTCACGGGCGATCCTCCGGTGACGGCCTGTGCGCCGTCCCCGACCGCTGCGCTGACCAGTTCGTGCACCTTGTCGCGGCTCTTGCGGTCGATCAGGGGGCCGAGCGTGGAGTCCTCCTCCGTGCCGCGTGCGGTGGTCATGCCCTCCATGCGCTCGGCGAACGCCGCGGCGAAGCGGTCCGCCACGGACTCGTGGACGATGAAGCGGTTGGCCGCGGTGCAGGCCTCGCCCATGTTCCGGAGCTTGGCGAGCATCGCGCCGTTCACCGCCGCGTCGAGGTCGGCGTCCTCGAAGACGAGGAACGGGGCGTTGCCGCCGAGCTCCATGGAGGTCCTCAGCACGTTCTTCGACGCCGCGGCCAGGAGGTTGCGGCCCACCGGTGTGGAGCCCGTGAAGGAGAGCTTGCGAAGACGAGGGTCCTCGATGAGCGGTCCCGTGACGTCGCCGGCCGTCGTCGTGTTGACGATGTTGAGGACGCCGTCCGGGAGGCCTGCCTCCTGCAGGACGGTCGCGAAGAGCGAGGAGGTCAGCGGGGTGAGGTTCGCGGGCTTGAGGACCATCGTGCAGCCCGCGGCGATCGCGGGGGCGATCTTCCGGGTGGCCATGGCCAGGGGGAAGTTCCACGGCGTGATGAGCAGGCACGGCCCCACGGGCTTCTTGCTCACCAGCAGCCGGGACTTCCCGTCGGGGGACGTGGAGTAGCGGCCGGAGGTCCGGACGGACTCCTCGGAGAACCACCGCAGGAATTCGGCGCCGTAGGCGACCTCGCCGCGCGCCTCGGCCAGCGGCTTGCCCATCTCGAGCGTCATGAGCAGTGCGAACTCGTCGGCGCGGGCGGTGACCATGTCGAAGGCCCTCCGCAGGATCTCGCCCCGCTCCCGCGGAGCGGTCCGCGCCCACTCGGCCTGCGCCGCGACCGCCGCGTCCAGTGCGGCCATGCCGTCCTCGGGAGTGGCGTTGGCGAGCGTGCGGAGGGTGCGGCCGGTCGCCGGGTCCTCGACGTCGAACGTGGCACCGGACGACGACGCCCGCCACTGCCCGCCGATGAAGAGCCCGGTGGGCACCTTGTCGAGTACTGCCTTCTCCTGGTCGGCGGTGACAGCCATACTGAGCTCCTTCGCGAAGATACTGCGGGTTCGTTGCTGGTTCGGTCCCGGATCCGCTACGGGATGCCGGGCACCCCTGGCGGGGGCATCCTGCTCACGCTAGACCGGGCGGCGAAGGGGTGTCCAGTGAAGGTTGCACCCCGAGGGTGCTTGCGCGTTGGACAAGTGCACAAGCCGGTCGCGACGCGTTCGGGTGCACCCGGCACGGGTCCCGGGTGCACACCCAGCGTGCACACTCAGCGTGCGGCGATGACCGCTGCGTACAGCTCCCGCTTGCTGACCCGGCCCTCCGCCGCGACGGCCGCGACGGCGTCCTTGAGCCGCATCCCGCCCGAGATCAGGGCGTTGACGTCCGCCACGTGGTCCTCCGGGCGGGACGGCGGCGCCTCCGGGGCGCCGGCGACGACGACGGCGATCTCACCGCGCACCTCGACGGCCTGGGCCCACTGCAGGAGCTCGAGGAGGGTGCCGCGGATGACCTGCTCGTGCACCTTGGTGAGTTCCCGTGCCACGGCGGCGGGCCGACCGGACCCGAAGGTCTGCTGCAGCGAGCGCAGCATCGGTTCGAGGCGGTGGGGTGCCTCGAAGAACACCATCGTGCGGCGCTCCGCGGCGAGATCCACCAGGCGTGCGGTCCGCAGGCCGGGCTTCCGCGGCAGGAACCCCTCGAAGCAGAACCGGTCGGTGGGAAGGCCGGACAGCGCGAGGGCGGCGAGGACGGCGGAGGCGCCCGGGACCGCCGTCAGGTCGATGCCCTCGGCGACAGCTGCCTCCACCAGGCGGTAGCCGGGATCGGAGACGGAGGGCATGCCGGCGTCCGTGACCATGAGCAGGGTGGCGCCCTCGCGGACCAGGTCGAGGAGCTCGGGCGTCCGCTCGGTCTCGTTGTGTTCGTGGTAGCTGATCACGCGGCCGGCCACCGTCACGCCGAGCGCCTGCACGAGCCGGTGCAGGCGGCGCGTGTCCTCGGCCGCGACGACGTCGGCGGTCCGGAGCAGGCCGATCAGCCGCTCGGTGGCGTCGCCCATGTTGCCGATCGGCGTCGCCGCGAGGACGATCCTCCCGCGGCCGCTGCCGTCACCCGCAGTCCCGCGGTAGGCCGTTCCGGGGACACGGGCGTCGCTGGAATCGCCATCAGCGGAGTCGCCGTCCACCGAGTCGCCGTCCAGGCCGCCGGGGAACCCCTCGGTGTCCTCCGGCCCGTCGTCGGGCGCATTCTCGGGCCCGTCGTGCAGGGCGAACGCCTCTCGGTGCTCGTCCGTGCCCTCCCCGGGCATCTCGCTGCTCATGGCCGGGGTCGCGGCGTTGCGTGGCTGGTTCACCGGACCAGCCTAACCGCCGGGGCTCCCGCGGTCCGTAGGCCACGGGCGGGGCGTTCTGCGAGGCCGGCACGGGGACCGCCGGTAGCATGTCAGGGTGAGCCACACCGCCGTCCAGCCCCGACCGGACAGTCCCCAGCCGGGCGGCTCCTGGATCGTCGCCCCGCTCCGCGCCTACACGCACGCCGACCTCACCGCCCGCCTCCTCGGTGCCGCCGCTCCCGGAGGAGCGCTCCGCTGGGTCCTGCCGCTCGTCATGGCGGTGCTCGGCGGGATCCTGCGCTTCGTGCGGCTCGGCGAGCCCGGCTCGCTCGTGTTCGACGAGACGTACTACGTCAAGGACGCCTACTCGATGCTGCAGTCGGGCTACGAGCGCGAATGGCCCGAGAACGCCAACGACTCCTTCAACGCGGGCAACCCCGACGTCCTCCTCGACGCCCCCGACTACGTGGTGCACCCGCCGGTCGGCAAGTGGATGATCGGCTTCGGCATGCTCCTGTTCGGCTCCGACAACGCCTTCGGCTGGCGGTTCTCGGCCGCCGCGATCGGCACACTCTCGGTCCTGCTCCTCGCGCTCGTCGCCCAGCGCATGTTCGGCTCGGCGCTGCTCGGGGCCGCCGCGGGGCTCCTGCTCGCCGTCGACGGCCACCACCTCGTGGAGTCGCGGACGTCGCTGCTGGACATCTTCCTCAGCTTCTGGCTGCTCGCCGCGTTCGCGGCCCTGCTCCTGGACCGCGACGACGGCAGGCGCCGCCTCGCCCGGCGGCTCTCCGCCAGAGCGGGCGACGACGGCCTCCCACCCCCTGCGCTCCTGGCCTACGGGCCGTTCCTCGGGTTCCGGGCCTGGCGCCTCGTGGCCGGCGTATGCCTCGGCCTCGCGCTCGGCACCAAGTGGTCCGCCCTCCCGTTCATCGCCGCCTTCGGCCTCCTCACCGTCGCGTGGGACCTCAGCGCCCGTCGTATCGCGGGCGTCCACCACTGGGTCCGTGGGGGTGTCCTCAAGGACGGGCCGCTCGCCTTCGCCTGTATCGTGCCGGTGGCGCTGCTGACCTACCTGGGCACCTGGACGGGCTGGTTCCTCTCGGCGGACGCCTACGACCGTACCTGGGCGGAGGGCCATCCGTCGGAGCAGTGGGGCTGGCTGCCGGAGGGCCTGCGCTCGCTCGCCGAATATCACCGGAGCGCCTTCGCCTTCCACCAGGGCCTCGGCTCGGACCACCCGTACGAGGCGAGCCCCTGGACGTGGCTCTTCGTGGGACGGCCGACGTCGTTCTTCTACGAGAAGCCGACCGGCTGCGGCGCCGACGCCTGCTCGCAGGCCGTGACGGTGCTCGGGAACCCGCTCATCTGGTGGAGTGCCGCACTGTCCCTGCTCGTCCTGCTGTTCTTCTGGATCGGCCGCCGCGACTGGCGTGCCGCGGCCATCCTGACCGGCGTCGCCGCGGGCTACCTGCCGTGGTTCCTGTACCCGGAGCGCACCACCTTCTACTTCTACGCCGTGTCCTTCGAACCGTTCCTCGTGCTGTCCCTCGTGTACTGCCTCGGCCTCGTGCTGGGCGGACCGGGTGCGGACGCGGCCCGCCGGCGGCGGGGTATCGTGCTGGTGGGGGTCTTCCTGGCCGCCGCGGTGGCACTGTCCGCCTACTTCCTGCCGATCTGGACGGCAGAGGTCATCCCGTACGACCAGTGGCGCATGCGCATGTGGCTGCGGAGCTGGATCTAGGCGCGGACCCCACCCACTGGAACGAAAGCGAGCAATGGTGCGCGAAGCCATCACCGAACTCCTGGTCGACCTCCCGGCCGCCGGTAACACCACGGACCTCCTCCTGCGGACCCATGACGCCGATCCCGGGCGTGCCCTGTACGCGCGGCGGTCCGAGGGGCAGTGGCGCGACGTCTCGGCGGCGGAGTTCCTGCAGCAGGTGACCGCCGTGGCGAAGGGCCTGATGGCGCGCGGCGTGCAGCCCGGCGACGCCGTCGCCGTGATGTCGAAGACACGCTACGAGTGGACGCTCGCCGACGTCGCGATCTGGTTCGCCG
This sequence comes from Arthrobacter agilis, assembly GCF_030816075.1. Taxonomy (NCBI): domain Bacteria; kingdom Bacillati; phylum Actinomycetota; class Actinomycetes; order Micrococcales; family Micrococcaceae; genus Arthrobacter; species Arthrobacter agilis. The sequence continues at coordinate 513,069 of NZ_JAUSXO010000001.1, read as the reverse complement.
GAGCCGTCACCGTGCCCATCTACGAGACGTCCTCCGCACACCAGGTGGCGTGGATCCTCGAGGACGCGCAGCCCGCCGTCGTGCTCGTGGAGGACGACGGCAAGGCCGGCATCGTGCGCGACGCCGCCGGGCGGGCCGGCCGCACGGACGCCACCACCGTGGTCCATCTGACCGACGGCGCGCCCGACGACGCGGAGAGGGTGACGCTCGCGGACCTCACCGAGGGCGGGTCCGGCGTCTCCGATGCGACGCTCGAGGCGGCCCGGAGCTCGCGCACCCTCGCGGATCCGGCGTCCATCGTCTACACCTCGGGCACCACGGGCCGGCCGAAGGGCTGCGTCATCACGCACGGCAACTTCGCCCTGTTCGCGGTCAACACCCTGGAGTTCCTGCCCGAGTTCCTGAAGCAGGAGAACGCCCGCACGCTCATGTTCCTCCCCCTCGCCCACGTGCTGGCACGCGCCGTGCAGGTGGTGTGCTTCACCGGCGGCATTCAGCTCGCCCACTCCGGTTCGGCGGCGCAGCTGCTCGAGGACCTGACGACGTTCCGGCCGACGTTCCTGCTCGCCGTCCCCCGCATCTTCGAGAAGATCCACGCGTCGGCGGCTCAGCGCGCCGCGGAATCCGGCAAGGGTCGCCTGTTCGCGGCGGCCGAGCGGACCGCCGTCGCCTACTCGCGGGCCGTCGATGCCCGCGGGCGGGGCGGGCGCGGCCCCTCCCCCGTGCTGCGCGCGTCGCACGCCCTGTTCGACCGCCTCGTCTATCCCCGGCTGCGGGGCGTCTTCGGCGGCGAGGTCACCTACACGGTGTCCGGCGCCAGCCCGCTCAGCGAGCACCTCGCACACTTCTTCCGGGGCGCGGGCATCCTCATCCAGGAGGGCTACGGCCTGACCGAGAGCACCGCGCCCTGCACGGTGAACACGGTGCCGCTGACGCGCGTGGGATCCGTGGGCATCCCGATGCCCGGCATGAGCGTCAGGCTCGACGACGAGGGCGAGATCCAGGTGAAGGGCGCGGCGATCTTCGCCGGGTACTACCGCAACGACGAGGCGACGGCCGCGGCCTTCACCGAGGACGGCTACTTCCGGACCGGTGACCTCGGCGCGCTCGACGAGGACGGCTTCCTGACCATCACGGGCCGCCGGAAGGACCTGCTCGTCACCGCCGGCGGCAAGAACGTGGCGCCCGGCCCGCTCGAGGAGAAGCTCCGGGAGCACGCGCTGGTCGGGCAGGCCGTCGTGGTGGGCGAGGGCAGGCCCTTCATCGGCGCCCTCATCAGCCTGGACCGGGAGGCCCTCGGCCCCTGGGCGGCGGCGCACGGGAAGCCGGGCCTGACGCCCGACGACGCCGCGCACGACGCGGACGTCCTCGCCGAGCTGCAGACCGCCGTCGACGCCGCAAACGCGACAGTCTCACAGGCCGAGCAGATCCGCCGCTTCACGGTGCTGGACGTCGAGTTCACCGTGGAGTCCGGGCACCTGACGCCGACGCTGAAACTGAAGCGGGCCGCCGTCGTCGCCGACCACGAGGACGCACTGTCGGAGCTGTACCGCTCCAGGAGCCGCTAGCGGGCACTCCCGCCACGGGGCCCGGTACCGCTGCCGCTACGAGGCGTCGAGCGCCTCGCGGTACCGGGTCTGTGCCGCCTCCTGGGCCAGCATGGAGCGCTCCCGCCGCGCCTTCGTCGGCCACGCGAGGACGAGCGTGAGCAGGGTGGCGCCGAGCACGAGCACGGCGATCGTGATGGCCGAATCCGTCCAGAACTGCTCGGGGAACAGCCGGATCAGCGTGTCGTCCACGCGGAAGGTCCAGGTCCCCTCCTTGAAGAACAGGGCGTGGACCTGCGTGAAGAACGTCTCCCAGGCCAGCACCGCGAGCACGGTCAGGGTCACGATGCCCACCAGCGTCAGGACCGCTCCGGCGAACAACGCCCGCCGAATGCCGCCCTTGTACCGCCGGGCGAGATAGACGCAGGCGAGGACGGACAGGACGAAGAGCACCAGGGCGATGAAGAAGGACAGGCCCAGCACGCCCTTCACGTCGGCCATGTGGCCCACCTCGGTCTCGAGGAACAGCGGATCGCCCGAGGGCGTCACCAGCCCGCCCAGGTATCGCGCGGGTGCGAGGTTCACGACGTAGTCGAGCGCGTAGGAGCCGTAGGTCATACGGTCGTCCAGGGAGAAGCCGTACTGGTCGGCGGGGAAGCCGGGCCGGTGGTACTCGAACCACAGGAACGACGATGTCGCCACGGCGCGGACGGCCGCCGCGACCACGACGACCGGGAAGAAGAGCGCGACGACGACCTGCAGGAAACGCGCGAGGACGGGCTTCGCGGCCACGGCCTGGTCCCGCACGGCCGCGCGCCGGGCGGCGTCCTTGTCGAGGGGCCGTGCGGAGGGCGACGCCGTGTCGTTGGACGCGGGATCCGCGGCGACGACCTGATGGGAATCGGTGTCGGCGGTGGTGTGGGCCTCGGCGACGTCGCGGGTGCCGTGATCGCCGTCGGAGCCGCTGTGACTGTCGGTCTCGGTGGTGTCCTTGTCGACGGCGGTGTGGGCCGCGGCGGCGAGGGTCGTGCCGTCATGGGAGGCGGTGTCGTGGGCGCCGGTCCGCGCGGTGGATCCGCCAACGGCGTGAGCGTCGGCACTGTAGGGACCGTCGGCGCCGGCATCGAGCGAGTGGTCGTCGGCGTCCGCCACCGGCCTGTCAGCGGGGCCGTCGGCGTCGTCGGTCCGCGGACCGCCGTCGGATGCCATCCGGGAGGCGCCGACCGACGTCGCACCGGACGAGGATGTCTCGTCGCTCGAAAAGGACGCCGTCGCGGACGTCGCGCCCGCTACGACGGGCATCATCTGCGTCGCCGTCCCACCGTCGTCGTGAGCGCCGTCGTGAGCGCCGTCGGACGAACCGTCCTGAGCGCCGTCGTGAGCGCCGTCGGACGAACCGTCCGAGGTGTCGTCGGACGGGGTACCGGACGAGGCAGTCGTGCGCGGGTCGTCACCGGTCTCCCCCGGTTCCTCCTCGACGCGGGACAGGTCGGGCATCGTGCCGGCCTTCCGGCGTGGCAGGTCGTGGCGCTGGGCCACGACCGGAGCGGGGCCGCCGTCCGGGCCCGCGATGCCGCCCTCGGCGGGGGCCGCCGGGTCGTCCTCCGGGCGTCGAGCGCCGGAAGCGGTCGAACGGGTGCTGTCCATCTCTGCCACTGCGTTGTCTCCTCGATCGGTGCCCGTCGGCGCTGCGGCCGACGTCATTCGACACTACCGGGCATTGCTGCGCCCCGGCGGGAGACTCCCCGCGCACCGGCGGGGTCAGGCGGTGATGACGGCCTCTCCGCGGTCCACCGCTCCGAGGTCCCCGCGGTAGCCGGCGGCGAAGGCACGCCGTCCGAGGATCAGGGTGTAGGCCCAGTAGGCCGCCAGCACCAGGAGGCCGATGGTCATGCGCAGCCAGGCCGGCAGTCCGCTCGGCGTCACGAAGCCTTCGACGAGGCCGGAGACGAGCAGCACCAGCACCAGGCCGAGCGCCACCGTGATGAGCGAGCGGCCCTCCTCGGCGAGGGCGACCGAGCGCAGCCGGCGTCCCGGCGCCACCCATGCCCAGAAGATGCGCAGTCCGGCGGCCGTGGCGATGAAGATCGCGGTGAGCTCCATGAATCCGTGCGGCAGGATGTAGAGGAAGAAGACGTCGAGCCGGTCGTAGGACGCCATGGTGCCTGCGGCCATGCCGACGCCCTGCGCGTTCTGGTACAGGATGACGGCGGGCCAGATGCCGGTGACGCCGAAGGCCACGGCCTGCAGCGCGATCCAGGCGTTGTTGGTCCAGACGAGCCCCGCGAAGGACGCCGCAGGATTCTCCGAGTAGTAGTCGACGAAGTCCTCCTCCACGTACTGGCGGAGCGACTCGTCCGTCCCGAGCGCACCGATGACGCCGGGCGTCCCGGCCACCCAGAACCCGTAGAGCCCGGCGACCACGAGGAAGAACACGCCGACCGCCACCGTGAGCCACCGGATGCGGTAGAACGCCGCGGGCAGTGCGGCCACGAAGAACTGCGCCACGTCCTCCATGAAGTGGGACCTGGCGCCGGTGAAGCGCGTCCGGGCACGGGACAGGCGTGTGGAGAGCGACCCGGAGAGGGCGCTCTCGGGGTCCACCGAGCGGATGACCGACAGGTGCGTGGACACGCGCTGGTACAGCACGAGCAGTTCGTCCGCCTCCGCGCCGTCGAGCCTGCGGCGCCGCACGAGTTCGTCCAGGCGTTGCCAGTCGCTGCGGTGCACGGCGATGAAAGCGTCCACGTCCATGGGCCCACCCTATAGTCCCGCCTGCCGGCCGCAGGCGGCCTCGCCGACGATAGGCTGGCCCCATCGCATCCAGCCGATCCAGGGGGAACACATGAGTTCGGTCGTCACCGGCGAGGCCGTGGTCCTCGAGCTCAAGCCGGCGGGTTTCGGCGCCCGCGGGCTGAGCATCCTGATCGACATCATCGCGCAGGCCGTCGTCGCGGTGCTCCTGATGCTGCTGATCGGCCAGGTCTTCGGCGGGGTCCTCGACCCGGCGCTCACCACGGCGCTCCTGCTGGCCGTCGTGGTCCTCCTGCTCGTCGTGGTCCCGGTGACCGTGGAGACCCTCACGCGCGGCAAGTCCCTCGGCCGCCTCGTCATGGGGGTGCGGATCGTGCGCGACGACGGCGGCGCGATCCGCTTCCGTCATGCCTTCATCCGCGGGATGCTCGCGGTCTTCGAGATCTACATGCTCGGGGGGTCGCTGGCGTTCCTCGTGTCGCTGTTCAACGAGAAGTCCAAGCGCCTCGGGGACCTGCTCGCGGGCACGTACGCGATGCGGGAGCGCGTCGTGGCCAACCCGCGCGCGCTCGCCGTCATGCCGCCGTCCCTGCAGCAGTGGGCCGCAACGGCGGACATCGGCCGGCTGCCGGATGCCCTCGGCCGCAGGATGTCCCAGTTCCTCGCCCAGGCCCCGAGGCTGGCACCTCAGGCACGGCACGCCCTGTCGTTGGATCTCGCCGCCGAGGCGAGCGCCCATGTCTCACCGCCGCCGCCCGGGGCCACCCACCCCGAGGAGTTCCTCCACGCCGTCATCGCCGCACGCCGTGACCGGGACTACGCCGCCATGATGCGGCAGCGTGAGCGCACCGAGGCGACAGCGAAAAGGCTCCACACGCTGCCCTTCGGCTAGCGTGCGGAGCCTTCGGCCGGGCAGTCCCGGGGGGTCTCCTACGGCTGGTCGACCCACTCGTTCCAGGGCACGTTCCAGTCGCCGAATCCGTCCCAGACGTACATGGGGCCGTAGCCGGTGTTGAGGATCTGCACCACGTCACCCGGGCCGAAGGTGTTGTAGAAGTACTCTGCCCCCTCCGGCGACATGCCGATGCAGCCGTGCGAGACGTTGAAGTTGCCCAGCGCCACCAGCGCCGCCGGCAGCGCCTCGTGCACGAAGGCCCCGCCGTTGCTCAGCCGGCTCGCGTGGTTCACGACCGTGGGCGGGTAGTACGCGGGATCGCCGGGCTTCAGCCCGATCGACTCCGCCTTGAACTGCGTGGAGGCGTAGTGCTCCATCACCACCATGTATCCCTCGGTGGAGGGCCACTCGTCCGTTCCGAGCGTCACGGGGAACGTCCTGTCGAGCTTGCCGTCGAGGTAGACGTTCATGGTCTTCGTGGTGTTGTCGACGACGGCGAGGCGCGTGTTGTGCGTCTTCACGGTCATCGTCTTGTCGCCGTTGCCGATCATGCCGTTGCCGAAGTCCACGCCGAAGAGGTTCAGGTCGACGGTGATGGTGCTGTTCGGCGCCCAGAACGTCTCGGGGCGGTAGCGGACCTTGGTGTCCGTCAGCCAGTAGAAGGCACCGGGCTGGCCGCTGGTGCTCGTGACGGTGATGGCCTTCTCCACGGCGTCCCGGTTGGTGACCGGCTCGCTGAAGCTGAATTCGAGGGGCTGGCCCGTGCCCACCGTGCTGCCATCGAGCGGGAACATCGAGGCGTCGGCCTCGTTGGCGGGTTCGACGGTCGAGAAGCTCGACGTCTCCTGCTGCGACCCGCCCGCGGAATCAAGCACCGTGTAGGAGAACGCGTAGTCGGTGTCGAAGGCGAGCCTGTCGGTGGCCGTCCAGGTCCTCCCGTCGTCGGAGAGCGTGCCGGCCACGGGAGTCCCGCCGGCGCGCGGCGCCAGCTCCACGGCGTCGAGCGTCCCGCCCTCGACCGTGATCGCGGCGACGGTGGCAGGGTTGACGGCGTACGCCTCGTCCGTGGGCGTCAGGCCCACGGTGTACCCGGCGGCCGGGGCCTGCGCCGCACCCGACGGTGCCGCCTTCGGGTCCTGAGCGGCGGCGGGCGACGACGAGGCCGATGACGCCGGATCGTCCCAGGGCGACGCCGTGGCGATCCCCACGCCTCCGCCGACCACGACGACCGCCGCTGCGCCGACGGCTGCGATCTTCCAGCCCTTCCGGCGTGCCGCGTCCCTGCCCGACTCCTGCTTCATGCGCATGCGTCTGCCCTTCGATGTCGCTTCCCCCGTGTGATGCTACGCGACCGCGCCGACGGCGCCGTGGAGGCGGCGGCCGGTTTCGGCAACGATCCGGTCACTGCCGGCGAGGCCGGCAGGAACCGTGCGAGGAGGGCCGCGAAACCCCTAGTAGCGGTACTGCTCGGGCTTGTACGGCCCGGCGACGTCGATGTCGAGGTACTCGGCCTGGCCCTTGGTCAGTTCGGTGAGTTCCACGCCCAGCGCGTCGAGGTGCAGGCGCGCAACCTTCTCGTCGAGCATCTTCGGCAGCACGTAGACCTCGTTCTCGTACTCGCGCTCGCCCTCGGCGTCCTCCTGCTCGAACTTCGTGTAGAGCTCGATCTGCGCGATCGTCTGGTTCGCGAACGAGTTGCTCATGACGAACGACGGGTGTCCGGTCGCGTTGCCGAGGTTCAGCAGGCGGCCTTCGGAGAGCATGATGATCGAGTGCTCCTGCACACCCTCGGCCTCGCTGGCGGGGATGACCCACTCGTGGACCTGCGGCTTGATCTCGATCTTCTCGACGCCGGGGATGCGGGCGAGCCCGGGCGATGTCGATCTCGTTGTCGAAGTGGCCGATGTTCCCGACGATCGCCTGGTGCTTCATGCCGGCCATGTGGCGCGCCATGATGACGTCCTTGTTGCCGGTGGTGGTGATGAAGATGTCACCCTGGGCGAGCACCGTCTCGAGCTTCGCGACCTGGTAGCCGTCCATGGCCGCCTGCAGCGCGCAGATGGGGTCGATCTCGGTGACGATGACGCGGGCACCCTGGCCGCGCAGTGCCTCGGCCGCGCCCTTGCCGACATCGCCGTAGCCGCACACGACGGCGACCTTGCCGCCGATCAGGACGTCCGTGGCCCGGTTGAGGCCGTCGGGCAGGGAGTGGCGGATGCCGTACTTGTTGTCGAACTTGGACTTCGTCACGGAGTCGTTGACGTTGATCGCCGGGAACAGGAGCTTGCCCTGCGCCGCGAGCTGGTACAGGCGGTGCACGCCCGTCGTCGTCTCCTCAGTGACGCCCTTGATCCCGGCGGCGATCGTCGTCCACTTCTGCGGCTCGGACTCGATCGTGGACCGCAGGGTCTCCAGGAACACCGTGTACTCGTGCGAGTAGTCGGCGTCGCCCTCCTGCGGATCCGCCGGCACCGCGCCGAGCGCCTCGAACTCGGCGCCCTTGTGCACGAGCATCGTGGCGTCGCCGCCGTCGTCCAGGATCATGTTGGGGCCGAGGCCCTCGGCCTGGCCCGGCCAGGTGAGGATCTGCGTGGCGGTCCACCAGTAGTCCTCGAGGGATTCGTTCTTCCACGCGAACACGGGGACGCCGGCGGGTTCCTCGACCGTGCCGTTCCCGACGACGACGGCGGCCGCGGCCTCGTCCTGCGTGGAGAAGATGTTGCACGACGCCCAGCGGACCTCGGCGCCGAGGGCGGTGAGCGTCTCGATGAGGACGGCCGTCTGCACGGTCATGTGGAGCGATCCGGCGATCCGGGCGCCCGCAAGGGGCTGTGCGTCGGCGTATTCGCGGCGCAGGGCCATGAGCCCGGGCATCTCGTGCTCCGCGAGGCGGATCTGGTGCCGCCCCGCCTCGGCGAGTGAGAGGTCGGCGACTTTGTAGTCGAACATGGTGCTGTTCCTGCCTGTGGGTGGGGGGTGCTGGTGGGGCGGGGCGGCCCTAGCGGGTGGCTGCGGCGCCGTCGAGTAGTTCGGCGGGCAGGAGTACCGGGATGCCTTCGTCGAGTCCGTAGGTGAGCGTCCCGCCGTCGGGCCCCGGTGCCGTGGACCGGAGGACGGAGTCTTCCTGCACGAGCTTCGACCCCGTGACGGGGCAGCGGAGGACGTCGAGCAGCTGTGCTGGGAGGTTCGCCATGGAGACGCTTTCGCTCGGGAGGGACGGGATTCGCGCACCCCAAGTCTAGCGCGGGCGCGTCGTCCTGCCCGAATCTGCCGGGTACGTCAGGGTTCGCGCAGGATGCGCAGATGGCCGCGCCGGGGACCCGTGACGCCGGCCGGCGGCTCCATGGGCGCCTTGCTGCCGCGCTTGCCCGCCGCGGGCTGCTCCACGGTCGGCTCCGCCGCCGCTTCCCGCACGGCGTCGGCGAGGGCCAGGAGGTCGTCCGAGTTGTGCTCCGGCGGGGCGTCGGGGAGCGTCAGGCGGACCACTTCCCACCCGCGGGGCACCGTCAGGCGCTCCGCGTGCACGGCGCACAGGTCGTAGGTGTGGGGTTCCGCGTACGTGGCGAGGGGACCGAGGACCGCCGTCGAATCCGCGTAGACATAGGTGAGGGTGGCCATCGCCGGCCGCTGGCAGGCGGATCTGGAGCATTGACGGAGTGATCCCACGAGCGGCAAGCCTACCGGGCTTCGGCCCTCCCGGCGCGCAGGACGCGCACCGACGGCCGTTTGCATCCACCGTTGCATCCGCCGACGGCCTCCCTTTCAGGCGTGCGGCAGAAGTGCTCAAGGCTTAGAGTCTTTACATGCAGGATGCCTCCACATTTTCGGTCAGCCTGACCGATCCCTCGTCCTCCGAAGAACGTGCGGCACGGTCCTTCTACGAACGCCGCCGCAACCGTCGTGGTCGTGGCATGCGCGGGGAGCTCCTGCCGCAGCACCTGCCGGGATCCCGGTCGCGGTCCGAGCAGTTCGACGACTGGGTCATGGAGTCCGCGCAGCGGCTCGAGCGCCTCTGGGGCGAGCGCATCCAGGACCTGCAGATCGTGGTGCAGGAGATCCCCGACGGCCTGGAGGACATGACGGCGGAGACCCTGCGCGGCCTGCTCGGCTCGTGCACCCCCGCCACGCCCGGGCGGCCGGCCGTCATCACCATCTACCGCCATCCCGTGCTCATGGCCGCCCGGTCCCTGCTGCCGGTGAACGAGCTCGTCCACGATGTGGTGGTGGAACAGACCGCCGAGCTGATGGGCCTCGCCCCGGAGGCCGTGGACCCCGCCTACGGACGCTCCCAGGCCTGATCCCGAGGGCGGCTGCTAGTACCCGAGTTCCACCGGGATGCTCTGCGGGCCCGTCGAGCCGGCCGGCACACTGGCCACCGAGATACCGGCGCGGTCCCCGGGCAGCGTCATGACCTGGGCGCCGTAGACAGGATCACCGGCCGCGTCGATGATCACCCCGGCCGGAGCCCGGCCCAGTGAGGACGCCGGCACCGTGACGGAGGTACCGCCCGCGATACCGATCACCACAGGATCGCCCAGGGCACCGTCGGCGGCGACGGGGGTCAGGGTCACCTCTCCCCTGCCGCTCGGTGCCCCCAGCACGAGGGCGGCGTCAACGCCCTCGGCCAGGGCCACGGCGTGGTCGGCGCCCAGCCGGACCGCGGACGGGGCCCCGGCGAAATCGACCGGCTTGCCGGCATCGATGCCGCGGGTGACGCGGGCGGAGGCCACCACGGCGACGTCGGAGGTGACGGCGATCGTGTAGGTGCCCTCGGGCAGGTCGGTGAGGGGAACGGTCATCACGGAGCCTGCCGCGGCCGTGCCGACTCCCCCGCCGGGCAGGTCCACCACGCCGTCGGGGCCGTAGACCTTGATGTCCAGCACGGCGTCGCTCGATCCGGGGACGAGCACCTGGAGTTCGGGGGCAGCGGTGCCGTATCCATCCTGCTCGCGGACACGCCGTGCCGTCGCGGCGTCCTGCACGACGACACCGGGTACCACCTGCGTGACCCCCGCGGCCGCCGTGGGCGACAGGAGCTCGATGCCGCCCGGCGTGAGGCCGCGCAGCACGCTCTGCTGGATCACACCCGTGACGCGCCCGCCGTCGCTGCGCACGCGGACGGCCACCTGGTCCTGGTTCCCGGCGAGGCCCGCGAGGACGATCCGCCGGGTCTCACCCGGGGCGACGAGCTGGCCCCTGGAACCGGCCGCGTCGATACGCCCGTCCCTGCCGGACAGCTCGACCGTCACGGTGGCGGGTGTCCCGGTCGGATTGGTCAGCGTCAGGATCGACGACGCACCCACGGTGGTGGAGGCACCGAGGATCCAGAAGTCGCTCGACGGCACCTGGCAGCCCGTCGCGGCGAGCCCGCGGAGGTCGCCGTCGGTGGCGGTGTAGGTGGAGGTCGCGGCGGCCACCGGGGTGAGGCCGCCCTGCGGCTGTGCGCGGAAGAGCGTCGGAGCGTCGACGGCGACCCCGCGGGCGACGCCGGCGATGCGGCTGGTCAGCCCGTCCGCGCCGCTGCTGGCCGGGGCGTCGGCAGCGAGCGATGTCTCGGGCGCGAAGTCCTGGATCATCGACAGGGGCGCGCCGGGGCCGACGGGCAGCAGGCCGCTCCCGGTCAGGGTGGCGCTCAGGTCGCTCAGCACCAGAGCGGCCACGGAGGTCTTCGCGGTCGAGGAGGCCGGGCTGAACTGCGGGTCGGCGCCCTCGGCCGCCGCCTCGAGCAGTCGGGGCGGGGCAGCGCAGACCGCCGTGTAGTCGCCGGCCGGTACGGCGGCCGCGGGTACCGGGAGATCGGTCGCGGGAGGCCGGACCAGCGCGTCCGTCACCGTTCCGGAGGCGATCGCGGCGGTTGCCGCGAGAAGCACCACGCCCGTTCCGGCAGCCACCGCGGCACCGAGGCGTGCCCGACGGCGTGCACCGCCGGTCGCGGCCCTGTCCCGGGCCACCGCGCGCGCAGCGACGGCGGCATCGGTCGGCTCCGGCACGACGGCGGGCTCGACGACGGGCTCGGCGACGGGCTCAGCGGCACGCTCCGGAGCCGGCACGGCGGCACGGTCATCAACCTTCGGCGCAGCGGCGGCGACATCCGGCTCCGGCACGACGGCAGGCTCGGAGGATACCCCCGGTTGGTTGAGCGGTTGGTTCAGCGGTTCGTTCTGCGGTTCCTGCTTCCGCCTGCGTCCCCACATCACATCGGGCTACTTCCACTGGTCACGGGCTGCGGAGCGCCCGAGGGCGCCTGGACGTCGTCGTCCGCACTGATCCCGGCGGTCCGGGTGGGCGGGACGGGACGGCCGCCGTACGGGCGCCGCCCGGCGGGCCGGACCACGCGTGGCCGCGACGGCAGCGGGATGGCCAGCAGGAGGGTGAGCCCGAGGAGCACCGCCTGGACGGCCTCGGCCCACGGGTGGAACGGCCCGACGTAGGAGACGGTCACGTCGCCGCCTCCGGCAGGCAGGTCGAACGCCTGCTGCCATCCGTCGGACGAGGCGTCGAGCTGTTCACCGTCGAGGCTCGCCTGCCAGCCGGCATCGGCCTCCTCGGCGAGCACGAGCCTCCGACCGTCCGCTCCCGGCGGGACGGTCCCCGAGGCGAGGACCGCGGAGGACGACAGGATCGCCTCGGTCCGGCCGTCGGCGTCCACCACCCGGACGCGCGCCGTGCGGTCGCCGGCGTCCTCGGTGCCGTCGTCGAGGGTGGCCGGAGCCACACGCCACAGGCGTCCGGCATCGGTGTCGCCCACGGCGGTGAGGCCGGGCACGGAGTCGATGCGTCCGCTCAGGAAATCGCCGGCGGTCCCGGACTGCTGCAGGACCACGAAGCCGACACCGAGATCGCGCAGATCGTTCCGGGGATCCGCGCCGGTCGCTCCGACGATCACCGCGACGGTGGTCCGGAGGGTCCGCGCGGAGTCGCCGTCCTCGGCGGGGGCGTCCCCGCCCTGCAGGGTGCGCGCGGCGTAGAGCGGGTTCAGCGCGTCCAGGGTGGTCCCGGATCCGTGCATGAGGGAGGCGGTCACCGCATCGTCGTCGTCGACCGTGATGACGAGCGTGCGCGTCCGGTCGGGGCCGTTGCCCCGGTCGGCGGCCGTGGCGGGCAGCGGCCGTTCGGCCACGGGCTCGATCCCCACGGCCGTGCCGAAGCCCGTGGTGCCCGGTCCGGCGTCGGGCGCCTCCTGGAGGGGGGCTCCCGGGATGACCACGGGTTCGGCCACGACGGCCGGCGCGCCGGCCACCTCGGGGGCGACCCACAGGCCGAGGCTCAGCAGCGGACCGACGGCGAGGACCGCCCCGCCGATGATCCCGAGCGACCGGCGGCCCGCGCGCGGACGGGCGACGGGCGCGGTCCCGTCGTCGCCGGGCAGACCGGAGAGAGCGGCGGCGAGGAGGCAGAGGGCGACGACGGACACGAACGGTCCGGGGAAGACCGGGACGAGCGATGCGCTGCCCAGGGCGACGGGAAGGACGGGCGCCACGGCCGCGAGCGCGAGAGCGAGGACGGCGAGCGGCCAGAGGCGGCGTGCGATCCGGCCACCGCCGGCGCGTGAGAAGAGGGCGACGGCGGCCAGCACGACGACGGGACCGCCGATCAGGACCGCGGCGACGAGCGACCACGGCCCCGTGCCGAGGAAACCTGCCGCGTCGGGCGGGAGGAGGGGATCGAAGGACACGGGGAAGCCGAGGAGGTGCTGCCACGGGGCTGCGGGGGGAAAGGGCGTGGGCACGCCCGGGTCGCCGAGGATCCCCCGGGGCGAGCGCACCGCGGACAGCGCGTACGGCAGGTACAGCGCCACGACGGGCAGGAGTGACCACCAGAGCGTGCGGGCGCGGCGGCCGCCGAGGACCAGCGCGAGCACCAGCCCTCCGACGACGGGCACGAGGAGGGACGGGGCGCAGGCCGTGACGATCGCGAGGACGAGTCCCGCCGAGGCCCCTGCGGTCCAGCTGCGGGTCCCCTTGATGCCGGGCGTGATGACGCCCTCCGGCAGCGTCCGCGCGGGCAGGGCGGCGCCGACCGCGCGGATGACCCCGAGCAGGGCCAGGGGCAGGAGGACGTGGGCGAGCAGCGCGCCGAGGCGACCGCTGCCGAGAGCCACCTGGAGGGCGGGTGCTGCACCCCAGAAGAAGGCCGCCCAGAGCCGCAGGCCGCGCGAGCGGGTCAGCGCCCCGGCGGCGATCCACGCGGACAGTCCCGCCAGCGGCAGTGCGCAGACCACCGTGACGACGATCATCGTGTTCGCCGAGCCGAAGCCCACGAGGGACAGGAGCCAGAGCACGAAGGAGAACGGCGAGCCATGGCCGGCGAACCCGGTGCCGAGGCCCGTCCACCAGGTCGTCGCATTCGCCCAGATCTCCTCGGGGGTCTCCGCCGCCGGCAGCAGCGCGCCGCCGGCCAGGGCGCCGGCCCCGACGAGCCGGTGCAGCCCCGTGAGGGCGGCGGCGAGGAGCACGACGACGGTGAGCACAGCTCCGGCCCCGACCCACAGGCGCGCCGGCGTGGCGAGGGCCACGAAATCGTCGTTGCTGTCCCCCGAGGGGATGTACTCCTCCGTGCCCTGCAGGCCGTCGGAGCCGGGCTGCGCGCCGCGCGAGGTGAAGGCGTCCACGACGGACCTGCGGTGGGACCAGACCTCACGCCGCGATGTGACCAGCGACCGGACGATCGAGCGCGGGAGCTGGCGGGTCCTAGCGGCCGCACGGCGTGACCGCCAGAGCTGCAGCGGGCGGCAGACACCGGCGACGCTGCCGAGCAGCTGGCCCGTGCCGTGGGCCGGGTCCTTCGCCAGGAGGCCGAGCAGGAGCCGCCCCAGGCCACCGAGCACGGCACCGACCGCGAGGAACGGGACCTTCCAGGCGGCGGCGTGCTTCAGCCGGAGATACACCTCGGCCGCCCGGGCGGCATGCGGGGTGGAGACGGGGTGGGGTCGTGCCGTCGCGTGGCGGATCACGGCCGCCGGCACCACCACCACGCGGTTCCCGGCGAGCCGGTTGCGCCAGCACAGGTCCACGTCGTCGCCCACCCCGTGGAAGGCCGGGTCGAACCCGTCGAGGGCGTCCCACACGTCGCGCCGCACGAGCATGCCCGCGGAGTTCACGGCGAACACGTCGCTGCGGGCGTCGTACTGGCCCTGGTCGTGCTCGTCGATGTCGATCAGCGTGAGTCTCTCGGCCCACCTGCTGATGGACAGGCCCACATCCACCAGCGCGCGGCGGTCGTCCCAGGCCACCTGCTTGGTGCCCGCGACGGTCACCGAGGGCGCACGCTCGACGGCGAGGAGGAGTTCGGCGAGAGCGTCGGGCTCGGGCGCGGAGTCGTCATGGAGGAGCCAGAGCCAGTCGTCGGCGTCGTCCGACGCCCCGCGGCCGGGGATCTCCCCCACCGCGGTGCGGACGGCGGTCCCGAACCCGGCGCGCGCGGGCGCACCGACCACGGGGCTGCCCGTCGGCAGGCCCAGCTGGAGGACGGAAGCCGAGGCGTCCGTGGATCCCGTGTCGACGCCTACGCAGAAGTCAGCCCGGCGGGTCTGGCGTTCCAGTGCTTCCAGGGTGCTCGGAAGGTACTCGGCGCCATTGTAGGCTACGACAACGGCGGTGACGCGAAGGGGCAGCGGAATCAGACTGCTCGCTTCCGCAACCTGCGCCGCTCGCGCTCGGAGAGCCCGCCCCAGATGCCGAAGCGCTCGTCATTCTCCAGCGCGTACTCGAGGCACTCGGACTTCACCATGCACGAGCCGCATACCTTCTTGGCGTCGCGGGTGGACCCGCCCTTCTCCGGGAAGAAGGCCTCGGGATCGGTCTGTGCGCAGAGGGCGTCGGCCTGCCACGAGAGTTCACCGTCGTCGTCGACGTTCCCGGGGGCCAGGGGCTGCCCGAGCCAGGCCGGGCGGCCGGACTGGGCCGGCGGACGGACGTCCTCCCGCACGCCGGGCAGGATGCTGGAGGTGGAGGGGTCGACGATCGGGAGCACGAGCAGGCTGCTGGGGCCGTCGTCCACCTCGGGAAGGGCCGCAAGTGCCTCATGGGCTGCGAGGAAGGCGGTGGCCTGGTCCTCGAGCGCCGATCGCGTGCCTTCACGGTACCGCTCGCCCGCCAGGGGGTCGGCGGGGTCCAGGAACCAGTCTGCAGGAACGCCCCTCGAGCCGTAGCGGGCGGATGCCTGCGCTGCGATATCTGGTCGTGAGTGAGTGCGTTCTGCCTGCCCCATGGATAGCCCTTCCGGTGTTTCCGTTCCAACATCAGCATGGGTCGACCCTCGCGCCCCGCTGCTGGAACCAATCCGATGTCTAATTACACGGGTGTAAGTCGATTTTCGTCAAGCGACGGAGCGGATGATATAGAGTCGCTACCGCAGAAACACGGGCGCCACGCCGACTTTACTACCTGTCTTTGTCGGCGCGTCCAAGTAGTCCACCCGAGCCGGAAGTGACCCATCATGCCACAGACACCCGCAGGCATCCTGGCCGAGATGCGGTCGGTCAACTCCTCCTCGCCCCGCCTGGTCTGGCACGGCAGGGACGGCCGGATCGAGCTGTCGGGGCGCGTCTTCGACAACTGGGTGGCCAAGAGCTCCAACCTCCTCGTCGACGAGCTCGACGCGACCGATGCGAGCCGCGTCGCCGTCGACCTGCCCCCGCACTGGAAGTCCCTGGCCCTCGCCTTCGCCTGCTGGCAGGTCGGTGCCCTCGTGGTCCTGTCGGACGACACGGCCTCCCCGGCGGCCGGCGCCGACATCGTCCTGACGTCGCGCGCGGTTCCCGCGGTCGACCCCCCGGGCCTGCTCGTCTGCGTGGCGCTCGGATCGCTGGCCCTGGCCTGGGACGGACCGCTACCGCACGGGGCCGTGGACTTCGCCGCCGAGGTGCGCTCACACGGCGACGTCTACCTGGGGCAGACCGGCGACGACGACGCCCCACTCCTGGACACCGGAGGCCGGATCCTGACGTCCCGGGACCTGCTGGCCTCGGTGACCCTGCCGGCCGGCGCGGACGGCGGCGCGGATGGACCCACCCTGCTGCTCGAGCCGGGGACGGACCTCCAGCAGGCCCTCGCCACGGCGCTGGCCGTCTGGACGCAGGGCGGCGTCCTCGTCCTCGTCGAGGACGGGGTCCCCGTCACGGATCGCCTGCTGGCCGGCGAGCGCGTCACTGCCCGGCTGGGGACCGCCTGACCTGCTCACCCGCAGGAGCTGCAGGCGCTGCTGTCTCCGACGGTACGGTCGCGGTCTGCTGGCGCAGCTGGCCGGTGTGGAGGAGCTCCTTGTCGCGGCTGAACTCGGGCTCGGCGTCGAGCTCCGCGTTGAACACCCAGAAGCGGTAGGCGACGAAGCGCACGAGCGTCGCGAGGACCGTCCCGAAGATCCCGACGAGGAACAGCACGCTCGGCTCGGTCACGTCGAAGCCGTACTTGGCCACCCATACACAGCCCGCCGCGATCCCCATGCCGATCACGTTGATGAAGACGAACATCACGAGCTCGCGGGCCGCATTCGGCTGGCGGCGGTGGCGGAACGTCCAGTAACGGTTGGCGACCCAGGCGAAGATCGTGGCCACGCCCGCCGAGACGAAGCGCGCCTTGACCTCGCTGCCGCTCATGGGCCCGTGGATCAGGTACCAGTACAGCCCGTTGTCGATGACGAAGGCCACGCCTCCGACGGCGCCGAACTTCGCCACCTCGCGCCAGAAGAGGGATGCGAGGCCCCTGATCCTGTCCATGAGTCCTGCCACTGCTTACCTCCGCGGTCGGTCCGAACGCCGTCGCAGGGAATGTCTCCCGACGGTTGCAGGACGAACCGCGACAGGGGCCAGCAGAGCAAGCCACCCCGGCTGACCTTTGCATGGCGTGTTTCGACCCCATTTTACGGTGTCGGACGGGCAGCCGCGCAGCCGATCGGCTGTTGGCAACCTGAGAGCTTCCCGGTAATCGGCCCGGCGAGGCCGCGCCGCGCCCGGCCGATGGCAGCGCCCGACCCCGCCGTGGGTACCCTGTAGTGGTGACTTTTCCCGTGATAGGCGTGATCGGCGGCGGCCAGCTCGCCCGGATGATGGCAGGCCCCGCCGTCGAGCTGGGGCTCGAACTCCGCGTCCTCGCGGAGGGACCGGACGTCTCGGCGGTGGCCGCCGTGGCCCATGCGGAGGTCGGCGACTACCGCGACCTGGACGCCGTACGCGCCTTCGCCGCGGGCGTCGACGTCCTCACCTTCGACCACGAGCACGTCCCCGGTGAGCTGCTGGCGGAGCTGGCCCTCGACGGCGTGGCCATCCACCCCTCGCCGCCGGCCCTCCGCCACGCCCAGGACAAGCTGGTGATGCGGCGCGCGGTCGAGGAGCTCGGCCTGCCCAACCCTGCCTGGCGGGCCGTGCGGACCGCCACCGATATCGAGGCCTTCGCCGACGCCACCGGCTGGCCCGTCGTCCTGAAGACACCGCGCGGCGGGTACGACGGCAAGGGCGTGCTCGTGCTGCGCGACGCCGCGGGACTCGCCGCGGCCGAACCGTGGCTCACCGGCGGTGAACTCCTGGTGGAGCAGTTCGTGCCGTTCAGCCGTGAGCTCTCCGTGCTCGTGGCACGGCGTCCCTCCGGAGATGCCGTGACGTGGCCGGTCGTGGAGTCCATCCAGGTGGACAGTGTGTGCGACGAGGTCCTGGCCCCCGCACCCCACCTGCCCGACGACGTCGCCGACGCCGTCACCTCCGCCGCGCTGCGCCTCGCCGAGCGCCTCGGCGTCACGGGCGTCATGGCGGTGGAGCTGTTCGAGACGCCCGGCGTCGGAGCCGGGTACCTCATCAACGAGCTCGCCATGCGCCCGCACAACTCGGGCCACTGGACCATGGACGGAGCCGCCACGGGCCAGTTCGAGCAGCACCTCCGGGCCGTGCTCGACCTCCCGCTCGGCGCGACGCATGCCGTCGCACAGCACGCGGTGATGAAGAACGTCCTCGGGGGCGCCAACACCGACATCTACGGCGCCTACCCGACGGCCCTGTCCTCAGGTCCGTCCGCTAAGGTGCACTTCTACGGCAAGGACGTGCGTCCGGGCCGCAAGATCGGCCACGTGAACGCGCTCGCGGCTCCGGGAGAGCCGCTCGCCGCGGTGCGCGAGAGGGCCTCGAGGGTTGCCGCGATACTCCGCGACGGCACGGACCTGCCCTCCTCCGACAAGGATTGACCGAAGGGAATGCAGTGACGAACGCCCAGGTAGGCCTCGTGATGGGCTCGGACTCCGACTGGCCGGTGATGGAGGCGGCCGCCGCCGCGCTGGCCGAGTTCTCGGTCCCCTTTGAGGCGGACGTCGTCTCCGCCCACCGCATGCCCGAGGCCATGATCGAGTACGGCCGGACGGCCCACGAACGGGGCCTGCGCGTCATCATCGCCGGCGCCGGTGGCGCCGCCCACCTGCCGGGCATGCTCGCCTCGGTGACGCCGCTGCCCGTGATCGGCGTCCCCGTGCCCCTGCGCTACCTCGACGGCATGGACTCGCTGCTGTCGATCGTCCAGATGCCCGCCGGCGTGCCCGTCGCCACGGTGTCGATCGGCGGCGCCCGCAACGCCGGCCTCCTCGCCGTCCGTATGCTGGCCGCCGGCACGGACGACCAGGCGGCTCTGCTCCGCGCGCAGCTCGTCGACTTCGCCCGTGCCCTGAAGGTGACCGCCGAGGAGAAGGGCGCCGCGCTGCGGTCACGCATCGCCGCATCGACGGCAGACGACGCATGATCATGGGTACCCGCGTGCACGGCGCCGCCGAGTCCGGCACACCCGGACTCACCAACCCCGTCCGCTACCCGCAGACCGCGCCACCCGAGGTCCGCACGAAGCGGGCGTTCGTCCTGCTCGCCATGACCCTCGTGCTGCCCGGCTCCGCGCAGGTCGTCGCGGGAGACCGGCGGCTCGGGCGCAGGGCCCTCAGGACCACCTTCGCGTGCTGGGCGCTGATCCTCCTCGGGCTCGTCGTCGCCCTCACCAACCGCACCCTCGCTGTCGGCATCGTCACCCACCGGTGGTGGTCCCTGGCACTGATCGTCGCGCTCCTGGGCATCGCGCTCGGCTGGGCGCTGCTGTTCGTCAACACCCTGCGGCTCATCCGGATGCCCCTGCTCGACCGCGGGGTCCGTCCCCTCGTCGCCGGGGCACTGGCGCTCCTCATGGTCCTCACCAGCGGGTCGCTCGCCTACGGCGCCTACGTGCTCGGGGTCGGCCGGTCGACGGTGGGCTCGATCTTCCAGTCGGGCCCTGCCTTCGACCCCGTGGACGGGCGCTACAACTTTCTGCTCATGGGCGGCGACGCGGGCGAGGACCGCACGGGCCGACGGCCCGACAGCATCTCCGTGATCAGCGTGGACGCCGAGACCGGCTCCACCGTGACGTTCAGCATCCCGCGCAACTTCCAGAACGCCCAGTTCTCCGCGGACTCCCCCCTCTGGGACGTCTACCCCGACGGGTACAACTGCGGCGACCCCTGCATCATCAACAGCCTCTACACCGACGTCACGCAGAACTACACCGACCTGTACCCCGGCGCCGCGGATCCGGGCGCCGAGGCCATGATGGACGCCGCGAGCGGCGTCCTCGGGATCGAGGTGCAGTCCTACCTGCTCGTCGACATGAACGGCTTCGAGCAGCTCGTGGACGCCATGGGCGGGATCAGGATCGACGCGGGCGGCTGGGTGCCGATCACCGCGGGCGAGATCCCCGGCTCCGACCCGATCCGCCACTACCCGCCGGACGGCTGGATCAAGCCCGGCGTGCAGACGCTCGACGGCTACCACGCCCTCTGGTACGCGAGGTCGCGCGAATTCGTGACGGACTACGACCGCATCGCGCGCCAGCAGTGCGTCCAGCAGGCGATGATCGCGCAGCTCGATCCCGCCACCGTGCTCACGCGCTTCCAGTCGATCGCCGCGGCGGGCACGCAGATCGTCGAGACGGACATCCCCCAGGACCAGCTGGCGAGCTTCGTGGACCTCGGCCTCAAGGCCAAGGGCCAGGAGACCCGCCGCCTCACGATCGGCCCTCCGGACTTCGGCACGCCCGCGGAGAACTTCGTGACCTATCCGGACTTCGACCTCATCCACGACCGCGTGCAGGAGATGATCGCCGGCAGCGGTGCCACTCCCGCCGCTGCCGCTGCGCTGCCCCTGGAGCGCGCCGGTGTGGTGTCCGGGCTGCCGGCGCAGACCACCGACGACGGCATCACGGAGGAGTACCTGCAGGAGCTCGCCACGATCGGCGACGACGCGACGCTCGGCGACCTGCTGGCGGACAACGGGCAGTGCTCCCCCGCCTGACCCGCGCTCCCCTGCGCTGACCCGGCCGCACGACCACCCCGACCAGCCGAAGGACCGAACACGATGTACCTCCTGGACAACACCCTCCGCCCCTACGCCTGGGGATCGGAGCGCGCCATCGCCGACCTGCTGGGCAGGGAACCCTCGGGCGGACCGGAGGCGGAACTGTGGATCGGCGCCCACCCCGACTCGCCGTCGCACGCGGTCCAGCCGGACGGCGCCCGGGTGGGCCTCCACGAGCTGATCGAGCGGGACCCCGCGGGTCTCCTCGGCGAACCCGTCGCCGAGCGTTTCGGGAACCGCCTGCCCTTCCTGATGAAGGTGCTCGCGGCCGGTTCGGCCCTGTCCCTGCAGGTGCATCCGAGCCTCGAGCAGGCGTCCGCGGGCTTCGAGGCTGAGGAGGCCGCCGGCGTGCCCCGGGATGCGGGGCACCGCAACTACCGGGACCGGAACCACAAGCCGGAGATGATCTACGCCCTGACGCCCTTCGAGGCCCTCTGCGGATTCCGGCCCCTGCCCGAGGCCGCGGGCATCTTCGCGATGCTCGCCACCGCCGTCCCCCCGGGCTCGAAGGCCCACGCCCTCCTCGACACCGTCGCCGCGCACCTCACGTCGGGCGGCGACGCCGCACTGCGGTCGTCCTTCACGCTGCTGCTCGAGGCACCCCCGGAGGTCGTCGACGAGGTCGAGGCCGCCGCGGGCCGCGCCGGGGAGGGATCGGCGGCCGCCCGCGATCTCGCGACCATCGCCGAGCTCGCCGGCCAGTACCCCGGAGACCCGGGCGTCCTCGTGGCCCTGCTGCTCAACCGGGTCTCGCTGCGCCCCGGGGAGGCCCTCTACCTGCCGGCCGGGAACATCCACGCGTACCTGAGCGGGCTGGGGATCGAGGTCATGGCGTCGTCCGACAACGTGCTGCGGGGCGGCCTCACGCCCAAGCACGTGGACACCGGCGAGCTGCTCGCCACAGTGGTCTTCGAGCCGCTCGCTCCCCCGGCACTGACCCCGGACTCCACACTCCTCGACCAGGAGCTGTACCGTCCGCCCTTCGAGGAGTTCCAGCTCCAGCGCATCGAGCTCGCGGACCCCGCCGCGGGCCCCGGGGGCGAGCCGGGCGAGAGTGCCGGCGGTGCCGACGACGCGCGGGGCCCCCTGCCCGCGGACGAGAGTCTCACCCCCGCGCACGTCCCGGTGGTGCAGAACGGGCCCGTGGTGGTCCTCGCCGTCAGCGGGCCGATCCTGCTCGACACCCCGAACTCGACCCTCCTGGTCCCGCGCGGCGGCAGCGCCTTCGTCGCGGCGTCCGAGGCGCCGCTCGTCGTCCGCCCGGCGGCCGACCGGCACGGGGCGACGGACGGCCCCGTGCTGGCGTTCGCCGTCACCGTCGGCGGCGCACTGCCCTCGCTGTAGGAGCCGGCGGCCGGGCGGGCTGCTAGGCGCGCACGCGCCGCACCGCGCCGACCGCCCTGGCGGCCTGCCGGCGCGCGAGCTGCATGCCGCGCTTCGCGACGGGCAGTGCCCGGCTGAACACGGGGTAGAACGGCGAGAGTGGCAGGTCCCACGTGCCGGCGAGCTGGTCCTCGTGCTGCGCCCAGCCCATCTTGAAGCGGGACACGCCGTCGTTGAGGAGGCCGTTGAAGTCGTAGCGGGCCACACCGCGCGCCTTCATCTCCTGGATGGCGAACCACTTCAGCGCGTAGTTGGCGCGCAGCCGCTCGCCCTCCTCGGTCATGCCGCCGTAGAGCTCGAAGGACGTCGCATCCGTCGCGGAGATCCACAGGAAGGCGACGACGTCGTCGCCCTGGAACGCCGCGTACACCGGCGAGGCGTCGCCGAGGTTGTCGAAGATGTCCAGGTAGTAGGCGTCCGCGTGGATGCCGAACCCTGCGCGCTCGGCCGTCAGCCGGTAGACGTCGAGGCAGGCGCCGAGCTCGCTGCGCACCACGCGGCGGATCGAGAGGCCCTCCCGGCCCGACTTGCGGACGTACTGGCGGTGCTTCTTCGTCATGTCCGCGAGCAGCTCGTCCTCCGTGCGGCGCAGATCGAGGATCAGCGTCCGCCCGATGAGGATGGTGTTGGCGCTCTCCTTCCAGCCCGCGGCCGGCAACGCCTGGACGACGTCGCTCGCCGCATCCCAGTCGGGCTCGATCGAGAGCGCCACCGAGTGGTGGGCCTCCCGGACGTATCCGGCGATCGCCTCGAGGACCTCGATCCCCCGCCCCTCGGCCGTCTGGGGGCCGCGCGGGATGTACGCCAGGTTCCGCAGCGGCAGCGGCAGCGGGCGCACCACGATCTGCGCCGCACCGACGACCACCCCGTCCTCGGCGACCAGCACGCGGTCGGCACTCCAGCCGTGCGCGGCCTTCGTCTGCCCCCACCCCCACAGCTGCTGCGGATGCCCGCCCAGCTGGTTGACGGTGGAGTCCCAGAGGGCGCGGTCGAAGCAGGGCGAAACGGAAAGGCTCATCCGACCAGCCTATAGGGGCGCCCGCCGCCCCGGAGCCGGGGCTGCGGGCGCCTGCGCGCGGAACTTCTGCGGATCAGTCCTTCACGCGGGCGTAGGTCTCCCACTTGTGGGCCTGGTGCTCGCCGTCGACCACCCGGATGGTGCCCGACTTCGAGCGCATGACCATCGACTGGGTGAGGACCTTGTCCTTGCTGTAGCGCACGCCGCGCAGCAGGTCGCCGTCGGTGATCCCGGTCGCCGCGAAGTAGCAGTTGTCGCTGGTCACGAGGTCGTTGGTCGAGAGCACGCGCTCGAGGTCGTGCCCGGCGTCGAGGGCCTTCTGCTTCTCCTCGTCGCTGGTCGGCCAGAGACGGCCCTGGATGACGCCGCCGAGGGACTTGATGGCGCACGCCGCCACGATGCCCTCGGGGGTCCCGCCGATCCCCATGAGGGCGTCGACATCGGTGCCCTCGCGGGCCGCGGCGATCGCCCCGGCGACGTCGCCGTCCATGATGAACTTGGTGCGCGCGCCGGCGGCGCGGATCTCCTCCACGAGGGGCTTGTGCCGGTCGCGGTCCAGGATCATCACGTTGAGCTGGCTGACCTTCTTGTTGTTGGCCTTCGCGATGAGGTGCAGGTTCTGCTTCACGGGCAGGCGCAGGTCCACCATGTCGGCGGCCTCGGGGCCGGTGACGAGCTTCTCCATGTAGAACACGGCGGAGGGGTCGAACATCGAGCCGCGCTCGGCGACGGCGAGCACCGCGAGGGCGTTGTTGATGCCCAGGGCCGTCAGCCGGGTCCCGTCGATCGGGTCGACGGCGACGTCGCACTCCGGTCCGCTGCCGTCCCCCACGCGCTCTCCGTTGAAGAGCATGGGCGCCTCGTCCTTCTCGCCCTCGCCGATCACCACGATGCCGTTGAAGTGGACGGTCTGCAGGAGCGAGCGCATGGCGTCCACGGCGGCGCCGTCGGCCAGGTTCTTGTCGCCGAACCCCACCCAGTGGCCGCCGGCGATGGCCGCGGCTTCCGTGACGCGGACGAGTTCGAGGGCGAGGTTCCGGTCCGGCTCGTCGTCGCCGACGGCGAGCGCCGGTGAGAGCGTGGAGTACTGGGCGTTGCTGGCGTTCTGGGACACGTCAATCCTCATCGTCGAAGGTGGTCGGGCCGTTCGCGGACCCGGTGGTGCCGTGGTGCCATCATAGGCGTGCGGCGCCTCCGGGTCCCTGTGATGCTGCCGACGTTCTCCCCTGTACGGTGGCCGCCGGTTAGGTGGCGCGCGCCGCATCAGCGAAAATGGACGGGTGAGCGATCAAGGCGATGAGCGGACCACCCCCGGCACCGAGGCGGAACTGAACGACGACGCGCCGCCCATCACGCTCTCCCCCAACCAGGCCAAGCGTGCGAGCGCGACGGCACGCGGCATGCTGATCGCCACGGGGGCGACGATCGCCGTCGTGCTCCCCGTCTATTTCCTGAACCCCACGTACAAGGCCGAGACGTACCGGCGCGACATCGACGTCGCGACCATCGCCCGCCAGGCGGCCGGGGACGCCGGTTACCTCCCCGCCTCGCCCGCCCTCCCCGAGGGCTGGTCGTCCAACTACGCCCGCTGGGTGTCCGGCAGCAGCGACGGCGTGGACTTCTGGGAGGTCGGATTCCTGACCTCGGACACCGGTTTCATCCAGCTCACCCAGACCGACGACGCCAACCCCACCTGGGTGGCCCAGCGGATCGGCGACGCGCAGGTCTCGGGCTCACGGACCATCGGCGGGCTGGAGTGGGAACTGCTCGACGCGCCGGACGGCGACACCGTGCTCAGGTCCGACGTCGACGGCGCCACGGTGATCCTCAACGGCGAGGCGGCCCTCTCCGAGTTCGACACGATGGGGACCGCCGTCATCGAGGACGTGCGGCAGAACGCCGCAGAGGAGGCCGAGCGCCTGGCATCGGCCGGCGCGGACGGCGCCTGAGTCATCGAACCGGTCCGGCGCGACTTCCACGCGGCGGGACGCGCGCGGACCAGTACAGTGGGCGCGTGACCCAGCAACTGACCCCGGCCGACGCGTGGCTCCGCCTGCAGGAGGGCAACGCCCGTTTCGTCGCCGCTGACGCCTCCCATCCGAACCAGGACGCCTCCCGCCGCGCGGCCCTCGTGGACCGGCAGAACCCGTTCGCCGTGATCTTCGGCTGCTCGGACTCCCGCCTCGCCGCCGAGATCATCTTCGACCTCGGCCTCGGCGACGCCTTCGTGGTCCGCACGGCCGGGCAGGTGATCGACGACGCCGTCCTCGGTTCCCTCGAGTACAGCGTCGCCGTGCTCGGCGTCCCGCTGATCGTGGTCCTCGGCCACGACAGCTGCGGCGCCGTGACCGCGACCATGAACACGATCGAGACCGGCGACATGCCCGTGGGCTTCATCCGTGACCTGGTGGAGCGCATCACGCCGTCGGTCCTCGCGGCGCGGCGCGCGGGGGTCACGGACGTGAACTCGACGGTCGTCGAGCACACGCGGCAGACGGCGCACCGGCTGGTGGACAGCTCGCGCGTGATCGCGGACGCGATCGAGGCGGGGGCCACCGCCGTCATCGGCGTCTCCTACCGCCTCGACGAGGGCAAGGCCGTGCTCGTGTCCGGATTTGGCGCGGTGGAGAACTGAAGGCGAGAATTGCCGCATGACGCCAACGCCTGAAGCCAGCCCCGAGTACCGCATCGAACACGACACCATGGGCGAGGTGCGGGTCCCGGTCGACGCCCTGTACCGGGCGCAGACGCAGCGCGCCGTCGAGAACTTCCCGATCTCCGGCACCACCCTCGAGCGCGCCCACATCGAGGCGCTGGCCCGCATCAAGAAGGCGGCGGCCACGGCCAACGCCGAGCTCGGCGTCCTCGACGAGGAGCGCGCCCGTGCCATCGAGGCGGCGGCCGAGGACGTCGCGTCCGGGCGGTACGACGGCGACTTCCCCGTGGACATCTACCAGACCGGCTCGGGCACGTCCTCGAACATGAACGCCAACGAGGTCATCGCGACCCTCGCGAGCCGGGCCCTCGAGGCGGCCGGCAGTGCCACGACGGTGCACCCGAACGACCACGTCAACGCCTCGCAGTCCTCCAACGACGTCTTCCCGACCTCGGTCCACGTCGCGGCGACCTCCGCCCTCGTGAAGGACCTCATCCCGTCGCTGGCGCACCTCGCCGAGGCGCTGGAGCGCAAGGCCGAGGAGTTCAGCACGGTGGTGAAGTCCGGCCGCACGCACCTCATGGATGCCACACCGGTCACCCTGGGCCAGGAATTCGGCGGCTACGCCGCGCAGGTCCGCTACGGGATCGAGCGCATCGAGGCCTCGCTCCCGCGCGTGGCCGAGGTCCCCCTCGGCGGCACCGCCGTGGGGACCGGCATCAACACGCCCGCGGGCTTCTCCGCCCGGGTCATCGAGCTCCTCGCCGAGGACACGGGGCTCCCCCTCACGGAGGCGCGCGACCACTTCGAGGCCCAGGCGAACCGTGACGCGCTCGTCGAGGTGTCGGGGATGCTGCGCACCATCGCCGTCTCCCTGACCAAGATCCACAACGACCTGCGCTGGCTCGGATCCGGCCCCAACACGGGCCTCGGCGAGATCGCCCTCCCCGACCTGCAGCCCGGCTCGTCGATCATGCCGGGCAAGGTCAACCCCGTCATCGCCGAGGCCGTCATCATGGTCTGCGCCCAGGTGGTCGGCAATGACGCCACCGTGGCGTGGTCCGGCACCAACGGTGCGTTCGAGCTCAACGTCGGCATCCCCGTGATCGCCCGCAACGTGCTCGAGTCGATCCGTCTCCTGAGCAACTCGACGCGGGTGTCCGCGGACCGCATGATCGACGGCATCACCGCCAACGTCGAGCGCGCACGCTTCCTCGCCGAGGCCTCCCCCTCGATCGTCACGCCCCTCAACAAGCACATCGGGTACGAGAACGCGGCGAAGATCGCCAAGAAGGCCGTGGCCGAGGGCCTCACCGTCCGTGAGGCGGTGCTCGCCCTCGGCTTCGTGGAGCGCGGGGAGCTGACCGAGGAGCAGCTGGACTCCGCCCTCGACGTGCTGTCGATGACGCGGCCGCCGCAGGCCTGACCCGCAGGCAGGACCAGGCACGGAGAAGGGCGCGCCCACCACGGGTGCGCCCTTCTCCGTGCCTCTTCTGCGCCCCGCATCAATTTGCACTGAAGCTATCAAAGTGCAAATATGTACTCCGTGATGGATAGTGCAAAAAGAGAGGATCTCGGGCTGCGGGAGCGCAAGCGCCTCCAGACCCGGTCCTCCCTCGTGGCGGCCGCCCGCCGGCTGACCCTCGACCACGGCCTCGGCGGGTTCACCGTCGAGCAGCTCTGCGACGAGATCGGCATCTCCCGCCGTACCTTCTTCAACTACTTCCCCTCGAAGGAGGATGCCGTCCTCGGACACTCCGACGAGGAGATGCCCGAGGAGATCCTCGACGCGTTCGTCCTGTCAGGGCGCACCGACCCGCCGAAGCCGCTGATCGACGCACTCACGGACCTCTTCGCCGAGTTCGGCTCCAGGCTCGCCATCTCCCGCGAGGAGTACGAGATGATGTCGGCCGTCCTGCAGCGGGAGCCGCAGCTCATGCCCAGGCTGTTCGCCCGCGCCGAGTCGAAGTCCCAGCTGCTGGTCGACCTCATCATCGCGCGGGAGGGCCTGCCCGCTGACCATCCCACGCCCCGCGTCGCCACGTTCGTGCTGGGCGGCCTAGCCCGCCGGTCCCTCGACGAGTTCTTCGCCGAAGGCAACGAGCTGAGCTACCCCGACGTCATCCGCCGGAACATCGACGCGCTCCGTCTCCTCTTCCCCTCCCACCCCGGGGTCGCCCGCGACCTCCCCGCCTCCCAGAACCAGGACCACGCATGAGTACAACGACGGCGCCGACAGGCCCGCTCCTCCTGACGCAGAAGCGTATCTGGATCATCTTCTCCGCCCTCATCGCCGGGATGCTGCTCTCCAGCCTCGACCAGACCATCGTCTCCACCGCCATGCCCACCATCGTGGGTCAGCTCGGCGGCGTCGAGCACCAGACCTGGATCACCACGGCGTACCTGCTCGCCACCACGATCGTGATGCCGATCTACGGCAAGTTCGGCGACGTCCTCGGGCGCCGCAACCTGTTCCTCTTCGCCATCGCGCTCTTCACCGTCGCCTCCATCGGCTGTGCCTTCGCCACCGACTTCTGGGCCTTCGTGATCTTCCGGGCCATCCAGGGACTGGGCGGCGGCGGGCTCATGATCCTGTCCCAGGCGATCATCGCCGACATCGTGCCCGCCAACGAGCGCGGCAAGTACATGGGCCCCCTCGGCGGCATCTTCGGCCTCAGCGCCGTCGCCGGCCCGCTCCTCGGCGGCTACTTCGTGGACCACCTGACCTGGAACTGGGCGTTCTACATCAACATCCCGGTCGGCATCGCGGCCTTCGCGATCGCCTGGTTCACGCTGCGCCTGCCGACCAAGAAGGCGACCAAGCGCATCGACATCCCCGGCGTCGTCCTGCTGTCCATCGCCACGACCTGCCTGATCTTCTTCACGGACTTCGGCGGGGACGCCGAGGAGGGCTGGACCTCGCCGCTCACGTGGGCCTTCGGTGCCGGCATGGTCCTCGCGGCGGTCGCCTTCGTGATGGTCGAGCGCCGCGCGGAGGACCCCATCATCCCGCTCGAGCTGTTCCGCAACCGCACGTTCGTCACCAGCACCGGCATCGGCCTCACGCTGGGCCTCGGCATGTTCGCCGCGCTCGCCTTCATGCCCACGTTCCTGCAGATGGCCTCCGGCACCTCGGCAGCGGTGTCCGGCCTCCTGCTCCTGCCCATGATCGTGGGCCTCATGGGCACGTCGATCTTCTCCGGCATCGCGATCTCCCGCACCGGCCGCTACCGGAAGTACCCCATCATCGGGGTGTCGCTGACCCTGGCCACGCTGCTCTGGATGTCCACCCTCGCGGCGAGCACGCCCATCTGGGTCATCTGCACGATGCTCTTCTTCTTCGGCGCGGGCCTCGGGCTCATCATGCAGGTGATCATCCTCGTGGTGCAGAACTCGGTGGCGCCCACCATGATCGGCGTCGCGACGAGCACCAACAACTACTTCCGGGAGGTCGGCGCGTCCCTCGGCGTCGCCGTCTTCGGCGCGATCTTCACGAGCCGCCTCTCCGAGCGGCTGCGGGAGACCTTCGCGGCCTCCGGCGCGAGCCCGGAGGCCGCCGGACAGGCGACCTCCACCCTGGACCCCGCGGCGCTGAACGCACTGCCGGACCAGGTGCGCGACGCCGTGGTGAGCGACTACGCCGAGTCCCTGGCACCCGTGTTCCTGTACCTGGTACCGTTCCTCGTCATCGCGCTCGTCCTGGCGCTCCTGCTGCGTGAGATCCCGCTGTCCGAGACCTCGGGCATGGTGGCACGCGGCGAGGCGATCGGCGGCGAGGAGGCGCTCCGGCTGGAGCGTGAGCGCGCCGCCGGCATCACGCCCACCAAGGCGGCCGGCGCCACGCCCGACGGGCGCTCCGCGGGCTCGCCGGCCGGCCCGTCGAAGGGCTCCGGTTCCTGACCCGGCCCCTGCTGCACACCGCCGGCCCGGCAGTCCCCCGAGGACTGCCGGGCCGGCGGCGTCAGGAGAGGAAGCGGGTCACGCCGTCGAACGCCCCGGCCTGCTGCACGAGCGCCAGGTGCCGTGGCTTGAGCGGCGGCAGGTTGTCCAGGGGGAACCACCCGACGTCGAGCGACTCGTCGTCGTTCACCCGCGCGGTCCCGCTCACCCACCGGCACCGGAAATCGAGGGTGAGGAACGTGCACACGTCGCCGTTGGGGAACGTGATGGGGCCCTCGACCCCGGTGGCGAGCAGGTACTCGACCTCGACGACCACGCCCGTCTCCTCCTCCACCTCCCGTCGCAGCGCCACGGCGGGGTGCTCCCCCGGATCGACCATGCCCGTGATGATGGCCCACCGGCCGTTGTCCGCCC
This sequence comes from Arthrobacter agilis, assembly GCF_030816075.1. NCBI lineage: Bacteria > Bacillati > Actinomycetota > Actinomycetes > Micrococcales > Micrococcaceae > Arthrobacter > Arthrobacter agilis. The sequence goes on along the minus strand of NZ_JAUSXO010000001.1, from coordinate 483,153 downwards.
GCTGCCCCAGGAGCACCTGCCCGTCGTCGTCGAGGACCACGCCGCCGACACCGGGCAGCCACAGCGGATCGTGGCCGATCTTACGGCGCAGCGACAGGACGAAATCGGGAGTGGGCATGCTCTTCAGGCTAGTACAGCGAGCGCCAGCGCAGCCCCGCCGATGAGGAACGGGCCGAACGCCACCGGGGAGGCCGGCGTGGCCCGGCCGGCCAGGACGAGCGCGAGGCTCCAGAGCCCGCCGAGCACGACGGCGAAGACGGGCCCCCACCAGAGCCCGGCGCCTCCCGCGAAGCCCAGGTAGAGGCCCAGCAGCCCCGCGAGCTTGACGTCGCCGAAGCCGAGGCCGCGCCGGGACAGCAGGTGCAGCGCCCCGAAGCCGATCCAGAGGACGGCTCCCCCGGCGATCATCCCGAGGACCCGGTGCCACTCGCCGGCGGCCCCCGCGGCGAGGCCGAGCAGGAGGGCGGCCGCCGGATAGGAGGGCAGCACGATCCGGTCCGGGAGGCGGTGCGTGCGCCAGTCGATCACGCTCAGCCGTCCGCCGACCGTCAGGAAGCCCAGCAGCGCGGCCGTGAGCAGGGCGAAGGCGAGCGGCTCCTGCACCAGGTAGTCGGCGAGCACGGCGGTCACGCCCCCACGCTACGCGACGGCCCTGACCGGCCGGCGAAGGCCGGTTACACTGTGGAAATGTCGGGCCAGCGCAGCACCAGTTCCGCCTCCACGCCGGTGGAAACCTTCCGCTCCCTCTGCCGCTCCTCCCCTTGGCGCTGGGAGACGCTGCAGTTCACCATCGCGTGGCGGGCGCCGTCCGACCAGGGCGCCGATACCGCCCCGCCGCTCAGGGCCTGGCTGCGCCGGCCCGCGGCGCTGCGGGTCGAGGCGGCGGACGGGACGCTGCTGCATTCGACCACCGGCAACGAACAGTCCCGCGACGCGCTCTACGTCAGTGCCACCCGGAAATCCTGGCTCCTCGCACCGCGCCTCGTCACGCCCGTGTACGACGGCGCCGGCCTCGTGCGCCGCCGGCCCGAGGCCGCGTACGGCGAGGCCGTGTTCGGCGATCCCCGCTGGTCCTCCATGCTGGACCCGGTGGAACTGGCCGGCAACGCGCCGGTGGCCATGGTGTACCCGGGCGCGAACCGGGTGGAGGTGGAGGACGTCGCGGAGGAGACGTTCGCGGGCCGCCCCGTCCTGGCGGCCACCGTCACCCCGAACCCCTCCTACGAGCCCGCGGCGCCCGGCCGCCCCCTCGTCGGGGAGGGCCGGACCCGCGTACTCATCGACGTCGGCACCGCGGTCTGCGTGTCCACGACGGCGCTCGACGGTCCCACGCGGGGCGCAGGCCACGACCTCGCCATCCTCGGCGTCGACGAGTACCTGACCGACGACTACTTCCGCGCGGCTCCTCCGGAGCTCAGCGACGTGAGCCGCCACGTCCCCTGGATCGTGGGCTAGCGGGCCCTCCTACACGTCCGTCCCCTCCAGCAGTTCGGTCACGAGGGCCGCGATGGGCGAGCGCTCCGAGCGCGTCAGCGTGACGTGGCCGAAGAGCGGGTGTCCCTTGAGGATCTCGACGACGGCCGCGATCCCGTCGTGCCGGCCGACCCGGAGGTTGTCGCGCTGCGCCACGTCGTGGGTGAGGACGATCTTCGAGTTCTGGCCGATGCGGCTCATGACGGTGAGCAGCACGTTCTTCTCGAGCGACTGCGCCTCGTCGACGATCACGAACGAGTCGTGCAGGCTGCGGCCCCGGATGTGGGTGAGCGGCAGCACCTCGAGCATCCCGCGGTCCAGCACCTCCTCGACCACTTCGGGCGAGACGAGCGCACCGAGGGTGTCGAACACGGCCTGCGCCCACGGGTTCATCTTGTCGTTCTCGCTCCCGGGCAGGTAGCCGAGTTCCTGGCCGCCCACGGCGTACAGGGGCCGGAAGACGACGACCTTGCGGTGCTCGCGGCGCTCCAGGACCGCCTCGAGGCCCGCGCAGAGCGCCAGGGCGGACTTCCCCGTCCCGGCGCGGCCGCCCAGCGAGACGATCCCCACCTCGGGGTCCATCAGCAGGTCGATGGCCAGGCGCTGCTCCGCGGACCTGCCGTGCAGCCCGAAGACGTCCCGGTCGCCGCGGACCAGCCGGATGTGCTTGTCGGCGCCCACCCGCCCGAGGGCCGAGCCGCGCGGGGACAGCAGGATGACCCCCGTGTTGACCGGCTGCTCGGCCCCGCCCGGCGTCAGGACGGCCTCGTGGTCGTACAGGGCGTTGACCTCCTCGACGGTGGCATCGAGCTCGGCCACGCCCGTCCAGCCGGAATCCTTGACCAGTTCGTTGCGGTACTCGTCGGCCTGCAGGCCCATGGCGGATGCCTTCACGCGCATCGGCAGGTCCTTGGAGACCACCGTCACGTCACGCCCCGCGACGGCGAGGTTCTTGGCGACGGCGAGGATCCGGGAGTCGTTGTCGCCGCTGCGGAAGCCGACCGGCAGCACCTCGGGCGAGACGTGGTTCAGCTCCACGCGGAGCGTGCCGCCCTCGTCCCCGAGCGGGACGTCGGTGTCGAGCCCGCCGTTCTCCACCCGCAGGTCGTCCAGCAGCCTCAGGGCCTTCCGCGCGAAGTACCCGAGCTCCGGATCGTGGCGCTTGCCCTCGAGTTCGCTGATGACGACGATCGGGAGGATCACCTCGTGTTCCGCGAACCGCAGGATGGCATGGGGATCGGACAGGAGCACCGAGGTGTCGATGACGTAGCTGCGCCGCGGGTCGCTGGCGTCGCTAGGGTGCGGGGTGTTGGTTGTAGCCACAGGAACTCCGCTCCGGGGTGGGCACCCCGAACTCGTAGGGGGTGGGTGTTCCGGCCAGGAGGCCGGACGGCCTCCCCGACTCGTGCGAGGTGCTTGGCACCATCGGCGTCATCAGCGGCCTTCCGTCGGCGGATCCGGCGTCCGTCGATGGATAGACCCTACGCCGTCGGCCCGCGCAGCGCAGGCCCCTTCATCGTGTCGCGGGTGAAGGGCCGGTGAACGTTCAGGAGCCGAAGCGGCGCTGCCGGCGGCCGTAGTCGCGCAGGGCGCGGAGGAAGTCGACGCGGCGGAAATCGGGCCAGAGGGCCTCGCAGAAATAGAACTCGCTGTAGGCGCTCTGCCACATGAGGAAACCGGACAGCCGCTGCTCCCCCGAGGTACGGATCACGAGGTCCGGGTCCTGCTGCCCGCGGGTGTACAGGAAGGAGGAGATGTGCTGGTCCGTCAGTTCCTCGGCAAGGGTCTCGAGCGACATGCCCTTCGCCGCGGCATCCCTCATCAGCTCCTTGACGGCGTCGACGATCTCCCGCCGTCCCCCGTACCCCACGGCCACGTTGACGTGGAGGCCGTCGATCTTCTCGGTGGATGCCGCCAGGTCTGTGAGCTTGTCCGCGAGGTCTTCGGGCAGGAGATCGAGGGCACCGACGGGCTGCACCCGCACGCGGTTGCTCTCCCCCAGGCGGTCGAGGGTGTTGGCGATGATGTCGAGGAGCTGGTCGATCTCCTCCTGGGGCCGGCCCATGTTGTCCGTGGACAGCATGTACAGGGTCACGACGTCGACGCCGAGTTCCTCGCACCAGCCGAGGAACTCGTGGATCTTGTCCGCACCCGCCTGGTGCCCGTGGCTCGTCGGAGCCCCTGCGAGCCGGGCCCAGCGCCGGTTGCCGTCCACCATGACGCCGATGTGGTGCGGGATGCGCTCGGGCGCGAGGTTCCGCTGCAGCCTGCGTTCGTAGAAGCTGTAGCCGACTCCGGGGAACTTCAGACTCACGCCCGGCTGCCCTCCCCTGGTTTCCGCTCCGGTCCGGGCCGGAGGCATTCACGACACGGGGCGCCTGCGCCCCGGATACCTCCACCGTACCGGCAGTTGCCGGGCAAAGGCCTGCATACCCGGCCGGACCGGCCGCGGACACCCCCTCCTCGACAGCTGGCGGGCCGGGGTATCGGCTAGAATTCCGGCATGACCCCGCGCCATCCGGCTCCCCTTCCGGGCCCCTCGGATTCCGCGGACAGCCGCGACAGCACCCTCCAGCAGGCCGTGTCCTCGGTCGCGGGACCCCTCGCGGACGCGATGGCCGCCAAGCCCCTCTGGCGCGGGTGGATCCACGCCGTCGCCACGCCCCTCGCGGTCGCCGCGGGCATCGTCCTCGTGACCGTGGCGCCCACGCCCGGGCTCCGGATCGCCTCCGCCGTGTACGCGCTCACGGGCGTGCTGCTCTTCGGTGTGAGCGCGGTGTACCACCGGGGCAACTGGAGCCCGGGCGTGAAGGTGGTCCTCAAGCGCCTGGACCACACGAACATCATGCTGGTGATCGCCGGGTCCTACACGCCGCTCGCCTGGGCCCTGCTGGACCGGGGGAAGGCCGAGACCCTGCTGTGGATCATCTGGGGCGGTGCCCTCGCCGGCGTCCTCTTCAGGAATCTGTGGGTCGACGCCCCGCGCTGGCTGTACGTACCGATCTACGTGGCCCTGGGCCTCGGCTCGGTGTTCTACATGCCGGACTTCTTCGCCGCGAACGTCCCCGCCGCCACCCTCATCTGCGTGGGCGGTGTGCTGTACATCGCGGGGGCGGTGTTCTACGGCATCAAGCGGCCGAACTTCTCACTGCGCGTGTTCGGCTTCCACGAGCTCTTCCACGCGTTCACGGTGGCGGCCTTCGCGGCGCACTTCATCGCGATCACGATCGCCGTCCTGCACCCGTCCGGCGCCTAGGACCAGCCGGGTCCACCGGCTGCCCGCAGCGGTTGTGCGCAGCGTGCCTCAGCGGTTGTCCGGGCCGTGCTTCCCGCCCGGCAGGGGGCGTCCGCCGTCGTCGCCCCCGGCCTCCCGTGCCTGCGGACGGTCCCGGCCGGCGTCGTCCGCACCCGACGGCATCCCGCCCGCACGCTGCAGGCGTGCCTGCTCCACCTCGGCGGTGTACCGGACGCGCCGGATGCGCTTGACCATGTCGCGGATCAGGAAGATGACCAGCACGACGACGAACAGCGTCGCGAGGAAGCCGAGCGTCCCGGGGGTGACCGACGACGGATCGAGGCCCGGTTTCAGCGTCGGGTCCCCCGACGGCGTCACGGTCGCAGCCAGGCTGAGGTCAAGGAACACGCAGGCACCACTTTCGAAGCTCGCGGCGGATCAGGGTGGCCCGCCACCGATAATTCTACGCGGGATAGAAATGCGTGGCGGACCTAGGTGCCGGGCGTGATGCCGGCGAAGAAGTCGTCCTCGGGCACGGCGGAGTCCACGCGCGAGGTGATGAGCGAGTAGTCCTCCCACGGCCATACCTGCTGCTGCAGTTCGACCGAGACGGCGAAGAAGAAGCCCTCGGGGTCCACCTGCGTGCGGTGGGCGATCAGCGCCCGCTCGCGGTGCCCGAAGAAGTCGCCGCAGCGGATCTGCGTGGTGGTGGCGTGCGCCGGCGCGGGCGGCTGGTGGCCTTCCGCGTCCGCCTCGAGCCACTGGGCGAGGCGCTCGGCGTAGGGCGACTGCAGACCGGCCTCTTCGAGGGCGAAGTGCAGGGCGCGGAAGCGTTCCGGGTTGAAGGCGCGGTCGTAGTAGAGCTTGGACGGGGCCCAGGCCTCGCCCGTGCCCGGGTAACGCGCGGGATCGCCGGCCGCCTCGAACGCCTCCACCGCGACGCGGTGCGCCATGATGTGGTCCGGGTGCGGGTAGCCGCCGTTCTCGTCGTAGCTGAGGATCACGTGGGGGCGGAATTCGCGGACGAGCTTCACGAGGGGCGCTGCGGCACGCTCGAGGGGCTGGAGCGCGAAGCAGCCGAAGGGCAGGTCCGGGAGGGGGTCGCCCTCGGGCAGTCCCGAGTCGGTGAAGCCCAGCCACCGCTGCTGCACGCCGAGCTCGGCGACGGCACGCGCCATCTCGACGCGCCGGAGGCCCGGCAGGTCACGCTTGGCGTGGGCGTCGCCGTCCATTGCCGCGTTGAGGATGTCACCGCGCTCGCCGCCGGTGCAGGTCGCCACCATGACCTCCGCACCCGCCGCGACGTAGGCGGCCATGGTGGCCGCGCCCTTGCTCGACTCGTCGTCGGGGTGGGCGTGGACCGCGAGGAGGCGGAAGCCCGCACTCGACGCGCGGGGAAGATCCTGGCTTGGCAACACGTGCTCCTGGCTCTGCGGGGACGGACGGCCGCGAAGGGACCGGCCGGCGGGGACTGCGACGGGGGACGGTAAAATGGGACGGTGAGCTCCGCCCCTACGCCCTCAAGAGTAGCCAATCGCTACGGCAACCCGAAGCCCGTCCGACGGCTGAGCCGTGCGCGGTTGCTGATCATCGCAGTGCTCCTCGCCGCGGTGGCGGCGGTCGGTGCCGTGGCGCTCACCTCCGGCAGCCCCGACGTCTCCTCGAAGGACGTCGGCTTCTCCCTCGCCTCGGACGGCCGGGCGAGCGTGGACTTCGAGGTGACGAAGGACCGCTCGGCCACGGCGCAGTGCGCGGTGCAGGTGCTCAGCGAGAACTACGCGGTGGTCGGGTGGAAGGTGGTCACCATCGGACCCAACAGTGCCGAGGACGGCGTGAACGCCGGCGGCACGACGGCGCACCGCACCGACGTCCGCACCGATTCGCCCGCCGTCTCCGGTGGGGTCAACGCCTGCTGGATCGTCGAGGACTGACCGGCACCGCGCGGATCTCTTGGGTTCTGGCCCCGGCCCCCCTAGACTGGTCGGATACGTAGCGCCCCGCTTCACCGGCGTACCGGTCCACCGGTCCCACGAGGCGGGGTGTTTGTTTGCCGCGGATGGTGTCTCCGCCATCGTCCGCTCGACCTCAAGCCCCTCCGTCCGCGGGGGCGGCCGTACCGAAGGAGCAGTCCCGTGTCCACTAACAGCGCCCCTGTCGCCTGGCTCACGCAGGAGTCCTACGACCGACTCAAGAGCGAGCTCGAGCACCTCTCCGGTCCCGGTCGCACGGAGATCGTCGCCCGGATCGAGCAGGCCCGCTCCGAGGGCGACCTCAAGGAGAACGGCGGCTACCACGCCGCGAAGGAGGAGCAGGGCAAGGCAGAGGCCCGCATCCGGCAGCTCACCCACCTGCTCGAGAACGCGCACGTCGGTGAGGCGGCGCCCGACGACGGAGTGGTCGAGCCGGGCAAGATGGTGTCCGCGAAGATCGCCGGCGACGTCGAGAACTTCCTGCTCGGCAGCCGCGAGGTGGCCGGCGACACGAACGTGGACGTCTACAGCGAGAAGTCCCCGCTGGGCGCCGCGATCCAGGGCAAGAAGGCGGGCGACACCGTCACCTACGCCGCCCCGAACGGCAAGCAGATCACGGTCGAGATCCTCTCGGCCACCCCATACGTCGGCTGACGGCGTCCGCCCTGCCGGCCGGCCCGGTCAGGCGCCGAAGCGGTCCGTCCCTCCGGGGGCGGGCCGCTTCCGTCTGAGCAGGAACGCGGCCAGGATGCCGCCGAGCGCCCCGAAGAGGTGGGCCTGCCACGAGATGTTGGATCCGAGTCTCGGCAGGACGCCCCACAGGATGGACCCGTAGACGGCGAACAGGACGACGGCGAGGAGGATCTGCCTCCAGTCGCGGTTGTAGAACCCCCGGGTGATCAGGTAGGCGAAGAGCCCGAACACCACGCCCGAGGCTCCGATGGTCAGCCCTCCGCCGAAGAGCCAGGTCCCCAGCCCGGACGCGAGCCAGCTGGTGCCGACGGCGACGGCGAAGCGCCGTGCACCCTCGAGGAAGGCCAGGAACCCGAGCACCAGCAGGGGCAGGCTGTTGCCGGCCAGGTGCTCCATGCCTCCGTGCAGGAGCGGCGCGAAGATCACGCCGTCGAGCCCGTCGAGCTGGCGGGGTTCGATCCCGAGGGTCCGCACCAGGAGGTTCCCGAGGAGCAGGTCGAGCACGAACACCACCCACATCACGGCCACGAGGCCGCCGACCGTGATCAGGCCGGCCTGGGCCCTGCGCGCGAGCGGTGTCACGGGCACGTTCCCTCAGCCCTTGATGACGACCGGCTGGAAGCCCTCGGCGCGCAGGTTGCTGAGGACCTGCTCGCAGTGCTCCTCGCCCTTGGTCTCCATGTTGATGGTGATCGCGACGTCGCCCATGCTGATGGAGCCGCCCACCCGCGTGTGGTCCACGCCCGTCACGTTGGCGTCCGACTCCGCGATGATCCGGGAGATGGTGGCCAGCGAGCCGGGCCGGTCGTCGAGCAGCATCCGCACCACGAGGTAGCGTCCCGCCGCGGCGAGGCCGCGCTGGATGACCTTCAGCATGAGCATCGGGTCGATGTTGCCGCCGGAGAGCACGACGACGGTGTTGCCGGGCTGCGCGCCGTCCTCGGTCAGTTTCCCGTCGAGCAGGGCTGCGACGCCCACGGCGCCGGCGGGTTCCACCACCATCTTGGAGCGTTCCAGGAGGAAGATGAGCGCGCGGGCGAGGGAGTCCTCGCTGACCGTCACGACGTCGTCCACGAGCTCCCGGATGATCGAGAAGGGCAGCTGCCCGGGACGTCCGACGGCGATGCCGTCCGCGATGGTGGAGACCTTCGTCAGGGGCACGAGCGCATCGGCCGCCAGGGACGGGGGGTACGCGGCGGCGTTCTCAGCCTGGACCCCGATGATCCGGATGGTCCGGCCGAGTTCCTTCGCCCGGGCCTTGACGGCGACGGCCACGCCGGCGAGGAGCCCGCCTCCGCCCACTCCCATGAGGATGGTGTCGACGTCGGGCACCTGCTCGAGGATCTCGAGGCCGAGTGTTCCCTGGCCCGCGACCACGTCCACGTTGTCGAACGGGTGGACGAACACGGCGCCGGTCTCGTCCGCGTACCTCCGGGCCTCGGTGAGCGCCTCGTCGACGTTGTGGCCGTGCAGCACCACCTCGGCGCCGTGGCCGCGGGTCGCCGCGAGCTTCGGCAGGGCGACTCCGAGGGGCATGTAGATGCGGGCGGCGATCCCGAGGCGGGCCGCGGCGACGGCGACGCCCTGGGCGTGGTTGCCGGCGGATGCCGCGACGACGCCGCGGGCGCGCTCCGCCTCGCTCAGCTTGGCCATGCGGTTGTAGGCGCCGCGGACCTTGAAGGACCCGGCGCGCTGCAGGTTCTCGCACTTGAAGGACACGGGTGAGCCGGTGAGGCGGCCGAGGGCCCGCGACTGCTCGATCGGCGTCCGGGCGATCACGCCCTCGAGGGTGCGGTGGGCGGCCTCGACGTCGGCGAGGGTCACCGGGAGGTCGGTCCCGGCGGGAAAGCCCGGGACCGCCGTCGACCCGGTGACCGGATCGGCGGTGAGGCCGGTGGTCCCCCCGGGGGTGGTCCCGGTGGCTCCGGGCGTGGCTTCGGGGGTGGTTTCGGTGGTGCGGGTGGTCGCTACGGTCTGCTCGGTCACTGGGAGGTCTCTTTCTGGAGGGCTGGCGCCGACGCGGCGGCGGGAGGTCCCGGGGTGCTGGCCGGCGACGTCGCGGAGTCCTGCTCCGCCGCCACCGGCCCGCTAATGCCTCCCCCTCCGGGCCAGCCCTCCCGCGCCACGACGGGATCGTACTCCCAGGCCCGCTGTGCGATGTAGCGCACGGAGGTGTTGAGGACCGCGAGGAGCGGAACGGAGAAGAGGGCGCCCGGGATCCCGGCGAGCAGCGTGCCACCGGCGACCGCGAGGACGACGGCGAGCGGGTGGAGGGCGACGGCGGGCCCCATGATGAGCGGCTGGAGCACGTGCCCTTCGACCTGCTGCACGAGCAGGACGATCGCGAGCATCACGAGGGCGTTGACCCACCCGTTGGCGACGAGGGCCAGCAGGACCGCGACGGAGCCCGTGGCGAGGGCCCCGACGATGGGGATGAAGGACCCGAGGAACACGAGCACACCCAGCGGCAGGGCCAGGGGCACGCCGATGACGGCGGCCCCCACGCCGATACCGACGGCGTCGACGGCCGCGACGACCATCTGGACCCGCACGTAGCTGGCCATGGACATCCAGCCGCGCCGCCCCGCGCCGTCGACCGCCGCGCGCGCCCGCCGGGGCGTGAGGCCCACGAGGAACCGCCAGATCCGGCCGCCGTCGAGCAGGAAGAAGATCAGGGCGAACACCGTGAGCAGCGTGCCCGCGGCCACGTGACCCGCCGTCGTCCCGAAGGAGAGCGCCCCGCTGAGGATGGAGGCGCTGTTGCTCTGGACGGCGGTGCCGATGTCCCGGAGGTACTGGTCGATCTGCGACGTCGTGAGCTGGAGGGGGCCCTGCGAGAGCCAGTCCAGCAGCTGCCGGACGCCGTCCTGCGCCTCACCGCCGAGGCTGGAGACCCCGAGGGCGAGCTGCCGCCCGACGAGGAGCAGCGCTCCCGTGATGATCCCGAAGAAGCCCACGAGCGTGATCGCGACGGCCAGGCCGTTGGGGACCCTCCGGTGCCGGAGGGCGTTCTTCAGCGGCATGAGCAGCGCCGCGACCAGCCCGGCGATCATGAGGGGGATGACGAGGAGGGAGATCCGGCTCAGGAGGTAGATCAGGGCCGCGCTGATGACGATCACGAGCCCCAGCCGCCACGACCAGGACGCGGCGATCCTGAGGGCGACGGGGACGTCGGAGCGGTCGGGGGTGCTGTCGTCCCGCTGGTCCGCGTGCACCGTCCCGGGCGCGTCCGCGGGGTGCCGGGGCAGCGGATCCGGCAGGGCGGCGGCGCCACGGCTCACCACACGCTGGATGGCGCGCTGTGGTTTCGCTCCGGGGAGACGCTGCATGCGCCAATCCTTCCATAGAAGGCCCGGGCGCCCGCTATCCGAGACCCGGGAGTATGCCCCATTTCGCGGAGAACGTCGCCCCCGGCTCGAGCCACCGGAGGCCCTCCCCCGAATTGAAGGCGTTCGCGGGGGCCGTCATCGGCTCGACCGCCACGGCCTTGCTCACTCCGGGGTAGATCGTGCTGATGAAGACATGGGCGTAGGCGAAGGCTGCGTCGGCCCAGAGGGTCACGCGCCGCCCGTCCGGAGCCGAGAGCACGTGCTCGTGGCGTCCGTCCACGAGGTCGAGGTCCGTGAAGGCCGTGTCGAACCGGATGTCGCCGATCCTCTGCCCCTTCCGCAGGTCGTGTTGCCCCGAGACGGCCGCCCTGCCGGTCGGGATCGACTGGTCGTCGGCCTCGAACATCTCCGCCGCCCGCAGGGTCAGGGTGAGGTCCTCGGTGGGGACGTCGGAGATCTTCAGGTAGGGGTGCGCGCCGAGCGCGAAGGGGGCGGGATCCGCCGAGAGGTTCGTGAGTTCCTGCGTGACGGTCAGCTGCTCCTCCGTGAGCTCGTACGTCGCCCGGTGGATCAGGTGGAAGGGGTACCCGTGCTGGGGGAAGATCTCGGCGTCGAGCACGACGCGGGAGGCGCCGACGTCCACCGCACGGTAGCCGGTGTTGCGCAGGAGGCCGTGGATCGCGTTGCCCTTCGAGGGCTCCGTGATGTCGAGGCGCTGGTCCTTGCCGTGCAGCGTCCAGCGCCCGTCCGCGACCCGGTTCGGCCAGGGCGCCAGCAGGATGCCGCCCCCGCCCGCGGGGATGGCGTCGTCACCCCAGGTCTCGGTCAGGGCCACGCCGTCGTACCGGTAGGACCTCAGGGCGGCTGCGAGGGTCGCCACGACGACGGTCGCGGCGCCGGCCCTCAGCGTGTAGTTGGTGCCGCTCGCCGGTCGGGTCTCCGAAGTCATGCAGCGATGCTACAGCCGCTCCCGGCCCGCCTTTTCCTGGCCGCCGGGTGGCGCCGATGCGTATGATAGGTTTTGTTCGTTTTGGTGCGGTCTGGTTCGAATACCCCGTGCCTGCCCGCCGACAGGAGGATCATGCTCGCAGCCGAACGCCACGCGGCGATCCTCGACCGCCTGGCCCGGCAGCCCGCGGTCCGCGTCAGCGGCCTGGCCGTGGCGCTGGGCGTCTCCGAGATGACCGTCCGCAGGGACATCGACATCCTCGAGGCCAGGGGCGCGCTCGTGCGCGTGCACGGCGGCGCGGTGCGCCCGGGCAGCCTCAGCTCGGTGGAGGCCGGCTTCGATGCGAACCGGACGCGGGGCGGGGAGGCGAAGCGGAGGATCGCCGTGGCGGCCGTCTCCCTCCTGGCGCCGGGCATGACGGTCTCGATCACGGGTGGCACCACCACCTATGCGCTGGCGCCCCTCCTCGCGCGGATCCAGGGGCTGACCGTCATCACCAACTCGCTCCCCCTCGCCGACGAGCTGCACCGGCTGCACGCCGGCTCCCCCGGCGACGCCGCCCCGCAGGTCCTGCTCTCGGGCGGGCAGCTCACGCCGTCAAAGGCCCTCGTCGGCCCCCTCGCCACGAACGCCATCGCCTCGCTCCGTGCCGACCTGTGCTTTATGGGAGCGCACGGCGTGGACGCGGACGCCGGCATCACCACCCCCAATCTCGCGGAGGCCGAGACGAACCGTGCCTTCGCCCGGACCTGCGGACAGCTCGTCGTCCTCGCCGACGCGTCCAAGCTCGGCGTCGTGAGCCTCGCCCGTGTCTCGGGCCTCGACGCCGCCGCGGCCCTCGTCACCGACCGGCAGCCGGGGGACGACTACGCCGCCCGCACCCGCATCCTCTGCGACCCCGTTCCCGACCCCCACCTGGAAGAGCGACCATGACCCACGTCACCCCCACCCGACTGTCCGACGGGCGCGAGCTGATCTACTTCGACGCCCGGGAGGAGAGTGCCGCACGGCACCGGGATCCCGCCGCGACCCACGACCCCCGCGGCCTGCCTCCGCGCGGCCCGGCCGGCACCGCCCGCTACGACGCCCTGACCGGGGAGTGGATCGCGGTGGCCGCCCACCGGCAGTCACGGACGCACCTGCCGCCCGCCGACCAGTGCCCCCTGTGCCCGACGACGCCGTCGAACCTCTCGGAGATCCCCACCGACTACGAGGTCGTCGTCTTCGAGAACCGCTTCTCGTCCTTCGGCCCCGATCTCGGCGACCTCCCGGCGTCCCCCGCGTGGGGTACGACGGCGACGGCCTACGGACGGTGCGAGGTGGTCGCCTTCGACTCGGCGCACGAGGGCTCCTTCGGGTCCCTCAGCCCCGACCGCGCACGGACCGTCATCGACGCGTGGGCGCAGCGCACCGAGGCCCTGTCCGCCATGCCCGGCATCAAGCAGGTGTTCTGCTTCGAGAACCGTGGGGCGGACATCGGCGTGACGCTGCTGCACCCGCACGGACAGATCTACGCGTACCCGTTCATCCCGCCGCGCGCCGCGACCCTGGCGGCCCGGGCGTCCGAGTTCTTCGAGGCCTCCGGCGGCACGCAGACCCTCATGGGTTCCGCGCTGGCCGCCGAACGCTCGTCGGGCGAGCGCATGGTGATCGAGGGCAGGCACTTCAGCGCCTTCGTGCCCTTCGCCGCCCGCTGGCCGCTCGAGGTGCACCTGGTCCCCCACCGCCAGGTCGCCGACATCGCGGGCCTCACGGGCGAGGAGCGCGACGAGCTGACCACGGTCTACCTGGAGCTCCTCGGTAGACTGGACGCCCTCTACCCCACACCCACCCCGTACATCGCGGCCTGGCAGCAGGCACCGATCGACGATGCCCTCCGCCCCGCCAGCTACCTGCACCTGCAGCTGACCTCACCTCGCCGCGCCGCCGACAAGCTGAAGTTTCTGGCCGGCTCGGAGGCCGCGATGGGCGCCTTCATCAACGACACCACCCCGGAGAAGGTCGCGGAGGCACTCCGCGGCGCCACTCCCGCTCCAGTACGTAAGGACCAGGCATGAACTCCACACCCCTCGATCTCGCGGCGGCCTTCACCGAGCGTTTCGGCACCGAACCGGACGGCCTCTGGTCCGCGCCCGGACGCGTCAACGTGATCGGCGAGCACACCGACTACAACGACGGCTTCGTGCTGCCGTTCGCCCTCAAGCACTCGACGACGGTCGCGGCCGCCGTCCGGCCGGACCGGATCGTCCGCGTCGCGTCCACCTTCGCGCCCGACGAGGCCCCCGTGACCGTCGACCTCGACACGCTCGAGGAAGGCGGCATCGAGGGGTGGGCGGCGTACCCGCTCGGCGTCCTGTGGGCGATGGAGCAGTCGGGGTACCGCTGCCCCGGCATGGACCTCCTCGTGGACTCCTCGGTGCCCGTCGGCGCGGGCCTCTCCTCCTCCGCGGCCCTCGAGTGCTCCGTGGCCGTCGCGGCGAACGACCTCTCGCAGGCCGGCATCTCCCGCCGGGAGCTCGCGGTGATCGGGCAGCTCGCCGAGAACCGGATGGTCGGCGCGCCCACGGGCATCATGGACCAGTCCGCCTCCCTCCTCGGCGAGGTGGGCCACGCGGTGTTCCTCGACTGCCGCTCGGGTGATTCCCGGCTCGTCCCCCTCGACCTGGAGGGCGCGGGACTGGAGCTCATGGTCATCGACACGCGGGTCAGCCACGCGCACTCCACCGGCGGCTACGCGGCACGGCGGCGCTCGTGCGAGCTCGGCGCCGAGCTCATGGGGGTCCCCGCGCTCCGCGATCTCTCGGTCCCGGACCTCGCGGAGGCGGCCGGTGTCCTGGACGAGGAGACCTTCCGCCGTGTCCGCCACATCGTCACCGAGAACGCGCGGGTCGAGGACGCCGTGAAGGTCCTCACGAGCACGGGCCCGGCGGACCTGGGCCCGCTGCTCGTGGCCAGCCACGCCTCGATGCGCGACGACTTCGAGATCTCCTGCGCCGAACTGGACGCCGCCGTGGAGGCGTCGCTCGAGGCCGGCGCCCTCGGTGCCCGCATGACCGGCGGCGGTTTCGGCGGCGCGGCGATCGCCCTGGCACGGGTGGACGACGTCCCGGCCATCCGCTCGGCCGTCGAGAGCGCCTTCGCCGCCGCGGGCTTCCGCGCCCCGGTCATCTTCAGCGTCCTGCCCGGTGCGGGAGCGGCACGCATCGCCTGATCCGGGGCGAGAACGGAAGAGACCCGCAACCGGTGGTTGCGGGTCTCTTCCGTCTCAGGACGCCGGGGCGCCCGGGACTGCTAGTCGTCGCCGCGAAGGATCGCGAGCAGGCGCAGGATCTCGACGTACAGCCACACGAGGGTGACGGTCAGCCCGAAGGCAGCGGTCCACGAGTAGCGCTGCGGCGCACCCTGCCGCACACCCTCGCTGATGGAGGTGAAGTCGATGATGAGCGAGAAGGCCGCGAGGCCGATGGCCAGGATGCCGATGACGACGCCGAACGGGATGCCCGTCCCGAGGAAGTCGGCGCCCCGGAGGCCCCACGGGTCGTCGTTCACGCCGAAGACCATGAGGCCGAGGTTCAGCAGCGAGAAGGCCGCGTAGCTGATGAGCGCGATCATGAAGAACTTCATCGCCCTCGGCGTCGCGCGGACTTTGCCGCTCTTGAAGAGGGCGAGCGTCACGCCGAACACCACGAGGGTGCCGAGGACCGCCTGCACGGCGATACCGGGATACATCGACTCGAGGAACATGGTCAGTCCGCCGAGGAAAAGGCCCTCGAGCCCGGCGTAGGCGAGGATCAACGCGGGTGAGGGCTCACGCTTGAACGAGTTGACGAGACCGAGCACGAACCCGCCGAGCGCGCCGACCACCATGAGGGGGAGGGCGAGGCCCGGTACGAGGAACGCCGGGATGGCAGCACCCACGAGCACGAAGCCGAGGCAGAGCAGCGTCTTGACGATGACGTCGTCGAAGGTCATGCGCCCGGTCTCCGCGGGGCCGGCCGACGGCTGGTTGTACATGTGCTCCAGCTGCTGCTGGTTCGCGACGGCCGTGCCGCCGTAGGTCATGGTCCCGAAACCCGCGGTCTCGTTGCCCCGGGTAGCGGAACGGAAGTTCTTTCCGTTGAATACCGGATTGCCGCCAAGTGCCATTGTGAGTTAGTCCTCCAGTAGGGGGCTGCGTGTTCGTCCAACCCTACCAATTCCAACGGTTCCTACCCTGTTTTGTTCCCGGACGGATCGCTCCGGACGGGGGTCGCCGGATGCGGAATTTCAACTGCAAAGGGCCCTTGGTAAAACATTCGTTACCGAATTGCTACCTTGCCGGGATGCTTTTGCGAAATGGCGAAACATGCCGCTAGTAACATGACACCCACGTCCGTGACACTCGTCACAACTGTTGATCCCGGCGGCTGCCGTCGGGCCTGCCCCCACCGTGGAGGTTCCCATCTTGATCACCCTATCGACGCCTGCACGGATCAGGAGGTCGCTGCTCCTGGTGCTCGGCCTTCTGACGATCGTGCTGCTCGGCGCCCCCGCGGCGCAGGCGTCCCCCGAACCGCCCGCCCCGGCACAGCACGTCACCGTGCTCCAGGCCCAGAGCGCGGGCACCGTCCAGGCCGCCGAATTCGACAACCGGATCGGCGGCGTCCTCCGCGGGGCCGACGGCCCCATCGCCGACGTCACCGTGACCGCGACCGGCAACGGCTTCGAAGGGGAAGCCACGTCCGGAGCCAACGGTGCCTGGAGCATCGGGGTGCCCGAGCAGGGCACCTACGAGGTGGCCATCGACGAGGACACCCTCCCCGAGGGCATCGCCCTCGCCGAGGGGCAGGAGAACCCGCGCCAGGTCACCTTCGCCAACACCTCCAGCGCCACGACTCTGTTCCTGTTCGGCGAGGGCATCGTCACGCAGAAGACCTCGTTCCTGGAGACCCTCGCCGAGCGCGCCCTGGCCGGTTTCAGCTTCGGCCTCCTCCTCGCCCTCAGCGCCGTCGGACTCTCACTGATCTTCGGCACCACGGGCCTGACCAACTTCGCCCACGGCGAGATGGTCACCCTCGGTGCCGTCCTCGCGTTCGCCTTCGCGGGTGCCGGCCTCCCGATCGCCGTCTCGATCGTCCTGGCCGTCCTCGGCGGCGGGCTGCTCGGCTACGTGCAGGACGCCGGGCTCTGGAAGCCCCTGCGGCGGCGCGGCACGGGCCTGGTCCCCATGATGATCGTCAGCATCGGCCTCGCACTGGCCCTGCGGTACATCATCCAGTTCTTCTTCGGCGGGGCCACCCAGCAGCTGCCGGGCTCGCAGAGCCAGATCATCGACCTCGGGTCGGTCTCCATCTCGCGCAACAACCTGACCTCGCTCATCGTGAGCCTCGTGGTCATCCTCGCGGTCGCGTTCCTGCTGCTGCGCACGCGCATCGGCAAGGCCACGCGCGCCGTCGCGGACAATCCCGCGCTCGCCGCCGCCTCCGGCATCGACGTGGACCGCGTCATCCGCATCGTCTGGGTCGTCGGCGGGATGCTCGCGGCCCTCGGCGGCATCCTCTGGGCCTACTACCGGCCGGGCGTGTCCTACAACATGGGCCAGCAGATCCTGCTGCTCATCTTCGCCGGTGTCACCCTCGGCGGACTGGGCACCGTCTTCGGCGCGCTCGTCGGTTCCATCATCGTCGGGCTGTTCGTGGAGATCTCCACGATCTGGCTCGAAGCAGACCTCAAGTACGTGGGAGCGCTGCTGATCATGATTCTCGTGCTCCTGTTCCGGCCGCAGGGTATCCTCGGCCGCCGAGAGCGCATAGGTTAGGGGCTCCCCATGGACTTCGGAAACATCCTCGTCAACGCCTTCGGCGAACTGATCAGCCCGACGACGGCGGCCTACGCGCTCGCCGCGCTCGGCCTCGCCGTCCACTTCGGCTACTCCGGCCTCCTGAACTTCGGCCAGGCCGGCTTCATGGCCGTCGGTGCCTACGGGTACGCCATCTCGACGCTCAGCTTCAACGCCCCCCTGCCCGTGGCGGTCCTCGTCGCGCTGCTGTCCTCGGTGGTCTTCGCGATCGTGCTCGGCATCCCCACACTCCGGCTCAGGGCGGACTACCTCGCCATCGTGACCATCGCGGCGGCGGAGATCATCCGCTACATCGTGACGACCAACGGGCTCACCGACATCACGGGCTCCGCCAACGGACTCGCGGCGTTCGAGGGCGGCTTCTACGGGCTCAACCCGTTCCCGCCCGGCACCTACCACATCGGTCCGCTCGGCATGAACGAGCGCGACTTCTGGATCCGCATCGTCGGCTGGACCGTCGTCATCATCGCCTGCCTCGTGGTCTGGCTCCTCATGCGCAGCCCCTGGGGCCGCGTGCTGAAGGGCATCCGGGAGGACGAGAACGCGGTGCGCTCGCTCGGCAAGAACGTCTACGCCTACAAGATGCAGGCCCTCGTGATCGGCGGTGTCCTCGGCTCCCTCGCGGGCATCATCTTCACGCTGCCCCGCGGCGCCGTGCAGCCCGCGAACTACGCGACGGAACTCACCTTCTTCCTCTACACCTGCCTCCTCCTCGGCGGCATGGCCACTGTCCTCGGACCGGTCATCGGGGCGATGATCTTCTGGGTAGTGCTCTCGTTGACGCAGGGACTCCTGTACGGCGCGATCGAGGTCGGCGCCATCACGTTCCTGTCCAACTCACAGGCGGGTCAGCTCCGCTACATCCTCGTGGGTGTGGCCCTGATGCTGCTCATGGTCTTCAGGCCGCAGGGCGTCCTGGGTAACAAGAAGGAGTTGGCGTTCGCATGACCGGCAACCACAGCACCAGCAATCCCGACGACACCGCCGCGACACCGGGTGACGACGCGCTGACCGGAGGCTCCCACGCCGTCGGCGGAGGGGCGTCCACCGACGCCGCCTCCCCCGCAGCCGCCGGCGCCTCCGGCGCTTCCGACCACATGAACGATTCGGCGCCGATCACCACCGGTGAGTCGGGACCGGGGTGCCGCAAGCGGGACCCCATCGTGATCGCGCAGAACGTGACGCGCAGCTTCGGCGGCATCAACGCCGTCGACGTCGAGTACCTCGAGATCCCCCGGCACAAGATCACCGCGCTGATCGGCCCCAACGGCGCCGGCAAGACGACGCTGTTCAACCTGCTGACCGGCTTCGACACCCCGAACAGCGGTGACTGGGAGTTCGACGGCAAACCGCTGGCCAAGGTCGCCCCGCACAAGGTGGCCCGCATGGGCATGGTGCGGACGTTCCAGCTCACCAAGGTCATGGGCAAGCTCACCGTCATGGAGAACATGCGCCTGGGTGCCACCGACCAGCCGGGCGAGAGCCTCGCCCGGGCCCTTTTCAAGGGCATCTGGGGCGGCCGCGAGCGCGAGATCACGCAGCAGGCGGAGGTGCTGCTGACCAAGTTCAAGCTCGACACCAAGCGGGACGACTACGCGGCCTCGCTCTCCGGCGGCCAGCGCAAGCTCCTCGAGATGGCGCGGGCGCTCATGGTGCGCCCGCGGCTCGTGATGCTCGACGAGCCGATGGCCGGCGTCAACCCGGCGCTGACGCAGTCGCTGCTCGACCACATCAAGAACCTGAAGGCCGAGGGCATGACGGTCCTGTTCGTGGAACACGACATGCACATGGTCCGGCACATCGCCGACTGGGTCGTGGTCATGGCCGAGGGCAAGGTCGTCGCGGAGGGCCCGCCGGACATCGTGATGAAGGACCAGGCCGTCATCGACGCCTATCTCGGCGCGCACCACGACGTCGACCTCGGTGACTCCACGGGCATCGAGCGCCTCGAGGAGGAGCTGGCCCACGACGACGAGTCGGTGGTCGGTACCGAGAACGAGGGGATCCTCGGGCACGGCGTGACGGAGGTCGAAGGCGGAGCCTACGCCTCCGGCACGGCACACAAGGACGAGGAGACGAAGTAATGGACGAATTCGAGGGCGACTCCGTCGTCAAGGTCACGGACCTCGTCGCCGGGTACCTCCCGGGCGTGAACATCCTGAACGGCTGCAGCATCGAGGCACGCCGCGGCGAGCTCATCGGGATCATCGGGCCGAACGGGGCCGGCAAGTCCACGCTCCTGAAGGCGATGTTCGGCCTGGTGAAGGTCCACTCGGGCACCGTCGTGGTGCGCGGACAGGACCTCACGGGCCTGAAGGCCAACAAGCTGGTCAGCCGGGGTGTGGGGTTCGTGCCGCAGAACAACAACGTCTTCGGCACGCTGACCATCGAGGAGAACCTCCAGATGGGCATGTACCAGCGGCCCAAGGACTTCAAGGAGCGCTTCGACTTCGTCGCGAGCCTCTTCCCCGAGCTGGGCAAGCGGCGGGCGCAGCGCGCCGGTTCGCTCTCCGGCGGCGAACGGCAGATGGTCGCCATGGGGCGGGCCCTCATGATGGATCCCGCCGTGCTGCTGCTCGACGAGCCGTCGGCGGGCCTCTCCCCCGTGAAGCAGGACGAGACGTTCCTGCGCGTCCACGAGATCAACCGGGCCGGTGTCTCGGTGATCATGGTGGAGCAGAACGCCCGGCGCTGCCTGCAGATCTGCGACCGCGCCTACGTGCTGGACCAGGGCAAGGACGCGTACACGGGGACCGGCCGCGAGCTGATGAAGGATCCGAAGGTCATCCAGCTCTACCTGGGGACCCTCGCCGACACCGCCTGACACACCACGGCGGCGCGGAGCGCAAGGGATGGGCGGGGCCGGCAACGGTTCCGCCCATCGGCGCCTCCGGGCCGATACGTTGGCAGGAGGGACGCCGGACGGCGTCCGCCCGAGGAAGGGGTGTCCGGATGGCGGGACTGGCCAGCAGTGCGATCGGCAAGGGCTTCGAGGTGGTGTTCCGCGGCATCAAGCACGTCCGGCGCCACCGCCCCATCCACTCGCGCGGCCTGAGGCTGGACGGCACGGTGGTGGTGCACGATCACGGCCGGACCAGCGGGATCTCCTGGATCGACCGTCCGAGCGAAGGGCCCGCCACGGCACGGGTCTCGCGGTCCGCCGGCACCCCTGACGGGCTGCCCGACATCGTGGGGCTCGCCGTGCGCGTCCACCACCCCGCCTCCGGGCCGACGCCGTCCACCTTCTCCGACATCCTGCTGTCCTCCACGGGCTGGGCCGTCCCCGGCCGCTTCCTCCTGGTGCCGAGGCTCAGCGTCTCGCGGGCCCCCCTGAGCACGATGATGCCGTACCGCGGCGACTCCGGACCGGTGCTCCTGGCAGCCCGGACCCTCGGACCCGCGGGGCTGCCCTCGTCCCTCCGCGGTTTCGCGCGCTCCCTCGGCGCCTCACCGTGGCAGCTCGGACTCTACTTCGCCACGCCCCGCGGGCCGTGGCAGCACTTCGGCACGCTCACGCTCCGGCTGAACCCCGCGGCCGAGGAGAAGGACCTGCGGTTCGACGCCGTCCTCCACCCCCTCGCGGGCGCCGGGACCTACGACTGGGCCCGGACGGTGCGGGAGCCCTCCTACGCCCTCTCCAGGCGCGAATCAGGCGACTCCTGACCCCGGGCCGGACCCGCCCGGCGCGAAAGAACCCCGACCGCACCTTCCTGGGGAAGGGCGGCCGGGGTTCTCTTCCCGGGGTGTCGCCTGCTACCGCCGGCCTGATCGGCCGGTGGAAGCCCTAGAGCTTGCCGACCTCGGAACGGCTCGGCTGCGGCTTGTTGTCGGCGTCGTACTTGTAGATGCCGATGGCAGCCTCGGTGGGATCGCCCTTCGCGTCGAAGGAGACCGGGCCGGAGATGCCGTCGTAGTCGATGTCCTCACCGTTGCGCAGCAGGGTCACGCAGCCGGCGAAGTCGAAGCACTTGGTGCCGTCCTTGGACACACCCTCGAGTTCGGCGGCGATCGCGGTGCCCTCGACGCTTCCCGCGGCCTCGGCGGCGAGCGAGATGAGGTTCACGGCGTCGTAGCTCTCACCGGCGTAGGCGTAGCTGGTCAGCGCGGGGTCGACCGTGGCGAGGGCGTCCTGGAAACCGGTGCCGGTGAAGGGGCCGGGGATGGTGCCCTGTGCGCCCTCGAGGGTACCCGGATCGAGGTCCTTGCTGTAGTCGGAGGTGTTGCCGTCGACCATGAAGATGGTGCTGGCGTCGATACCCTTGGCGACGAGCAGCGGCACGATGCTCTTGGCCTCGTCGAAGCTGATGAGCACGAGGGCGTCCGGCTTCGCGGCGGCGATGGCGTCCACCTGGCTGGAGAACTGCGAATCGCCCGTGTTGAACATCTCGTTCGCGACGACCTGGCCGCCCGCGCCCTCGACGGTCTCCTGGATGTTGCCCTGCAGGCCGGTGCCGTAGGAGTCGTTCAGGGTGATCATGCCGACGGTCTGCGCGCCGCACTCCATGATGTAGTTGCCGAGCGTGCGTCCCTGGAGGACATCGGAGGGAGCGGTACGGAAGTACAGGCCCTTGTCGTCCCAGTCGGTGAACTCGGGCGAGGTGTTGGCGGGCGAGAACTGCACCACGCCGGCACCGGTGATCTGGTTGATCACGGTCTTGGAGACGCCCGAGGACGCGGCGCCGACGATCGCGCTGACGTTCTGGGACAGCAGGTCCGTGACGGACTGGGTGGCGATGTCGGTGGTGGTGTCACCCGAGTCGCGGTGCGTGATGGAGATGTCCTGGCCGAGCACGCCGCCAGCCGCATTGATCTCGTTGGCGGCGAGGTTGACGCCCGCGATCTCGGGCGGGCCGAGGAACGCCAGGGTACCGGTGGTCGGCAGGATCGAGCCGATCTTCAGTGGCTCGGGGCTCGTGGTCTTGGAGGCGGGGACGGCCGCGGGGTCGCCCTTCTCGCCCTGCTCCTCGCCGGCGCCGCCTTCGCTCTCGGGACAGGCCAGCGCGGAGGACGCAGCAGCTGCGCTGGTCTCCGTGTCGCCGCCCTCGGCCTCGGACCCCGTGGAGCCCCCACCGCCACAGCCGGAGGCGAAGAGCGCGATGCCCAGACCCAGTGCAGCCACCTTCGCCGCTCGCGGGGCACTCTCCCCGATGCCGAAAAGCACCGAGTTGCGTGTTGCAATCATGAATTAGTCTCCTCGACCGAAAGGCTCTTGCTGCCTTTGATGCTGTTTGCCAGGTGTTCCTGGCTTGTAGGAAAAGCTAATCCAAATTTGTGTCTGAGATAAGGGAATCGGGTTACATCCTTGTAACGCTCGTCACAGGCATCGCAGAGGACCCTTGACACCGGGCACTGCACAGCGCACTGACCATCCGACCGCGCAGTACACGCCGGGACCCCGCGGGAGGACCCGTGCCCCAGCAGGGACTCGAACCCTGACTGAACAGATTTTAAGTCTGCTGCCTCTGCCATTGGGCTACTGGGGCGGTTCCGCCGGACCAGCCTACCCCGGGCCGTGCGGGGTGCCGCCTCCGGCGGGGAGACGACAGAACGACGGCGACCCCGGTCAGGAGGTCGCCGTCGTTCGTCGTGCGGTTCCGTGCTTTCAGGCAGTGGCCTTCGCCGACGCGGCCTGTCCGGCCGGCGTGGGCGGCTGGCTCTGCAGCGCGGTGTCCTTCTTGGGCGGCGGGGTGGCCGCTTCGCGGAACTGGCGCTGCGGGGTCTGCAGGTCCGACAGCGGGGCGAGGTCGCGACCGAACAGGAAGCTCATGCTCCAGTTGATGATCACGCGGGCCTTGCGCTCGTACATCGGCATGGCGAAGCCGTGGTAGCCGCGGTGGGCGAGCCAGGCCGGGAAGCCCTTCATGCCGAAGCCCATGATGTTCGCGACACCCTTGAACTGGCCGAAGCCGGCGACGGCGCCGAGGTTGGTGTGGCGGTACTCCTTGACCTCACCGACGCCGTAGTTCTCGGCGAGGATGTTCGCGGCGAGGAGCTTCGCCTGGCGGACGGCGTGCTGGGCGTTGGGGACGCAGAAGCCTCCGACTCCCCCACCGGTCAGGTCGGGGACGGCCGCGACGTCGCCGGCGGTCCAGGCGTGCGCGACGGGTCCGTCGTCGCCCGTGATGCGGAGCTCGGGGGTGGCGCGGACGCGGCCGCGCTCGTCGACCGGGAAGTCCGTGGAACGGACCACCGGGTTGGCCTGGACGCCTGCGGTCCAGAGCAGCGTGTCGGTCTCGAACTCGTCCGCAGGGGTCTTGTCCGGCATGTTGATGAGCTTGAGCGTGCCGTCCTTGGCGCTGGAGAGCGAGGTGTTCAGCAGGACCTCGATCTCGCGGGAGCGGAGGTGCTCGACGACCCACTCGGCCTGCGCGGGGGTGACCTCGGGCATGATGCGTCCCATGGCCTCGACGAGGACGAAGCGGAGGTCGGAGCGGCTGAGGCGGGCGTTGGCCTTGACGGCGTCGCGGGCCGCGTCCTCCATCTCCGTGATGGCTTCGATGCCGGCGAAACCGCCGCCGACGACGACGAAGGTCAGCGCGCGGTCGCGCTCGGGGCCCGCGGGCATGACGGAGCCGGTCTCGATGCGCTCGAGCATCCTGTCGCGCAGCGCGACGGCCTCCTCGATGGTCTTCAGGCCGATGCCCTGGTCCTTCAGGCCGTCGATCGGGAAGGTGCGCGTGATGGAGCCGGCGGCCACGACGACGTCGGTGTAGCCGAGCTCGAAGGACTCCCCGCCGCCCGTGGGCTCGATGGTGGCCTTGCGTCCGGCGTGGTCGATCGAGGTGACCTTGCCCGAGATCAGTTCCGTCTTCCGCAGGTGCTTGCGGTGGGAGACGATCGCGTGGCGCGGCTCGATGCTGCCGGCGGCGACCTCGGGGAGGAAGGGCTGGTAGGTCATGTAGGGCAGGGGGTCGACCAGCGTGACGATGCCGCCGTGGTCCTTGACCTGTTTCTGCAGCCCGCGCGCGACGTACAGTCCGACGTAACCGCCGCCGACGACGAGGATGCGCGGGCGGTCGGAGAAGTGTGGGTTCGATGCCATGCCCCCGATGCTACCGGAGTTTGTGAAAATCTTCACTAGCTCCCTGGGCGTCGGGGAACCCCGGACCGGCCCTGCTCGTTACGGCCTGCCGTCAGGCGGAGGGATCGTCCGGGGACCGCCCGTCGTGCACCGGTCCGGGCCGTGGGGGGCGGCGCACGCGCAGCACGTGCACCGCCCCGCCCAGCAGCACCGCGAGCAGGAGTCCGCCGAAGCCGAGCACCACGAGCGCGGGGACGTTGTGCACCGAGGTGAGGGGGTCCTCGGCCTGCGGGGCGGGAGGCGCGGGGATGACCTCCGCCGGGGACTCCTCGACGGGGGCCGGTGAGGGTGCGGGGGTCTGCCCGCCGCGCCGGTAGAGCTGGATCCACTCGGCCATGCTGCCGAGCCGGTTCTCGTCGGGCACGGCCACGTCCCTGCCGACGGCCGAGGCGACGTCGAGGACGCCGTACCCGTAGAGGGTGTCGAAGCCGGGGGCCCCGGCGTCCCGGGCCGTGCCCACGATCCGGTTCACCACCTGCGCCGCCGAGAGGTCGGGATACCGGGCGCGGATGAGGGCGGCGACGCCCGAGACGAGGGGCGCGGCGCCGGAGGTCCCGGACCAGTCGGCGTAGAAGCCGCCGGGCAGTCCGCCGACGAGGTCCTCGGACGGCGCGGCGACGGCGATGCTGATGCCTTCGCTGGAGGCCTCGGCGCTGGCCACCCCGGACCGGTCCAGCCCGGCGACGGCGAGTACCCCGGGGATGGTCGCGGGTGCGCCGACCTGGGTCAGGCCCCCGGCGCGGTTCCCGGCGGCCGCGACGACGACGACGTCGTTCTGCTCCGCGTACAGGAAGGCGTCGTCCCAGCTCTCGGGCCAGGCGGTGCTCGTGCTGCCGAGGGACATGTTGATCACGTCGGCGCCGTGGTCGACCGCCCAGTGGACGGCGTCGGGGATCTGCTGATCCACCGACACGCCGGCGGGGTTGGGGCCGCTGTTCTGGCCCTCGATGAAGACGGAGACGGCCAGCAGGTCCGCCTGGGGCGCGACGCCGACGATGCCGTCGGGGCCCGCGCCGTACTGCTCGAGCGGTCCGGCATCGGCGGGTGGGGTCGCGGGCGGGCGGGCCGGTGGTGTCGCCCTGCCGGTGCTCCCGCCCGAGGGTGCGGGTGCGGGCGCGGGTGCGGCGTCGTCCGTGTGGCCCCGCCCGGCGAGGAGCGTGCCGACGAGGGTGCCGTGGCCCGTGACCTCTCCGATGCCGCGCTGCCCGCCGGGGTCGCCAGCCCCGGAGGCGTCCGTGCCGCCGACCACGGCCCCGACGAGATCGGGGTGGGTGCCGTCGATCCCGCTGTCGATCACGGCCACCGTGACGCCCTCGCCCTGGGTGGTCTTCCACGCCTCGGTGATGCCGTAGTCCTCGAGCCAGTACTCCTTGTCGCGGATCTCGTCCGCGGCCGCGGGCACCGCGGCCGGCAGCAGGACGGTGAGGGCGGCGGCGGCGACCGCGCCCGCCCGGGCCGTCCGCCGCATCCGGCGCCCTCGGCTGCGCATCAGCTCACCCGACCCGGTCCGCGACGCTCAGCGCGATCCCGTCCAGGATGTCGTGCTCGCTGGAGATCGCGGTCCCCACGCGCCCGTCGGTGACGGCCGCCACGCGCTCGACGATGGTCGCCCAGATCAGGGCACCGGCGCCGATCACGTCGACGCGGCCGGGGTGCATGTAGGGCAGTGCCGCCCGTGCCGTGCGGGGCCGGTGCAGGAGGTCCGACGCCGCTGCCGCGATCGCGGGGATGGGCAGTTCGGCGCCGTGGATACGCTCGGGCTGGTAGGTGGGCAGGTCCAGGGCGTGTGCCGTGACGGTCGTGACGCTGCCCGCGACGCCGACGATCTTCGTGATGCGGTCCAGGGGCACCTCGGCCGACGCCTCGTCGATGAGGCGGCGCACCTCCTCGGTCATCGCGGCGATCTGGATGTCGGTGGGCGGGTCGTCCTGCAGGAAGCGCTCGGTGTAGCGGACGCAGCCCATGTTCGTGCTGCGGGAGGCGATCAGTCCCGCCGTGGTACCCGCCACGAACTCCGTGCTGCCGCCGCCGACGTCGATCACCAGGACGGTCTCGTCCGCGGCGGTGGCGAGCACGCTGACGGCTCCGTCGAAGGAAAGCCTCGCCTCCTCGTCGCCAGAGATGACCTCGGGCTCCACGCCGAGCCGGGCACGGATGCCGTCGACGAACTCCTGGCGGTTCTCGGCGTCGCGGGACGCGGAGGTCGCGACGAACCGGAGGGGCGGGGCGCCGTGCTCCTCGATGAGGGCCGCGTACTCCTCCGCCGCGGTGAAGGTGCGGGCGAGCGCCGCCTCGGACAGGCGTCCGGTGGCATCGACGCCCTCGCCGAGCCGCACGACGCGCATGAGCCGGACGACGTCGGTCAGGACGCCGTCCTCGCTGTCGGCGATGAGCAGGCGGATGGAATTGGTACCGCAGTCGATGGCTGCTGTGCGCATTACTTCTCCTCGGTGGGTGCGGTGGAACCGGTGGGGCCCGCGGTGCTGCCCGCGGCCGATGGCGCGGCGGCACCGCGGCGGGCCGCGCGCTTCGCGTCGAGCTCCTCGGCGCTCAGGCCCTGCGTCCGCGTGTGCCTGCTCAGATCGGCGTGCGGTGCCTGTCCGGTGGTGTCCCACGCCCCGTCGCAGGAGCAGCGGTCGGGCGTCCACCACGGCGCGATGCGGGCGATCGCCTCGTCGCCCAGCGGATTGACGCCGGGTCCGGCGGCCAGGGAGTGTCCCACCAGCACGTGCAGGCACTTGACGCGGGTGGGCATCCCGCCGGCGGACACGCCGTCGATCTCGGGGACCGGCCCGGTGCCCGCACGTTCGCCGACGGCGGCGCGGGCGGCGAGATAGGCCTCGTGGGCGGCGCGGTAGCGCGCGGCGAGGTCGGGGTCACCCACCAGCCGCTCGCTCATCTCCGTCATGACGCCCTCGGCCTCGAGGCGTGACACCGCAGCCGTGACGACGGGGTGGCTGAGGTAGTACGTGGTGGGGAAGGGGATGCCGTTGGAGAGCCGCGGAGCGGTGGTGGCGACGAGCGGGTTCCCGCACACGCACCGGGCACCGATCTCGACGACGTCCCGTACGGGCCGGCCCAGCTGGCGGCTGAGGACGTCGAGGTCCCGCGCACTCGGGGTCCTCGGATCGTCGCCCGCCTGCCGGCCGGAGCCGTCGCGGTGGTCGTCGTGCTGGTCGTCGTGCTGGTCCTGCTGGGTCACGCTGTTCCTTCCTGGGACACCGGTTCCGGGTGTCCTGGTCGCGGCGGGGATCCTTCGGGCTGCCCGCCGCTGGTCGCTCAATCCGTTGCTGCGCGCACGACCGAGCTCCAGAGGGAGTCGACCCAGGGCAGATCGGTGGGTTCGGCGGCCGAGCCCTCGCCCGTGCCGTCCTCGATGCCCTCGCCGCCCTTCACCAGGTAGCGGGTCTCCCCCGGCATGACGAGGAAGATGCGCTCGCGCGCCTGCTGCTTGACGAAGGCCGGATCGTCCCAGCGGGCGAGCTCGGACTGGTAGTCCGCCTGTTCCTGCTGCTGGCGGGCGATGTCCGCCCGCAGGGCGTCCAGTTCGCCCTGCTGCTGCACGTACCGGCTCACCGACGGCGCGAGGAGCACGATCACGGCGACGAGGACCACGGCGAGGGCCAGCAGCCGCCCCGAGAAGGCCTTCGCCGGGATGGGCGTGGCCTCCTCGGCCGGCTGGATCGGGGATTCGGCGCGCTTCGAGCCGACCCTTCCGCGGCGGATGCTCCCCGCCAGCTGGGAACGCTCCGCGGCCCGCGCGGCGGACGGGGACGACGCCCGGGCCGCGCTCCCGGACGCCGCGGGGCGCCCGGTGCGGGGCGATGCCGCACTCTCGGTCCCCGCGGCGCGGGGCCGGCCTGCGGCGGGGGCCGCCGCTGCCCTCGGGTCCTTCGTGGCCGAGGGACCGGAGACGCGCGGCGTGGCCGGCTTCCGCGGGGAGGCGCCGGGCCGGGCCGGGGACAGCCCCGGTCGGGAGGGGGCCGGCTGGTGGCCGGCTCCACGGGTGCCGTGGTCGGTGGTCTGGCCCTTGGCCGTGCCGGGGGCCGGCCGTTCCTCCGCCGTAGGCGTCGGACGGCCGGCTCGCGGCACGTTAGGGCGGCGGGCTGTCATGGAGCTCCTCGTCAACGCTTTCGCGTGTTGTCGCGTCGGGTCCCTCGCCGGGCCCGTTTAACGAGGGTAACCGCCCTCCTGATCAACTGCCGATCTACTACGCCGTGAAACGCGGGAAGGCGCTGCGGCCGGCGTAGCGTGCGGCGTCGTCGAGCTCCTCCTCGATGCGCAGCAGCTGGTTGTACTTGGCCACGCGCTCGCTGCGGGCCGGGGCGCCGGTCTTGATCTGCCCGGCGTTGGTGGCCACGCAGATGTCGGCGATGGTGGTGTCCTCGGTCTCGCCGGAGCGGTGCGAGGTGATGGTCGTGTAGCCGGCGCGCTGCGCCATGGAGATGGCGTCGAGGGTCTCGGTGAGGGTACCGATCTGGTTCACCTTGACCAGCAGCGAGTTCGCAGTCTGGTTCGAGATGCCCTTCGCGAGGCGCGTGGGGTTCGTGACGAAGAGGTCGTCGCCGACGAGCTGGACGCGGTCGCCGATGGCGTCGGTGAGGTGCTTCCAGCCCTCCCAGTCGTCCTCGTCGAGGGGGTCCTCGATGGAGACCAGCGGGTAGTCGCGGACGAGCTCCTCGAAGTAGGCACTCATCTCCTGCGTGCTCAGCGACCTGCCCTCGAACTGGTAGGCGCCGTCCTTGTAGAACTCGGAGGCGGCGACGTCGAGCGCGAACGCGATGTCCGTACCCGGGGTGTAGCCGGCGCGCTCGACGGCGGTGGTGATGAGGTCCAGCGCGTCGCGGTTGGACGGCAGGTTCGGGGCGAAGCCGCCCTCGTCACCGAGGCCCGTGGCGAGGCCCTTCTCCTTCAGCACGGACTTCAGCTCGTGGTACACCTCGACGCCCCAGCGGAGGCCCTCGGAGTAGGACTGCGCGCCGAGCGGCACGATCATGAACTCCTGGATGTCGACGTCGGAGTCGGCGTGCGAGCCGCCGTTGAGGATGTTCATGAGCGGGACGGGCAGCACGTGCGCGTTCGGGCCGCCGAGGTAGCGGTACAGCGGCAGGGCCGAGGACTCGGCAGCGGCGCGGGCGATGGCGAGGGAGACGCCGAGCATCGCGTTGGCGCCGAGGTTGGACTTGTTCTCGGTGCCGTCGAGGTCGATCATCGCCTGGTCGATGGCGCGCTGGTCGGCGGCGTCGAAGCCGAGGAGGGCAGGCTGGATCTGCTCGATGACGGCTTCCACGGCCTGCAGGACGCCCTTGCCGAGGTAGCGGCCCTTCTCGCCGTCGCGGCGCTCGTTGGCCTCGAACGCACCGGTGGAGGCACCGGAGGGGACGGCCGCGCGGCCGAACGTGTCGTCGTCGAGCAGTACCTCGACCTCGACGGTCGGGTTGCCGCGGGAATCGAGGATTTCCCTCGCGTGGATGGCATCGATGATGGCCATGGATTTGCTCCTCTTCGTTGGAGTGTAGGAATTCACATCGTGTTGGGACGTCTTTGTCAGAGCAACGGAGGTGTTGCTCCCAGCCTAGTTCACGCGCGTGCCGACGTGGGCTGGATCACCGGGACACCCATCGGCTCAGGGGCCGTCGGCGTCGCGCTGGTAGTCCAGCACCGCGCGGCGCAGCGCCCGCTCCGGGTCGATACCGGCAGCGAGGGCCCGGCGGGCGAGCGCCAGCAGCTCCCGGCCGAGCTGCTCCTCCCCCGGGTCCCCGGCTGCGGCCCCGGTGTCGACTGCAGGGGCGGACCCGACGGGCTCCCCCGCCCGGCGGAGGGTCTTCACCGCGAGGGCGAGCGCGGGGAGGTGGGACGGGATGCCGTCGAAGGGCGAGGTGCGGGCGGGCCGTTCCTGCTGCTTCACGGACTGCCAGGTCGCCACGATCTCGTCCACCGACGCGGGGAAGCTCCCCCGCAGCGCACCATCGGGGGCGAACACGTGCGGATTGCGCCGGACGAGCTTGGCCGTGAGCCCGGCCGCGACGTCCGCGAATCCGAAGGCCCCCTCCTCGGCCTGCAGCTGCGCGTGGAGGACCACCTGGAACAGGACGTCGCCGAGCTCGCCCCGCAGTTCGTCCCGCAGCGCATCGGGCGGGTGTGCTGCGCGGGCGATGTCGTCGACGGCCTCGTAGAGCTCGTACGTCTCCTCCACCAGGTACTCGAGCAGCGACGCGTGGTCCAGTGCCGCCGTCCACGGGCAGTGGCGGCGGAGGAGGTCCACCACCTCCACGAGCCGCTCGACCGCCGCGCCTGGGGTGGGCCCGGGCGCGGCGTCGAAGCGCAGGGAGGGTGCGTCCGTCACGGGGTCGGTCAGGCCGACGCCTGCCGGGCGGCCGTGTCGAAGCTCTCCGCGACGTACTGGGCCAGCGCCTCGCGGTCCTCGAGGGGCAGGAACGCGGCGTCGACGGCGTTGAGGGTGAGCTCCAGCAGGTCGCCGAGGTCGTACCCGAACGTGTCGACGAGCAGTTCGAACTCCCCGGTGAGGGTCACCCCGCTCATGAGGCGGTTGTCGGTGTTGACGGTGACCTTGAACCCGAGCTGGTAGAGCAAATCGAAGGGATGCGCGTCGATGGTGTCACCGAACGCCGCGATGGCCCCGGTCTGCAGGTTGGAGGACGGGCACAGCTCGAGCGGGATCCCGCGGTCCCGGACCCAGGAGGCGAGGCGCCCGAGGTTCGCGATGCCGACCTCCTCGCCGTCCGCGGCCTCCTCGTCCACGGACTCCTCGATCTCGATGTCCTCGGCGATGCGGACGCCGTGGCCGAGTCGCAGGGCGCGCCCGGCGACGAGTGCGTCCTGGATGCTGTCCAGGCCGGCCGCCTCGCCCGCGTGGATGGTGGCGGGGAACTGCTCGGAGGCCAGGAAGGTGAACGCGTCGGTGAAGCGCGAGGGCAGGAAGCCGTTCTCGGCGCCGGCGATGTCGAAGCCGACGGCGCCCCTGTCGCGGTGGCGGACGGCGAGTTCGGCGATCTCCTGGCCGCGGTCCGCGTGACGCATCGCGGTGATGAGCTGGCCGACCTGGATCACGCGGCCGGTGGCGATGACGGCGGCGGCGCCCGCCTCGAGGCCCTCCTGCACGGCCTCGACGGCTTCGTCGAGCGTCAGGCCCTTCTGGGTGTGCTGCTCGGGGGCCCAGCGCACCTCCCCGTACACGACGCCGTCGAGCGCGAGGTCCTCGACGAACTCGCGGGCCACCCTGATGAGGCCCTCGCGCGTCTGCATCACGGCGATCGTGTGGTCGAAGGTCTCCAGGTAGCGTTCGAGCGAGCCCGAATCCGCGGACTCGCGGAACCAGGCACCGAGCGCCTCGGCGTCCGACGCCGGCAGCTCGTGCCCGATCCCGGCGGCGAGTTCGACGATGGTGGCCGGCCTCAGCCCGCCGTCGAGGTGGTCGTGAAGGGAGATCTTCGGCAGGGTCTGGATGTCGATGGCGGCGTCGGGGACGGCGTCGTTCTGGGTCTGGGTCACGCTGCCAAGCCTACGCGATCAGCCTCAGGGCGGGCTGGTCTCGCGGGACGGCTCCGGCACGTGCACGGCGCTGCCGGAGGGGTGGTCGGCGGGCTGGGCGAGCGGTCCGTCGAGGGTGGTCTGCAGCGGGGTGGAGCCCCGGACGAGGGCGATCACGCGGTCCACGACGAACCCGATGACGACCGCGATCGCGATGGCCACCGCGATGCCGAGCAGGTGGTTGTGCTGGAACCAGGTCCCGGCGAGGGCACCGATCCCCACGGAGTACCCCGCCCAGACCACCCCGGACAGCGCCGTGAGGGCGACGAAGCGCCGGTGCGAGTAGCCCGTGGCGCCGGCGGTGAGGTTCACGGCCACCCGGCCGATCGGGATGAAGCGCGCCACCAGGACCAGCGAGGCGGCGCGTTTCGCGAGTTCCCTGCCCGCCCAGGTGAAGGAGCGCTGCATCCGCGGCCGGCGCATCCAGCGGAAGCGCGTGGTGCCGATCGCCCTGCCGAGGAGGTACGCGATGTTGTCGCCGAGGAACGCCCCGAGCGCCCCGACGAGGATGAGCAGCCACGGGTTGGGCACACCCTGGGTGATGACGAGCGAGGCCAGGCCCACGACGACGGACTCGCTGGGGAACGGCGGGAAGAAGCCGTCCACGATGCAGCACACGAGGACGAGGAGGTACACCCATGGCTGCTCGGCGGTCGCGAGCACGAAGTCGCTGATGCCGCCGAGTGCGCTGGTGATCGCGTCCATCGTGTTCCTCCCGCTCGTCGTCCCGCGTCGGCCCGCCGGAATCGGATACGGGGGACGAGCGCGGGACGGGACGCCCGGGGGTGGTCCCGACCGGACCGCCGTGTGTCGCCGCGCGTCTGCCTCCGACGCTACCGGTGGTCACCATTGTGGGTCGTCGCCCTTCCGGGCGACATGCTTCGGCGGCCGGCTCACCCTCAGGGATGAGACCGGCCGCCGGAGCCCCTACGGGTAGACCCTGAGGCGGACCGCTAGGCGATGCGGTCGATGATGAGCTGCTGGGCGGGACGGGAGCCCTCCGGAGCGATCACGACGGCGTCGGCGAGGGCCTCCCGCGCGCGGTCGAACTTGTCGGGGGTGTCGGTGAGCAGCGTCATGAGCGGCTCTCCGGCGCGTACCGGCGCGCCCGGCTTCGCGTGGAGGCGCACACCGGCTCCCGCCTGCACCTGGTCCTCCTTGCGGGCGCGGCCGGCGCCGAGGCGCCAGGCGGCGACACCCACCGAGAGCGCGTCGAGGCCCACGAGGACGCCGTCGGCCGGGGCGAGGATCACCTCGGACTCCTTCGCGACCGGCAGGGCCGCCCGGGGGTCGCCGCCCTGCGCCTCGATCATCCTGTTCCAGACGTCCATGGCACGCCCGTCCTTCAGCGCCGCGGCCGGGTCGGCGTCGCGCACGCCCGCGCAGGCGAGCATCTCCTCGGCGAGGCGGACGGTGAGTTCGACGACGTCGGACGGGCCGCCGCCGGCGAGGACCTCGACCGACTCCTCGACCTCGATGGCGTTGCCGGCGGTGAGGCCGAGCGGGGTGCTCATGTCGGTCAGGAGCGCCACCGTGTTCACGCCGGCGTCCTTGCCGAGGGCCACCATGGTCTCGGCGAGTTCGCGGGCCTGGGCCACGTCCTTCATGAAGGCGCCGCTGCCCACCTTGACGTCGAGGACGAGCGAACCGGTGCCCTCGGCGATCTTCTTGCTCATGATCGAGGACGCGATGAGCGGGATGGCCTCGACGGTGCCGGTGACGTCGCGCAGGGCGTAGAGCTTCTTGTCGGCGGGGGCGAGTCCCGTGCCGGCGGCGCAGATCACGGCACCGACGTCGGCGAGCTGGCGCAGCATGGCCTCGTTGCTGAGGTGCGCCTGCCACCCCGGGATGGACTCGAGCTTGTCCAGGGTGCCGCCCGTGTGGCCGAGGCCGCGCCCGGAGAGCTGGGGTACCGCGACGCCGAACACGGCGACGAGCGGGGCCAGGGGCAGGGTGATCTTGTCCCCCACGCCGCCGGTCGAGTGCTTGTCGCTCGTCGGGCGTCCGAGCGAGGAGAAGTCCATGCGCTCGCCGGAGGCGATCATGGCGGCGGTCCAGCGGGAGATCTCCGCGCGGTCCATGCCGATGAGCAGGATCGCCATGTTGAGGGCGGCCATCTGCTCGTCGGCGATGACCCCGCGGGTGTACGCGTCGATGGTCCAGTCGATCTGCTCGGGGGTCAGGGTACCGCGGTCGCGTTTGGTCCGGATGATGTCGACGGCGTCGAAGGCTTCGGTCATGGGGATGTCCTCGGGTTGTTCGGGGTGATGGTCGGGGAGGACGGGAGGGGCGCGGCCGGTCCGGCCACGCCCCTCCCGTCCTTATTCTCAGGCGAGGTGCTGCGGCCCGAAGGCGTCCGGCAGGACCTCGTCCATGGTGCGGATGCCGCTGACGGTCAGGAGCACCATGTCGGGTGCGCGGAACTCGTACAGCAGCTGGCGGCAGCGGCCGCACGGCATGAGCGTGTTGCCCTCGCCGTCCACGCAGCTGAACGCCCTGATCCGGCCGCCGCCACTCATGGCGATCGCGCTGACCAGCGTGCACTCGGCGCAGAGCGTGAGCCCGTAGGAGGCGTTCTCCACGTTGCAGCCGGAGATGATCCGGCCGTCCTCGAGCAGGGCAGCCACGCCCACGGGGAACTTCGAGTACGGGACGTAGGCCTTTTTCATCGCCTCCGTCGCGGTGGCGGTGAGCGTGGCCCAGGGGATCTCGGTCCCGGTGGTGTCTGTGTCGGTCATGGCAGGTGCTCCTAACCCTTGATGTAGGGGATGCCGCTGGCTCCCGGCGCCCGCGAACGGCCCACGAGACCGGCGACGGCGAAGACCGTCACCACGTAGGGCAGCATGCGCAGGAACTGGTCCGGCACGGGTGTGCCGAGCAGGCTCAGCACGTTGGACAGATTGGTCGCGAAACCGAACAGCAGGGCCGCGAAGAACGCGCCGATCGGGTTCCAGCGGCCGAAGATGAGGGCCGCGAGGGCGATGTAGCCCTGGCCCGCCGTCATGTCGCGGCCGAAGCCGGAGACGGCCACGAGCGTGAAGAACGACCCGCCGATGCCCGCGACCACGCCGGCGAGCAGCACGTTCATGAACCGCATCCGGTTGACGTTCACGCCGAGGGTGTCGGCGGCCTTCGGGTGCTCCCCGACCGCGCGCGTCCGCAGGCCCCACCGGGAGTGGTAGAGGGCCACGTAGACGACGGCGACCGCGATGTACATGAGGTAGCCCACGATGGTCTGCTGGAACAGGATCGGGCCGATCACGGGGATGTCCGCAAGGAACGGGATCTCGATCACGGGAAGGCGCGGCGGCGAGTTCCACCGCTCCGCGTCCTCGCTGAGGACGGCGGAGAACAGGAACCCGGTGAGCCCGGAGACCAGCACGTTCAGCACGACGCCGACGATCACCTGGTTGACCACGTACCGGATGCTGAAGACGGCCAGGACCAGCGACACGAGGACACCCGCGACGGCCGCCGCGAGGAGGCCGACGAACGCGCTGCCGGAGAGGGAGGCCGCGACGGCGGCCGCGAAGGCGCCGAACAGGAGCTGCCCCTCGATGGCGATGTTGACGACGCCGGACCGCTCGCAGAGGACACCCGAGAGGGAGCCGAAGATCAGCGGCACTGCGAGGGTCACGGACCCGGCGAGGAGCCCGTAGAGGGCCACGTTCGGGGTGCGGGCGCTGCCCACCACCCAGGTGAGGAACGCGATGAGGAACAGCACCGCGAACACGGCCGGCACCCAGGTGGGCGTCTTCTGCGCGGACCGGGTGCGGAGGATCGCGAGGACCGCGAGGGCGAGCATCGCGAGGGCCGCGATCCAGCCGATCACGGGGGCGGACACGACGATCGAGGGCAGGACGATCGGGTCGTTCTCCTCCGAGAGCCGGAACGTGACGTCGTTGCCCGGCGCGCCGAGGGCGAAGACCAGCAGGGCGAAGAGGGCGACGACGGACAGGATGATCGGGTTCTTCCAGCTGCGCACGCCGGTGTCGCCGGTGCCGCGGGCGGGACTGTTGCTCTGGTCGCGGGCCGTGGTTGCTGTGCTCATGCTGCTGCTCCGGTCGAGGCTGGCGTGCGGGTCGTGGAGCCGCCCCTGCCCGCGCGGGACGCGCCGGGTGCGGGGAGGCGGAACAGCGCGCGGACGAGCGGCGGCGCTGCGATGAAGAGGACGATGAGCGACTGCACCACGAGGACGATGTCGATGCTGGTCCCGGTCGAGGCCTGCATGGCCACTCCCCCGGCACGGAACGCGCCGAAGAGGATGCCGGCGGCGAAGGTGCCCCACGGCGAGGAACGGCCGAGGAGCGCGACGGTGATCGCGTCGAAGCCGAAGCTCGCCGCGACACCCGAGGTCAGGACCTTCTCGGTCCCCGACACCTGCGCCACACCGGCGAGGCCCGCGAGGGCTCCGGCGATGGCCATGGCGAGGATGTAGCCCTTGCTGACGTTGACGCCGGCCGTGCGGGCGGCGCTCGCATTGGCGCCGACGGCCCGGAGCTCGAAGCCGACCGTGGAGCGGTTCAGCAGCCACCACACGAAGACGGTCGCGAGCACGGCGACGACGAAGCCCCAGTGCAGGCGGAAGGCCGGACCGAGCAGCGGCGGGTACAGCGCGGAGGCGTCGAGCTGGGGGCTGATGGGGTTCGTGGACCCCGGCCGCTGGAACGCCGGGGTGCTCAGGAAGTAGAGCACCAGGTTCGTCGCGATGTAGTTGAACATGATGGTGAGGATGACCTCGTGGGCGCCGGTGCGTGCCTTGAGGAGTCCGACGAGTCCGGCCCACACGGCCCCGCCCACCATGCCCGCGAGGATCACGAGGAGCAGGTGGAGGCCGACGGGCAGGTGCAGGGTGAAGCCGACCCACCCGGCGAACGTCGCGCCGATGAGGATCTGCCCCTGGGCACCGATGTTGAACAGGCCCGCCCGGAAGGCGAGGGCCACGCCGAGGCCCGCGCAGATGAGCGGCGTCGCCACGGTCAGGGTCTGCGTCAGGGGGTAGATGACCCGGGTGAAGGACTCGCCCTCGAGGTTCAGCACCGACCCCTGGAACAGTGCGAGGTACGCGCCGGACGCGGCCGACCACGCGGCGGCCAGGGTGTCCTGGGGGCGGCTGAAGAAGTACGACGACGCCCGCGCCACCTCCTGGTCGGTGACCGCGATGAGCAGGCCGCCGAGGATCAGGGAGAGCACCACGGACAGGAAGGCGACGAGCGCGTTCCCCGTCATGATGCGCTGCAGGAGGGTCGATTCCGGGGCGGGGCCGGCGCCGAGGCCGGCCGCGGTCACGGGAACGGCCGGTGGCGGCAGTTCCCCGCCGGCCGTCTCGACGGCGTTCTCGAGGCGCACCTCGTCCTGACGGGCGGTGTCGTTCGCCTCCCGGCGGGTGTGCGGAGCACCGTCGTCGGTTGCCGGGGTTACCGGCCTGTCGTCCTGCGGGGTCACAGGTTTCCTCCTTGAACGTCGTGGGCCTGCGCCAACGCCTCGTCGGCGGGCATGCCGGCCATCATGAGGCCGAGGACATCGCGTGAGACCGTGCCGGGCACGATCCCCATGAGCCGCCCGCGGTACAGCACCGCGATGCGGTCGGCGAGCTCCAGGACCTCGTCCAGTTCCGTGGAGACGATGATCACCGGCGTGCCGCCGTCACGCTCCGCGACGATCCGGCGGTGCAGGAACTCGATGGAGCCGACGTCGACGCCGCGGGTGGGCTGCGAGGCGATGAACAGTTTGAGTGGCCGCGAGAACTCGCGGGCCATGACGACCTTCTGCTGGTTCCCGCCGGACAGCGTGCCGGCCGCGGCGGACGCCGACTGGGTGCGGACGTCGTATTCCGCGATCTTCTCCTCGGCGTTCTTCTCGATGGCCGAGGGCGACATGGACAGGCCCTTCGCGAAGGGGGCGTCGTCGTACCGGTTGAGGATGAGGTTCTCGGCCACGGAGAACGTGCCGACGAGGCCCTCGACGCTGCGGTCCTCGGGGACGAACCCGACGCCGGCACGGATGATGTCCTTGACGCTGCGGCCCACGAGTTCGGTGCCGCCGAGCGTGATGGACCCCGTGACGTGGTCCTGCAGCCCCATGATCGCCTCGGTGAGCTCTGTCTGCCCGTTGCCCTGCACGCCGGCGACCGCGAGGATCTCGCCCTCGGCGACGTCGAAGCTGAGCCCGTCCACGACGTGCTGGCCGTTGGCGGCCTGGACGGTGAGGTCGCGGACCCGGAAGGTCACCTCGCCCGGGGTCGCGGGCCGCTTGTCGAGCGTGAGGCTGACGGACCGCCCGACCATGAGGGACGCGAGCTCCGTGGTGGGAGCGCTCGGGTCGGCGGTGCCGACCACCTTGCCTCGGCGGACGACGGTGATCACGTCGGACACCGCCTTGACCTCGCGCAGCTTGTGCGAGATGAACACGATCGACTTGCCGTCGGCCTTCAGCTGCACCATGATGCCGAGCAGTTCGTCGGTCTCCTTGGGGGTCAGCACGGCGGTCGGCTCGTCGAGGATCAGCACCTCGGCGTCGCGGACGAGGGCCTTGATGATCTCGACGCGCTGCTGCACACCCACCGGGAGGTCCTCGACCACGGCGTCGGGATCGACGTCGAACCCGTACTGGTCGGAGATCTGCCGGATGCGCGTGCGCGTCTCCTGGAGGTTGAGCATGCCGCCGGCCTTCGTGGACTCGTTGCCGAGGGCGACGTTCTCCGCGACGGTGAAGACCGGTACGAGCATGAAGTGCTGGTGCACCATGCCGATCCCCGCGGCCATCGCGTCCCCGGGACCCTTGAAGGTCACCGGCTTGTCGTCGACGCGGATCTCGCCCTCGGTGGGGTCGTAGAGCCCGTACAGGACGTTCATGAGGGTGGACTTGCCGGCCCCGTTCTCGCCGAGCAGGCTGTGGACCTGCCCGGGTTCCACGACGAGGTCGATGGAGTCGTTGGCCACGAGCGATCCGAAGCGCTTCGTGATGCCGATCAGTTCGAGTTTCACAACTCAACCAGCCTGTTCTGTTGTGGTGTCTTCCTGTCGGAATCGAGCGGAAGTCACCGGAAAGGATACCGGGTGCGGCTCCGGTGCGCGCACCCGGGGGGAACGCAAACCGCCCTCCTCCCTGCGGGAGACCCGCGGGGAGGAAGGCGGTGTGCGACGTGCTGGTACTACTTGGGGCTGGCGGCCGAGTCGACCGTGATGTCGCCCGAGACGATCTGGTCCTTCAGCTCGTCGAGCTTGGTCTGCAGATCGGCGGGGACGTTGGCCTCCTGGTCGTGGAACGGCGCGAGCGCCACGCCACCGTTCTCCAGCGTGCCCACGTACGGGGTGCTGTCGAACGTGCCGTCGACGTCGGTGCTGACGACGTCCTCGACGGCGTCGCCCATGAGCTTCATGACCGAGGTGAGGATGAATTCCTCGCCCTTGCCCGCGGTCTCGTAGCCGTCGGAGTCGACCCAGATCGCTTTGACGTCCTTGCCGGCGCCGTTCGCCTCGATGACGGCGTCGAGCGTGCCGGCACCCACCGGTCCGGCGACGGGCATGATGATGTCGGCGCCCTCGTTGATGAAGTTCTGGGTGTTGGTCTTGCCGGCGGCCGCGTCCTCGAAGTTGCCCACGAAGGTGCCGTTCTGGCTCTCCTTGTCCCAGCCGAGGAGCTGGACGTCGCCGCTCGTCTCCTCGTTGAAGTAGTCCACGCCCGCGGCGAAGCCGTCCATGAAGATGGTGACGGTGGGGATGTTGATGCCGCCGTAGGTGGCCACCTTGCCGGTCTCGCTCGTGGCCGCGGCCGCGTAGCCGGCCAGGAAGGCCGCCTGTGCCGTGTCGTAGATGATCGGCTTCACGTTCGGCAGGTCGATCGAGTTGTCGTCGATGATCGCGAAGTGCGCGTCGGCGTTGGCCTCCGCGGCCGCCTTCGTGGTGTCGGCGAGCAGGAAGCCCACGGTGATGGTCAGGTTGCAGCCGGCCTGGACCATCTGGTCGACGTTGGGGCCGAAGTCGGTCTCGGCCTGCGACTCGGCCTGGTTGATCTTGATGCCCAGGTCCGTCTCCGCCTTCTTCAGTCCCTCGTAGCTGGACTGGTTGAACGAGCGGTCGTCGAATCCGCCCGAGTCGGAGACGATGCAGCCGAGGTAGTCGGAGTTCGCCTCGGCGCTGGCGCCGCCGCCGGACGAATCCTCGGCCGGCGGCGCACCGCAGCCGGAGAGGACGAGGGCCGATACGCCGAGAACGGCGGCGGACAGGCCGGTTCCGCGCGAAAACTTGCGCAGTGAGTTCTTCAAAATGCCTCCAGGAGAAAAGTGCGCCACGGGTACGAGGACCAGTGAGTGTCCATCACGGGTCTGTTGCGATCCGAGGCTCTGTTGTCACTGGAAGACCGTGGCGCCGCGACACCGTCGGTGCAGCACGTATGCGAACATCCTAAGGGCCAAGTGACGGGGAGCACTACACGGCCCGCCCGGAGCCGGTGATCGTTCGGGTTTCGTTATGCACCGCGCCTCAGGACGAGGGAGGACGGGCCCTGCGGACGTCAGTCGTCGTCCCCGAACACGACCCGCAGGGCGGCGGCCGCCATGACGCGGACGCCGCAGCCGATGGCCCGCTCGTCCGGCGCGTAGTCGCCCCGGTGCAGGTCGAACGTCTCGCCGCCCGGGGTGCGCGTCCCGAGCCGCATCATGGCGCCGGGCACCTCCTGCGTCATCCACGCGAAATCCTCCCCGCCCATGGACTGCGGGGTGAGGACGACGGCGTGCGAGCCGAGCTCCGCGCGCGCCGCGGCCTCCAGCAGACCGGTTTCGGCCTCCTGGTTCACCACCGGCGGCACCCCGCGGATGTGCTCGAGCTTGACGTCCACGCCGAACGGGGCCGCCACCTCGCGCACGGCGCGGTCGAGCAGCTCGCCCGCGGAGTGCCAGGCCTCGCCGTCGAGGCAGCGCAGGGTCCCGGACATGAAGCCGTGGGCGGGGATGGCGTTCGGGGCGGAACCGGCGTGGATCTGCCCCCAGACCACCGACACCGCGCTGCGGACGTCGATCCGGCGCGACAGGACGGCGGGGACGTTCACGGCGATGGACGCGAGCGCGAAGACGAGGTCCTCGGTCAGGTGGGGGCGCGAGGTGTGGCCACCCCTGCCGCTGAGCTCGACCCGGATGGTGTCCGACGCGGAGGTGATGGCGCCGATGCGGGTTCCCACGGAACCGACGTCGATCCTCGGGTCGCAGTGCAGCGCCAGGATGCGCGGGACGCCGGCGAGGACGCCCTGGGCGATCACGTCGAGCGCACCGCCGGGCATCAGCTCCTCGGCGGGCTGGAAGATGATCCGCACCGTGCCGGGCAGCGCCTCCTCGGCGTCGAGCCCGGCGAGGACGAGCGCGACGCCGAGCATCACGGTCGTGTGGATGTCGTGCCCGCAGGCGTGGGTCACGCCCGTCGAGGCAGAGGCGAACGGGAGTCCGGTCTCCTCGATGATCGGCAGTGCGTCGATGTCCGCGCGCAATGCCAGGCGGAGCGGTCCGCGGCCGATGTCGACGAACGCGCCGGTGCCCTCGAGGCGCCGGGGCGCGAGCCCCGCCTGCTCGAGCCGGGCCACGAGGACGTCGGTGGTGCGGTGCTCCTTGTAGGAGAGCTCCGGATGCCGGTGCAGATCGCGGCGGATCCCGATCAGCTCGTTGTGGAACTGCTCGAGGGAGGCCCCCACCCGGGAGGTCGGTGAACTCTGAGTGATGAACGTATCCACTCCCTCAGCCTAC
Organism: Arthrobacter agilis; assembly: GCF_030816075.1. Classification (NCBI taxonomy): domain Bacteria; kingdom Bacillati; phylum Actinomycetota; class Actinomycetes; order Micrococcales; family Micrococcaceae; genus Arthrobacter; species Arthrobacter agilis. The sequence continues at coordinate 441,300 of NZ_JAUSXO010000001.1, read as the reverse complement.
CGACCCGGGGCCGGGCTCCCCACCCGGGTCCGCGCAGGCGCCGTGTTCGACAGATCGCCCTCCCGCGGGACCCGGGTGGGCGCCACGGCGTCAGAGGACGTCGGTGTCGCCGCTCGCCCGCAGGCGCTCGACGGCCTTCTTGACCTCCTGGGCGTGCTCCTTGGTGGTGACGAGGAGCGCGTCGGGGGTGTCGACGATGACGACGTCGTCGATCCCGATCAGCGCGATCACGCGCTTGGTGTCCGAGACCACGATGCCGGAGGCGTTCTCGGAGAAGACGCGCGCGCCCTCCCCCATCACCGTGAGCTCGCTGTTCTCCTCCGCGGGGTTCAGGCGGCCGATCGCGGCGAAGTCGCCGACGTCGTCCCAGTTGAAGACCCCGGGGATCATGGCGACGTCACCGGCCGCGGCGGCGGGCTCCGCGACGGCGTAGTCGATGGCGATCTTCGGGAGGGTCGGCCAGACCCGGCGGGCCACCTTGACTCGCTGCGGCGTGTCCCACGCCTCGGCGATCTCCATCAGGCCCGCGTAGAGCGCGGGCTCGTTGGCGGACAGGTGCTTGAGCATGAGGTCGACGGGCGCCACGAACATGCCCGCGTTCCACGAGTAGTTGCCGCTCTCGATGTACCCGTCGGCGACCTCCTGCGAGGGCTTCTCGACGAACTCGATGACGGCGCGGGCGCTGGGCGCCCCCTCGGCCGCGAGGGACTCGCCGGCCCGGATGTAGCCGAACCCGGTGGAGGCGTGGGTCGGCTTGATGCCGATGGTGACGATGTACCCGCGGGCTGCCGTGTGGATGGCCTCGCGGACGGCGTCCTGGAAGACGTCCACGGGCGCGATGACCTGGTCGGCGGCGAAGGACCCCATGATGATGCTCGGATCCCGCTGGTGGAGGATGGCGGCGGCCAGCCCGATCGCCGCGCCGGAGTCCTTCGGCTCGGATTCGAGGACGAGGTTCATGTCGTCGATCTCGGGCAGCTGCTCGAGGACGGCGCGGCGGTGCACGATGCCCGTGACCACCATGGTGCGGCCGTCGCACAGGGGGCGGAGGCGGTCGTACGTCGCGCGGATCAGGGTGCTGCCGGAACCGGTGAGGTCATGCAGGAACTTGGGGGCGGCGGCCCGCGAGAGCGGCCACAGGCGCGTGCCCGTGCCTCCCGCGGGGATGACGCCGTGGAAGCGGTCCAGCGCGTTGTCGGGGGTCTGGCCAGCGGCCCTCTCGGTATTCATCGCTTCCACGGTAACCGACGCACGGGAACCGGTTCCGTCGGGCGGCGTCACAGGCCTTCACGCGGCGCCGGCACCGGAGCGGATGCGGACGCGAATGCCGACGCGGATGCCGCTGCCGACGCCGGTGTTAACAAGGTCACAGGGAAGGGGCCCCTAAATTGAACGGGGACTGTCACCGGCCTAGATTATTCTTATCGGAAGAGTGCTGTCGCACCGGCGTGATCCCTGCGTATATCGCGCTAACGCCCGGGCGATGCAGGGAGGTAATTTCAATGCCGAAGACACTGACACCAGCGGGCACCCTCTACCGTGGGCGGGAGGGCCAGTGGTCCTGGGTGGCCCACCGCATCACCGGGGTAGTGATTTTCTTCTTCCTCCTGGTCCACGTGCTGGACACGTCGCTCGTCCGGGTGTCGCCCGAAGCCTATGACGCCGTCATCGCCTCCTACAAGAACCCGATCATGGGTCTCGGGGAGCTCGGCCTCGTCGCGGCGATCATGTTCCATGCCTTCAACGGCATCCGGTTGATCCTCGTGGACTTCTGGAAGAAGGGCCCCAAGTACCACCGCCAGATGCTCTGGAGCGTCGTCGGCGTCTGGGCCGTCGTCATGATCGCCTTCTCGATCCGCCATCTCACGCACGTCTTCGGAGGTTAGGACCCATGGCTACCCCAATCATCGAAACCCCCCGCTCCGGGCGCGTCGCACCGGGCTACTCGCGCACCACCAGCTCGCGCAGCAACTTCGAGATGGTCGCGTGGCTGTTCATGCGCATCTCGGGCGCCATCCTCGTCGTGCTGATCTTCGTCCACCTGTACGTCAATCTCGTCGCCGGTGACGGCATCAGCGGGATCGACTTCGGCTTCGTGGCCGGCAAGTGGGCCAGCCCGTTCTGGCAGATCTGGGACCTCACGATGCTGTGGCTCGCCATGCTGCACGGGACCAACGGTATCCGCGTGATCATCAACGACTACGCGGACAAGAACAGCACCCGCATGTGGCTCAAGGGCGTGCTCTACACGGCGACCCTCGTCATCGTGGTCCTCGGCACCCTCGTGATCTTCACCTTCGATCCGTGCCCCGTGATCGACGGCGTCGCCCACGTCGCCGACTACTGCCCCACCCCGTAGTACTGCTCCGTAGCACTACCCGAAGTACCTGCCGGTTCCCGGCAGCCCCCGCGTGGCAGGCTCATCGGAGCGCCCCCATGCACCGACACCGGTTTCAACAGAAAGAGCGACCAGCATGCAGGTCCACAAGTACGACGTCGTCATCGTCGGCGCCGGTGGCGCAGGGATGCGCGCAGCCATCGAATCGGGCCAGCGGGCCCGTACGGCCGTCCTGACGAAGCTCTACCCCACCCGCTCCCACACGGGTGCCGCGCAGGGCGGTATGTGCGCGGCCCTCGCCAACGTCGAGGAGGACAACTGGGAGTGGCACACCTTCGACACCGTCAAGGGCGGTGACTACCTCGTCGACCAGGACGCCGCCGAGGTGATGGCGAAGGAAGCCATCGAGGCCGTCCTCGACCTCGAGAAGATGGGCCTGCCCTTCAACCGCACCCCGGAGGGACGCATCGACCAGCGCCGCTTCGGCGGGCACACGCGGGACCACGGCAAGGCTCCGGTCCGCAGGTCCTGCTACGCCGCCGACCGCACCGGACACATGATCCTGCAGACGCTCTATCAAAACTGCGTCAAGCACAACGTCGAGTTCTACAACGAGTACTACGTCCTCGACCTGCTGATGGTCGACGAGGAAGTCACCGTCGACGGCGAGACCCGCCTTCAGAAGCGCGTGGCCGGCGTCGTCTCCTACGACCTCGCCTCGGGCGAACTGCACGTCTTCCAGGCCAAGTCGGTCGTCTTCGCCTCCGGCGGCGTCGGCAAGGTCTACAAGACCACCTCGAACGCCCACACGCTCACCGGCGACGGCATGGGCATCGCGTTCCGCCGCGGCATCCCCCTCGAGGACATGGAGTTCTTCCAGTTCCACCCGACCGGCCTCGCCGGGCTGGGCATCCTGCTCTCCGAGGCCGCACGCGGCGAGGGCGCGATCCTCCGCAACTCGGAGGGTGAGCGTTTCATGGAGCGCTACGCCCCCACCATCAAGGACCTGGCACCCCGCGACATCGTCGCGCGGTCCATGGCCAACGAGGTACGCGAGGGCCGCGGCGCCGGCCCCAACAAGGACTACGTCCTGCTCGACCTGACGCACCTGGAGCCCGCGCACATCGATGCGAAGCTCCCGGACATCACCGAGTTCGCCCGCACCTACCTCGGTGTGGAGCCCTACACGGAACCGGTGCCGGTCTTCCCCACGGCCCACTACGCCATGGGCGGCATCCCGACCAACATCCAGGCCGAGGTGCTGGCGGACAACGACACCGTGGTACCCGGGCTGTACGCGGCCGGCGAAGTGGCCTGCGTGTCCGTCCACGGATCCAACCGCCTCGGCACCAACTCGCTGCTCGACATCAACGTCTTCGGCAAGCGTGCCGGCATCGCCGCCGCGCAGTACGCGCTCACCGCCGACTTCGTCGAGATCCCCGAGAACCCCACGGTGGAGACGGAGGAACTCCTCAACCGGGCCCGCAGCTCCGAGGGTGGAGAGCGCGTCGCGCTGATCCGCAAGGAACTGCAGGACATCATGGACGCCAACGTCCAGGTGTTCCGTACCGAGGAGACACTGCTCGAGGCACTGCGTGTCATCGATACTCTGGAGGAGCGCTACACGCGCATCACGGTGCAGGACAAGGGCAAGCGGTTCAACCTGGATCTGCTCGAAGCCGTGGAGCTCGGGTTCCTCCTCGACATGGCGAAGGTCATGACCGCGGCGGCCCTGCACCGCAAGGAGTCGCGCGGCGGACACTTCCGCGAGGACTACCCCGAGCGGGACGACGAGAATTTCATGACCCATTCCATGGCCTACAAGGACCCCAGCGCCACCGAGACCAGCGGCGTCCGCCTTGAGACCAAACCGGTTATCTTCACCCGATACCAGCCCATGGAGCGTAAGTACTGATGAGCACCGAAACGATGGAAAAGGAGCCGGCCTCCAAGGTCGAGCTCGCACCCGGCGTCGGCGGCGGTGGAGAGATCCCCACGTTCGACATCACCCTGAAGGTCCGCCGCTACAACCCCGAGGTCTCCGACGAGGCCCACTGGGACGAGTGGAAGCTGACCATGTACGGCACGGACCGCGTGCTCGACGCACTGCACAAGGTCAAGTGGGAGCACGACGGCTCCGTGTCGTTCCGCCGCTCCTGCGCGCACGGTGTCTGCGGCTCCGACGCCATGCGCATCAACGGCCGCAACCGCCTCGCCTGCAAGACCCTGCTGAAGGACCTCGACACGTCCAAGCCCATCCTCGTGGAGCCCATCAAGGGCCTCCCCGTGGAGAAGGACCTGATCGTGGACATGGAGCCCTTCTTCCAGTCCTACCGCGAGATCATGCCGTTCCTGATCAGCAAGGGCCACGAGCCCGCGAAGGAGCGCCTGCAGTCCGCCGAGGAGCGCGACCGCTACGACGACACCACCAAGTGCATCCTCTGCGCGGCGTGCACGTCGTCCTGCCCCGTCTTCTGGACCGACGGCCAGTACTTCGGTCCCGCGGCGATCGTGAACGCGCACCGCTTCATCTTCGACTCGCGTGACGACGCCGGGGACATGCGCCTCGAGATCCTCAACGACAAGGAAGGCGTCTGGCGTTGCCGGACCACCTTCAACTGCTCCGAGGCGTGCCCCCGCGGCATCCAGGTCACGAAGGCGATCTCCGAGGTCAAGCAGGCCATCCTGACCCGCAAGATCTGATCGACGCGACGAACCACCGCCGGTGACGCCGGCAGGAGAAGGGCGGCCCCGGTGACGGGGCCGCCCTTCTCCGCGTCTACGGGGTCAGGTGTGCTTCTTGCGGCGGCCGCGCGGGATGAGGCCCCGCCGGATCAGGTTCCGGCCGATCAGGCTGCGCCGGACCAGGCTCCCGGCCTTCGCGCCGTGGTCGCGGTCGCTCGCCTGTTGCAGGTCGGCCGCGCTCACGGCGCTCCAGGACGCGGCGAGCAGGTACACCTGGCTGAGGAAGAAGAACCAGACGAAGAGGCCCAGGATCACCGCGAACTGCAGCAGGATGGCGTTCCGGCCGAGCCCGGACAGCAGGAGCGTCGAGAAGGTCCGCAGGATGGTGCTGCCGATCCCGGCGATCACCGCGCCCTGCAGCAGTGACACGCGGGGCATCTCGATGGCGGACGCGCTGTGCAGCAGGACCACGGCCACGAGCGTGTCGAGGATGACCATCACCGCGAATCCGGCGAGCTGCGTCAGCACCCGGCTCACGGAGTCCAGGTTCAGCAGTGCGAGCAGCGCACCGAGCGTGTCGTTCGCGAGCACCCCGAGCACGGTGGTCACGAGCATGACGACGGCCAGCAGGGCGAGCGTGAGCAGGTCCTTGACCTTGATCAGCACGGGGTTGCCCATGACGGGCGCAAGGTCGAAGATGCCGCGCATGGCCTCCCGCATGCCGGACACCCAGCCGAGCGACGTGGCGAGCGTGACGACGGAGGAGACGAGCAGGGTGATGCCGAAGCCGGTCGTCTCGCTGAAGAGGGCGTCGGGCTCCACCAGCCCGCCCCGCCCCTCCACGGTGATCAGTCCCGGTACGGCCTGGGCCAGGGCGTCGATGACGATGCCCCGCAGCGCCTCGTTGCCGGCGATCACGAGCCCGAAGGTCGCGAAGCCGACGAACAGGAGCGCGGCGATCGCGAAGAACAGGCGGTAGGCCAGACCCGCGGCCATCAGAGGCCCGCGCCGCTCGTTGTAGAGCACGAACACCCGCACGGGCCGCAGGGTGAAGAACCGGCACAGGGCGAGGTCCACCCGGGCGAACAGGAGCTCCGCTCCCCCGGTCCCGGACCGGGTCAGCCGGCCGACCTTGACCTGGGCGTCGATGACCCGGTGCTGCAGGTCGGTCAGGCTGGCGGGTGACGGCTGGTCAACCCGCGGCGGCTTCGGAGCTGTCAGCGTCTTCGCCAAAGTGCAGCTCCTCCCTCAACTTCCACAGCCCTGACGGCACGTGCTCATAGAGTCCCATGGATCGCACCTCGAAGGAGGCCTCGAACGCCTGGAGCACCTCGACGGCAGCGTCCAGTCCCGCCTCGGAGACGTCGTGGGCCACCGTGACGTGCGGGTGGAAGGGGAACTCGAGGTCGCGGTCGAGCGGTCCCGCCTGGAGCTGCGTGTGCAGCGCCACGCATTCGTCGAACCCCTCCTCGAGGTTCAGGAATACCACGGGCGAGACCGGCCGGAAGGACCCGGTGCCGACCAGGCGCACCGTGAACGGACGCTGGCGGCGGGCGACGGAGCGCACGTGGTCGATGGTCTCGTCCCAGTCGGTGGCCGGCGTCGTCGTGATGAGGGTGATGTGCGGCGGCACGACCGCCGCCATCGGATCGCCGAAGGACCCACGCCACGATTCCAGGTCGCCGGCGAGGGGTTCGGGGATGGGGATGGTGACGCCGACGCAGCTACCGCTCGGGCGCGGGCCTGCGAGGGCTGTCACCACTCCGTGGGGCTGACCGGTCGGGGCGCACATGGATCAGAGGGCCCCCGCGCCGGGCAGGAAGCCCACGCGGGCATAGACGTCGGCGAGCGTGGGAGCGGCGAGGTCGCGGGCCTTGGCCGCACCCTTGGCCAGCAGGCGGTCGAGCTCTGCGGGATCGGACAGCAGCTCTTCGGCACGCGTGCGGACGGGGGTCAGCGCCTCGACGACGACCTCGGCGAGGTCGACCTTGAGGTGCCCGTACATCCGCCCCTCGTAGTCCGCCTCGAGGTCCGCGATGGACCGGCCGGAGAGGGCGGAGAAGATGGCGAGCAGGTTCGAGATGCCGGGCTTCTCCGCCGGGTCGAACCGGATCTCCGTACCCGTGTCGGTGACGGCGGACCGGATGCGCTTGGCGGTGGTCTTCGGATCGTCGAGCAGGTTGACGAGCCCGGCCGGCGAGGGCCCGGACTTGGACATCTTCGCCGTCGGGTTCTGCAGGTCGTAGATCTTCGCCGACTCCTTCTGGATGAGGGGCTGGGGAAGCACGAACGTCTCGCCGAACCGCGCGTTGAACCGCTGGGCCAGGTCACGGCTGAGCTCCACGTGCTGGCGCTGGTCCTCGCCGACGGGGACGCCGTCGGGCTGGTACAGCAGGATGTCGGCGGCCTGCAGGATGGGGTAGGTGAAGAGCCCCACGCTGGCCGTGTCGGTGCCCTGCCGGGCCGCCTTGTCCTTGAACTGGGTCATGCGGGACGCCTCACCGAACCCGGTGAAGCAGTTCAGCACCCAGGCGAGCTGTGCGTGCTCGGGTACGTGGGACTGCACGAAGAGGGTCGCCTTGTCCGGGTCGACGCCGCCGGCGATGTACTGCGCGGCCGTGAGCCGCGTCCGCCGGGCGAGTTCCTGGGGATCCTGCGGGACGGTGATGGCGTGCAGGTCGGGGATGAAGAAGACGGCGTCGTAGGTGTCCTGGAGGCGCACCCAGTGCACGAGCGCACCGAGGTAGTTCCCGAGGTGCAGCGAGCCCGCGGAGGGCTGCATGCCGGAGAGGATGCGCTGGCGCCGGCCGGTGGCCGAGGCGGTCGTGGACGACGTCGTGGAGGCTATCGTGGGGGCTGTCATGGAGGCTGTCCTGTGGTCTAGATCTGGTAGTCGACGACGAGCGGGGCATGGTCCGAGAACCGCGTGTCCCAGCTCGGTGCCCTGTCGACCTCGGCGCTCACGGCGCTCTTGGCCAGGGCCTGGGTGGCGAGCTGGTAGTCGATGCGCCAGCCCGTGTCGTTGTCGAAGGCCTTGCCCCGCCAGGACCACCACGTGTACGGGCCGTCGACGTCCCCGGCGAGGAGCCGGGCGACGTCGAGGAAGCCGCACTCGTCGGAGAAGAACCGGTCGAAGTAGGCCCGTTCCTCGGGCAGGAACCCGGCGTTCTTGACGTTGCCCTTCCAGTTCCGGATGTCGAGCTGCGTGTGGCCCACGTTGAGGTCGCCCATGACGACGGCGTGGTCCGCACCGTCCCTGAGCTGGGGCAGCCGGGTGATCATGGCGTCGAGGAACCGGTACTTGTCGTCCTGCTTCTGGGTACCGACCTCGCCGGAGTGCACGTAGGCACTGACCACCGTGAGGCTCGCGCCGTCGACGTCGAAGTCCGCCTCGACCCACCGGCCGGCCGTGTCGAAGTAGCTGTCACCGATGGACGTGCGCGTGGCGACGGGCGCCTGGCGCGAGGCGATGGCCACGCCGGCCCGGCCCTTGGCCTCGGCCTCGGTGTGGAGGATGTGCCAGTCATCGCCGAGGAGGCTGTGGACGACGGCGTCGGGTGCGCGGACCTCCTGCAGGCAGAGGATGTCGACGTCGCGCTGATCCAGCCATTCCCGCATCCCGCGCTTGTAGGCGGCGCGGATTCCGTTGACGTTCACGGACGCGATGCGGAGGGGTTTCTGCGGAGGATTCGGTGCCGGACTCACCCGATCAACCTTACCCCGCAGGGTGTCCCCCGGTGCTCCCGGCGGGACGCCCTCACTCGACGACGGTCCCCTCGACAGGACCCTCACTGGACCCCTTCATCATGGAGCGGGCGTTGTGCGAGGTGATCTCGATCGTCTCGAGGGCACGCTCGACCATTCCCTCGTCCTTGCCGAGATAGTCGCGGACCACGCCCACCTGCACCTGCACGATCTTGAAGCTGTGGTCGAGCTTCAGGTCCCGTGCGCGGTCGGCGGCCGGGGGGCCCGCGGGCGACTGTCCCGGGGCGCCGAAGGCCCCGTGGCCCTGCAGGCGGGCGGCGGCCTTCCGCGCGGCGGAGCGTAGGCTGAAGACCACGAAGCCGAAGATCAGGAGCCACCCCAGCGAGATGATCACCACGAGCCAGCCGATCACGTCGTTCTGGTTCGCCGCGAAGACCACGGCGACCAGGAACACGACCAGCATGACCGCCATCCCGGCACTGCCCATGCGCATGCTCATGCCCCGGCCCGCTGGCCGCTCATTGCTCCCTAGTGACTGCATGGGATCATTCTTCCCCATGCCCGGGCCCGCCCCGGTGCCTTCCACCGCGGGCGAACTGTCAGGTTCCTCGAAGACTTCTCCCACCTCCGCCCATCCGTGATGCCGATCACCCCGAAGTACAGGCATGCGCGCCCTACGGTGCGCCTCACTCGCTCTATGGAGGAACACACCATGAACAAGAAGATGCGTTTCCTGGCAGTACCGGCACTCGCCCTCGGCGCCGTCGCCCTGGCCGGCTCCCCCGCGATGGCCGCCGACGCCTCCTACTCCTCGACCCTCGGCCAGCTGAACGGCACCACCGGCACCGGCAGCATCACCGTCGACGTCAAGGGCGACCAGGCCACCGTCAACCTCCAGGTCTCCGGTCTCGCCCAGACCTTCATGGACGGTCCGTACCCGCACGTCCAGCACGTCCACGGCGGAGCGCTCGGACAGTGCCCCACCATGGCGAAGGACGCCAATGGCGACGGCATCGTCAGCGTCACCGAAGCCGCTGATCTCTACGGAGCGATCCAGACCACCCTGACCACCAGCGGTGCCACGACGCCGGCCGAAGGCCTGAACCTCCAGCTGGGCGGCCAGGGCGGGACCTACAGCGTGCAGCGCACCATCACGCTGGACGCCGCCACCAAGGCGTCCCTCGAGTCCGGCACGGCGGTCGTCGTCGTGCACGGCCTGGATCCCGCAACCGCCGGTGTCCCCGCGGAGGTCTTCAACTCCCCGAGCGACCTCGACCCGGCGCTGCCCCTCGGCGCCACCTCCCCCGCACTGTGCGGCACCCTCGTGCAGACCCAGATGGGTGCCATGCCCTCGGGCGGAGCGGACACCGGTGTCGCCACCGAGTCCGGCTCCGGTTCGGTCGGCATGATCGCCCTCGGCGGAGGGCTCGTCCTCGCGGCAGCAGCCGGTGGAACCTTCGCCGTGCGCCGTCGCGCAGCACAGAACGCCTGATCCCGGTACCTCGTGACCAGTAGAGCAACCGACCACCGCTGGGGCTTCACGGCCCCGGCGGTGGTCGCCCTTTTCCTCCTCGCCGGCTGCTCCTCCGCCGGCTCCCCCGCGGCGCCCGAGGCCACGGCAGCGGACTCCCCGGCGGCCGTCGCGACGCCGTCGGCCCCTGCCGCCCCGTCCACCCCCACATCCCCTGCCCCTCCCGCTGCTCCCTCGACGGGCCCCTCCGGTGCGGCCGCGCCGACCGGACCCGCGGTGCTCCCCGCCTCAGCACCCGTGACCCTCGAGATCCCCTCCATCGGCGTCAGGACGGATCTGCTCCGCCTCGGCCTCCGCGAGAACCGGAGCCTCGAGGTACCGCCCGACGGCCCGGGCGCTCCCGCCGGCTGGTACGACCAGTCCCCCACCCCGGGCGATCGCGGGCCTGCCGTGATGCTCGGCCACGTGAACGCGACCGACGGCGGCAAGGGCGTCTTCGCCGATCTCCGGGCCCTCGGGGCCGGCGACCGCATCGACGTCACCCGTGAGGACGGCACGACGGCGGTCTTCGAGGTCCAGCGCGGGGAGGCGTACCGGAAGGACGAGTTCCCCACCCTCACGGTGTACGGCAACACCCCGGGCTCCGAGGTGCGTCTCATCACGTGCGACGGGTACAACCCCGACACCGGGGAGTTCGACGACAACTACGTCGTGTACGCCACCCTCGTCCCCTAGCGCCGGGCCCGGCCGGACCCTACTTGAGGAACAGCTTCCGCAGGCGCAGCGTGGTGAGGAGCATGCCGACGGCGATCATCACCAGGAAGTAGCCGAGGTGGATGATCGTGGCCGTCGTGAACGAGGCGACGCTGATCTGCCGAAGCAGTTCCACCCCGTGCCACAGGGGCAGCGCCTGGATGAACCACTGGATGCCCTGCGGGTACACGCTGAGCGGGTAGAACGTTGCCGAGAACAGGAACATCGGCAGCATCACGAAGTTGATCCACTCCATCTGCTGGAACGTCTTCATGAAGCTCGTGATGCCCATCCCGAAGGACGCGAATCCGAACGCGATCACCACGGACGCCGGGATCACGAGCAGTGCGACGGGTGTGGTGAGGAGCCCCATGAGGCCCATGACCGCCGTGAAGCCGGTGGCGTACAGGGCTCCCCGCAGCAGGGCCAGGAAGATCTCCCCGATCGCCACGTCCAGCGGTCCGAGGGAGGTGTAGAGCATCCCCTGGTAGAGCTTCGCGAAGTTCATCTTGAAGAAGACGTTCCACGTGCTGTCGTACACGGCGCCGTTCATCGCGGAGACGGCGAGCAGCGCGGGCGCGATGTACGCCGCGTAACTGATCTCCTGACCGCCCGGGCCCTCGACCGTGCCCACCAGCGCGCCGAGGCCCACACCCATGGACACCAGGTAGAGCACGGGCTCGAAGAAGCCGGACACCATGATCAGCCAGTTGCTGCTGCGGGTGGCGAGGAGGCCGCGGGCGATCACCGCCTTGGCGTTGCGCGAGTACAGCGCCGCGAGGGGCCGCGCGGATCCGGAGAGCGCGTAGTCCTGCGCCGTGAGCTGCGGACTCATCGGCCGAGCTTCCTCGCGTAGACGGACCGTGCCCGGCGCAGGCCGGCGACGGCGAGGACCACCAGGAACAGCACGTGGACGACGGCGAGCCAGACGGGCACGTCATGCCCGTACGTCAGGGCACGGCCGAGTTCCGTCCCGTGCCACAGCGGGGAGATCCAGCCGATCCACCGCAGGAACACCGGGAGGGTGTCCAGGGGGAAGAAGGTCCCGGAGAAGAGGAACAGGGGTGTGACGACGAAGCGCATCACGAGGGCGAACTGCCCCTTGTCCTCCTCGACACCGGCGGAGTAGGCCATCAGCGGGAGGCCGAACGCGAGCCCGCTGAGCACCGCGACGGGGACGGCCGCGATTCCCGTGGCCGACGGCGACGCGCCGAACAGGGCCACGATCAGGAAGTAGACGAGCGTCGTCGCCGTCAGCCGGGCCGTGATCGCCAGGACGTGGCCGTTGACGATCTGGGCGGGCTCGAGGGGCGAGGCATGCGGGCCGTAGTAGACCCTCCGCCACTTGAAGCCGTCCATGACCGGGTAGGTGAACTCCGTGGCGGCCGTCATGATCGCCGCGGACGCGAGCAGCGCCGGGGCGATGAAGGCGAGGTAACTGACACCGCCGAAGGCCCCGGCGGCGTTCCGGTCCACGAGCGTCGCGAGGCCCACGCCCATCGCGAACAGGTACATGACGGGCGTACCCACGCTCGAGGCGAGCAGCGTCCAGCGGTAGCCGTTCATGGCCCGCAGGACGTGCTCGGCGTAGTACCAGGAGCCGAACCTCCGGGCGCGGCTCGCCGACACCCCGGGCTTGTGGGCGTGCAGCCGGTACGGCGGGCCGGCTGTCTCCTGCACGTCCGCGGGACGGTGCTCAGTCAACGAGGCTCCTCCCCGTCAGGCGCAGGAACACGTCCTCGAGGGAGGACCGTCGCACGAGGGAGGTGAGAGGCCGCAGCCCGCGGGAGACCACCTGTTCGAGGGCGGCCTCGCCGTCGTGCGCGTAGATGAGCACGCGGTCCGGCAGCGGCTCGAGCCGCTCGCCGATCCCCTGCAGCTCCCCGGCGACCGTGGTGTTCCGCTCGGACCCGAAGCGCAGTTCGAGGACCTCGCGCGTGGAGTGCTCGCGGATCAGCTGCGCCGGCGATCCCTCGGCCATGATCCTGCCCTTGTCGACGACGACGAGCCGGTCGCACAGCTGCTCGGCCTCGTCCATGTAGTGCGTGGTGAGGATGAGGGTCACACCGGATTCCTTGAGCCGGAACAGGCGGTCCCACAGGATGTGGCGCGCCTGGGGGTCCAGGCCCGTGGTCGGTTCGTCCAGCAGGAGGATCTTGGGCTCGTTGATGAGCGAGCGGGCAATCGTCAGGCGCCGCTTCATGCCGCCCGAGAGGGCATCGACCTTCGCGCCCGCCTTGTCCGTGAGCTGCGCGAACTCGAGCAGCTCGTCGGCCTTGGGCTTCAGGTAGCTCATCGGCAGCCCGAAGTAGCGTCCGTAGACGATCAGGTTGTCCCGGACGCGCAGTTCCTCGTCGAGGTTGTCCTGCTGGGGGACGACGCCGAGATGGGCCCGCACCTCGGGGCCGTGCTCCTGCGGGTCGAGCCCCATGATGGTGAGCTGCCCGGACGTGCGCTGGGACACGCCGCCGATCATGCGCATGGTCGTCGACTTCCCTGCGCCGTTGGGGCCGAGCAGGCCGAACGACTCCCCTGCGGGGACGTCGAACGAGATGCCGTCCACCGCCTTGAAGTCGGCGTAGTGCTTGCTGAGCTGGTGCGCGGAGATGACCGGCGGACCGGGAGGGGTTGTGGGCACCCGCCCAGCCTAGGCGATGCTAGGCGGTGGCCGCCCGGCGCTCGGCCGCCTCGACGACGTTGGTCAGCAGCATGGCGCGGGTCATGGGTCCCACCCCGCCCGGGTTCGGGGACAGCCAGCTCGCCACCGATGCCGCGGCAGGGTCCACGTCGCCCGTCAGCCTCGCCTTGCCCGTCGCGGGGTCCTCGACGCGACTCACCCCGACGTCGAGCACGATGGCCCCGGGCTTCAGCTGGTCCGCCGTGATCATGTGCGGGATCCCCGCGGCGGCGACGACGACGTCCGCACGGCCGAGGTGGTCGGCGAGGTCCACGGTCCCGGTGTGCGCGAGGGTCACCGTGGCGTTGATCTGCTTGCGGGTCAGCAGGAGCCCCAGGGGACGCCCGACTGTCACCCCGCGCCCGACGACGAGCACGTCGAGTCCCTTGAGGGCGACGTCGTGCCGGAGCAGCAGTTCCACGATGCCGTGCGGGGTGCAGGGCAGCGGCGAGTCCATGGGGGCGTTGACGTTGAGCACCAACCGGCCGAGGTTGGTGGGGTGCAGGCCGTCCGCGTCCTTCGCCGGGTCGATGCGCTCGAGGATCGCGTTGGTGTCGATGTGCGCGGGCAGGGGCAGCTGCACGATGTAGCCGGTGGTGGCGTCGTCGTCGTTCAGCTCGTCGAGGACCGCCTCGAGCTCCGCCTGGCTGATCGTGTCCGGGAGGTCGCGCCGCACCGAGGTGATACCCACCTCGGCGCAGTCGCGGTGCTTGCCGGCCACGTAGGAGGCACTGCCGGGGTCGTCCCCGACGAGGACCGTCCCGAGCCCGGGCGTGATGCCGCGCTCGCGCAGCACCGCCACGCGCTCGGCGAGTTCCGCCTTGATCCGGGCGGCGGTCGCCTTCCCGTCAAGGATGCGTGCTGGTGTGCTCATGCGAATCGTCCTTCTCGGAGTGCCTGTCCAGTTGCTCGAGCAGGAATGCCTTGCCGCGGTCGCAGCAGCCGGTGAAGCAGCATTCCGCCGTGGGGATGTCGAAGTCCGTCGACGCGGCGGCCTGCGAGGTGAGGGCGCCGGGCGGGAACGGACCTACCACTCCTCCTGGCCCGGGTAGAGCGGGAAGTTCGCCGCGAGCGCGGACACGCGGGCACGGAGCGCCTCGACGTCGGGGGCCGGCTTCAGCGCGGCGGCGATGATCTCGCCGACCTCGGTGAACTCGGGAGCCCCGAAGCCCCGGGTGGCCAGCGCCGGGGTGCCGATGCGGAGGCCGGAGGTGACCATCGGCGGGCGCGGGTCGAAGGGGACGGCGTTGCGGTTGACCGTGATGCCGACGGAGTGCAGCACGTCCTCCGCCTGCTGGCCGTCCAGGGACGAGTTGCGCAGGTCCACCAGGACGAGGTGCACGTCGGTGCCACCGGTGAGCACCGAGACGCCGTGCTCGGCGACGTCGGAGGCGGTGAGGCGGTCCGCGATGATGCGGGCACCCTCGAGTACGCGTTCCTGGCGTTCCTTGAACTCCGCGGAGCCGGCGATCTTGAAGGCCGTGGCCTTGCCCGCGATGACGTGCATGAGGGGCCCGCCCTGCTGGCCGGGGAAGACGTTCGAGTTGATCTTCTTGGCCCACTCCTGCTTCGCGAGGATCACGCCGGACCGCGGACCCGCGAGGGTCTTGTGCACTGTGGAGGTGACGACGTCGGAGTACGGGACCGGGCTGGGGTGCACACCGGCGGCGACGAGGCCGGCGAAGTGCGCCATGTCGGTCCACAGCAGCGCACCGACCTCGTCGGCGATGGACCGGAAGGCCGCGAAGTCGAGCTGGCGCGGGTAGGCGGACCAGCCGGCGATGATGACCTGGGGCTTCTCGGCGAGGGCCTGCTCGCGCACGCGCTCCATGTCGAGGCGGTGGGTCTGCTCCTCGACGCCGTAGGCGGCGACCTCGTAGAGCTTGCCGGAGAAGTTGAGCTTCATGCCGTGGGTCAGGTGGCCGCCGTGCGCGAGGGACAGGCCCATGATCTTGTCACCGGGCTTGATCATGGCGGAGAGGGCGGCGGCGTTGGCCTGCGCGCCGGAGTGCGGCTGGACGTTCGCGAATTCCGCCCCGAACAGGGCCTTGACGCGCTCGATCGCGAGGTTCTCCGCCACGTCGACGTGTTCGCAGCCCCCGTAGTACCGGCGTCCGGGGTAGCCTTCCGCGTACTTGTTGGTCAGCACGCTGCCCTGGGCCTCGAGGACGGCGCGGGGCGCGAAGTTCTCCGAGGCGATCATCTCGAGGGTGTCCCGCTGACGTGCGAGTTCGTCCCGCAGGACGGCGGCGATCTCCGGGTCCACCTCGGACAGGGGCGCGTTGGTGACGGAGTCTGCGGCAGCCTGGGATGGAGCCGTGGGCGAAGTGGTCATCGGTTGATCCTTCTGTGGGTCTCGCAAGAGGTCAGCTTGAGTCGCGGGGCGGCGGATCGATCATCCGCGCCCGGCCGCTCAGAAACGTGACCCGCGGCCCAGGCGTGCGATCCGTGGTCTGCACTGGAAGCACGGGCTCTCCCGGGGGATCGTCCTGGCTCCATGCCGCTTCCTGGTGGTTGCCCACCCTACGCCAGTCGCGACGGTCCCATGCTAGCCGTACGACGACGTGACCCGCCACCGCATCCTCCTCACCCCCGGCGCGGGCCTGTCCGGGTACGGGAGGGCGCGCACGGTCGGCGCGCCCTCCCGGGCATCGCCTGCAGGAACGGCTCCCTTCCCCGGCCGGTGTCCGGGCGCCGGCGGAATACGGGATCGGGCTGGTCCGTTCGGGATGAGTGGAACGGGGTCCCGATGGACGGGAACCGCCAGGAAAGGTCTTGGGTCATGCTCGGGTCGGCTCGGCAGGTAGCGGTGGACGGGGAATCCCGCAGGGTGCGCGTCGTCGTGATCGGCGCGGGCCAGGCAGGGCTGAGCAGCGCCTACCACCTGGCGCGGCGGGGACTCGAACCGCACCGGGACTTCGTGGTCCTCGATGCGAACCCCGCGCCGGGCGGTGCCTGGCTGCATCGCTGGCCCGCCCTGACCTTCGACGCCGCCCACGCCCTGCACAGCCTGCCCGGCTTCCCGCTCGGCGCGCCGGACCCGAAGGAGCCGGCTTCCGCCGTCGTGAACCGCTACTACGGTGCCTTCGAGCGCGAGTTCGCCCTGCCGGTCGTCCGCCCGGTCACGGTGCTCCGGGTGGAGCCGGACGGCGCGGACCTCCCCGACGACGCTCACTCGGGCCCGCTGAGGATCACGACGACGGGCGGCACCTGGATCGCCGATGCGGTCATCAGCGCGACGGGGACCTGGGACCGCCCGTACTGGCCCTACTACCGGGGGCGGGACGTGTTCGCGGGGCGCCAGCTGCACACCCACGACTTCCGGTCCGCGGCCGAGTTCGCGGACCGGCGGGTCCTCGTCGTCGGCGGCGGGACGTCCGCCGTGCAGTTCCTGCTGCAGCTCGCCGAGGCCGGCGCGACGACCAGCTGGTCCACGCGCCGCCCGCCGGCCTTCACGCGCCGTCCGTTCGACCCGGAGTGGGGACGGGAGGTCGAGGCCGAGGTCACCGCGCGGACGAGCGCGGGCCTCCCCCCGGCCAGCGTGGTGTCGGTCACCGGACTGCCGCTCACCCCCCAGTACCAGGCGGGGATCGACGCCGGGATCCTCGTGTCGCGCGGACCGCTCACCGAACTGCGCGAGCACTCGGCGGTGTTCGCCGACGGCTCGGAGGAACCCGTGGACGCGGTCCTCTGGGCGACGGGCTTCAGGGCGTCACTGGATCACCTCGCACCCCTGCACCTCAGGGAGCCCGGCGGCGGCATCCGGACGGACGGCGTGCACGTCGTGAAGGAGCCGCGCCTCCTGCTCGTCGGGTACGGGGCATCGGCATCCACCCTCGGTGCCTCCCGTGCGGGCCGTGCCGCTGCGGCAGCCGCGGTCGGCTCCCTCCGAAGCATCGCGTCACACGAGGGCCCTGCCGGTAATCTGGCGTAGGTGACCTCCCCCGAGACCTCCCGTTCCTACTCGCTCACGCTCTCCTGCCCCGACAGGCCCGGGATCGTGCACGGTGTCTCCGGCGCCCTCGTGGGGGTGGGTGCCAACATCACCGAGTCGCAGCAGTACGGCAGCCCCGACACGGGCACCTTCTTCATGAGGGTCGCGCTCACCACCGGGGCCACCCTGCAGGATCTCCGCACCGCGCTCGAGCCCGTCGCCACGGAGTTCGGGATGGAGTGGGCGCTCGCCGAATCGGCCCGCCGCACACGGACGCTCATCATGGTCTCCCGGGCCGCGCACTGCCTCAACGACCTCCTGTTCCAGCACCGCTCGGGGACGCTCGCCATCGACATCCCCGTGATCGTCTCCAACCACCGGGACCTCGAGGGCCTCGCCGCGTTCTACGGCATCGAGTTCCACCACATCCCCGTGACGCCCGAGACCAAGCAGGACGCCGAGGACGCGCTGCGGGCCCTCATGGACCGCCACGACATCGAACTCGTGGTCCTCGCCCGCTACATGCAGATCCTCAGCGACGGGCTCTGCGAGGACCTCCGCGGCCGTGCCATCAACATCCACCATTCCTTCCTGCCGTCCTTCAAGGGCGCGCGTCCCTACCACCAGGCCCACGCGCGCGGCGTGAAGCTGATCGGTGCCACCGCCCACTACGTGACGGCCGTGCTCGACGAGGGCCCGATCATCGAGCAGGAGGTCATCCGCGTGGACCACGCCCGCACGGCCGAACAGCTCGCCTCGATCGGCCGCGAACTCGAGGGACGCGCCCTGGTGCAGGCGGTCCAGTGGCACGCGGAACGGCGGGTCCTGCTCGACGGCCGTCGCACCATCGTCTTCAACTGACGCCGGTCGGCCTAGGCTGACGTCATGACCAACCTCATCCCCTTCCGCGGCAGGACCCCCGACACCGGCGCCGCCGCGTTCACCGCGCCCACCGCCTCCCTGATCGGCGAGGTCACGCTCGGGACCTCCGCGAGCGTCTTCTACGGCGCGACCGTCCGTGCGGACACGGCGTCCATCCGGATCGGGAGCGGGACGAACCTGCAGGACAACGTGGTGGTGCACGCGGACCCCGGCTACCCGGCCAGGATCGGCGACCGCGTCAGCGTCGGGCATGGCGCCGTCGTGCACGGCTGCACCATCGAGGACGACTGCCTCATCGGCATGGGCGCCACGGTCCTCAACGGTGCCGTGATCGGGTCCTGCTCCCTGGTCGCCGCCGGTGCCGTGGTGCTGGAGGGCACCGTGGTGCCGCCGCGCTCGCTCGTGGCGGGGGTGCCGGCGAAGGTGCGCCGCGCCCTGGACGACGCCGAGGTCCAGGCGATCCGCGACAATGCCGAGCGGTATACCAGGCTCGCGGAGGAGCATCACCAAGCGTTAACTTCTTGACTACAAAGTCCGCCTGCGGCACCCTTGACCTCATGCCCGCAGAACTCCCCTCGACGATGAGGACACCCCTGAACACCGCGCTTCCGAAGCCGGGCTCCCAATCCGCACTGCGCGAGCAGAACCAGCGGCGCGTCATCGCCGCGCTGATGAGCGGCGGGCCGCAGACGCAGGCCGAGCTCTCCCGGCAGACCGGCCTGTCCACGGCCACCATCTCCAACATCGTCAAGGTCATGGCCACGTCGGGCATCGTGAGCACCACCCCGACCACCAGCTCCGGGCGCCGGGCGCTCTCCGTGATCCTCAACGACAAGGGCCAGGTCGCCGCCGGCATCGACATCGGACGACGCCACCTCCGGGTGGTCCTCGCCAGCCCCAACTACCGGATCCTGCAGGAGGCCTCCGTCAGCCTGCGGCCGGGCCACAGTGCCGTCGAGGGGCTCCGGGCGGCCTCCGACCTCCTCGACGCCCTGCTCGCGAACGGTGGCATCGACCGCCGCGCGCTCCTCGGCGCCGGCATCGGCATCCCCGGCCCCATCGACCGGCGGACCGGCACGGTGGTGCAGGGCGCCATCCTGCCCGAGTGGGTCGGGATCAACATCCGCGAGACCTTCGGCGAACGGCTGCAGGTCCCCGTGTTCATCGACAATGACGCCAATCTCGGCGCGCTCGCCCAGGTGACGTGGGGGCCGCACAGCGCGGTGGAGAACCTGCTGTTCATCAAGGTGGGCTCCGGGATCGGCTCCGGCCTGGTGCTCAACGGGTCGCTGTACTACGGCAACGTCGGTGTCACCGGGGAACTGGGGCACACCACCATCAACGAGCAGGGCGTCATCTGCCGGTGCGGCAACAGGGGCTGCCTCGAGACCGTCGCCTCCACGTCCACGATGATCGAGCTCCTCGGCCGCGGCAGCGCCGAGACCGTGGACACCCAGCGCATCATCGAGTGGGCCCTCGCCGGCGACACCGCGGCCCTGCGCGTCATCGACGACGCCGGTGCCGCCATCGGCCGCGCACTCGCCCACGTGGCCAACCTGATCAACCCCGAGACGATCGTCATCGGAGGCCCGCTGACGAGCCTCGGCGACATCCTGCTCGAGCCCGTCCGGCGCGGCCTCGCCCGCCACGCTGTCCCGCTCATCGGCGAGACCACGAGCGTGTGCATGTCCTCGCTCGGGGACCGCGCCGAGGCCCTCGGCGGCGCCGCCGTCGTGCTCGCCCACCCGGGACTCACCCCTGCCCTGGCGAGCTCAGCATAAAGATTTGATCTGTTTTCTCCGTGCTTTGCGTTCAACAGTTGACGCCAAGGCACCCTAGCGTGTTCAATTCTTTCGGGCCGAGGTTGGGCCTGCACCAAGACAACGCCGTCACCGCGGGAGGCTCCATGAACAACCACACCATCCTTGAGATGCGCTCCATCACCAAGGAGTTCCCGGGAGTCAAAGCCCTCTCCGACGTCTCCATCGAGGTCAGCGCGGGCGAGATCCACGCCATCTGCGGGGAGAACGGCGCCGGCAAGTCCACCCTCATGAAGGTCCTCTCGGGGCTCTACCCCTACGGCGACTACTCGGGAGAGATCGTCTTCCAGGGCGAGGTCGTCCAGTTCAAGGACATCCGCTCCAGCGAGGCGGCGGGCATCGTCATCATCCACCAGGAACTCGCCCTCATCCCCGAGCTCTCGATCGCCGAGAACATCTTCCTCGGCAACGAGCCCACCCGTTTCGGCGTCATCGACTGGGACTACGTCAACCGGACCACCCTCGACCTCATGGCCCGCGTGGGACTCACCGAGGACCCGACGACGAAGATCAAGGACATCGGCGTCGGCAAGCAGCAGCTCGTCGAGATCGCCAAGGCCCTCAACAAGTCCGTGAAGCTCCTCATCCTCGACGAGCCGACCGCGGCCCTCAACGAGTCCGACTCGCAGCACCTCCTGGACCTCATGGCGGGCCTGCGCTCCAAGGGCATCTCCTGCATCATGATCTCCCACAAGCTCAACGAGATCGAGCAGATCGCCGACTCCATCACGATCATCCGCGACGGCAAGTCGATCGAGACTTTGCACGTCAAGAACGACGGCGTCGACGAGGACCGCATCATCCGCGGCATGGTGGGACGCTCCCTCGAGTCCCGCTTCCCGGAGCACACGCCGAAGATCGGCGAGACCTTCTTCGAGGTCCGCAACTGGACCGTCGGGCACCCCACGGTCCCCGACCGCCTCGTGTGCAAGAACTCGAGCTTCCACGTCCGCCGCGGCGAGATCGTCGGCTTCGCAGGACTGATGGGCGCGGGGCGCACGGAACTCGCGCGCTCGGTCTTCGGGCGCTCGTACGGCAACTTCAAGTCCGGGCACATCCTCATCGACGGCAAGGAGGTGACGCTGCGCTCGGTGCCCCAGGCCATCGACGCCGGCCTCGCCTACGTGACCGAGGACCGCAAGTCGCTCGGGCTCAACCTGCTGGACGACATCAAGACCACCACGGTGTCGGCCGACCTGAAGAAGATCACGCGCGGCCTCGTGGTGGACCGGGACGAGGAGTTCAAGGTCGCCGAGGAGTACCGGAAGTCCCTGCGCACCAAGACGCCGAGCGTCAACGACGGCGTCGCCACCCTCTCCGGAGGGAATCAGCAGAAGGTGGTGCTCTCGAAATGGATGTTCACCGACCCCGAGCTGCTCATCCTCGACGAGCCGACCCGCGGCATCGACGTGGGCGCGAAGTACGAGATCTACGGCATCATCCAGAGGCTTGCGGATCAGGGGAAGGGCGTTATTGTCATCTCCTCGGAACTGCCCGAACTGCTCGGCCTCTCCGACAGGATCTACACGATCTTCGAAGGTGCCATCACTGGAGAACTGACCCGCAATGAGGCGAATCAGGAATCGCTGATGAAGCTCATGACCGCCAGCAGGAAATCTGCCTGACCGTAGCCCTAGGAAAGACACCATGAATTCGCTCAAACAAATCCTCGGCGGGAACACCCGCCAGTTCGGGATGATCTTCGCCCTGGTCGCGCTCGTCGTGTTCTTTCAGTGGCAGACCGGCGGCAAGACCCTCACGCCCGGCAACATGATGAACCTGTTCAACGGCAACTCCTACATCCTGATCCTGGCGATCGGCATGGTGCTCGTGATCATCGCGGGGCACATCGACCTCTCGGTCGGGTCCATCGCCGCGTTCGTCGGCATCGTCGTCGCGATCGCCATGCGGGACTGGGGCATCCCCTGGTACCTGGGTGTCGTCCTCGGCCTGGTGCTCGGCGCCGTGATCGGCCTGTGGCAGGGATTCTGGGTGGCCTACGTCGGCATCCCGGCGTTCATCGTCACCCTCGCGGGCATGCTCCTGTTCCGTGGCGCCAACCAGGCCGTCGGCGATTCGAACACCGTGCCCGTGCCTGAAGGGTTCCGGTACCTCGGGGCGGGCTACCTGCCCGAGGTCGGGCCCAGCACCGGGTACAACAACCTGACCCTCCTGCTGGGGCTCGCCCTGGTGGCGTTCGTCATCTACCGCGAGATCCGCAGCCGCCGCAAGCTCGAGCGGATCGGTGCCGAGCTCCCTCCGACCTGGGTCCCCGTGGTCAAGGTCGGCCTGCTCTGCGCCGTCATCCTCTACGCGACCTACCTGTTCGCGACCGGCCGTCCCGGCACCTCGTTCCCGGTCCCGGGGCTGATCCTCGGCGTCCTCGTCATCATCTACGCCTTCATCTCCAACAAGACGATCCTCGGTCGGCACGTCTACGCGGTGGGCGGTAACCGCCACGCGGCCGAGCTGTCCGGCGTCCAAAGCAAGCGCGTCAACTTCATGGTCATGATGAACATGTCCGTCCTCGCCGCCCTCGCCGGCATGATCTTCGTCGGCCGCTCCACCGCCTCCGGCCCGTCCGACGGCGTCGGCTGGGAACTCGACGCCATCGCTG
The DNA here is from genome assembly GCF_030816075.1 of Arthrobacter agilis. Lineage (NCBI taxonomy): Bacteria > Bacillati > Actinomycetota > Actinomycetes > Micrococcales > Micrococcaceae > Arthrobacter > Arthrobacter agilis. Next base: position 418,418 of record NZ_JAUSXO010000001.1, on the reverse strand, counting down.
CAGTCTTCATCGGCGGCGCCGCGGTGAGCGGCGGCGTGGGAACCGTCGTCGGGTCCATCATCGGTGGCCTCGTCATGGCCGTCCTGAACAACGGACTCCAGCTGCTCGGCATCGGTGCCGACCTGACCCAGATCATCAAGGGCCTCGTCCTCCTCGTCGCCGTCGCCTTCGACGTCTACAACAAGAGCCAGGGCAAGCCGTCGATCATCGGTCTGCTCACGAGGAACTTCGGCGGGGGTGGCGATGGCAAGAAGGCCGACGCCCCAGTTCGCGAACCCGCTCCGACCGAGCAGGCCATCGGAACGAAGGAAGTAATCTCCCACGACGTCTAGGGTCCGTGCGCACGCCGGCCCTCAGGCAAGGAAGCTCCACCCGTCCATCAGAGCAAGAGCAACAGAAAGAGAATGGAATGCGTAAGTTCGCAAAATCCCTCGCAGCCATCGCTGCAATATCAGCATTGACGCTGACCGGGTGCGGCCGCGAAGAAACGGCTCCCGCAGCCGAGGGCGGCGACGCTGCCGCCGCCGGCTTCGAGACCGGATCCGCCATCGGTGTGGCCCTGCCGCAGAAGACGTCGGAGAACTGGGTTCTCGCCGAGAAGCTCTTCAACGACGGCCTGACCGAAGCCGACTACAAGCCCAACGTCCAGTTCGCCAACGGCGGCGTCTCGGAGCAGCAGAACCAGATCAGCTCCATGATCACCAACGGCGTCAAGGTCCTGATCGTCGGTGCCATCGACGGCGCGCAGCTCGGCACGCAGCTGGCCCAGGCCAAGGAAGCCGGCATCACCGTCATCGCCTACGACCGTCTGCTCCTCAACACCGAGGACGTCGACTACTACGTGGCCTACGACAACTTCAAGGTCGGCGAGCTGCAGGGCCAGGCCCTCCTCGACGGCATGAAGGCCAAGAAGCCCGAGGGCCCCTACAACATCGAGCTGTTCGCCGGATCCCCTGACGACGCCAACGCGAAGGTGTTCTTCGACGGCGCCATGAGCATCCTGCAGCCCGAGATCGACAAGGGCAACCTCGTCGTCGTCTCCGGCCAGACGTCCTTCGAGCAGGCTGTCACCCAGGGCTGGAAGGCCGAGAACGCCCAGAAGCGCGCGGACTCCCTGCTCTCCGGCAGCTACGGGTCCACCGAGCTCGACGGCGTCCTCTCCCCCAACGACACGCTCGCCCGCGCCGTCCTGACCTCCGTCGAAGGTGCAGGCAAGCCGCTGCCCATCGTCACCGGCCAGGATTCCGAGGTCGAGTCCGTGAAGTCCATCATGGAGGGCAAGCAGTACTCCACCATCAACAAGGACACCCGCGCCCTCGTTGAGCACGCCATCGAGATGGTCGGCAACCTGCAGGCCGGCGAGGAGCCCGAGGTCAACGACCCCGACTCCTACGACAACGGCGTGAAGACCGTTCCCGCCTACCTCCTCGAGCCGCAGATCGTCACGAAGGACAACGCCGCCGAGGCGTACGCCAACGACCCGACGCTGTCCGCGCTCACCAAGTAAGTACCGTCCGGACCCCGTCCGGCAGCATCACCGAAGCGCCCCGGCCACCAGGCCGGGGCGCTTCTTCGTGGCCGGCCGGGCGGACGGGATCGACGTCGCGAAGCCCCCGCGGGTGCTGGACGCGGCCCCCGCGGACGGCAAGGATGGGTTCATGAACCCACAGAACCGCATCATCGTTCCCCCCTGCGCGGAAGCAGGAGCACCCAGTCCCGTCGTCGCCACCGGCCGCCCCCTGAAGTGGGGTGTCATCGCCACGGGCGGTATCGCGGCCAAGGTCACCCAGGACATCGCCCTGCTCGAGGACGCGGTGCTGCACGCCGTGAGCTCGCGCAGCGCGGACAGCGCCGCTGCCTTCGCCGAGCGGTTCGGGTTCGCCACGAGCTACGGGAACGAGGGTGCGACGGCCGGCTATCAGCGTCTCGTGGACGACCCCGAGGTCGACGTCGTCTACATCACCACCCCGCACGGCCAGCACTACGAGGTCGCCAAGGCGGCCCTCACCGGCGGGAAGCACGTCCTGTGCGAGAAGCCGTTCACCATCAACGCAGCGGAGGCCGAGGAGCTGGCCGCGATCGCCGCCGACCGCGATCTGTTCCTCATGGAGGCCGTGTGGACGCGTTTCCTCCCCAGCGTCAATCGCGCGTGGGAGATCATCCACTCCGGGGAGCTGGGCGACATCCGGTGGGTCCAGGCCGATCTCGGCTTCACCGCCCCCGACGATCCGAGCAGCCGCCTGTGGGACCCGAAGGCAGGCGGCGGCGCACTGATGGACCTCACGGTCTATCCGCTCACCTGGGCCCTGGGGTCGCTCGGTTTCCCCGACTCGGTCTCGGCCGTCGGAACACTGAACGACGACGGCGTGGACCTGCAGGCCGCCGTGACCCTCGCCTACGGGAGCGGGGCGTATGCCCAGTTGTCGTCGTCGTTCATCGCCTCGTGCCCGGGACAGGCGACGGTCTGTGGATCGAAGGGCTGGCTGAAGACCGGTGGCGGGCCTCTCCACAACCCGAAGGAACTCATGATCGACGCCGGTCACGGCGAGGCCCGGGTGGAGAAGTTCGAGCAGGTCGGTGCGGGATACACCTACGAACTCCGCGAAGTCACGCGCTGCATCCAGGAGGGACTCACCGAGAGCCCGACCATGCCGGTGGGCGACACCGTGAAGACCATGCGCCTGCTCGACGGCGTGCGCGAGACGATCGGCCTGCGGTACGAGAACGACGCCGCCTGACGGATCGTCTCGGCCGGCGCATGCCGAAGGACGGGTCCCCCGCAGCCTCCGCTGCGGGGGACCCGTCCCTTTCAGGTATGGGACCCTTTCCGGCTAGGCCCGCGCGGTCGAGCGTCGTGCTGCCAGCAGGCCGCCCGCGCCGGCGAGGAGCAGGAGCGAACCGAAGAGCAGGAGCTGCTGCTCGGCGAATCCGGTGGACGCCAGCGCCTGAGGAGCACTGGATGCCGTACCGGCGGAGCCGGCTGCTCCGGTGGCCGTGGTGACCTTCACCGCGTTGCTGGCCACGGAGATCGTGCCCGGTGCAGTGTCGGTACCTGAGCCGTTGGTGCCGTCGTCCGTGCCGTGGTCGCCCGAGCCCGGGACATCAGGAGTCGTCGGGGTGGTCGGAGTGGTCGGCGTGGTCGGCGTCGTAGGAACCGACGGCGTCGTAGGAACCGACGGGTTCGTCGGAGTGGTCGGCGTGGTCGGGATCGTAGGAACCGACGGCGTCGTAGGAACCGACGGGTTCGTCGGAGTGGTCGGCGTAGTCGGCGTGGTCGGCGTCGTCGGAACCGTCGGGACCTCCGCAGCTGCATCACAGTCGGTGCTTTGGTCGCCGATCAGGGTGATGCCGGTGCAGCCGACGTTCACCGGGATGGTGACGACCGGCGAGATGACGTTACCGTCGAGGATTCCGCCATCAGTCGTGCCGCCGGTGTTGCCACCGGTCGTGCCGCCGGTGTTGCCGGTCGAACCGGTCGAACCGGTCGTGCAATCCGAAGCACTGTCACCGATCACGGTGACGCCCGTGCAGCCGACGTTCACCGGGATGGTGACGACGGGAGAGATGACGTTACCGTCCAGGATTCCGCCATCAGTCGTGCCGCCGGTGTTGCCGCCGGTGTTGCCGCCGGTGTTGCCGCCGCTGTTGCCGGTCGAACCGGTCGAATCGGTCGTGCAATCCGAGGCGCTGTCACCGATCAGGGTGATGCCGGTGCAGCCGACGTTCACCGGGATGGTGACGACGGGAGAGATGACGTTACCGTCCAGGATTCCGCCATCAGTCGTACCCTCAGTACCGCCGGTACTGCCAGTGTTGCCGCCGGTGTTGCCGGTCGAACCGGTCGAACCGGTCGAACCAGTCGAACCGGTCGTGCAATCCGAAGCACTGTCACCGATCAGGGTGACGCCCGTGCAACCGACGTTCACCGGGATCGTGACCACCGGCGAGATGACATTCCCGCCTAGGAGACCCCCGTTGAGAAGACCGCCATCAGCCGTTGCGGGAGCGGGAGCGGGAGCCGGAGTAGTGCCGGTCGAACCGCCGGTGTTGCCCGTCGAGCCGGTCGTGCAATCGGCGGCTCGGTCACCGATCACGGTGACGCCCGTGCAGCCGAGGTTCACCGGGATCGTGACCACCGGCGAGATGACATTCCCACCCAGGAGACCACCGTTGAGAAGACCGCCATCAGCCGTTCCGGGAGCGGGAGCGGGAGCGGGAGCGGGAGCGGGAGCGGGAGCCGGAGTAGCACCGGTCGAACCGCCGGTGTTGCCCGTCGAGCCGGACGTGCAGTCCGAGGCGCTGTTGCCGATCAGGGTGATGTCATTGCAGCCGACATTCACCGGCACGGCGACCTCGGGCGAGATGACATTGCCGTTCAGCAGCCCGCCGTCGAGCAGACCACCACCGGCCGGCGCTGGCGCGGGAGCCGGCGTACCGCCGGTGGAACCCGTCGACCCGGTCGAGCCGGTCGATTCGGCGGAGCCCGTCGAAGACGAATCACCGATCACGGACACCGTATTGCCGGACACGTTCACCGGCACCACGGCCTCGGGCGAGATGACATTCCCGTTCAGCAGCCCCCCGTTGAGAAGACCACCACCGGCCGGCGCCGGCGCGGGAGCCGGGGAACCGCCGGTCGAACCGGTCGAACCGGTCGATTCGGCGGACCCCGTCGAGAACGAATCACCGATCACCGACACCGTATTGCCGGACACATTCACCGGCACGGCGACCTCCGGCGAGATCACGTTGCCGTTGAGCGGCCCCCCGTTGAGAAGACCCCCACCGGCCGGGGCCGGCGCGGGAGCCGGCGTACCGCCGGTGGAACCGGTCGAACCGGTCGATCCCGTCGATTCAGCGGAGCCCGTCGAGGACGAATCACCGATCACGGACACCGTATTACCGGACACGTTCACCGGCACGGCGACCTCCGGTGAGATCACGTTGCCGTTGAGCAGACCACCGTCGAGCAGACCGCCGATGGACCCGTTCGAGGATCCGCTGCCGATGGTACCGAGGCCGGCACCCAACTCGAGCGATCCGTCGAGCGAGACCAGGGTCTCCTGGATGATCGAGCTGCTCGTGGTGCCGGCTGGCAGGGGTGCGGTGATGATGGTTCCGAGACTCGAATCGAGTCCGGAGTCAGAGGTTGCCGAGAGGTCCGCGGCTGATGCCGAACCTGCTCCGAGGACGACGACGCCCCCGGCTAGAAGGACCCCGTAGAGCCCTCGCTGCACGCATGTGCGCATGATGTTCTCCTGTAGCTGGAAGTGGTGTGGAGACGCCCGAGGCGCCGTGACCGTCTGCCGTGCAGAGCACGGCGACGCCACCACTAATCAGGAGAGGAACCGGGATCGAAGCTGGGGGATGTCGGAAGACCGGCCGCCGCGGAACGGGCAGCACGGCCGGAGAGCAGGATGAAGACGAGAAGGGCCGTTCCGACGAGCGCTGCGAGCGGAGCTGAGACGCCGCCGCCGGTCATGGACGCGAGGACCGTGGAGGAACCCGCCAGGGGCGCGGCCGGGAAATCCGGTACCGCCGGCGTGGCCTGGGCGATCGTCGCCAGGACGGGCGCGGCAGCCTCGGCGGTTCCGCCGGCGATCGCGGGCAGGAGCAGCCCCGAGGTGAGACCGGCGGTCCTGGCGGCCAGATCGAAGCCACCGTCGGAGAGGACAGGCGAGGTACTCCGCGGCGTCTTGTGCGCAACCCCACCGACGGCACCCTTGGAAGAATCAGGGATGACGTCGTCGACCGGGGCCGGGGCGACGGGCACTACTGCGGTCTCGGGCGCGCCGTCGAGCGCAGGCGCTACCGGCTGCGCCACCGGGGCGACGGCGTCCGGGAGCGGGACGACGGCCTCGACCGGCGGGACGAGGTCCGGGAGCGGGACGACGACGTCGACCACCGGGGAGATGGCCTCCGTGACCGGCGCGACGGCCTCGAGCACGGGTGTGGTGACACCGCCGACGGTTCCGTCGACGATCCCCACGACCGGGGACGTCACATCGGTGACCGTCCCGGCAGGGACCACGCTGCGCACGATGGGTACCTGGGCGACCAGGTCGTCGACGGTCGACGTGACGGGGACGAGGACGGTGCGTGCCGGCTGGCCCAGGACCTGGGGCAGCTGGGCCACCAGGTCGGGGGCGACGGGAAGCCCGCCGAGCAGCGGACGAGGTGCAGTGGAAGCCGATGGACCGGGACCCGCCACGGCCGAGAGCGGCTTCGAGAGGGCGGAGACGGCCGGTGCACTCGCGGAATCGACGACGCCGACCACAGAATCGAGGAGACCGGCATCGTGTGGCGCTTCGGCGGCGGAGGCACCGGAGGCGCCGAGTGCCATCCAGCCGAGGGCTCCTACTCCGGTGAGGATCGACAGGCGCAGGGTAGTAGCGAGAGACCGACGCTTCTGCATCTTCATTGCTACACCCCCCCAGGCTGAGACCTTGGAGAAAGACTAGACCCGGTCTGGGGCGGATGTAAACAGTTGTTGTTGAAGTAATCAGCCGGCGTACCACCGAGGTGGTACGCCGGCTGATCGGTGCGGTCCTACTTCGCGAGGATCGCCAGGACCTCGGAGAGCGTGGCGGAGGGACGCATCACCTGGGTCACCTTCGTGACGTCCGGGTGGTAGTAGCCCCCGATGTCGGCCGGTGAACCCTGCACGGCGAGCAGCTCGGAGACGATCGCGTCCTCGTTGCCCGTCAGCGCCTCGGCCACCCGCGAGAAGCTCTCGGCCAGCTCGGCGTCCTGCTCCTGCCGGGCCAGTTCCTCGGCCCAGTAGCGGGCGAGGAAGTAGTGGCTTCCGCGGTTGTCGATCTCACCGACGCGGCGGCTCGGCGACTTGTTCTCCAGCAGGAACGTGCCGGTGGCGCGGTCCAGCGTGTCGGCGAGGACCTGCGCGCGGGCGTTGCCGGTCGACGTCGCGAGGTGCTCGAAGCTGACCGCGAGGGCGAGGAACTCGCCCAGGCTGTCCCAGCGCAGGTGGTTCTCCTTCACGAGCTGCTGGACATGCTTGGGCGCGGACCCGCCGGCGCCGGTCTCGAAGAGTCCGCCGCCGTTCATCAGCGGGACCACCGACAGCATCTTGGCGCTCGTGCCGAGCTCGAGGATGGGGAACAGGTCCGTCAGGTAGTCGCGCAGGACGTTGCCCGTCACCGAGATGGTGTCCTCGCCCTTGCGGATGCGCTCGAGCGTGAAGGCCGTCGCGTCGACGGGCGTCATGATCTGCAGCTCGACGTCGTCCGTGTCGTGCTCGGCCAGGTAGGCCTGCACCTTGGAGATCAGGTTCGCGTCGTGCGCACGGCTCTCGTCGAGCCAGAACACCGCGGGTGTCGCCGAGGCGCGGGCACGCGTGACGGCGAGCTTCACCCAGTCGAGGATGGGGGCGTCCTTGGTCTGGCAGGCGCGCCAGATGTCACCGGGTGCGACGTCGTGCTCGATCAGCACGGCGCCGTCCGCATCGAGGACCTGCACCGTGCCCTCGGCCTGGATCTCGAACGTCTTGTCGTGGCTGCCGTACTCCTCGGCGGCCTGCGCCATGAGGCCGACGTTCGGGACGGTTCCCATGGTGGTCGGGTCGAATGCACCGTTGGCGCGGCAGTCGTCGAGGACCACCTGGTAGATGCCGGCGTAGCTGCTGTCGGGGATGACGGCGAGCGTGTCGGCTTCCTTGCCGTCCGGTCCCCACATGTGGCCGGAGCTGCGGATCATGGCGGGCATGGACGCATCGACGATCACGTCGCTGGGGACGTGCAGGTTGGTGATGCCCTTGTCGGAATCGACCATGGCGATCGCCGGGCCGTCCTCCATGCCCTGGGCGATGGCCTGCTGGACACCCTCCCGGACATCCTCCGGCAGCTTGTCGAGGCCCCCGAGGATCGACGCGAGGCCGTTGTTCGGGCTCAGGCCGGCGGCGGAGAGCTGCTCGCCGTACGTCTCGAAGAGCCCGGGCAGGAAGGCGCGGACCACGTGGCCGAAGATGATGGGGTCGGAGACCTTCATCATGGTGGCCTTGAGGTGGGCCGAGAAGAGCACGCCCTCCTCCTTGGCCCGGGCGACCTGGGCCTTCAGGAACTCGTTGAGTGCCTCGGCGCGCATCACGGTGCCGTCGACGACCTCGCCCGCGAGCACGGGGATCGAGTCCTTGAGCACGGTGACGGAGCCGTCGGCCGCGACCTGCTGGATGCGGATGGTGCCGTCGGCCGGGATGACGACGGACTGCTCGTTGGAGCGGAAGTCGTCGCTCGTCATGTGCGCGACGTTCGTCTTCGACTCAGGCGTCCAGGCGCCCATGCTGTGCGGGTTCTGGCGGGCGTAGTTCTTCACGGACGCGGGTGCGCGGCGGTCCGAGTTCCCCTCGCGCAGCACCGGGTTCACGGCGCTGCCCTTGACCTTGTCGTATCGCGCGCGGACGTCCTTCTCCTCGTCGGTGGACGGGTGGTCGGGGTAGTCCGGCAGTGCGTAGCCCTGCTCCTGGAGCTCGGCGATGGCCGCCTTGAGCTGCGGGATGGACGCGCTGATGTTCGGCAGCTTGATGATGTTGGCTTCCGGCGTCTTCGCCAGGGCGCCGAGCTCTGCAAGCGCGTCGGCCATCTGCTGGTCCTCGGTGAGGCGGTCGCCGAAGAGCGCGATGATGCGCCCCGAGAGCGAGATGTCCCGAACCTCCACCTCGACACCCGCCGTCGACGCGAACGCCTCGATGATCGGCAGGAATGAATAGGTAGCCAGCATCGGCGCTTCGTCGGTGTGGGTATAGATGATTTTGGCCATGGGTTGGCGTCTCCCTGGTGCTCTACGGTGGTCTGTCTGGGGGTTGCCCATCGGCTCTAACTTACCGAGGTCCTGAGGTCTTCGCCTAACGGCGGTACCGGGAAACGACGGCGTTGACGGGCCCTGGGGACGATCAGTGGAAGAAGTGGCGCGCACCCGTGAGGTACAGCGTCACGCCGGCGGCGTTCGCGGCGTCGATGACTTCCTGGTCGCGCACCGAGCCGCCCGGCTGGACGACGGCGCGCACGCCGGCGTCGAGCAGGATCTGCAGCCCGTCGGCGAAGGGGAAGAAGGCATCCGACGCCGCGACCGAGCCGCGGGCCCGCTCGCTGTCGGACAGCGTGTTGGCCCGCTCGACGGCGAGGCGGCACGAGTCGACGCGGTTGACCTGGCCCATGCCGACACCGACGGACGCGCCGTCCTTCGCCAGCAGGATCGCGTTCGACTTCGCGGCACGGCAGGCCTTCCAGGCGAAGCCGAGGTCGGCGAGCGTCGCCTCGTCGGCGGCCTCACCCGCGGCGAGTGTCCAGCCGGAGGGGTCGTCACCGGCCGCGTCGAGGGTGTCCGCGACCTGCATGAGCACTCCCCCGGACACCTGCCGGAACTCCACGGGATTCCGCCCGTAGCCCTCGGGCAGGGTCAGGAGCCGGATGTTCTTCTTCTGCGAGAGGATCTCGACGGCCTCGGCGGAGAACGACGGCGCGATGACGACCTCCGTGAAGATGTCCTTCACCGTCGCGGCCATCCCCGCCGTGACCTCCCGGTTCGCGGCGATGACCCCGCCGAAGGCCGAGACCGGATCGCAGGCGTGTGCCTTCGCGTGCGCGTCCGCGATCGGGTCCTCGGCATCGGCGGACCCGACGGCCACACCACACGGGTTGGCGTGCTTGATGATCGCGACGGCGGGCTCCTCGAAGTCGAAGGCTGCACGGAGCGCTGCGTCGGCGTCGACGAAGTTGTTGTAGCTCATGGCCTTGCCGTGGAGCTGGTCCGCCTGGGCGATGCCCGGCGTCGCGCCCTTCTCCACGTACAGTGCCGCCTGCTGGTGCGGGTTCTCGCCGTAGCGGAGGACCTCGGAGCGCTCGAGTGCGAGGCCGGCGTACCCGGGCCAGGAGAACGCGTCGTCGTCCGTGTCGAACTGCTCGGCGGTCCAGGACGCGACGGCGGTGTCGTAGGCGGCGGTGTGCGCGAAGGCGAGCGCGGCCAGCTTCCGTCGTGCCTGCAGGTCGAAGCCGCCCTCGGCGGCCGCCGTGACCACCTCGCCGTAGCGTGCCGGGTCGACGACGACGGCGACCGACGGGTGGTTCTTCGCCGCGGACCGGACCATGGCGGGGCCGCCGATGTCGATCTGCTCGACGACGGCGTCGGGCTCCGCGCCCGAGCGCACCGTCTCCACGAAGGGGTAGAGGTTCACGACCACGAGGTCGAAGGCCTCGATGTCGAGTTCGGCCAGCTGGTCCACGTGCTCCTGGCGGCGGCGGTCGGCGAGGATGCCCGCGTGCACCTTCGGGTGGAGCGTCTTGACGCGCCCGTCGAGGGTCTCGGCGAAGCCGGTCACCTCGGACACCTCGGTCACCGGGACTCCTGCGGCCGCGATGCGCTGCGCCGTCGACCCGGTGGAGACGATCGAGACACCGGCACGGTGCAGGCCCTGGGCCAGCTCCTCCAGGCCGGTCTTGTCGAACACCGAGATCAGTGCGCGACGGATGGGGACACGGTCGAGGTGGGTCAGGCTCACGCAGTTCTCCGTCAGTCAGGGTTCGCCGGGGGTCGCCCATCAGTCTATAGGGGCTGCGTTCCCGCTCCGCGGGAGGTCCTTCCCGGTACAGTTCTCGCAGTACACGGCCCCTCCCACGAAGGCATCATGAGCATCAATACACAGCTTCCCACCGGCGACCAGGTGGTACAGGACCTCCCCTGGCGCTGGAAGGTCCAGGGGCGGATCTTCCTCATCGGCGGCCTCGGCTTCATGTTCGATGCCTGGGACGTCACCCTCAACGCCTTCCTGATCCCCCTGCTCATCGACGACTGGGGGCTCTCCTCCGGGCAGGCGGCGTGGGTCGCCACGTCGAACCTGATCGGCATGGCCGTCGGCGCGTTCGCCTGGGGGACGGTCGCGGACGTCATCGGCCGCAAGAAGGCCTTCACCCTCACGCTCCTCGTGTTCTCGATCTTCACCGTGCTCGGGGCGTTCTCCCCGGACATCGTCTGGTTCTGCGCGTTCCGGTTCCTCGCCGGCTTCGGCCTCGGCGGCTGCATCCCCGTGGACTACGCGCTGGTCGGCGAGTTCACCCCGCGCCGCCAGCGCGGCCGGGTCCTCACCGCGATGGACGCCTGGTGGCCTGTCGGCGCCTTCCTGTGCGGTGTGGTGACGACGGCGATCGTGGCGCAGACGGGCAACTGGCGGTACGCGATGCTCGTCATGGTGCTCCCGGCGCTCCTGGTGTTCTGGGTGCGGCGCGGTGTGCCCGAGTCACCGCTCTACCTCGTGCAGCGCGGCCGGCAGGAGGAGGCGCGGGAGGTCATCGACGGCCTCGTCGCGCGGACCGGCGGCGAGCAGCGGGCGTGGCGCCTGCCCGATCCGGAGCAGATCCCCCGCCTGTCCCTCGGCAGCATCTCGGGGCAGCTCACCGGACTGTGGCGCTACAACTGGCGGATCACGCTGACCGCGTGGAGCCTCTTCCTGACGATCCTGCTCGTCTATTACGGTGCGCTGACCTGGATGCCGCGCATCCTCATCGCCTCGGGGTACGCGCAGTCGGTCGCGTTCATCACCACCACGTTCATGACGGGCGTCGGTTTCCTCGGCGTCGTCGCCGCCGCCCTGCTCGTGGAGCGCGTGGGCCGCAAGTGGCTCCTCGCCATCACGGGCCCGGGGTCCGCCGCGCTGCTCGTGGTGTTCGCGCTGACCCTGGACCTGCCCGCCGTGGCCACGGCCTGGCTGCTGGGCTTCGGCTTCGTGGTGCAGGTGGCCATCCCCGTGCTCTACACGTACGTCTCGGAGCTGTACCCCACCGAGCTCAGGGGCAGCGGCTTCGGCTGGGCCTCGACCGTCTCGCGCGTCGGTGCGGGCCTCGTGCCGCTGATCTTCGGCAGCCTCCTGTGGCCCCTCCTCGGCCTCCCGCTCACGTTCGCCCTCACGGGCGGTCTCGTGGTCCTCGCCGTCGTGTTCATGGCGTTCAACGCTCCGGAGACGAAGAGCGCCAGGCTCCACTGAGCAGCCACGGGCGCCGACCGGCGCCCGTGGTGCGGCCCTAGAGCCAGTGGTTGCGCTTGAACGCCCAGTACAGCCCCACGCCCATGGCCACCATGAGCACGAGCGCGAACGGGTAGCCCAGCTGCCAGTGCAGCTCGGGCATGGCGTCGAAGTTCATGCCGTAGATCGAGGCGATCAGGGTGGGCGCGAAGAGGATCGCCGCCCACGAGGAGATGCGCTTGACCTCCTCGCCCTGCGTCAGTGACGTCTCCGTCATCCGGGTCATCTCCTCGTTCTGCTGCTGGGCCACGAGCGTGGAGTGCACGGTCAGTGCGTTCTGCAGGAGCGCGCGGAAGGTGTTGACGCGCTCGACGACGCGGATCACGTGGTCCTGTACGTCGCGGAGGTTCTGGATGAGCTCGGGGTCCATCCGGTACTTCTCGGAGCCGCGCAGGAGGGACTCCATCACGGCCTCAAGGGGCTGGGTGGCGCGCTGGAACTCGATCACCTCGCGGTGCAGTTCGTAGATCCGGCGGGAGACGTCGGGGGCTCCGCCGAACAGTTCGTTCTCGATCTCGTCGATGTCGTTCTCGAGGCCCTGTACCACGGGCCCGTACTCGTCCACCACCTGGTCCAGCATCGCGTACAGGACGGCCTGCGGACCGGTGCGCAGGAGGTCCGGATCCGCCTCGAGCCTGCGGCGCACGACGCCGAGGTCCGGTGACTCCGCGTGCCGGATGGTCACCACGAAATCCTTCCCGATGAAGAGGTGCAGCTCACCGAACTCCACCTTCTCCTCGGCGTCGAGGTAGAGCGCGGGCCGCAGCACCAGGAAGAGGGTGTCGCCGTAGCGTTCGAGCTTGGCCCGCTGGTGGCCGTTCGTGGCGTCCTCGACGGCGAGCGGGTGCAGGCCGAACTCGGCCTCGACGGCGCTGATCTCCTCGGGGTCCGGACGGTACAGGCCGATCCAGCCCATGCCGCCGCTGTCGCGCATGATCTCGAAGGTCTGGTCCAGGGTGCCCGGGTTGATCCGCTTCTTCCCGTCGACGTAGACGGCGTTGGCGACCAGGGGCATCTCAGGCTCCCGCCGCGGAGCCGGCGTCGGTGGATGCCGCGAGCTGCGCGAGGGTCTCGATCAGGAGCCTGCGCTCCTCGACCTTGATGCGCTCGTGCAGGGTCTCCTCGGTATCCCCGGGCAGGACGGCGACCGGCGCCTGGGCGAGGATGGGCCCGGTGTCCACGCCGGCGTCGGCGATCATGACGGTGCAGCCCGTGACCTTGACGCCGTACGCCAGGGCGTCGCGCACGCCGTGCGCGCCCGGGAAGCTCGGCAGCAGGGCCGGGTGCGTGTTGAGGTAGCGGTCGGGGAAGCGGTCCAGGAAGTGCTGGTCGAGGATCCGCATGAAGCCCGAGGAGACCACGTAGTCCGGCTCGTGGGCCGCGACGGCGCGGGTGAGCGCCCGGTTCCACTCGGCGCGGTCCGCGTACTGCCGGAAGTCCACCTCGAACGTCCCGATGCCCGCCTCGGCCGCCCGCCGGACGCCGCCGGTCCCGGTCCGGTCCGCGCCCACGGCCGCGATGGTGACGTTCAGGGTGCCGTCGGCGACGGCGTCGATCACGGCCTGGAGATTCGACCCGGTGCCGGAGACGAGGACAACGATGCGCATGGCTCAACCTTAGGTCTCCGCTCGCCTAGGGTTGAACCATGCCGATGGAGGAACGATGACGCAGCAGGGCACGGGACAGAGCGGGCCGGGGCGGGCCGGAACGGGGCAGGGAAGGCCCGACGGCGAGGCCGCCGCCTCGGCACGCCTGTGGCTCCGCCTGTTCCTGATGACACTGCTCGGCTCGGTGCTGGCGAGCAACCTCGTGCTGCCCTGGAAGGTGCTCGCCCTCGTCCTGGCGCTGTTCGCGCTCGGGGCCGGCGTCGTCGCCCTCGTGAAGGCGATCGCCGCGAAACTCCCCCGCCTGGTCCTGGTGGCGACGTCCATCGGCCTCGCGGCGACCCTGTTCCTCGTGACGGGCACGGGTGCCTCGGTGCTCCTCTGGCGTGTCACCCAGACCTACGAGGACTGCATGTCGCAAGCCCTCACGCTGGACGCGCAGGGCCAGTGCGAGGACGGGCTGCGGAAGCTCGAGGGCCTCGGCGGCTGACCCGGCCGACCCGGCCGGCCCCGCCGACCCGGCCGGCCCCGCCGACCCGGCCGGCCCAACCGACCACCGGCAGGAACACCCTCAGCGGCGGCGCGGCTCGCGCTCGAGCAGGGGTCCGGCAGCGTGGCCGAGGACGGCTCCGACGGCCACCTCGACGGCGAGCCACAGGCCCACCGCGAGCGGGTCCGGCCCGAGGTCGGTGAAGCGCCCGAGGCCGAGCGAGGCCCGCGAGACGAGGGCGACGGCGGCTCCGCCGAGGCCCGCGGCGAGGCCGATCAGCACGGCGAGCGCCAGCGTGGACGCCGTCGAGGTCAGCCACCGGTGGGGGCTGTGCAGCACGAGCCACTCGTCGAAGTGGTTCTCGCCCTCACGGAAGAACCACCAGCCGGCGAGGAGCCCCGCGAGGACGGGGATGGCGAGCGCGGCGTAGCCGTACTCCAGGGTGCCGGCGGGCAGGGCACCGAGGATGGGCAGGGCGGGCAGGGGGCCCACAGTGCTGGCCAGCGGGGTGAGTGAGCTGCCGGTGCCGAGCGCGAAGCCGGCGCCCGTGGACCAGGCCATCGTCCACATCGCGAGGTTCGGCAGGAATCCGAGCTGGAGCAGGGTCACCACGGACGCGCCGGCGATCCCGCCGTCGATCCGCTCGTAGATGGCGGCGATGCCGGCCCAGTTCAGCCCGATCGCGACCGAGAGCAGCACGGCCGAGAGGCACAGGGTGACCATCACCGCGAGGAAGCCCGAGCGCAGGACGGACCACGCGTAGGAGCCCGCCCAGCGGGAGTGCTGGCTGGTGCGGCTCACCCAGGCGGCGAAGTCGACGCCGACGAGTCGGCTCCAGGCGCCGGCCTCGCGGTAGGCGCCCGTGATGAGGCCGATCCCGGCGGACACGGGCGGGATCAGCGCCCCGGCCACCAGGGGTGCCGAGGCTTCGGGGGTCGCGGACAGGTGCGCCACGGCCGCGCCGACGAGCGCATAGGTCAGCAGCGCGCCGAGCAGGGCCTGCCACAGCTGGTCCGTGTAGGAGGCCCGGGCGAGGCGGCGCCCCGCACGCCAGGCGAGCAGCAGCGGCACGAGGACCAGCCCGAGCGGCACCACGTGGAGGAGCCCCGAGCCCTGCACGAGCGGCACGCCGTGCATGACGAGCCACCCCTGGCCGGCGAGGCGGGCGGCGGACTCCGCGGTGCGGTCCGCAAAGCCCCCGGTGAGCCACACCGCGGCGATCGGGAGGACGACGAGCAGCGCCGAGAGCACGGCGGCCTGGCCGAGTTCGAACACCCCCTGCAGCCACAGGGGCATGGGCAGGGTACGGGGTTTGGTGGGGAGTTTCATCCCTTCCATGGTGCCATCGGCGGGGACCCCGGGCGCCCATCGACGCGGACCCGGCACTCCTCCGGGTGCGGTGGGGCCGGTCACCCCTGGAGGTCGAGGAGTCCCTTGACGACGGCGAGCGCCGCACCGACGAACGCGATCACGATGACGAACAGCCGCGCCTGCTCGTCACGGACGAACCGGCCCACCTTCTCCCCCACGACGATCCCGGTGACGATGACCACCCCGATCGCGAGCCACATCCACGGCGCGAGGACCGGCGCCTGGGACGGGTCCAGGAGCAGCTTGACGGCCAGTGTCACGCTGCCGATGCACACGAAGAACGGCTGGAGCGTCGCGGCGAAGGGGCGCTGCGGCCAGCGGGAGAGGACGGCGTACGCGCTCACCGCAGGCCCGCCGACGCCCGCCATCGAGTTGGTGAGGCCCGCGGTGAAGCCCGCGACGGCCTTCGGCGCATTGCCGCGCACCACGACGTCGGAGCGCTGGAGCACGAGGGAGACGGTCAGGGCGACGAGCACGACGACGCCGACCGTGACCGACAGGGGCGCCGACGGGACGACGACGGCGAGGAAGGACCCGGGGATCGAGCCGAGCAGCGACGGCAGCACGAGCCAGCGGAACATGCCCCAGTCGATGTCCTTCCACACCCGGCCCACGATGATCGACGAGGACACCACGCCGCAGATGTTGACCATGAGCACGCCCGCGTGGGGTCCGAGGATGATCACGAGGAACGGCGCGATGAGCAGGGCGAAGCCGAGTCCGGCGATACGCTGCGCCACGGCCCCGACGAGGATGGAGGCCAGCACGATGCAGAAGATGCCGAGAGTCACCCCGCTACAGTACGCCGGGGCCACCGGGGCCCCCCGCCGTCCCGTAGCCTGACACCATGACGGCGCTCACCACCGCACTGGCCACGGCCGACTGGCGCCGCCGCGTCTTCGGCCTCTACGACGACGTCCGCGAGCGCGCCGTGTCGGAGTCGCCCGAGGCCGCGCACGGCCTGTGGTGCCGGGGCCGTGACGAGCTCTTCCGCACACATCCGGCGTCCGCCCTCGGCGAGCGCGCGAAGGCGTCCTTCCCCGGACTCGCCGTCGCACCCTACGATCCGGCGTTCCGCTTCGAGGCCCTCCTCGACGACGACGGCGCGGGCGAGGAGATGGACGTCGCGACCGGCACCGACGGCGTGGTGCCGTTCCGTCGCCTCGGCACCCTCGTGCTGCCGGGACTCGGGTCCCTGGCGCTGTGGAGGCTCGCCTCCTACGGCGGCGGCCTGTTCCTGCCCCTGCGGGACGGCACCGCGGGCACACCGGGCGGCACCTACGGCGGCGGACGCTACGTCCTCGACACCATCAAGGGCGCCCACCTCGGCGAGGGGCGTGCCCCCGGCAGCCTCGTGGTGGACCTCAACTTCGCGTACAACCCCTCCTGCGCCTACGACGAGCAGTGGGCGTGCCCGCTGCCCGGCCCCGGCAACCGGCTCGCGGCGGACGTGCCCGTGGGTGAGCTCTACCGCGGGTACTGAGCACTCCGGGCGGGAGGAGCCGGCAGGCGGGCGGGGGACGCACCACGCCCGGCAGCAACCCCGGATCCGCCGGCCGGAGGGCTGGACCGCACGACCCCGAAGCGGTAGGGTGTCCGCCCGCATCGGCACCGCCGTGCCAGGCCCTATCATGGGAAGCGACCACACCCACCTCCGGAGGTTCCGATTACAGATACGGCTGCCCAACACGACATCTATTTCGGTGCCCCGGAGCCGGAGAACGAAGCGGAGATCCTCGAATCGGCGTCTCGCGCGGCGGTGGCGCGGCTCGAGGGCCGTGCGGACATCACCACCGTCAAACGGCGTTTCACCCTGATCAACCAGGACCGCACCCCCCACCAGGCCATGGTCGAGGACCTGCTCTTCATCCGTGCCGCCCTGGACCGGGCCGGGATCGAGTTCCTCCTGGTCCGCGGCAACGACCAGCGGCCCGTCATCGCCGTGGACCTCGCGGACCGTGAACGGCTGCGCACGGCGCTGGTGACGGCGTGCCGCGACGAGCCGTTCTACTCGCGGACCGTGGACACCAAGCGCCGCACCACCCTCCTGGTGAGCGACGGCGCACTCTCGAAGAGCGGCAAGGCGCGGATCTTCCGCCTGTTCCGCCCGCGCATCGAACCCCTCGGCGGGCTGGCCTACGGTCCGTCGGCCGGCGTGCAGATCGAGCTGTGGGCGCTCGGGGAGCGGGCCATCGAGCTGCCCGTCGAGAACTCCCTGACCCGCCGTACCCTGCCGGGCGCCGAGGTGGTGCGCGGCGAGGTGGTACGCCACGGCCTCACGTGGCCCACCATCGACAACATGTTCGCGGACCACGCCACGGACATCGACTTCGACATCGACATGGTCTTCTCCTGGGTGGACGGCAGCAGCCCGGAGTTCCAGGCGGCCCGCGCGGAACGCATGAAGGGCGTGGTGGTGGGCGAGGGCGACGACCACGAGGCCCGCTTCCGCCAGATCGACGAGCTGAAGTACGCGCTCCGCTCGGTCTACATGTTCGCGCCGTGGGTGCGCCGCATCTTCATCGCCACGGACTCGGACCGGCCCGCCTGGCTCGCGGACCACCCGTCCGTGACGCTCGTGCGTTCCGAGGAGCACTTCAAGGACCCGTCCGTCCTCCCGACGCACAACTCGCAGGCCGTCGAGGCGCAGCTGCAGCACATCCCCGGCCTGTCCGAGTACTTCCTCTACTCCAACGACGACATGTTCTTCGGGCACCCCGTGGCGCCGGACATGTTCTTCTCCCCGGGCGGGATCACCAAGTTCATCGAGGCGGACACGCGCATCGGGCTCGGCGAGAACGACGCCGAGCGCAGCGGCTTCGAGAACGCGGCGCGCGTCAACCGGCGCCTGCTGCACGAACGCTTCGGGCGCATCACCACGCGCCACCTCGAGCACACCGCCGCTCCCCTGCGCAAGAGCGTCCTGCTCGAGATGGAGGACGAGTTCGCGGCCGAGTTCACGGCGACGGCGGCGTCGCGTTTCCGCGCGAAGGACAACATCTCGGTCACCAACTCGCTGTACCACTACTACGCCCTGCTCACCGGGCGGGCCGTGACGCAGGAGATGGCCCGCGTGAAGTACGTGGACACCACGATGCGCTCGGGGCTGAAGAGCCTCAACAAGATGCTGGACAAGCGCGACCAGGACTTCTTCTGCCTCAACGACGGCAGCTTCCCGGAGGTCCCGGCCGACGAGCGGGCCCGCCTCGTCACGGACTTCCTCGAGAAGTACTTCCCGGTCAAGGCTCCCTGGGAGATCTAGGCCGCCCGTCGGAGGTCCGGCGCCGCATGGAAGACTGACGCGATGCAGACCTTCCTGCCGTACCCCGACTTCGCGGCCAGTGCCCGGGTGCTGGACCAGGCGAGGCTCGGCAAGCAGCGCGTCGAGACCCTGCAGGCCCTGCGCGCCCTCGTGATCCCCGACTACGGGTGGCGGCAGCACCCGGCCATCCGCATGTGGATGGGCTACGTCCCGGCCCTGACCGTGTACGGCCTGGCCATGGTGTCCGAGTGGGTCTCCCGCGGCCACGCGGACTCGACGCACCGGCAGATCCTGGAGTTCGCCCCGCACGTGCTCGATGACCCGGACGTGCCGATGCCGCCCTGGCTGGGTGAGCCCGCGTTCCATGTGAGCCACCAGTCCAACCTGATCCAGAAGGCGCCGGAGATCTACCGCAGCAGGTTCCCCGGCATCCCCGAGGATCTCCCCTACTACTGGCCCCCACCCGCGCAGGAGCGCGTCCCGGCCGAGCCGGAGGGCCGGCGGCTGTGGGTCTGGCGGGCCGCGTCCCACCCTCCCGAGGGCGACGCGACACTGCTCATGCCACCCGAGCCCCCGGGCGGACGCGCCGCACCGAAGTGGGAGCGCCAGCTCCACGCGTTCGAGGAGGCCGTGCAGGACGGCGACGCCGTGGCCATCGCCGATCCGGACGGAGAGCACTTCCGGACGGGACAGGTGGGCCCGGTCCTGATGCACGAGGACGGCCTGCTGCGCCCGGCGCACCTGCACGGCTGGCTGCGGCGCTCGGACTTCGACCCGCCGGCCCTGCTGCAGGATCCGCGGACGCTCTTCAGCGTGGGCCTGCCCGGGGCGCTGGCGCCGGAGCTCAGGCCGACGTGAGCCGGCGCGCCCGACGTCCGGCGCCGATCGTCACGCCGGAGGCCTCGACCCTGCGCCGGGCCTCCTCGCGGGGGACCACCTCGCCCACGGGTGCGTGGAGGCCGGCAGGCACCACGGAGTGGACGATCGTCTCCTCGTACACGTGCACGAGGTTGTAGGACTGCGCGCCGTCCCGCCCGCGGCTGCCGCCGCCGTCGAACAGGAGGTCCTGCGTGTAGCAGGTGGCGCTGGCCACCGAGACGGGCACCCCGGCGAACATGGCCGTCGTCGAGTAGTGCAGGTGCCCGGCGAGGATGGTGCGGACGTCCGAGCCGCGGACGACGTCGGCGAGCGCATGCTGGTCGCGCAACTCCACGAGGACCGCGAGCTCCTGCACGCTGGGCACGGGCGGGTGGTGGAGGGCGAGGATGGTCCCGTGCGGTGCCGGCACCTCGAGCTCGTCCGCGAGCCAGCGGAGCTGCGAGGGCGTGAACTCGCCGTGGTGGTGGCCCGGCACGGTGGAGTCGAGGGTGATGATCCTCAGCCCGTCGACGAAGTGGACGGCGTCCACGGGGGCGTCCGGACGGGCGGCCGCCGGTTCGTCGAGCAGGCCCGCCCGGAAGGCGGCGCGGTCGTCGTGGTTGCCCATGGCCCAGATGACCCGGGCGCCCAGCCGGGCCGCCGCCGGATCCACGATCGCCCGGAGTTTCGCGTAGGCACCGGGCTCCCCCTTGTCGGCGAGGTCGCCCGTGAAGACGATGGCCTGGGGCCGGGCGCCGGAGGCCTCGAGGTCGTCGAAGACCTCCTTCAGCCGCGCCTCGCTGTCCACCGCGCCGTACAGGGGGCGGTCGCCGTCGAGCAGGTGCGTGTCGCTCATGTGCAGGATGAAGTGCTGGGGCCGAGGGTGTTCTGCCGTCCGGGGGACCATGGAACCTTCTCCGATAGCTGATGGGACTTCGTTGGCTCCCTCCCATCCAAGCAGGGCTCCCTGCAGGCTTCATGAACGTGCCACGGCAGGTCGCGGAACATTGCGGAAACTCGTGCGGCCGGGATGGGCTGGCGGGGTGGGACCTCGCGTCGTAGGCTTCACAGGCGACGAAGTTCCCCCGAGTGAAAGGCACCACCATGGGATACCGCCTCAGCCACATTCCCCTCCGCCTCGCGACGGGGGCGTTCATCCTGAACTCCGGCCTCGGCAAGACCAGCCTGGACGAGGGCTCGGCCGGCTACCTGCAGGCCATGGCGTCCAGGGCCTTCCCGCAGCTCAGCCAGCTCGAGGCGCAGCAGTTCGGCAAGGCCCTCGCCGCCTGCGAGATCGCCCTCGGGTCCGCGCTCCTGGCGCCCTTCATCCCGAGCCGGGTCGCCGGTCTCGGTCTCCTCGCCTTCTCGGCGGGCATGATGACCATGTACCTGCGCACGCCCGAGCTGACCATGGAGGACGGCATCCGCCCCACCCAGGACGGCGTCGCCCTGGCCAAGGACAGCTGGATGCTCGGGATCGCCCTGTCCCTCCTGCTGGACCGCCGGAAGAAGTAGCAGGGTCGGCAGGAGACCGGGCGCATGTGCGGGCGTTTCGTCATCGCGGGCAACCGGGCCGACCTCATCGACGCCTTCGAGGTGGACGAGGCGGTCGAGGACGAGGTGAAGCCCTCGTGGAACGTGGCACCCACCGACACCGTGCAGATCGTCCTCGAGCGGCTGGACCCGGAGACCGGGGAGCTGACGCGGCGGCTGGAGCTCGCCCGCTGGGGCCTCATCCCGTCCTGGGCCAAGACCCCCTCGGTCGGTTCCCGCATGATCAACGCCCGCAGCGAGACCGTCCTGGAGAAGCCCTCCTTCCGGTCCGCGGCCCTCAAGCGCCGCGGGATCGTCCCCGCCGACGGCTACTACGAGTGGCGGAAGAACGGTGACGGCTCCAAGACGCCCATCTACCTGCACGGCCCGGACGGCGCGCACCTCGGCTTCGCCGGGCTGTACGAGTTCTGGCGTGATCCGGCGACGGTGTCCGCCGAGCACCCGCAGGGTGCGTGGGTGGTCAGTTGCACCATCATCACGCGCCCGGCGAGCGATGCGCTCGGTGAGATCCACGACCGCACGCCCGTGATCGTGCCGCCGGACCTGCGCGGGGACTGGCTCGATCCGCGGAACGACACCCGTCCTGCGGTCCAGGAGCTCCTCGACGCCATCCCCGACCCGGAGCTGGTCCCGCGGCTCGTCGGGACCCGCGTGGGCTCGGTGCGCAACGACGGCCCGGACCTGATCGAGCCCTTGTCCCCCGACGCCGAGGGTGCCTAGGGTCGGGGCAGGTGACGAGCGAAGGAGACGCATGATCAGGACGGACATCGCCCCGGGGATCCACTTCCTCGAGCACGCGAGGACCAACGTCTACCTCGTGGAGGACGACGACGGCGTGCTCCTGGTGGACACCGGCCTCCCCCGCTCCAGGGCCCTGCTCCTCGAGGCGCTCAGCCGGATCGGGCGGTCCGTGGAGGACATCCGCGCCGTCATCCTGACCCACGGCCACTTCGACCACGTGGGCACCGCCGAGCACCTGCGCTCGCAGCACGGTATCCCCGTGTACTGCCACCCCGATGACGCGTACATCGCCGCGCACCCCTACAGCTACGAGCGGGAGCGCACCCCGTTCGTCTACCCGCTGCGCTATGCCCGCTCCATCCCGGGACTGGTGCGGATGGCCCTGGCGGGCGCGGTCGCCGTCAAGGGGATCGAGGACACGCTGCCGCTGACACCGGAGGCCGCCGCCGCCCTGCCCGGCGCACCGCTGCTCGTCCCGACGCCGGGCCACACGAAGGGGCACTGCGGCCTGCACTTCCCGGACCGGGACGCCGTGATCAGCGGGGACGCCCTCGTCACGCTCGACCCCTACACCGGTCACCCCGGACCGCAGGTCGTGGCGATGGCCGCGACCGCGGACTTCGACACCGCGCTGCGGTCGCTCGATGCCCTGCGGTCCACCGCTGCCGGGACCGTCCTGCCGGGGCACGGCTTCCCGTGGTTCGCCGGCGTCGAGTCGGCGGTCGCCCAGGCCGCCGAGGTCGGCCGCCACTAGCAACCGCTCCCCGGTGGGACCGGTCCGCAGCAGGTCCGGTCCCACCGGGGGCTATACGCTGGGTCCATGAGCTGGTTCAAGCGTCGGACGATCATGGGGTTCGCCCGCACCACGGCCAAGCGGGCCGCGATCACCCTGTTCTCCGCGCAGGCGGTGGTCATCGGCGGCCTCGTCGGGGTGGACACCTACCAGAAGCGCCGCCGCACCCGGCGCCCCGGCTTCCCCCAGCCCGGGACCTTCCACACGAAGATCGCGGACACCGACACCACGGTGTACACGTACGGCGAGGACCTCTTCGAGGCGATGATCGCGGCCATCGACGGCGCCGAGCACCAGGTGCTGCTCGAGACGTACATCTGGAAGGGCGACGCCGTCGGAACACGGTTCCGCGACGCCGTGAACCGGGCCGCCGAGCGCGGTGTGAAGGTCTTCGTGATCTACGACGGCTTCGCGAACCTGGTGGTCAACCCGTTCTTCTACTCCTTCCACCCGCTCGTCAACGCCTACCGCTTCCCCGTGCTGCGCCCGTCGATCGTCTTCACGAACATCCGCGGCAGCGGTTTCGACCATCGCAAGGTGCTCGTGGTCGACGACGAGGTCGGCTTCGTGGGCGGGTACAACATCGGCTCGCTGTACGCGACGAAGTGGCGGGACACGCACCTCGAGATCCGCGGCCCGTCCGTGTGGGAGCTCCGGGAGGCGTTCGCGAACTTCTGGAATCTCCGCGCGAAGCCGCGCAGGCCGGAGCTGCCCGATCTCAGCGCCTCCTTCTGGGAGCCGCGCATCCGCGCCGTCAACAACATCCCCGCCTACCTCGTGTTCCCCATCCGGGGTGTCTACCTGGAGGCGATCAACCGGGCCAAGCACCACATCTTCATCACGACGGCGTACTTCATCCCGGACCGGCAGATCCTCGACGCCCTGCTGCGGGCGAGCCGCCGCGGCGTGGACGTCCGCGTGATCCTCCCCGAGGACTCCAACCACGTGGTCTCCGACTGGCTGTCCCGCGGGTTCTACTCCTCCCTGATCAATGCGGGCGTGCAGATCCTGCTGTACCAGAACTCGATGATCCACGCGAAGACGGCGACGATCGACGGCGAGTGGAGCACCGTCGGCACCGCGAACATCGACCGCCTGAGCCTCACCGGCAACTACGAGATCAACCTCGAGATCTTCGACCGCGACCTCGCGGGCACCATGGAGCAGATCTTCGAGGTGGATTCCTCCAACAGCCGCGTCCTGACCCGGGAGGAGTGGGAGGGCCGCCACCTGGTGGCCCGCGCCAGCGAGCTCATCCTCGCGCCGCTGCGTCCGTTCCTGTAGCGCCCGCCGCACCGGTCCCTGGTCCGTCCGCCGCGAAACGCTCCATGTACCCGCGCTGCGAGGAGCCCACATGGCCCGCCATCAGGCGTTCCGCCTCGCCCGCGTTGCCGGCGTCGATCGCCGCGATGATCAGGCGGTGCTCGCCCCACGACTGCTTGCCCCGGTTGTCCACGTCCGCGGCGTAGAGCCACTCGATCTTGCCGGAGATCTGCCGGAGCAGGGCGGCCAGCGAGGCGCTGCCGCTGAGCTCGGCGACGCCGAGGTGGAAGCGGATGTTGAGCTCGGGCAGGTCCGTGAGGGCGTCGGCCGCCACGGCGCGGTCGCCGTCGTCGAGGATGCCGACCAGGGCCCGGCGTGCCGCCCACCACTGGGGGCTGGGCGCCTCGCCCGCGAAGTGCGCCGTCGCCCGACGCGCGGCACGGCGCGCGATGGTGGCCTCGATGACCCCGCGGACGGCGAACAGGTCCTCGGCGTCGTCGAGCGGGATCTTGGCCACGGTGGAGCCGGCGTACGGCTTGGACTCGACGAAGCCCTCCGCCTCGAGGGCGCGCAGCGCCTCCCGCACCGGGATGCGCGAGACGCCGTACGTGGCGGCGAGCGCGGCCTCCGTCACCCGGGCCCCGGGCTGCAGGGTGCCGAGGATGATGTCGCGGCGGAGGGCATCGAGGACGCGCTGGGGGGCCGCCGCGTCCGTCTCAGGCCGCGAAGGCCGCACCGGGGATCGCTCCAAGAAGTTCCTTCGTGTACTCCGCCTGCGGGCGGTTGAAGACGTCGTCCACCGAACCGTTCTCGACGACGTCTCCGGATTTCATCACGACCACGTCGGACGCGATCTGCCGCACCACCGAGAGGTCGTGGGTGATGAAGAGGTAGCTGAGCCCGAGCCTATCCTGCAGGTCTGCGAGCAGCGCCAGGATCTGGTCCTGTACGAGTACGTCGAGCGCGGACACCGCCTCGTCGCAGATCAGCAGCTCCGGTTCGAGGGCGAGCGCCCGGGCGATGGCCACGCGCTGCCGCTGGCCGCCCGAGAGTTCGTTCGGCCGGCGCTGGGCGACGGACCGCGGCAGGGCCACCTGGTCCAGGAGCTCGCCGACCCGGTCCTGCCGGCTCCGGCGGTCCCCGACGCCGAAGATGCGCAGCGGCTCGTCGATCAGGCGCTCGATGCTGTACGTCGGGTCGAGGGAGCCGTAGGGGTCCTGGAAGACGGGCTGCACCTTGCGGCGGAGCGCCCGGCGCTGGGCGCCGCGCGTGGTCGTGAGGGATTCGCCGTCGATCAGGGCCTGGCCGGAGGTCGCGGTCTCCAGTCCGAGGATGATGCGCGCCACGGTCGTCTTGCCGGAGCCGGACTCGCCGACGATCGCCGTCGTCGTGCCGCGTTCCACCGAGAAGGACACGTCGTTCACGGCGCGCACGGTGCTGCCGCGCTGGCCGCGGAGGGCGAACTCCTTGACGAGGTTCTCCACCACGAGGATCGGCGGGGCGGGGGCCGTCCCTGCGCCGGCACCCGTCAGCGGTTCGGCGTCGAGGACCGCCGCGACGGAGGGCGCCGCGGCGACGAGCCGCTGCGTGTACTCCTCCTGCGGGTGCAGCAGGATCTGCCGTGGCGTGCCGACCTCGACGATGCTCCCCTCGGACATGACGATGATGCGGTCGGTGCGGTCCGCGGCCAGCCCGAGGTCGTGCGTGATGAACAGCAGGGAGGTGCCCCGGGCGTCGACGAGGGACTGCAGGTGGTTGAGGATCTGCCGCTGGACCGTGACGTCCAGGGCGGAGGTCGGCTCGTCCGCGATGAGCAGTTCCGGTTCGCCCGCGAGGGCGATGGCGATGAGCACGCGCTGCCGCATGCCGCCCGAGAACTCGTGCGGGTACTGCCCGTAGCGGCGGTCGGCGTCGGGGATGCCGGCCTCGGACAGGAGGGCGACGGCGCGCCTGCGCACCTCGGCGCGGTCCGGTCTCGCCTCGCCCCGCAGGCTCGCCAGGATCGCGTCGGCGACCTGCGGGCCGATCTTCATGGCCGGGTTCAGGTTGGACATCGGGTCCTGCGGGACGAGCGCCACGCGCTGCCCGCGGATGGTCCGCAGCACGGGCTCGGTGGCCGTGGCGAGGTCCTCGACGTCGCCCCGGGTGCGTCCGGCACCGAGCACGATGGAGCCGTGCGTGATGCGCCCGCTGCCGGGCAGGAGGCGCAGGATCGCGCCGATCGCGGTGGACTTGCCGGACCCGGACTGGCCCACGATGGCCACGCGTTCGCCGCGCCGCATGGAGAAGGTGATGCGGTGCAGGACGGGCGTCCCGCCGAAGGCGACCTCCAGGTCGGTGACCTCCAGGATGTTCTCAGCGTCCTGCAGCATAGCCCTGTGCTCCTCGGGGGTTGGCGGCGGCGGAGAGCACACCGGTCTCGTGGTCCCTGGCGACGGAGGACAGCCGGCCGAGCGACCAGTCCCCCGCCCGCGTGATGACGTGGCCCCGGCGTTCGAGGTCCGCGATGACGTCCTCGCCCAGCCGGTCCTCGACGACGGCGCCGCCGGGCTCCCAGGTGCGCGGCCAGAAGGACCCGGGGATGGAGGTGGTGTGGAGGGACGGTGCGTCGACGGCCTGCTGCGGTGTGTAGCCGCCGACGATGGTGCGGAGGATGTAGAGGAGCTGCCACTGGTCCTGCTGGTCCCCGCCGGGCGACCCGAGGGCGACGACGGGCCTGCCGTCCTTCAGGATGAGCGTCGGCGTGAGCGTGGTGCGGGGGCGCTTGCCGGCCTCGAGGGTGGACGGGCCGCCCTCCTCGAGCCACGTCATCTGCAGCCGCGAGCCCAGGCAGAACCCGAGCTCGGGGATGGCCGGCGAGGACTGCAGCCAGCCTCCGCTCGGCGTCGCGGAGACCATGTTGCCGGCGGAGTCGACGACGTCGATGTGGCAGGTGTCGCCGCGCGTCTCGCCGCTGCGGGAGACGGTGGGCTCCCCCACCCCGGCGAAGCCGCTCCCGCCGGCGAGGGCGGGCGGCGTGTAGCCGGTGCGCAGCGGCGGCGTGAAGGGCTCGACGCCCGGCACGGTGCCGGGCCGGAACTCGAGCGACGCCTCGTCCGTGATGAGCGCGCGGCGTACGGCGGCGTACTCCGGGGAGAGCAGGTGCTCCATCGGGACGTGGGCGTCGCCGTAGTAGGCCTCGCGGTCGGCGATCGCGAGCTTCTGCGCCTCGAGGATGGTGTGCGCGCCGAGTGCCGTGGACGGGTCGAGGCGCTCGTCGTCGAAACCGTCGAGGATGGCGAGGGTCTGCAGCAGCGCGGGCCCCTGGCCCCACGGCCCGGTCTTGGCGATGGTGTGGCCGCGGAACTCGAGCGTGGTCGCCTCCTCGTAGGAGGCCTCGAAGTCCGCGAAGTCCTCGACGGTGATGACCCCGGCGTGGTCGAGTCCCGAGGAGTGCCGGTGCGGTGTCGCCACGAACTCGGCGGAGGCCTGCGCCACGAGCCCCGTACGCCACTCGCGCCGGGCGGCGTCGATCCCCTCGGCCCGCGTGGCGCCGTCCGCGGCGGCACCGACCAGGGAGTCGAGGACCCGGGCGTACGCCTCGTTCCGGATGATCTCGCCCTCGCGGGGCGGCCTGCCCTCGGGCATCCAGAGGGCCGCCGACGTGGGCCAGTGCTCGGTGAACAGGTCAGCGACGGCCGCGATGGTCGCCCCGACGCGCCCCACGATCGGGTGGCCGTCCCGGGCGTACCCCACGGCGAAGGCGAGGACGTCCCCGAGTTCCCACGTCCCGTGATCGCGCAGCAGGAGCAGCCAGGCGTCGACGGCGGCGGGGACGGCCGCGGCGAGGGCACCGGCGCCGGGGACGAGTTCGAGGCCCTCGGCGAGGTAGTGCTCGCGGGTCGCGGCGGCCGGGGCGGGGCCCTGGCCCATCAGGACGACCGGCCGGCCCGGCTCCTCGGCGGTGGCGAAGACGCCGGTCATGTCGCCGCCCGGCCCGTTGAGGTGCGGTTCGACGACGTGCAGGACGAAGGCCCCGGCCACGGCGGCGTCGAACGCGTTGCCGCCGCGCTCGAGGACGGCCTGGGCGGAGGCGGTGGCCAGCCAGTGCGTGGAGGCGCTCATGCCGAACGTGCCCTGGAGGGTGGGCCGCGTGGTGAAGGAGGGTGGGGGTGTGTACGTCATCGGATCACTTTCGGCTGGTGTTCGTCGGGTCGAAGGCATCGCGCAGGGCGTCTCCGAACAGGTTGAAGGCGAGGCAGATCAGGGCGATCGCGACGCCCGGGAAGATCGCCGCGCTGGGTGCACGGAAGAGGTACTGCTGGGCGTCGGAGAGCATGATCCCGAGGCTCGGCGTGGGTGGCTGGATGCCGAGGCCGAGGAAGGACAGCAGGGCCTCGCCGATCACCGCGACGGGCATGATCACCGTGGCCTGCACGATGATCGCGGACGTGGCGTTCGGCAGGACATGCCGCAGCATGATCCACGTCGGCGAGGCGTCCATGGTGCGGGCGCCGAGCACGAAGTCGCTCTCCTTGATGCGCAGTGTCTCGCCGCGCACCACCCGGATCATGGTGGGGATCTGCGCGATGCCGAGCGCGACCGCCGCGTTGCCGAGGCTGGGGCCGCTGATCGCGGCGAGCCCGACGGCGATGATCAGGAACGGGAAGGCGAGCGTGACGTCCGTGAGGCGGGAGATGACGGCGTCGAACCCGCGGGAGTAGCCCGCGAGGAGGCCCAGCGGCGTCCCGATGATCACGGCGAGGAGCACGGAGAGCACGCCGACCTGCAGCGAGGTCTGGATGCCGAACAGCAGGCGCGAGAGGATGTCCCGCCCGAGGTCGTCCGTGCCGAGCAGGAAGCCCTCGGTCAGGGGTCGCTGGAACGGGGTGTCGAAGTGGACCTCGGTGGGCGGGTAGGGCGCGAGGACCGGGGCGAGGACCGCGGCGAGCACCACGAGGACGAGCAGAATGCCGCCCGTGATGCCCAACGGGTTGGAGCGGAGGGAGGACAGGATGCGGCCGCGGCCGGAGCCGAGTCCCGCGCCGGCTCCCGGGGGCAGTGTCTCTACGGCCATCAGTTGGCTCCTTCGACGCGGATCTTGGGGTTGACCACCGAGTACAGGACGTCCACGGCGAGGTTGATGAGGATGTAGCTGACCGTGATGATCAGCACCACCGCCTGGATGACGGGGTAGTCGCGGGTGAAGACGGCGTCGAGGGTGAGCTTCCCGAAGCCCGGCAGCGCGAAGATGCGCTCCGTCACCACGGCCCCGGAGATGAGGCCGCCGAGCTGCAGGCCCACGATGGTCACGACGACGATCAGCGAGTTCCGTAGCCCGTACCGCATGAGGACGCGGCCCCGGCCGAGGCCCTTGGCGCGGGCCGTCCGGACGTAGTCGGTGGTCATCGTCTCGATCATCGACGCGCGGGTCTGGCGCATGATGACGGCGGCGAGCCCGGTGCCGAGGATCAGGGCCGGCAGCGTGAGGTAGTAGAGCCCCCGGAACGGATCCGAGAGCACGTCCACGTAGCCCGAGGCGGGGAACCAGCCCAGGGTCACCGCGAGGTAGAGGATGGCGAGGATCCCGAGCCAGAAGTTGGGCACGGAGAGACCGATGAGGGCGAAGGCGTTCGCGACCCACTCGGGCCACCGTCCGCGGAACCGTTCGGCGATCACGCCGAAGAGGATCCCGACGACGATCGCCACCACGATCGCGTAGGCCGAGAGCCACAGGGTGACCGGCAGCGTGGTGGCGATCAGCTCCGTGACGGGGGTGCCGGTCCGGGTGGACTCCCCGAAGTCGCCGCGGAACATGTTGCGCACGAACGCGAGGTACTGCGTGACGAGCGGCTGGTCGAGGCCCATCTCGGCCCGCACGGCGGCGAGCTGCTCGGGGCTCGCCTCCTCCCCCGCCATGGCGAGCGCGGGATCGCCGGGCAGTTGCCGCACACCGATGAAGACCACGATCGAGGCGAGGATCAGGGTGACGGCCGACTGCCAGAGCCGGGTGACGAGATAGCGGCCCATGTCAGTTCTCACTCTCGGACGGCTCGATGAAGGCGGCGTTGCTGAGGTGCACGACGCCGTCGGCGAAGGTCTCCACGCCGGCGATGTCGGTGCTGTAGGCGGTGAGGCTCCGCTGCCGGTACAGGTAGATGAGGGGGTTGTCCTCCTGCACGAGTTCCACGGCCTGGCCGTAGAGGGCCGCGCGTTCGTCGACGTCGTTGATCCGCGCGGCGCCGGTGAGCAGCTCGTCCACCGCGGGGTTGCTGTAGCCGGAGTAGTTGTTGCCGCCGCCGGTGGACAGGAAGTTGAACATGTTGCCGTGCGGGTCGATCCGCCCGGACCAGCCGAGCTGGAGGGCTTCGAAGTCGCCCTGGGACTGCACGTCGAGGAGCGTGGAGTACTCGACCGGCACCACGGTGAGCTCGAAGCCCCCGTCGGCCACGGCGGCCTGGAGCGCCTGGCCGTAGCGCAGGGTGTCCGGTGTGTTGGTCACCTGCATCTCGATGGGGTACGGCGTCTCGAGGCCGGCGTCCGCCAGGAGCTTCCTGGCCCCGTCCGGATCGTAGGGCGGGCACGCCTCGCTCGCCTCGGAGGCGTACGGGCTGTCGGGTGAGATGGGCGAGCAGGCGGGTTCGAACCAGCTGTTGAACACGGTGTTCACGAGGGCCTCGCGGTCGATCGACAGGGACAGGGCCATGCGGACCGCCTTCTCCTGCGCGAGAGGGGTGTCGATGCTGCCCGGGGGCTCACCGACGCCCGCCGTGTTGCCCACGTTGACCGTGAGCCCCTGGTAGCCGAGTGATCCGACCTGCAGCACGCCTACGCCGTCCTCCTTGAGCAGGGCGTCGACGTCCTGCGGGGAGATGGTGTCGGCCACCTGCACGTCGCCGGAGCGCAGGTTCGCGGCCCGGATGTTCGCGTCCGTGATGATCCGGTAGGTGATGGTGTCCAGGTGCACGTTGTCGGCGTCGTAGTAGAGCGGGTCGCGCTCCACGGTGATGGACGTCTGCGGCACGCGGTCGACGAACCGGAACGGTCCCACGCACACCGGGCTGTTGCCGAAGTCCGCGCCCTTCTCCGCGATCGCCCGGGGCGAGAGCATCATGCCGGCGCGGTCGGCGAGCGCCGCCGTGAGGGGTGCGAAGGGCTTCTCGTAGGTGATCTGCACGCGGTCCGCGCCCACCGCCCGGATGTCGCTGATCGGTCCCAGCTCGCTCTTGCGGGTGGACCCCTCGAGGGTGAGGTGGCGTTCGAGGGTGGTGCGGACGGCGTCGGCGTCGAACGGCTCGCCGTCGGCGAACACGGCGTCGGTGCGGACGGGGATGGTGACGGTGAGGCCGTCCTCGGAGATCTGCGGCAGGGCCGTGGCCAGTTGCGGGACGAGTCCGCCGTCGGCGTCGATGTCGTAGAGCTTCTGGCACATGGTCTGCATGACGTAGCGCGTGTAGAGGGACGACGACGTCGTCGGATCCAGGCGGTCCGGCTCGGCGGAGAGCGCCATGACGAGGTCGCCCCCCTCCCTGACGCCGGCGTCGGGGAGGGGCACGCTCGTGACGTCGTCGCGCACCGGGGCGGCCGGGAGGGGCTGGACGGGCTGGCAGGCGGTCAGGGCGGTCAGGGCGACGGCGGCAGCGGCGATCAGTCGCGCCGGCCTGCGGGGACGACGGCGCGGGGCCGGCGGGTGCTGCGGGTGGTGCTGCATGGGGTTCCTCACGAACGGACGGACGGAACTGCTTCTGCACGGTGATCAATATTGAATACAATCACGGGTACGACGATAAGCTTCGTATACATTCGTTTCAAGGTTGTTACCGAAGGAAAACATGGTGAAGAAGAATCGCGTGGGCACGGACCGCCTGCATCTGTGGCTCATGCTCGCGCTCACGTTCTCCACGGGCGTGATCGACGCCGTGGGCTATCTCGGGCTCGACCGCGTCTTCACGGGCAACATGACCGGCAACGTCGTCCTCCTGGGCATGGCCTTCGCCGGCGGCGCCGAGCTCCCGATCCTCCGGCCGGCCCTCGCCCTCGTCTTCTTCATGGTGGGTGCGGCCCTCGCGGGCCGGGTGCTGCGGAAGGGACCGGAAGGGTGGTCCGGCCGCACCTCCAGCACCCTCCTCACGGTGACCGTCGGCCTGACGGGCCTCGCGGTGTACGTCGCGCTGGTCGACGTCCACGCCGAGGAGGTCCTGGGCAGCATCACGACGTCGGTGCTCGCGACCATGATGGGCATCCAGGCCGCGACGGCGAAGCGCCTCAAGGTCGCCGAGATCACCACCGTGGTGGTCACCTCGACCATCACCGGCCTCGCCTCCGATTCCCGCCTCGCCGGCGGGAAGAGCCCGTTCTGGGCGCGCCGCGCCTCGGCGATCGCACTGATCATGGCGGGTGCCGTAGTGGGAGCCCTGACCCTCTCCGTGGGCCTCTGGCTCGGCGTGGCCGTCTCCGCCCTGCTCTCCGCCGTCGTCACCCTCCTGGGGCATCTGCGCCACCGGCAGGACCGGCAGGCGGACCTCGCTGAAAAGACGAGGGAATCCGCACTACGGTAGATCCATGCGACAGGTCGAGGGACAGTACGAATTCCACCGCCTGGCCCTCTCGTGGCCATGGCACAGCTGGTGGAAGCCGCTGCTCACGGCGCTGCTCGGCTTCGTGTTCTACATCGTGTTCCTCCTCGTGGTCGTGGTGGCGGGCATGGCCGCCGCCATCCTCTCGCCCACCGGCGTGGACCCGTACCTCGATGCCCTGACCGAACTGGATCTCAGCAACCCGGTGACGTTCGCCTTCACGCTGGTGTCGCTGATCCTGATGATCCCGGCCCTCGCCCTCGCGGCGCTGATCATGGGCCCGCGGCCCCTCGGCCTGCTCTCCTCCGTGGCCGGCCGCATCCGCTGGCGCTGGCTCGCGGTGTGCACGGGTGTCGCACTGGCGGTCTTCCTCGCGAGCCTCGTCGTGTCGACCGGGATCGGGTTCCTCCTTCCCGAGGAGTCCGTCCCCGCACCGGCGCAGCAGGACACGTCGATCCTCCTCGTCATGCTGGTGCTGGCCGTCCTCGCCGTCCCGTTCCAGGCCGCCGCGGAGGAATACGTCTTCCGGGGCTTCCTGATGCAGGCGATCGGCAGCTGGCTGCGGCACCCCGCCTACGCGATCCTGCTCCCCGTGCCGCTGTTCGTCCTCGGCCACGGGTACGATCCGCTCGGACAGGCCGACGTCGCGCTCTTCGCGATCTTCGCCGGCTGGATCAGCTGGCGCACGGGCGGGCTCGAGGCGGCGATCGCCGTCCACGCGATCAACAACATGACCATCTTCGTGCTCGGCGCCTTCGGGCTGGTGGACGTGAACTCCACCGAGGGGTCGGTCAGCGGCCTCATCGTCTCCGCCCTGACCATGGGCGTCACGGCCGTCGTCATCGTGCGGCTCGCCGACCGCAGGGGCATCGACCGCACCCGCACGGTGGTCGCGCTGCCGGTGCTGCAGCCGGCCGGCCTGCATGCCGTGCACGTCGGCGACGGCCACCGCCCCCACGGCGTCCACTCCTCGTCGGCTCCGGCGTACCCGGATGCGCAGCCCTGGGTACGGACGCGCACGCGGCAGCCGACGGCGGTCCCGCCCGAAGCGCCCGCCGGTCCGCCGCTGCGCGCTCCTGTCGCCGGCCGGCCGGCCCGGCAGGCCGATCCCGCTCCCGGGGCCGCTCCCGCCCCGGCCCGCGCCGAGACCCCCGACCAGGACACCGGCCGGCCCGCCGGTCCTCCTGCCGGTCCTCCCGCCGGTCCTCCTGCCGGTCCCCCTGCTGCGGCGACTCCCGCCCCGGCCAGGGACTACGACGCCGACCGCCACCCCTCCGGTCCCGCCCATCCGGGCGGGCCCGGGCATCCCACGGGCGTCCCGCACCCCTCGGGCCCCGCTCACCCCGCCGAGTAGGGCGGACCCGCCTCAGCCCTCGATGCGCAGGCCCATGCTCTCCGCGAGGAAGGGCGCCAGCAGCTGCAGCTGGTACTCGTCGATGGTCACGCCCCGCAGCCCGTCGATCCCCTGGATGCCGCGGAAGCTGCTGGTGCGGAGGTCCGCGTCGCGCAGCTGGGCGCCGTCGAGCGTGAGCGTCCCGATGGTGCAGTCCGCCAGGGCGAGCCGCGTGGCCCGCACGCCCGTGAGGTCCAGCTCGCCGATGATGCATCCGCTCACGAGGACGTCCGTGAGCCGCGCGCTGCGGAGATTCACGTAGTCGAGCTTCCCGCCGTCCAGGTGGACCCCGTCGAGCCGGCTGTCGTAGAGCTCCGCCGACCCCCACCGGGTACTGCGCAGCGACGTCTCCCGCCAGCTGCTGCGCGGGGCACGGAAGACCGGGGCGAAGAGGTCCTCGAACGCGCACTCGAGGATGCGCGCGCCGCGCAGGTCCGTGTCGTCCAGCGACACCCCCTCGAGCACGCACTCCTGCAGCGTGATGCCGGCGAGCTCCTGCCGGTCGAGGGCCAGCCGTTCGTAGTGCTCGCCCTCGCGGTGGTCCCCGTCGAGCAGGCGCGGGTCGTCGACGCGCGTCACGCCCTGCGGGGGCCGGAGGGACAGGCGCGGCGCATTCGTCGCGCTGCGTGCCGGTGGCCGTGGCATTCCCGTCTCCGATCGTCGTGCGTGCCGCAGGGTCCCGGCGGCCGGACCTCCATCAAACCATCCACACCTCCCCGGCACCCGGCGGCAGGGGCGACCGCGCGGCGGCACCGTGCTTTACTAGGGTGCAATCGTCCGTCCAGGGGGAGGAAACCGATGAGCAGCGACCGCCTGCAGTCCACCTACGATCCGCGGTACGACGGCATCTACCAGCGTGGTGGCGCCACGGAACAGGCCTCGCGCATGGCGTCACCGGCCCCTCTGGCCCCCGCGCTGCCGCAGGAGCCGGAGCCCGGTCCGGAGCCCTCCGCGATCCGCGAGGTGGTCCCCGCCGCTCCCGCCCGGCAGGACGACGCGACACCGCGCAACCCGTACGACCGGTGGGTGTGGATCACCGCGGGTGTCCTCGTGGGGTTCGGCGTGTTCTTCCTCCTGGCGCCGGCGGTGTACGAGCAGCAGTACCTGGAGTCCTTCACCCCCGGTCAGGTGGCTTTCCCGTCGGTCAGCCCCTGGTACAGCCGCACGGCCGGCCTGGCACCGGTCCTGCTGCTCCTCGGCGTCGCCACCGCCGTCGCCCAGCTCTTCGTCCTCTCCCTCCGCCACACGCTGGGCACGGTGCGCGCCCGCTGACCTCCCCCGTCCTCCGCTGCCCCTCCCTGCCCCTTCCCGACGGGCGGGAGGCGCCCGCCCCGTAGGGTGGGCAGCATGGAATCACCGATCGAGAGCTACCTGCGGACCATCCACCGGGAGATCTCGGATCTGAAGGACGGCAAGCCCTACAGCACCATCCCGGCCATGGCGAACGTCGATCCCGACAATTTCGGTATCTGCCTGACCACCGTGGACGGGTACCTGTACGAGGTCGGTGACACCCGCGAGGAATTCACCATCCAGTCCATCTCGAAGCCCTTCACCTACGGCCTGGCGCTCTCGGACCTCGGGATGGACGCCGTGGACGCCAAGGTGGACGTGGAGCCCTCGGGAGACTCCTTCAACGAGATCTCCCTCGCACCGGGCAGCGGCCGCCCCTCGAACGCGATGATCAACGCGGGCGCCCTGACCGCCACGTCCCTCGTACAGTCCCGCGGCGGCAACCGGCGGTTCAAGCGCATCCTCAGCACCTATTCGCACTTCGCCGGCCGCCAGCTCGGCGTCGACGAGGAGATCTTCCGGTCCGAGCTGGACCACGGCCACCGCAACCGCGCCCTCGCCTACCTCCTGCGGTCCTTCGGCATCATCGAGGACGATCCCACGCCCGTCATCGAGGACTACTTCCGGCAGTGCTCCGTGCTGGTCAACTGTATGGACCTGTCCGTCATGGCGGCCACGCTGGCGAACGCGGGGCGCAACCCGCTGACCGGCGTGGAGGCCATGGACCTCCTCGCGGTCGAGCGGGTCCTGTCCGTGATGACCACCTGCGGGATGTACGACGACGCGGGCTCGTGGATCAGCACCGTGGGCATGCCGGCCAAGAGCGGGGTGGGCGGCGGGACGATCGCCGTCCTGCCCGGCCAGGTGGGACTGGCCGTGTACTCGCCGCCGCTCGACGAGCACGGCAGCAGCGTGCGCGGCATGGCGACGAGCCAGCGCATGTCCCGGGACATGGAACTGCACTTCGTGCGGGCGGCGCGCGCGGGCCGGTCGGCCATCCGCGCCACCTACGACATCACGGCCGCGCCGTCGGGCATCCGCCGGACCGACGAGGCGATGGACGTGCTCCGGGAGCACGGGCACCAGGCCCGGGTGATCGAGCTCAACGGGGACCTCCTGTTCGCGGGTACGGAGTCCATGGTGCGTGAACTGAGCGGGCTCGACGACGACGTCGACTTCGTGGTCCTCGACCTGCGCCGCGTCGACGAGGTGGCGGACGTCTCCCTCCGCCTGCTGGGCGAGGTCCGCGAGAACCTGACGAAGGTGGACTGCGACCTGGTGTTGATCGACGGCGAGGGCACCCTCGCGGAGACCTTCAGGGACGTCGACCGGCCCGTCCCCACCTTCGACACGCGCACCGCCGCCGTCGAATGGTGCGAGAACGAGCTCATCACCCGGTACGGCGGGGACCTCCTGCTCCCCTCGAGGGTGGAGGTGGCGCAGTGCCCGGCGCTCAACCCGCTCACCGACGAGGACGTCGAGGCACTGACCGCACGCATGGAGGACCGCACCTACGAGAAGGGCCACGTGGTCCGGCGCGTCGGGCAGTCCTTCGGCGGCGTGTTCTTCATCCTGTCCGGCAGGATCGTCACGTCGGTGCCCGGCCCCACCGGCGAGCGCCTCAAGCTGACCACCCTGAGCGCCGGGATGACGTTCGGTGAACTCGCCCTCGGCAGCGACGACCGCCAGGAGACGACCGTGAAGGCGCTGGAGGACGTGCACGTCAAGGTGCTCACCGCGCAGGCCATCCGGACCATCGAGAAGGAGGACCCGCGGCTCGCCGTCGAACTCTGGAAGGCGCTGACGCGGGACGCGTACACGCGGGTGGACCTGTACCTGC
Source organism: Arthrobacter agilis (assembly GCF_030816075.1). Lineage (NCBI taxonomy): Bacteria > Bacillati > Actinomycetota > Actinomycetes > Micrococcales > Micrococcaceae > Arthrobacter > Arthrobacter agilis. The sequence goes on along the minus strand of NZ_JAUSXO010000001.1, from coordinate 381,373 downwards.
GGGAGACCGCGGTGCGGATCCGGGACTAGCGGCCCTGCCGGGACGGGCCGGACTCGGCCGCCGCCTTGAGGTTGCGCAGCGTGCGCCGGATGTTCCCGCGCTGGAACGCCGCGAAGGTCGTCCCGCCGGTGGCCACGTAGTCGAAGGCCTGCGCGGCGGCGTCGTGCCAGGGCCGGTCGTCCGTCCACGTCTCGGTGACGAGCGTCCCGCCGTCGTGCTCCCGGAAGGTGTACTGCCAGGACGCGATCCGGGCGGGGACGCGGCGCTTCGTGCCGCCGATCGCGTGCACGCGGAACGCGAACTCCCGGCCGGGCTCCGCGGCCGTCACGGTGCAGCGCGTGGTCCAGCTGACCCGCCCCCGCGTGTTGGCGCCGTCGAACACCGTGCCGACGGAGATCCCGCCACTCCCCCCGCTCCCTTCGGCCAGCACTGCGCCCCGGTTCTCCGGGCTCCACTCGCCCATCCGCGTCACGTCACTGACCATGGCGTAGAGCGCCTGCGGCGACCGCGCGATCACCGTGCTGTCCGAGACCGAGATGACCCGTCCCATGCGTCCCCCTCGCTGTCGTTCCTCCGCCCGGGACCGCCGGGCGCACCGCGGGCCAGTCTACGGCCGGCGCCTGGACGGGCGCCTAGACTGGCGTCGTGCGCGGCCACCCCGGCCTGCGGCGGGGAGGACGGCCAGGCGATGACGGTGCTGATAGCAGGCTGCGGTGACCTCGGGACGGAGGTGGGGCTGCGGCTCGCCGCCCGCGGTGAGCGCGTGGTCGGCTGGCGCCGCTCCCCCGGGCGGCTTCCCGCCGGCATCGAGGGCGTGGCCGCGGACCTGACGCGGCCGCTGCCGCCGGTCCCGGAGGACACCGACGTCGTCGTCGTCGCCACGGCGGCGGGGGAACGCACCGAGGCCGCCTACCGCAGCGCGTACGTGGATGCGACGGGCAACGTGCTGGACGCCCTCGAGCGTGACGGCGTCTCACCGCGGCGCATCCTCTTCGTGTCCTCCACCGCGGTGTACGGGGATTTCGACGGCGCGCTCGTCACCGAGGAGTCGCCCGCCGAGAGTACGGCGCCGACGGCGCGGCTGGTGCGCGAGGCCGAGCAGGTGCTCCTGGGCCGCTCGGACCACGGGACGGTCCTCCGGCTCTCGGGGATCTACGGACCGGGCCGGACGCGCCTGATCGACCAGGTGACGAGCGGCGAGGCGGTGCTGCCGGCGGAACCGCAGTGGACCAATCGGATCCACCGCGACGACGCCGCGGCGGCGATCGTGCATCTGGTCACCGCGGTGGCGCATCCCGCCCCTGTCTATCTCGGCAGTGACGAACTGCCCGTGGACCTCGGGGAGGTGCTGCAGTTCCTCGCCGCCGAGCTGGGTCTGCCGGAACCGCCCCGCGGCGAGGTGTCCCCGACCCGTGGCGGTGCGCGCAGGGTGGACAGCGGGCTGCTCCGGTCCACGGGATTCTCCTTCACCTACCCGACATACCGGGAGGGCTACCGCGCCGTCCTCGCAGGGAAGGGTGTCAGGCACCCGTAGCCGCGGCGGCGGAGACGCGGGCCCGGGCGGTCAGGCGTCCGAGCCGCACCAGCGACCACACGAGGATGCTCACCACGAGCAGGTTCCGGAGCGTGAGCAGGACGGCGACGGCCGGGTTGAGCTCGTAGCGCAGGGCGTCGTAGAACACCGGGTACACGAGGGTGGTCAGGGCCGCGCAGGCGAGCATCGCGAGCGCCGGGTAGCGCCACTCCGCCGCGCGGTCGAGCACGAGCCCTCCGGCGATCACGGCCGCGATCCACAGCATGAACTGCGGGGAGCCCACCTTGTTGAAGACCACGAGGGTGCTCACGAGCGCCAGCGATCCCGTGGCGAGCAGGGCATCGGCCCGGGCTCCGCGGCGCAGGGCGATCGCGAGGAACGCGGCCACGAGGACGACGGTCAGCACCAGCAGCGGTGTCATGAGGTCCCCCACGACCCCGCTCAGCGCGCCGCGGACCTCCATGGTGTTGATGACCTCGTCCTCGAAGAAGTAGGCGCCCGAGGTCCCCGTGATCGCCTGCCACACCCCGGGCGTGCTGAGGGGTGCCTCGAGCTGCATGCCGCGGGCGCCCTGCGCGCTGAGGAAGCCGGTGAGGTTGCGGACGTCGCCGGACACCGCGACGACCGCGGCGATACCCGCGGTGAGGGCGAGGCCCGCGCCGAGGATGCGCAGCCGGCCCGTCCGGACGACGACGAGCGCCGCGAGCAGGACGGCGGCCGGCCACACCTTCATCCACGTGGCGGCGCTGAGCAGCAGGGACGCAACGAACGGCCGGGCGGCGACCAGGAGCAGTGCGGTGATCACCAGGGGTGCCGTGAGGCCGTCGATCCGGCCGACCGCGACCGGCCCGAGCAGCGCCGTCGCCGTCAGCCACCAGTAGGCGGCGGTGAACGACGACGGCGTGCCCCGCCGGACCAGCGCGGCGGTGCCGACGGCGTTGAGCGCGGCGAAGAGCAGGAACCAGGCGAGCTGGTAGAGATACGGGCCGAAGACCGTGGCGAGGACCATCGGTGCGAGGGCTCCCACGGGGTACACCCACGCGGTGTCGATCCCCTGCCAGATGCCGTCGTCCAGCCCCTGGTACGCCCACTCGCGGTAGAAGCGGATGTCGCTGAGCACTCCGCCGCCGATGATGAAGGGCAGCAGGCGGGCGAGGAACCCGGCGTGGACGAGGGCGAAGAACAGCCAGACCGGGCGCGCACTGTTGCGGGTCTCCGGTCGGGGCAGGCGGATGCGCACGGGGGCTCCTGGTCGGCGGGGTGGCGGCAGCCGTCAGTGTCTCACCCGCCGCGTGGCCGGCGCCAATCCCCTAGGGTGCGCCGGGCTCCCCGCCGGCAAGGATCTCGCGGGCGGAGGCGAGGTCCTCGGCGAGTCCTTCCGCCTCCGCCGCGCCGACGAGCGACTCCGCCTGTGCGAGGGCGGCCCGGGCGGACGCATGCCGGCCCAGGCGGGTCAGGAGTTCCGCGCGGTAGAGCTCGGCCCGCGCCCGGTCGGCGGCGGGCGCCTCCGGGTGGCGGGCGAGGCCCCGGTCGAGGACGTCCAGGGCTGTGTCCTCGGCTCCGCGGGCGTCCCCCTGCCGCGCGGCCACCTCCAGGACGCGGGCCAGGCCGGTCGCACGGTCCGCCCCGTCGTCCTCGGTGTCGCCGGTGCGGGAGATGCGCAGCCAATTGCCGCCGACATCCACCACGCTGAACCCGCTGGTGGTCCCCTGCTTCCGGCGGGGCCGCAGCAGCCGCGGGATGCCTGCGGAGGGGATCCGCCCGCGGGTGCGCCGCAGCCCGTCGGCGAACGCCCGGTACAGCGCATCGGCGTCGGGCACCGTGATGATGACGCTGCCGAGGGACGCTGCGGGATCGAATCCGGGCACCGCGGAGAGATGGATGCCGATGTCCTCCAGCTCGACGACGGCGTGCGGGTTGGGGCGCACCTGGCGGTAGGTGCGGTGGAAGCCGAGGTCCTCGTAGAAGGTGATGGCCTCGTCGAGGTCCGGGACCGTCAGGATCGGGTACATGCGTTCACCGGCCATGGGTCCCATGCTGCACCCGTGGGGGCCCGGGGTCCATGGGCCTGGCTGCCCGTCATCCAGGCGGCTGCCTAGGCGCCCTGCTCCCCTGCGGCACGGAGCCCGAGCTGCGCGGCGAGTCGCTCGACCGTGTAGTGGTGGAGGGCATCCGGATCGGCGAACGTGTCGGCGCCGTACTGGCCGAAGACCTCGAACGAGACGGCACCGACCAGGGCCGACCAGGCCTGCACCGTGGCCGCGAGGACGTGGTCCGGTGCGGCGAGCGACAGCTGGCCGCGCAGTGCGGCGTAGTCGCCGGCGAGGTGCGCCGGTGCCGGGCCGGCGGCGCCGTGCAGGTCCCCCGCACGCCAGGCGTCGTCGACGATGCGCGCGAGCAGCGTGACGACGCGCGTCCCCTGGGCCGTGGTCCGTTCCCCGGGCGCCGCGTAGCCGGGAACGGGGCTGCCGTAGAGCAGCGCGTAGCGCGAGGGTTCGCGCACGGCCCAGGACCGGACCGCTCCGGCGAGTGCCGTGAACCGCTCGACGGCGGCCGGTGCCGCGGAGGCGACGGCGGCATCGACCTCGTCGCCGAGTTCCGTGTAGGCATCGACCACCAGGAGGGTGAGCAGTTCGTCCCGGTTGGCGACGTAGCGGTAGACGGCCGAGGAGACGACGCCGAGTTCCCTCGCCACCGCGCGCAGGGAGAGGGCTGCCGCGCCCACCTCGCCGAGCTGGCGGCGGCCGATGAGGGTGATGTCGCTGAGCGTCTGTTCGCGAGCGCGTTCACGCGGTGTTCCGGCCATGGCCCCACTGTCGCAGCCGGAAGAGAGCAGTGTCAACTTTCGAGAGCAGCGCTCTTGACTCTGCCACGGAACAGGGTCACCCTTGACCCTGAGAGCACTGCTCTCATACTCCTACCGCCCCGAAAGGCACACCATGAGCCAGTACATCGTCACCGGAGCAGGACCCGTCGGCTGGACCATCGCGGAGCAGCTCGCGGAGCGGGGGGACTCCGTGCGCATCCTGACCCGTTCCGGCAGCGGGCCGGACCACCCCCGCATCGAGAAGCTGGTCGTCGACGTATCCGACCCCTCCGCCCTGGCGACCGCCGCCACCGGGGCGCTCGCCATCTTTCATTGCATCCACGGAAGCGCCTACTCCGCGGCGGCCTGGCAGCGGGAACTGCCGGCGGCCGAGTCCGTGGTGCTCGAGGCCGCGGGACGGGAGGGTGCGCTCGCGGTGTTCCCCGAGAGCCTGTACTCCTACAGCCGGCCGGACCAGGTCATGACGGAGCAGAGCGAGCGCGCGGCGGAGGGCGGCAAGCGCGGTGTCCGTACGGCCCTGCTGGCGGCGCGGGCAGCATCGGCGACGGACACCGTCTCGGTGGTCGCGTCGGACTTCTTCGGCCCGCGGGTGCGGATGTCGCATGCCGGCGAGCGCATGGTGCCGGCGGTGCTGAACGGCACCCGGATCCAGCTCGTGGGCAGCCCGGACGCCGCGCACTCGTTCACCTACGTCCCCGATCTCGCGGCGGCGATGATCGCGGCCGCGGACCTGCCGCGGGTCCGCGACAGGGTGCTGCACGCACCGACCCTCCCCGCCCTCACGCAGCGTGCACTCGTCGAGGCCTTCGCGTCGGTCGCGGGGGTCGCGGCACCCCGGGTGGCGGGGACTCCCGGGTGGCTGTCCGGCGCGCTGGGCGTCGTGCTGCCGTCCATGCGCGAGCTGGCCGAGATGTCCTACCAGTTCGCCCGGCCGTTCGTCATGGACTCGACGTCGTCGCAGCTGGTGCTGGGGATCTCGCCCACGCCACGGGAGACCGCGCTCGAGCGGACCGTGCAGTGGTGGCGTGGCGAACTGGCAGCCACGGCACGCGCCTGACCGCCGGCCTAGCCGCCGGCCTAGCCGCCGGACGGACGCCCGGAGGGCACGTACCCGAGCGTCTTGTCCACGACCCCGGGCAGCGGCCGGCCCTCCAGCCACAGCAGCAGGTTCCGCTCGAACTGCGCGGCGAGGTCGTCGAGCCAGGAATCGGCGTTGCTCGCCATGTGCGGCGTGACGAACACCGACGGCAGGGACCACAGCGGGTGCGCGGGCGGCAGCGGCTCGACGGCGACCGTGTCGAGCACCGCGCCCGCGAGTGCCCCGGCCTGCAGTCGCCCGACGAGGGCGTCCTCGTCCACGAGCCGGCCGCGCCCGGCGTTGATGAGGACGGCGCTGGGCTTCAGGGCGCCGAGGACCTCGGCGCTGACGAGGTTCTCGGTGGCGGGGGTCAGCGGTGCCAGGAGGATCACGTAGTCGAAGGCACCGACCACGGCCGCCAGGTCCGCCGTCGCGTGCACGCGGCCGAAGTCGTCGTCGTGCTCCCGGGCGGTCCGCCCCGCACCCTCGACCCGCACGCCGACGGCCCGCAGGAGCCGGGCGGTGGCGCGGCCGATGCTGCCCGTCCCCACCACGAGCGCCCGGCTGCCGCCGATGTTGCGGCCCTCCCGCCAGGCCCAGCGTGCCTCGCGCTGGGCGTCCCGGAGTGGACCGAAGCCCTTCGCCGCATGCAGCATGGCGCCCAGCACGTACTCCGCCATGGGCTGATCGAAGACGCCGTGCGCGTTGGTCACGACGACGTCGGAGGCCACCAGTTCGGGGAAGAGCAGCTTGTCCACGCCGGCGGCGGCCACGTGCAACCAGCGGAGCGAACCCGCGGCGTGCCACGCGGCGGGCAGCGCGCCGGAGAAGTAGTCCCAGAGGTAGAGCACGTCGGCGCCGTCGAGCGCCCGGGCCAGGCCCTCGGCCGGGGTGACCCGCACCTCGGCGAGACCGGCGAGGCGCTCGAGCCCCCGCACGGGATGCGCGCCCTCCAGCACGGCGATCACGGTCCGCCTAGTCATCGGGCCGCTCCACGCCGTGCCCCACGGCCTCGGGGGCGGCTGCGGCACCGTCGGCGCCGGTGTCGGAGGCGGCGGGGGCCGGGACGGCCCCGGGGTTGCCGGATGCCACCCCTGTCTCCGGGCGGTTCTCGATGGACAGGTCGCGCAGGTACCGGAGGATCACGATCGCGACGGCCGTGGTGGGCACGGCGAGGAAGGCCCCGACGATGCCGAAGAGTGTGCCGCCCGCCGTGACGGAGGCCAGGACGACGGCGGGATGGATCTCGAGCGTGCGGCCCACGAGCAGGGGCTGGATGAAGTTGCTCTCGAGCTGCTGCACCAGGATCACGAGCCCGAGCACGATCAGCGCGCTCACCCAGCCGTACGCGAGGAATGCCACGAGCGTGGCCACGAGCCCGGACACGATGGCGCCGACCACGGGCACGAAGGCGGAGAAGAACACGAGCACGGCCAGCGGGACGGCGAGCGGGATGTCCAGCAGGACGAGTCCCAGCCCGATGAACACGGCGTCCACCAGCGCGACCGTGGCCTGGGCGAGGATGTAGGAGGAGAGCGCCTTCCAGGTGCCACTGGCGATCATCGACGCGTGGACGTAGGCCGCGGAGTTGGTCCAGCGGGACGCCCACGGCATGAAGCGGTCGCCGTCCTTCAGGCAGAAGAACGTGAACACCAGGGCCAGCAGCACGACGACGGTCGCCGAGGTCACCTCACCCAGGCCCGCCCTGATACCGGTGACGATGTTCCCGACGTTCGCCTGCAGCTGCGCCAGGGCGGTGTCCACGATGCCGTCGAGGTTCACCGCGTCGAGGTTGAGCGGCGGACCGGCCACGAAGGAAGCGAGGTCCGCGACGTTGTCCCGTGCCAGGCCGGAGAGATCGGCGATGCCGCTCGCGATGGCGGGGACGGTCAGCGCACCGATCCCGACGACCACGCCGATGAAGCCGAGCAGCGTCACGAGGGCGGCGAGGACCTTCGGCAGGCCCCGGCGCAGGAACCGGTTGACGGGCCAGAGGACGGAGGCGAGGAGCAGGGCGAACAGCGCGGGCAGGACGATGGACCACAGCGCGCGGGTCACGTACCAGAGGATGACGAGGCCGGCGAGGACGATGATGCTCCGGGCCGTCCAGGCCGCGCTGACCCTCAGCCCGTCGGCGAAGGCGTGCGGGCGGAACCGCCGGGCCACCGATGAGCCGTGCGGCTCCGGGGCCGGGGCGGGCCTGGGTGTCCGCCACCGTCCGGGCCGGCGCCGGGGTGCTGTCTGGTCGTCCGGGTTCTCTGATGCTGCGCGTGTCACGTAGCCATCCTGCCCTAGCCGGGCGCAACATTCGGCGTGGCCCTTGCCATCCGGCGGACAATTGGAGGATGAAGCGCTTATCCCGCCCCGGTGCGCGCTGATGGTGCAGCAGGAGCGTGCGCGGACCACGCGCGCGGCGATCATCGGCGCCGCCGCCCGCATCTTCGAGGAGCAGGGGTACGGCGGTACCGCCCTGGCGACCGTCGCCACCCAGGCCGGGGTCACCAAGGGTGCGCTGTACTTCCACTTCCCCGCGAAGGAGGACCTCGCGGTCGCCGTCATCGACGAGCAGCACGCGATCGCCTCCGCGGACGGCGTGCGCGTGCAGGCCCTGGGCCGGCCCGCGCTGGAGACCCTCGTGCTCATCTGCCGCGGGTTCGCACTGCAGCTCCTCGAGCACTCGGTGATGCGCGCCGGTATCCGCCTGACCTTCGAGGCGTCGGCCTTCGGGCACGACGTCCGGCAGCCCTACCTCGACTGGTCGGCACGCTGCGCGGAGCTCGCGCGCACGGCCCAGGACGAGGGCGACCTGCGCCGGGACCTCGATCCCGAGGCCTTCGCCCGCCTCGTCGTCGGGTCCTACACGGGCGTGCAGATGGTCTCCAGCATCCTGACGGGGAGGCAGGACATGCTCGTGCGCCTCGCCGACCTGTGGCGGATGCTGCTGCCCGGCGTGCTGGCCGCCGACCGGCAGGAGCACGCGACGCACCTCGTGGACGTCTTCCTGCACGGCACGACATAAACCGGTCGTACGGTTTGTTCCTGGCCGGAGCATCGCTACAGTTGCTGTCGGCAGAGCGGGGGTTCCGTGGGGGAAGCACCCTGCCCGACCCGCGAGGGTCCTGCCCGCGGGCGCGCACGGCAACGAACGGTGTCGCTGGGCGCCCGCACCACCCCCGGTGCGATCGGCCATCCCTCGCCAGGGTCCGCCCGGCCCTGACTACAGTGGGACCTACCTCCCGACGCGACCAAAGGTGACCCCATGCGCTACGTGAAACTCGGATCCACAGGCCTCGACATCTCGCCGCTCGCCCTCGGCTGCATGAGCTACGGCACCCCGGACCGGGGGAACCATGCCTGGACGCTCCCCGAGGAGGAGAGCCGGCCCCTGATCCGGGCGGCCGTGGACGCCGGGATCAACTTCTTCGACACCGCGAACGTCTACTCGGACGGCTCGAGCGAGGAGATCGTGGGCCGCGCCCTGGCCGAGTTCACGCGCCGCGACGAGACCGTGATCGCCACGAAGGTCCACGGGCGCATGCACGAGGGCCCCAACGGCGCGGGACTCTCCCGCAAGGCGATCCTCGCGGAACTGGACAACAGCCTCCGCCGGCTCGGCACCGACTACGTGGACCTGTACCAGATCCACCGCTTCGATCCCTCGACACCGCTCGAGGAGACCCTCGAGGCCCTCCACGACGTCGTGAAGGCGGGCAAGGTGCGCTACATCGGCGCGTCCTCGATGTACGCGTGGCAGTTCTCGAAAGCCCTCTACCTCCAGCGCCTGAACGGGTGGACGAGGTTCGTCACCATGCAGGACCACTACAACCTGATCAACCGCGAGGAGGAACGCGAGATGTACGGGCTGTGCGCCGACCAGGGCATCGGCGTCCTGCCCTGGAGCCCGCTCGCACGCGGCAAGCTCGCCCGCGCCTGGGACGAGACGACGTCACGCTCGGAGTCCGACCAGTTCGGCAAGACCCTCTACGGCACCGTCGACGCCGACCGCCGTGTCTCCGACGCCGTCGGCACGGTGGCCGAGGCGCGGGGCGTGACCCGGGCGCAGGTGGCCCTGGCGTGGGTGTCCCGCAATCCCGTCGTGTCCGCGCCGATCGTCGGCGTCGGCAAGCCGCACCACCTCGAGGACGCCCTCGCCTCGCTGGACCTCGAGCTGACCGCGGACGAGGTCGCCGCCCTCGAGGAGCACTACGTGCCGCACGCCCTCGTCGGTTTCTGACGCTCCTGCCGGGCGATCCCTAGCGCCATCGCTGCCGGGGAGCAAGCGCCGTGACCGTGTCGGTGCGGTGCTGTACGTTATGAGCACCCTGACCCGGAAGGTACGACGATGACCATTTCCAGACGGCAGATTCTCGGCGGCGCAGGTTTCCTCGCAGCGGCAGCGGCTCTCAACGGCTGCGCCGGATTCTCGGGCGGTGGCACCGACGACGGCGGCGACGGCGACGCGAACACCCTCACCTTCACCACGTGGGGCAGCGCGGCCGAGGAGGAGGGCTTCCGGAGTGGCATCGCCGCCTTCGAGGCCGCGAACTCGGGGACGAAGGTGGAGCTCAACCTCGTCCCGTACGAACAGATCTTCCAGAACATCGACGCGCAGCTCCAGGCCGGGACGGCCCCGGACCTCTTCCGCGTGGACTACGGCACCATCGGTGCGTACAGCAGCCAGGACCAGCTCCTGGACCTCAGCAGCTACTTCGACACGGCCGCCGCCGAGGAGTTCCTCCCGGCCATGTGGCAGGCGGTGCAGTTCGACGGCAAGCCCTTCGGCGTCCCCCACCAGACGGACACCTCGGCGCTGGTGTACCGTACGGACCTCTTCGAGCAGGCCGGTATCACGAGCGTCCCGGACAGCCTCGACTCCGCGTGGACCTGGGACGAGTTCCGGCAGGTGGCCGAGAAGCTGCGCGGATCCATCCCCGACGACCTCTACCCCTTCGTGTACAACTGGCAGCTCGGCGGCTCCACCCGCTGGCTGAGCTGGCTGTTCCAGGCCGGCGGGCGGCTCTTCGACGACGGCCTCACCGGCTCGGCCATCGAGTCCGACGCCGGGACCAGGGCACTCGAGTTCACGCAGGGTTTCTTCACCGACGCCCTCGTCCCGCCGAGCAGCTCCGTGAAGTCCTCGACCTACGCGGACGACGCCTTCTCCGCCGGCACGACGGCGATGGCCTTCGTCGGCAACTTCGTGCTGCCCGGCCTCGAGGAGAACATCAAGGACTTCGAGTGGGGCGCCACCTACCTCCCGCGGGACGAGCGTGGCGCCTGCGACCTCGGCGGGAACGCCCTCGTCGCCACCAAGAACGCCCGCAACCCCGAGCTCGCGGCCGAGTTCCTGAAGTTCATGACGCAGCCCGACCAGATGTCCGACTTCTGCGCCCGCGCCATGGAGCTGCCCACCCTGAACAGCCTCGTCGGCACCGAGCTGGACTACCAGACGCGGCCCGACATCGCGGGCATCTTCGTCGAGCAGGCCACCACCCTGGAGCCGGGCGACGTCGAGCAGCTCACCGCGCCGGCCATGGCGGCCATCAATCCGAAACTGAGGGACGAACTGGAGGCCGCCTTCACGCAGGGCCAGCCGGTGGACCGGACGCTCGCGAACATCGCGGCGGCCGTCGACGCGGCAGCCGGCTGATGTCCGCCGACACCTCGGCCCGCGAGGAGTCGACCGGCAGTACCCGCCCGCCGCCCTCCCCCGCGGCGACCTACACGGCCAGGCCCGGCAGGGCCTCCCGCCAGCGGCTCTCCACCGGGGCGGCCGCGGGGTTCCTCGGCCCCAACCTGATCCTGCTCGGCGTCTTCCTCTTCCTCCCGCTGGGCTGGGCGTTCCTCATCAGCTTCCAGGAGTCCAGCGGCTTCGGGGCCAGCGGCTGGGTGGGCCTCGAGAACTACCGGCGCCTCGTCACGGATCCCACGTTCTGGCAGTCGGCGCTCAACACCGCCGCGTTCACGCTGATCACCGTGCCGTCGAGCCTGGCCCTCGGGCTCGGCCTCGCGGTGCTCATGAACTCGGTGCTCCCGGGGCGGCGGCTGTTCCGCACCCTGATCTACCTGCCCATGGTCATCTCGGGGATCGCCACAGCCCTCATGGGCGTCCTGCTGTTCGACGAGGCCACGGGCATCGTCAACAAGCTGCTCCGGGAGAGCGGGCTCGCCACCGTCCCGTGGCAGTCGCAGGGCACGGCGGCCTTCGCCTCGGTCATCCTCGTGACCCTGTGGATCCGGGTGGGGTTCAACATGGTCATCTACCTCGCCGGGCTGCAGGGCATCTCCCCCGAGCTGTACGAGGCGGCCCGGCTGGAGGGGGCGAGCTCGTGGCAGCAGTTCCGCTACCTGACGGTGCCCCTCGTGGGCCCGTCCACGTTCTTCCTCCTGATCATGGATGTCATCTACTCGTTCCAGGTCTTCGACACCATCTTCGTGATGACCGGCGGCGGCCCCGGCCGGTCCACCTCCGTGCTCGTCACCTACGCCTACGAGAACGGCTTCGTCACCCGCGACCAGAGCTACGCCGCGGCCATCGGGATCGTCATCTTCCTGATCACCCTCGTCTTCACGGCGATCCAGTGGCGGGGCAACCGCTCCCGGGACACCGTCGGCTAGCTCCTCCTCCCACCAGGACAGGATCCCCATGAACCAGACATCCCGCATCCGGCGCGTCTCGCCCGCGGAACGCACCTCCGCGATCGCCCGGCTGGTGACCGCCGTCGTCGTCGGCCTGGTGATGATGTTCCCGCTGTACTGGATGATCACCATCGCCTTCTCGCCGAGCGCCGACGTCGTCAGCCGGGAGCTGCACATCTGGCCGTCGGAGTGGACCCTCGACAACTTCCGGACCATCTTCGGGAACTTCCCCACGACCACCTGGTTCGGCAATTCCGTGGTGGTCACGGCGATCATCACGGTCCTCACCGTCTCCGTGAACCTGCTCGCCGGCTACGCCTTCGCGAAGCTGGATTTCAGGGGCAAGGGTTTCGTCTTCCTGCTGGTGCTCAGCACCATGATGGTGCCCGTCCAGGTACTCATGGTGGCGCAGTTCCGCCTGGTCACCGAGCTCGGGATCTACGGCACCTTCTGGGCGGTCATCTTCCCGTCGGCGGCGTCGGCCTTCGGGATCTTCCTCGCCCGGCAGTTCATCATCGCCATCCCGGACGAGCTGATGGAAGCGGCCAGGATGGACGGCGCGGGTGCCGTGCGCATCTTCCTGCAGATCGTCCTGCCGCTGTGCAAGCCGCTCGTCGCGGTGCTGGTGCTGCTCACGGTCATGTACCAGTGGAACGATTTCGCCTGGCCGCTGATCGCCCTGAAGGACGCCCAGCTGTTCACGCTGCCCATCGGGCTGCTGTACCTGCAGGGTCAGTATGGAGCGGACTACGGCGCCATCATGGCCCTCGCGCTGCTCTCCATCACGCCGATCGTCCTCATGTTCCTCGCGTTCCAGAAGTACTTCGTGCAGGGGCTGGCCCGTAGTGGGATCCGCTAGGCGTCACCATCGCCGGAACCCGCCCTCCGTGCTCAGCACCTGGCCCACCATCCACCGGCCCTCGTCGCTCAGCAGCCACGCGATGAGCCGCGCGGGGTCGTCGGGTTCACCGAAGCGCCCCGACGGGCAGTGCGCGAGGACCTCCTGCAGCGTCTCGGGCGGCCGGTCCGCCGTGGCGTCGTCGAGGTAGCCGGTGTTGACGGGGCCGGGGTTGACGGTGTTGAGGAGGATGCGCCGGTCCACGAGGTGGTCGGCGACGGAGGCGGTCAGTCCGGCGAGCGCCGCCTTGGACGCCGCGTACGCGATCTCCCCCGTCATCGGGCCGGCCACCTGCCCGGACGTCATCCAGATCACGCGCCCGCCCTTCCGGCCGTCGTGCTGTTCGGCGAAGTGCTTCGTGGCGAGGACCGTGGAGCGCGTGTTGACCTGCCAGTGCGCGTCGAGGTCCTCCCAGGTGATCTCGTCGAGCCGCCCGTCGCCCCCGCTCTTCGCGTGGTTGCACACGAGGCCGTCGAGGTGCCCGAGCGCCGAGCGGGCTTCGGCGATGAGCTGCTCCCCGCCGTCGTGCCGCGCGAGGTCGATCCCGGCGTGGGCCAGGGTGGCACCGTCGCGCAGCCGCCCGCGGAGGGACGCGACGACGTCGTCGATGCTGTCCGCGCCCCAGGGCTGCTCGGCGTCGTGCGGCGCGTAGTGGTGCAGGAAGAGGCTGGCACCCAGGCCGGCCAGGCGTGAGGCCACGGCGTAGCCGATGCCCCTGCGCCGGCTGACGCCGGTGACCACGATCGTGCGCCCTGCCAGGGAGGATTCCATGGCCTCCACCCTAGGCTGCCGCGCTTCGCTAGGCTGGAGGCGCCACCGACCCTTCCACCGCCCCGGAGTCCCATGCGCCGCCTGCCGTCCCGCTTCCTCCTGCCGACCGCTTGGAGCTGCGCGGCGGTCCTCGCCCTCACGGCGTGCACGGGTCCGGTGCTGGGCCTGCTGGAACAGGAGCAGGCGGAGCAGGACGTGCTGACCATCCAGACGGACCTCGACGGCATCGACCTCGCCAGCACCCGCTTCCTGGCCGAGCGCGACGGCGTCGAGTACTTCGCGGCGGTGCCGGTGGGCGGCACGGGCGCCGACGGCACCGTCTGCCTCCTCATCGAGGAGGGCATCGGGGTGGGGCTGGAATGCGCGCCGCTCGAGCCGGGGACGGCAGGTCCCACGATCCGCGACAGCAGGGTCACCGCGGTACTGCTACCGGACGAGTTCGACCGGGACTCGCTGACCGACGACGGCTTCGACCTGCCGCACCCGAATCTGGCGCTGCGCCCGGCCGAGCCCGGCGCCTAGCATGGGAGGTGCAGGAGGACCGGAGGAGGAACCATGGCCATTGCAGAGGATGACGGCGGCGAGATGATCGTCGGGGACGTCACGCGGACCGGGGGCAGGGCCCTCGCCGTCGGGCTGTCCCACGCCCCGGACGAGCAGGGCCGGCCGACGATCAGCATCGGCTGGATGGAGCAGGACCAGCACCTCGAGATCACCGTGGACGAGGCCCGGGCACTGCGGGACGAGCTCTCGCGCATCATCGAGGATGCCGAGACCTAACCAGAGACCTGCGTCTGCCCGACGGTGACCCGGTGGTTCTGCTCGCACTGGAAGACGGCGACCGTCCCGGCGGGGACGGGCCCTTCGGCCGGCCACTGGTCCTCGTCGAGTTCGATCAGGCCTGATCCGCAGCTGGGGCATCGGGCTTCCATCGCGTACGTCCTCTCCTCGCAGGGCGGCGGGGACGCCGCTTCCGTCCAGTACACACCGCAATCGCCGCCACGGACCACCCGATGCCGCGCGGCGCCGCTGCTGGACGCGCATCCCGGCCCCGCGCTAGGCGGGCCCGAGCGCTACCCGGCGCGGCGGGCGGTCCGCCGCACCCCGACGGCCACCGCCCCGGCAGCCAGCCCGACGGCCGCGGCGCACAGCGCCGCCGTTCCCCAGGGGAACGGCGGCCTGCCGGCGATGAACCGTGTGGAGGGATCCTCGCCGGAGCGCATGATGGGCATCAGCTCGACGGCGTGCGAGGCCGCTGCCAGCGCCGAGCTGACCCGGTGGAGCGCGGAGCCCGCGCCGCCCGGAGCGTCGAGGAGCGCCCGGTCCACGGTGTCCCGGCACCGGTCGAGGACCGACAGCGGCAGTGCTGCGACGACGTTGCCCGGCGGGCGACGCGCGACCACCGGGTGGGCCCGCGTGGGGGCGATGCGTCGGACGAGCTCCCAGAGCACGCCGAGCACCTGCAGCTCGCGGCGGCCGACCCGCGCCTGGAGCCGCGGGAACAGGGCGTCCTCCTCGTCGCGGACGTCGTCGTCGAGCACCTCGGTGAGCCGGCCGAGGACCTCCGCCCGCTCGGGCGAGCCGTCCTCGAGCCCTTCGAGCTTCCGGACCAGCTCGTTGACCTCCTGGTGCTCGCGCTCCACCTCGAGGGTCAGCTCACCGCCGTCCGGGAGGACCCGGCGCATCACGGGCCAGAGCACCGATTCCTCGGCGAAGGCGTGGGGGAAGACCAGGCGGTAGATGTCGATCAGGACGGCTGCCTGGTCCTCACCCGTGGTCCCCTTCAGCCGCTCCATCAGCGCATGGAGCCTCACGTGGTCCCGCTTCTGCCGGACGAGGACGCTGAGCGGTCCGCCGAGCTGGTCGGTGGTCTGGTCTGCAACCGAGGTGTACACGAGATCTCCTGTAACTGGCGTGGTGGGACGTCCGGGCGCGCTGGGTCCGATCCTCCATCTCTATCGCGGGCGGCCGTCCACCGGCAGGCGGGCTTTCGCTGGTGCCTCCCGTGCCCGGTCCCTATAATCGGGCGTGCCCGGCCACGGCGCGGACATGACGGAAGGACGCAGCACCATGGATCTGGTGGAACGGGCCTCCGCCCTCTACGCGCTGCCGCTCGACCAGTTCACCGATGCGCGGAACGCCGCCGCGAAGGAGGCCGCGCAGGCGGGCGACAAGGACCTCGCCGCGGTGCTCCGCAAGCTGCCCAAGCCGGCCTCGGCGGCCTGGCTCGTCAACCTGCTCGTCACGCGCCGCCGCGACGAGGTGGAGCAGGTGCTGGAACTCGGGGCCTCGCTCAAGGACGCGCAGGCCAGTCTCGACCGCGCGCAGCTCCATGCGCTCGGCCAGCAGCGCCAGCGGCTCCTCTCCGCCGTCGCGCGCCAGTCCCTCGCCGCGGCCGCGGAGGCCGGGTACGACGTCGGACCGGGAGCCCTGCCCGGCGTGGAGCAGACACTGCGTGCAGCGCTCGCGGACCCGACGGCCGCGGCGGCTGTGCTGACCGGGCGGCTGGTCCGGACCCTCGAGGCCTCCGGCTGGGATCCGGTGGACCTCGACGGTGCCGTGGGCGGTCCCTTCACCGCCCCTGGACAGGGCGGGAACGGGACGGACGACGGCGACACGTCCGACGGGCAGGGGCGGAGACCGAGGAAGCCGACCGCGCGGGCGCGCAGGGACGCCGAGGCCCGCCTCTCGGAGGCGCGCGACGCCCTCGCGAGTGCCGAGGACGCAGCCGCGCTCCTCCAGCGGAGGTCACAGCGTCTCGCCGTGCGGCGCGACGGTGTCGCCGCCTCCATCGAGGATCTCGAGGAGCGGCTCGACGCGCTGCGCCGGGAGCAGGCGGACCTCGTCACCGAGGCGGCGGACCTCGACCGTGCTGCGGGTGAGGCGGACGACGCCGTCACCGAGGCGAGGGAAGCGGCGGACGACGCCGCAACGGCCCTCGCGACCCTCGGCGACTGAGCGGGCGAACCGGCGGCTGGACCGGTGGCTGGACCGGCGTCCGGGCCTCAGTCGAAGTGCGTGGTGATCGGGGTATCGGTGGTGCTCCTGAGCACGGTCGAGGCGAGATCCCGGAGCCTCATGTTCTGCGCGCTCGATGCCGCTCGCAGGATCCCGATGGCCTCGTCCTGCGTGCATCGCTGGTGTGCCATGATGACGCCCGCCGCGAGGTCGATGGTGGTGCGGGACTCCATGGCGGCGGTGAGCTGCTCGGTCCTGTCCGTGAGCCGTGCGAGCCGGACCGCGACAGCCAGGGGCGTGGAGGCCCTGCCGGCGAGCAGCTCGGCCTGTCCCACCTCCTCCTCGTGGAAGGCGTTCGGCTCCCGCGAGTAGTAGGTGAGGACAGCCGTCTCCGGACCGTCGAGCCGCACCGGCACCGAGAGGCCGGAGCGCATGCCCCTCTGCACTGCCGCGGCGCCGTAGAGCGGGAACGCGGACCCCGCGGCAAAATCCTCCACCCGCACCGTGCGATCCGTGGCTCCGGCCTGGATGCAGGGGCCGTCGTCGAACCGGTGCTGGATGGCCGTGAGGGTGCGGGCCGCCGGGCAGGTGCCTGCGATCGCGGCCTTCGTGCGCGGCCGCAGGACGATCACGCTCGCCATGCTCCGACCGTGGCCTCCGGGGACGACCGCGGCCGCAACCTCGACGAGGCGGTCGAGGAAATCGGCAAGCCCGGCGCTGGCGATCACCAGGTCCTGCAGGACCTGCCGCGTGTCCTCCGTGTGCCGGAGAACGATGTCGTCGTTCATCGCGGATCCCTTCGGAAGCAGAAAGCCGCTGACTGCCGGCCAACTGCGCCCATCGTACTGACAAGGGACTTTTCCGGCTAGGACTCGGGCACGGAAGGGCTGCCGGGCGGATTTGCCGGGCGCAGGGAGGGCCGCTATCTTGGATGTGGTCCAGTAGTGGGCGGTGACTTCGGTCGGTGCAACCGACCTTTGGACCTTCTAAGGCATACCGTGAACTCCGAGCCCACTCTCAACGATCTCGCCGTGGCTTTCGGCCGCATCCGCGGACTCCTCCTCACCGAAGAGACCGTGCAGCACGCCGTGGACCTCCTCGCCGAAGCGGCGCGGGACCTCATTCCCGGCGCCACCGGTGCGGGCGTCTCCCTCATCAGGCACCGCCGTCGCACCAGCAGCGGCGCCACGGACCAGTCCGTCCTGCGAGCCGACGAGCTCCAGTACGAGCTCTCCGAAGGACCGTGCCTCACCGCCTGGGCGACGAGCACCCCCACGCGGACCGACGACACCACCACCCCCGATCAGCGCTGGCCGCGATGGGCTGCGGCCGCGGCCGGGATGTCGGTCCGCTCGTGCCAGAGCGTGCCGTTGATCCAGGGGCAGACGACGATCGGCGCC
The DNA here is from genome assembly GCF_030816075.1 of Arthrobacter agilis. Classification (NCBI taxonomy): domain Bacteria; kingdom Bacillati; phylum Actinomycetota; class Actinomycetes; order Micrococcales; family Micrococcaceae; genus Arthrobacter; species Arthrobacter agilis. Next base: position 363,268 of record NZ_JAUSXO010000001.1, on the reverse strand, counting down.
ATGAAGGTCTACTCGACCAGGGCCCACACGTTCGATGAGGCCACCGAGCGTGCGCTGACGCGCTTCGCGGCCTCCGCCGCCGCCCTGCTCGGCCACGTGCAGACCACCGACACCCCCGCGCGTATCCAGTCCGAACTCTCCACCGCGCTGCAGACCCGCGACCGCATCGGCATGGCCAAGGGGATCCTGATGGCGCAGCGCGGCATCAGCGAGCGCGACGCCCTCCGGGAACTGGTCGCCCGGGCCCAGGAGAGCCGCCGCACGGTGGCCGAGGTCGCCCTGGATCTGACGGCGGGCACCCCCGCGTCCTGACGGCAGCCACCCCCGGCACCCGGCGGGCCCGCGCTGCGGCGGGCCACTGGGGCTCCGGCGGGCAACTGGGGGCTCCGGCGGGCCGCTGCGCCGGTCAGCGGAGACCGGCCGCGGGTCCCACCAGGTTGACGATGTTCCCGAGGAGCGCCGCGTTGAAGTCGACGCCGAGCTGATTGGGGATGGTCACCAGCAGCGTGTCGGCGGCCTGCACCGCTGCGTCGACTGCCAGCTGTTCGGCGATGACATCGGGTGGGCCGATATAGCTGCGGCCGAAGCGGGACGGTGCGCCGTCGAGGATCCCCACCTGGTCCGTCGACTCGCGCTGTGCGCGGACGCCGAAGTAGTACTCGTCGGTCGCGCTGACGATCGGCAGGATACTGCGGCTCACCGAGACCCTCCCGGCCCTCTCGTGGCCGGCCTGCGCCCACGCCTTGCGGAAGATGTCGATCTGCTCGGCCTGCAGCTCGTCGAACGGCACGCCGGTGTCCTCCGTCAGCAGCGTGGAACTCATGAGGTTCATGCCCTGCTCCCCCGTCCACTGCGCTGTCGCCCTGGTTCCCGAGCCCCACCAGATGCGCTCGGACAGTCCGGGCGAGAGCGGGTCGATGGGCAGCTTCCCGGTGCTCCCGGTCATGCGCGGGTTGGCCTCGGCGATGCCGTGGCCGGCGATGGCCGCCCGGAAGAGGTTCGTCGTGTCGCGGGCCATGTCGGCGTCGGTGGAGCCGTCCGCCGGGACGTGGCCGAAGCTGCGGAAGCCGTCGAGCGCTGTCTCGGGCGAACCGCGGCTGATGCCGAGCTGCAGACGCCTGTTGCTGATGAGGTCCGTGACCGCGGCCTCCTCGGCCATGTAGAGCGGGTTCTCGTAGCGCATGTCGATCACGCCGGTGCCGAGCTCGATGGTCTTCGTGCGCGCGGCCATCGCGGCCAGCAGGGGGAACGGCGCCGAGTACTGGGGTGCGAAGTGGTGGACCCGCAGGTAGGCACCGTCCACGCCGAGCTCCTCGGCCGCCACGGCGAGCTCCACGGCCTGGACGAGGGCTTCGCGGGCCGTCGGGACCAGCGAGCCGCGCACGTCCTGGTAGTGGCCGAAGGACAGGAATCCGATCTTCTTCATGCACGGTGCAGCGCTCGGCGGCGTGTTCCCATTCCCGGCCCTGCCGCGGAAGCGCTCGGCGTGCAAGACTGCGTTCATGACGATCCCCATCAAGGGCTACGCCCACGTCCGCCTCACCGTCAAGGACATCGATGTCTCCCGTGCGTTCTACGACGCCGTCTTCGGGTTGCCCGTCGCTTTCGAGGTGCCGGAGGGCGCCGACGAGGCGACGCGCGAGCAGCTCGGCTTCCTGTACGGAGGTGTGATCTACCAGCTCGGCGATACCCTCCTGGGTCTGCGGCCGGTGGCGGACGACGTCTTCAGTGAGAACCGCGTGGGGCTCGACCACCTCTCCTTCACCGTCGAGGGCCGGGATGTGCTCGACGACGCCGTCCGGCAACTCGAGGAGCGCGGCACCCAGCATGCCGGCGTGAAGGACATCGGGGCGGGCTACATCCTGGAGTTCCGCGATCCGGACAACATCGCACTCGAGCTCTTCGCGCCGAAAGCGTAGCGGGCCCGGCGTCGTCGGGCCCGGCGTCTTCGGCGCCCGGCGTCATCGGGTCCTACGAGGGACCGACGCCGTTCACCTCCAGCTCGGCTTCGTCCGCCAGGCGCCGGAGTTGCGCGATCCCCTGCCCGCCCAGCTCCCGCGGCCTGGTGTCGAGGATGCACATGCTGCCCACGAACCATCCACCGGGCCCGCGCAGTGGTACGCCCGCGTAGAAGCGGATGAAGGGTGCCTGCGTCACGAGCGGATTGTCGTGGAAGAGCGGATGCGCCAGGAGGTCGGGCACCACCAGGGGGTCCTCGCCCTGAATGGTGACGTTGCAGAACGCGGCGTCGCGGTCGATCGTGCGCGGGAGGTTACCGACGAAGGACTTGAGGTAGAGCCGGTCCTCCGCGATGAGCGAGATGATCGCCGTCGTCACCCCGAACCGGGTCACCGCCCGGCGCGTCAGGCGGTCGAAGCGCTCCTCGTCGCCGGAATCGAGGAGGCCGGAACGGTCGAGTGATCGCAGCCGCTGCCGCTCGGCCTGCCGGGACGTGGGTGCTCCGGACAGGACGGTCGCTGCGAAAGGGAAGGATATCGGCAAGAAGAAGTCCGCTCGGGTGGGGTAGGGATGACCTGCCGGTTTCTGAAACAGCAGCTACATCAAGAGTGGCTGTCGAACCTCAAGTCGACGGGCGATAGCTGCCCCACGCGATGAAAGCTTTGGCGAACTTTTCCGTGCGGCGCGGTCCTGCGACCCCCGGGCCTGGCCACACGCGAAGAGCCCGGCCGGCGGATCTTTGTTCATATTCGCTCTTGTGTTCTATTTCACAAAGAGTAAAATAGTTACTATGTTCGGTAATGGTGGAAGCGGCTCGGAGGGGTCCCCTTCCGGCGCGGACACGCCGGGCGTGGACGCTTCTACCGTGCGCCGGTGGATCGCGAGCCTGGCCCCTCCCACGTCGGGCACCCGTGGTGCCACGACGGCCACTCTTCCCGATGCGCCTGCTCTTCCTGATGCGCCTTTCCCCGATGCACCGGTCGAGGGCTACGAGGAAGCACTGGTGTCACGGCTGCGGGCGCTCGAAGACCTGAAGTGCGCCGCCTCGGCTGCCCAGGCCCGCGCGGCACTCGCCCTCGATACTTCTCGACGACGGGCCGAGGCGGCCGCCGGGGTTCCGGCCGAACAGCGTGGTCGAGGAGTTGGCGCCGAAGTCGCTCTGGCGCGTCGCGAATCGCCGCACCAGGGTTCGCGGCTGCTGGGGCTTGCCCGGGCGCTCGTGGGCGATCTGCCCCACACCCTGGCAGCTCTCGAATCCGGGGTGCTCAACGAGTGGCGCGCCACTCTGATCGTCCGCGAGACCATCTGCCTCCGCGCGGAGAACCGACAGGCGGTGGACGCGGAACTGGCAGCCGATACCGGTGTGCTCGAGGGCGTCGGCACCCAGGGCGTGAAGAGCAGGGCCCGGAAGATCGCCTACCGCCTCGAACCCGAGGTCGCCGTCGCCAGGGCCCGCAGGGCTGTCAGTGAGCGCTACGTCAGTTGCCGCCCCGCGCCCGACACCATGGCCTACCTGACCGCGCTGCTTCCCGCCGCCGAAGCCATCAGTGCGTACTCGGCGCTGTCCCGTCATGCGGATACCCGGATCAGCGAAGGCGGGAGTTGCGGTCGCGGACGTGGGCAGCTGATGGCGGACGCCTTCGTCGAACGCCTGACCGGTGCGGCGGCAGGAAGCGTGCGGACCGAAGTGCAGCTGATCATGACCGATCGCACACTGCTCCAGGGTGACAGCGAGCCGGCCTACCTGCCCGGCTACGGCTCCGTGCCGGCCCAGATCGCCCGTGATCTGCTGCGGAACGACACCCGGGGTCACCAGGACGGACTCGGGAACACGCTCGAGGGAGCCAAGGACGAGGGCGGCGACGACAGGCATTCCAGCGGACACCGTCACCCACGCGGAGACTGCCACCCAGGCGGCACCGGCGATACCGACGAAAGCGGCGGCGACCGGCGCCCACGCGGCACCGGCGATACCGGCAACACTGGTGATACCGATGAAAGCGGCGACGACCGGCACCCCAGCGGCGGCCGTCACCCATGCGGCACCGGCGATACCGGCGCCGACCGGCACCCCAGCGGCGACCGGCACTTCAGCGGCGTCGATGACATCGGCGGTACTGCTGATCCCGCCGCTCAGGTCTGGCTGCGGCGGCTCTACACGGCCCCGGACACCGGCCGGTTGGTGGCGATGGACTCCCGCGCCCGGCTCTTCCCGCCCGGACTCCGCCGGTTGATCGCCGCACGGGATGCCACCTGCCGCACACCGTACTGTGACGCGCCGATCCGGCATGCCGACCACATCCTGCCTTGGCGGATCACCAGCGTGACGACCGCGGAGGGCGGGCAGGGATTGTGCGAGAGCTGCAACTACATCAAGGAAGCGTCCGGCTGGTCGTCACAACCCCTGCCCGGACCACGGCACGCGATCGAGCGGCGCACCCCCACCGGGCACACGTACGTTTCCGCCGCGCCGCCGCTTCCCGGAACACCTGCGACCGCGACATCAGGGACCGGGAAACCTGGACCCAGCACGTACGGGTCCAGCACCTACCGAGGCGTGACACCACGACCTGATGTGTCCCTGACCGACGGGTCAGCAAGGCTGGCGCACTCGGTGATCGATCTCGTCCTCCAGCCGGCCGCGGCATGAGGGGGTGCCGAGACGGGTCAGCAAGGCTGGCGCACTCGGTGATCGATCTCGTCCTCCAGCCGGCCGCGGCATGAGGGGGGGGTGTCCAACAGAACCGGCAGCCACGCTGCAACGCCAGGGACGTTGCAGCGTGACTGCCGGATCGGTGATGGGTCGAACGTCAGGGCAGCTTGACCGCCAGGACGTTGCAGGGCGCCGACAGCAGGATCGTCTGTGCCGTCGACCCCATGATGAGCTTGCCCACCGGCGTTCTGTGCCGCAGGCCGATCACGATCAGCTCCGCCGCCAACTCCTCCGCCGTGTCGACGACCTCCTCGGCCGCCGTGGCCTCCGAGATGCTGTGGCGGATGGTGTACGGAACACCGGTGGCACTGAGCATGCCCTCCAGCTTCGAGACATCCTCCGAGTCGGCATAGGCGGGATTGACCAGGCGGTCGGCCCGGGTGGTGTTGATGACCACCAGCTCGGCGCCGCGACGTCGCGCCTCCTCCACGGCCTCGGTGACGGCGGCCTCCCCCAGGGCGTTGGGCACGTAGCCCACCACGATGGCGCTCATCGGTCGGTGTCCTTCCGGTCAGGAGCCGTCGGCGTCGAGGACGCCGTGGTCGGGGGTGAGGTGGTGGTGGTCGCCGCACTCGTCGGCGTCGAGGACACCGTGGCGGTGCCCGTGCCCGCACTCGTCGGCGCGGTGGACGCCGACGACGCCGGCGACACCCCCTCGGACGATGCGGTCCCGGACGGAGCCGCGGAGCCGCGGACGACGTCGGACGCATCGGCGTTCGCTGCGACCATCGCCTCGAACTGGCGCTGCCGGCGCTTGAGCAGGAACGAGAGGGCGAAGATGATGATCAGGACGACGTAGATGGTCGCGGCGACCGGCGACTGGATGAGCGCCACCGGGTCGCCCTGCGAGATCGCGAGCGACCGGCGCAGCTGGCTCTCGAAGATGGGTCCGAGGATCAGGCCCACCACCATCGGTGCGATCGGGTAGCCGAACCGCCGCATGAAGAACCCGAGGATTCCGACGATCAGCAGGATGATGACGTCGATCGGCGTGAAGTTCACCGAGAACGCACCCAGCACCGCGAACACCAGGATGCCCGCGTACAGGTAGGGCCTCGGGATCTGCAGGATCTTGACCCAGATGCCGACGAGCGGGAGGTTCAGCACGAGCAGCATCAGGTTCCCCACGTAGAGGCTCGCGATGAGCGCCCACACGAGCGCGCTGTTGGATTCGAACAGCTGGGGTCCCACGGGGATCTGGTAGCGCTGGAACGCCACGAGCATCATGGCGGCCGTGGCCGTCGTCGGGATACCGAGCGTCAGCAGGGGCACGAGCACACCGGCAGCCGCCGCGTTGTTCGCGGACTCCGGACCGGCCACGCCCTCGATCGCGCCCTTGCCGAACTGCTTCTTGTTCTCGCCCTTCGCGAGCCTGCGCTCGGCGGCATAGGACAGGAAGGTCGCGACGTCGGCGCCGCCGGCCGGGATCGTACCCACCGGGAATCCGATGAACGTGCCGCGCAGCCACGGCTTCCAGGACCGGCGGAGATCGTCCTTGCGGAGCCAGCTCGTCCAGCCACCGGTGACGGGTATGACCTTGATGGGTCCGTGCCGCAGGCGGGACGCCACGTACAGTGCCTCGCCGACCGCGAAGAGCGCCACCGCCACGAGGACGACGTCGATCCCGTCCGCGAGGAACGGGCTGCCGAAGGTGTAGCGCTGCTGGGCCGTGAGCGAGTCGAAGCCGACGAGGGCGATGAACAGGCCGAGACCGAGCGAGGCGAGGCCCCGCAGCACCGAGGAACCGAGCAGTGCGCCGACCGTCAGGAAGGCCACCACCATGAGTGCGACGTACTCCACGGGGCCGATCTGCACCGCGAATGCGGCGACGTACGGGGCCAGGAAGCTCAGCAGGACGGTGGCGATGGTCCCGGCGACGAACGAGCCGACCGCCGCCGTCGCCAGCGCGGCCGCTCCCCTGCCGGCCTTGGCCATCTTGTTGCCCTCGAGTGCCGTGACGATCGAGGCCGATTCGCCCGGCGTGTTGAGCAGGATGGATGTGGTGGACCCGCCGTACATGCCGCCGTAGTAGATGCCGGCGAAGACGATGATGGCCGCCGTCGGCTCGAGGCTGTAGGTGATGGGCATGAGCAGCGCGACCGTCATGGCCGGGCCGATGCCCGGGAGCACCCCGACGGCGGTGCCGACGAGCACCCCGCCGAGCGCGAAGAGGAGGTACATGGGCTGCATCGCCGTGGCGAAGCCCTCCATCAGCAGGACGAAGTTATCCACCGAAAATACCCAGCCCTTCGAGGAAGCCCGGAGGCAGCGAGACGCCGAGGAGTCCGCCGAACACGAACTGCAGCACCAGGGCGAGGAGGATCGCGGTCACCAGGTTGCGCCACCAGGGGCGCGCCCCGAGGGACCAGGCCGCGCCGAAGAACAGGATGGCCGCGGCGACGGGCCAGCCGAGGGGGACGATCAGGAACGCGTGCAGCAGGACGAAGCCGGCGAGCTTCCCGACGGTCAGCCAGTCGGTCCTCGCCTCGACGTCCACATCCTCGCCCTCGTCGGCGGCGCCCAGGTGGCCGCGGAGCACCTGGACCACCAGGCATGCTCCGACGACGACGAGGAGCGCCGAGACGGTGAAGGGGAAGGCGCGGGGTCCGATGTCGCTGGCCGACGGCGGGGTCTGGATCCCGGCGCCGGCGACGAAGCCGACGACGCCGATACTGACGATGAGGAGCGCGAAGACCAGCTCACCGATCGGCTTGCCGGGAGCGGCGGTCGTGCCGCTCCCGGGGCTGTTCTGGATTGAGGTACTCATGGGCTACAGCAGTCCGATGTCGGTGAGGGTCGTCTTGACGCTCGTGATGTCCTCGTCGAGGAAGGTCTGGAACTCCTCGCCGGTCAGGAACGCGTCCGACCAGTTGTTCTCCTCGAGCGTGGCCTTCCAGGTGTCGGTCGCGTGCATGTCCGTGACGAGCTGCGTCAGCTTGTCGGCCTGGGCGTCGTCGATGGTGCCGGGTGCGACGACTCCGCGCCAGTTGGTCAGGACGAGGTCCACACCCTCCTCGGTGAGGGTCGGGGTGTCGGGCAGCTGCGGGGCCGCCTCCTCGCCGGACACCGCGAGCGCACGGAGCTTGCCGGCCTCGACCTGCTCCGCGTACTCGCCGACGCCGGAGATGCCGGCGTTGACCTTGTTGCCGAGCAGCGCAGCGAGGGACTCACCGCCACCCGAGTAGGGGATGTAGTTGAGGTTGTCCGGGGAGATGCCGGCCTCCTTGAGCATGGAGCCCGCGAGGATGTGGTCCGCACCGCCCGCCGACCCGCCCGTGATGGAGACGCCCTTGCCCTTGGACTCGATGTCGTCGAGCAGGTCCTGGACGGTCTGGTACGGCGAGTTCTCGGGGACCACGATCACGAGGGGCTCCTCGGTGAGCCGGGCGATCGGGGTGGTGTCCTCGATGCGCGTGGCGGCGTTGTTGGTCTCCACAGCGCCGACCATGACGTAGCCCATGACCATGAGCGTGTTGGGGTCCGTCTCGGTGGCGAGCTGGGCCAGGCCGTTGGTGCCGCCGGCCCCGCCGACGTTGACCACGGAGGCGCTGCCCACGAGGTCGTTCTCCTTGAGGTCCGTCTCCATGGCGCGGCCGGTCTGGTCCCAGCCTCCACCCGGATCGGCGGGGACCACGATGTTGAGTTTCTCGATGGTCCCTTCGGCGTCCCCGGCGGTGGTGCTCTCCGTCATCGAGCTGCAGGCCGAGAGGGCGAGCGCGGAGACGAGGGCGAGGGATGCGAGGGTCGAGCGGCGCGTCGTCGTGCGATCGATCGTCATGGGGTTCTCTTCCTTGAGATGTGATGTGGGTCACCACTGCTGGTCTTAGGCTAGGAACAGCACCGATCGTCGGTAAAGCATGCGGTCGTAGTGCTCGTATTGGTCTTTGTGGTCACGAACGGACTGCGCCCCCGGTGACCCTCCGCCGGTGTGACGCGCCCGGGCGTGTCACACTATGAGGATGATCAGGTCGATGTCGCTTCGATCACAGCTGTTCCTGCTGCAGCTGGCCATCGTCCTCGTCATCGTCGCCGTCGCCGGATCCACGGCGGTCACCATGCAGCGCCAGCAGATCCGCGAACAGTACGAGGACCGCATGGTCGGCGTCGCCCAGTCGGTGGCACAGCTGCCCTCCGTGATCGACGCCTTCGACGAGGCCGACCCGAGCGCGACGATCCAGCCCATCGCCGACCTCATCCGCCAGTCCACGGGCGTGACGTACGTCGTCGTCACGGACGAGGCCGGTATCCGCTACTCCCACCCGAACCCGGACCTCATCGGCGAGGTCGTCTCCACCGACCCGTCCATCCCCCTCTCCGGGAAGACGTTCGTGGGGACCCAGACCGGCACGCTCGGCAAGTCCTGGCGCGTGAAGGTCCCCATCCTCGACACCGACGGCAGCATCATCGGCACCGCGTCGGTGGGCACCCTGGAGTCGGAGCTCGACGCCGACCTCTACGAGGACCTCCCCCGCCTGCTGGCGTGGCTGATCGTGGCCGCGCTCGTCGGGTCGGCAGGCGCCATCTGGATCTCCCGGCTCGTGTGGCGGCGGATCTACCGCCTGGAGCCCGAGCAGATCGCGTCCCTCCTCGAGACGCGCGACGCCATGATCCACGGCATCAGCGAGGGCATGGTCGCGGTCGACGAGCACCACCGGATCGCCCTCCTCAACGACGAGGCGAAGCGGCTGCTGGGGCTCGACGACGACGCCACGGGCCGGCCCGCGGCGGACGTCATGGAACCGGCCCTCGCCCGACTGCTCACCGACCCCGCCGACACGGACGAGACCGTCCTGTCCGGCGAGCGGGTCCTCCTGGCCCGCACCTCCGACGCCCTCGTAGACGGCACCCGCGTGGGCCGCGTCATGATCCTCCGCGACCGCACCGAGCTCTACCAGCTGCTCACCGACCTCGACGGCGAGCGTGACGCCACCCAGGCGCTGCGGGCCCAGGCCCACGAGTTCGCCAACCGGATGCACACCATCTCCGGGCTCCTCGAGCTCGGCCGCACCGCGCAGGCCGTGGACTTCATCTCACGCTCCGGGCACGGCGGGTCGCTCGTGTCGGGCAGCATCGCCCCCGGCATCCAGGATCCGGACGCCGCGAGCCTGCTCATGACCAAGAGCACCATCGCGGCGGAGAAAGGCATCACCCTGGCCATCGACGACACCTCGGTGCTCGAACCCGACGGCACCACCGACGTCGTGACAGTGCTCGGCATCCTGATCGACAACGCGATGGAAGCGGTGACCGGCAGCGGACGGCCGGACGGGCAGGTCCTGGTGCACCTCGCGGCCGAGGACCACGCCGTCCGGATCACCGTCTCGGATGACGGTCCGGGGGTCCCGGCGGACCAGGTGGACGGCATCTTCTCCTCCGGCTACTCGACCAAGGACGGCGGCTCCACCGGCACGCGCGGTTTCGGCCTCGCACTGGTGGACCGTATCGCCCGCCGCCGCGCGGGGCACGTCGTCGTCGACGGGTCCGAGCTCGGCGGCGCCGAGTTCACCGTCTGGCTCGGCCCGTCGCTCGTCGTCGCCCCGCGCCCTTCCCTGCAGGTGCCATGACCGTCGCACCCGCCCCGATCCCCACGCTGGTGGTGGACGACGACCGCGAGGTGGCCGGGATCCACACCGGGTTCCTCCTCGCGCGCGGCGCGTTCGACGTCGTCGGCGCCGCGCACACCGGGGCACGGGCACTCGAGCTCGCCGAGGCGCTGCGGCCGCGCCTCGTGCTGCTGGACATCCACCTGCCCGACATGACGGGCATCGACGTGCTGCGCGCGCTGCGCAACCGGCCCGGCGAGCCGCTGGACGTCATCGCGATCACCGCCGCCCGCGAACTCGACACCGTGCGGGCGGCCGTCGCCGGCGGGGTGCTGCACTACCTCGTGAAGCCCTTCAGCGCCGCGGTGCTGAACCAACGGCTGGACTCCTACGTGGCGTACCGCCGGGAACTCGACGCGCACACGGCCGACGGGTCCGCGGCGCTCGACCAGGGGCGCATCGACCAGCTCCTGCGCACGACGGCGGGCACCGCGGCGGGCGGTTCGCCGTCGGCCACGGCTACCCTCTCGACGCCGAAGGGCCTCTCGGCGCCCACGCTCGACGCCGTCATGCTGGACCTGCGCACGCAGGGCTGCGGGACGTCGGCCTCCGACGTCGCCGAGCGTCTCGGCATGGCCCGCGTGAGTGCGCGGCGGTACCTCGAGTTCCTCGTGTCGCGCGGGCAGGCGCGGATCGTCCCGCAGTACGGATCGGCCGGGCGCCCCGAGAAGTTCTACGTCTGGACGGACGACGCCCGCCGGTGAGCCGGGACCAGGAGGAATAACTCGGGGTCGGGGAGGTTGTGCTGGGCATGACTGAGAACACAGAGCAGACAGGCGCCCCGCGCAGCACCATCGGCTTCATCGGCAGCGGCCACATCGGTTCGCAGCTCGCACGCCTCGCCGTCGCGCGCGGCTACCGGGTCGTGCTGAGCAACTCCCGCGGTCCGGAGTCGCTGCAGGACCTCGTCGGCGAGCTCGGCGGGACGGCGCGCGCCGGGACCATCGAGGAGGCGGCGACGGAGGGCGACGTCGTCGTCGTCACCATTCCGCTGAAGGCTCTCGACGCGGTGCCGGTGGAACCGCTAGTGGGCAAGCTCGTGATCGACACGTGCAACTACTACGAGTACAGGGACGGCCGGATCGCCGAGCTGGAGGACGAGAGCACGACGACGAGCGAACTGGTGCAGCGCCGCCTGCCGGGCTCGTCCGTGGTCAAGGTCTTCAACAACATCCTCGCCTCGCAGCTGACCACGGACGGCACACCGGCCGGGACGCCGAACCGCCGAGCGCTGCCCATCGCCGGCGACGACTCCGACGCCAAGCAGGCCGTCGTGGAGCTCCTCGACGAGTTCGGCTTCGACGCCGTGGACGCGGGACCCCTCGCGGAGGGCTGGCGGTACCAGCGCGACACCCCCGCCTACGGGACGGTGCACGACGCCGCGGGGATGCACGAGGCGCTCGGACAGGCGAAGCGCTACGCCGAGATGTAGGGCTCAGCTCCTGCCGCGCCAGAGGCGCCGCCAGAAGGTCGCCTTCGGTGGCTCGGGCGGCGCCTCGGCCTCGGCTGCCCGGCGGGCTGCCGCCCGGCGCTCCCGCCAGCGCTCCACCTCGGCGTCGACGTCGCGGAGCTTGGTGATGACGGGCGGCCCGCCGAGGAGCTGGCGCCGCGCGTCGATCACGCGGTAGTTGAAGTCCTCGAGGACGTCGCGGACCTGCTGCTCCGTGTACTGGCGGTCGAGCCGTCCGTCGAGTTCGGCGTCCTCGGTGCGGAGCAGGATGGCCGCCGGTCCCAGCCCGGTGATGTTCTCGCGCTGGATCAGGCCCTTGACCCACCAGTCGGGGTCGTGGGCCTCCCCCAGTCCCGGGATCGGCTTGCCGGCGAGGGCCAGATTGTCGAAGTCCCCGCGCGCCACGGCCCTGTCCACGATCAGGCGCGCCCGCTTGACCTCGTCCTCGCCACGGCGCAGGGGTGCCAGCTCGCCGGTGCCGGCGTCGCCGTCGTCGCTCTGGCGTTCCAGCTCGGCCAGGGCATCGCCGGCATCTCCGGGCGCCGCCACGGGCAGCCCGGTACTGGGCCGCCTTGCGCAGCCTCTCCTCGTTCTCCTGGGACCCGCTGATGCCGCCACCCTCCGCCCGTTCCTGCCGGTCCTCCCAGTATTCCGAGGTCCCCGCCGGGCCCGCAACCGGTTCTCCTCCCGACGAACGGGTCTTCCACCCGGGCGGGGACGACGACGGCGGGCCACCCCCGGAAGGGTGCCCGCCGTCGCGCGTGGCCCGCTGCTAGACGAGCCAGGCCGTGGTGTCGCCCGGCAGCCTGCCGTCCTCGAGCGGCGAGCTGCTCAGCAGCACCGTCCCCTCGGGCAGGTCCACCGGGGTGGACCCGAAGTTCGTGACACTGTGCCAGCCGCTCGGACGCGTGAAGTGCAGGACGTCGCCGGAGGGCTCGTCGATCCACTCGAAGTCCTCCTCCCCCTGCAGCTGGTGCCGCAGCGCGAGCGCGCGCCGGTAGAAGCTGAGGTTGGAGGACGCGTCCGCTTCCTGCACCTCGACGGCGTACTCGCCGAACCAGGCCGGCTGCGGCAGGTGCGCTCCGCCGAAGCCGAAGCCGAAGGACTCGGCGTCGCGCGTCCAGGGCAGCGGCACGCGGCAGCCGTCACGGCCCACGTCGACGCCCTTGTTGCGGAAGAACGTGGGGTCCTGGCGGTCCTCGTCGGCGATGTCCGCGACCTCGTGCAGCCCGAGCTCCTCCCCCTGGTACAGGTAGGCGGAGCCGGGCAGGGCGAGCATGAGCTGCGAGACGGCGCGCGCCCGGCGTTCTCCGAGTGCACGGTCGAGCTCGGGCGTGGTGCCACCGCTCATGAGCCAGGCGCCGCCGTCCTGGCCGTCCTCGCTGTCGGGGCCGGCCGGTGGCAGGCCGTAGCGGGTGGCGTGCCGGACGACGTCGTGGTTGGAGAACACCCAGGTCGACGACGCACCGGAGGACTTCGCCTCGACGAGGTTCTTCGTGATGATCTCGCGGAACTGGCCGGGATCCCAGTCGGCCTTGAGCAGGTCGAAGTTGAACGCCTGGCCGAGTCCGTCGGGGCTGGCGTAGCGGGCACGGCGGTCGGCGTGCACCCAGGCCTCGGCCACGGCGGTGCGCGGCGGGGTGTACTCGTCGAACACGGTGCGCCACTCCGCGAAGACCTCGTGGACCTCGTCGCGGTCCCAGAAGGGGTGCTTCCCGCGGTTGTTGCCGCCCTCGGGTCCGAGCTCCGCCTTGGAGGGCAGCGGCTCCGTCATGTCCTTGGTGAGGGCGTGGGCCACGTCCACGCGGAACCCGTCGACGCCGCGGTCGGACCAGAAGCGCAGGGTCTTCAGGAAGTCGTCGCGGACCTCGCGGTTGTCCCAGTTCAGGTCGGGCTGCTCGCGGGCGAAGATGTGCATGTACCACTGGCCGTCCTCGGTGCGTTCCCAGGCGGGGCCGCCGAACACGGAGTCCCAGTCCGAGGGCGGCTGCGAGCCGTCGGGGCCGAGTCCGTCGCGGAAGATGTAGCGCTCACGGGCGGCGGAGCCGCGGGGCGAGGCGAGCGCCTCCCGGAACCACGCGTGACGGTTGGAGGTGTGGTTGGGCACGATGTCCGCGACGAGCTTGATGCCGGCCGCGTGCAGCGCGGCGATCATCTCGTCGAAGTCCTCGAGCGTGCCGAGCTTCGGGTCCACGTCGCGGTAGTCGTCGACGTCGTACCCGCCGTCGGCGAGCGCCGACGGGTAGAACGGGCTGAGCCAGACGGCGTCCACCCCGAGGGACGTCAGGTACGGGATCCTCGACGTGATGCCCTTGAGGTCACCGATGCCGTCGCCGTTCGAGTCGGCGAAGCTCCGCGGGTAGATCTGGTAGACGGCGGCCTGCCGCCACCAGTTCGGGTCCTGCATGCGCTCGGCGAGGGCGTCGGCGGAGAGCTCCGCGGTGGGGTCGACGGCGGATTCGACGTCGGGGTTGACGGTGGAAGTCACGAGACAGTGTCCCTTTCGATGATGTGGGGGTGTGGACGTTACTTGGAGGATCCGCGCATCACGCCGGAGATCACCCAGCGCTGCGCGAACAGGTACACCACCAGCAACGGTGCCATCGCCATGAGGTAGGACGCGAATGCCACCGGGTAGTTGGTATTGAATTGCCCCTGGAAGATGAACTGTGCCAGCGGCAGGGTCTGGGCCGAGGGGTCCGAGAGGATCACCAGCGGCAGCATGAAGTCGTTCCACGCCCAGAGGCAGGTGAGGATGCCCACGGTCGCGTTCATCGGGCCGAGCAGCGGGAAGATGATCCGCCAGAAGACGGTCCAGGTGGTGGCGCCGTCGGTCAGCGCGGCCTCCTCGAGCTCCAGCGGGATGGACCGGATGAATGCCACGTACACGAAGATGTTGAACGAGAGCCCGTACACCGTGTAGAGCAGGATCAGGCCCAGCTGGTTGTCGAGCCCGAAGATGGCGGTCTGCTTCACCACGGGCAGCATGATGATGGGGAACGGCACGAACAGGGCGGCGATGAAGTAGATGTACAGCCCCTTGAAGAACCGGCGATGCAGGTTCCGCGCGATGGCGTAGGCGACCATCGAGTTGGTCACGAGGGTCAGCAGCACGGTGCCCACGGTGACGAGCCCGGTGTTGAGCAGGGCCCGCGGGAAGCTCGTGAGCGTCCACGCGTCGGCGAAGTTCTCCCAGCGGGCCGACGTCGGCAGGCCGAAGCCGGTGCCGCCCAGCTGGTCCGGTGTCTTCAGTGCGGTCACCACGGTGAGGTAGAGCGGGATCAGCACCGTCAGTGCGCAGACGGCGACGAGGGCCGTCAGCCACCAGTTCACACGGCGGCGGTCGGGGCGGAAGGCGCGTTCGACGTCGTCCCGGACGGGCTGGTCCGCGAGGACGCGGCGGGCGGTGGACTGTGATGTAGCGGTCATCAGAACGAGGCCTCCCTGCGCTGCAGGACGCGCAGCTGGATGAATGAGATGGCGATGATCACGAAGAGGTAGATGACGGCGTTCGCCGTCTGGTAGCCGTACTCCCCGCCCTGGAAGCCGCCGCGGTAGATGAGCAGGGAGATCGACTCGGTGGACGTGCCGGGGCCGCCGGCGGTCAGCGAGACGATCTGGTCGAACACCTGCAGGAAGTTCTTGAGGCTGAGCACCATGTTGATGGTGAAGAACGCGCCGATCATCGGGAAGGTGATGGACGTGAACTGCTTCCACGGCGAGGCACCGTCCAGGGCCGCCGCCTCGTAGAGCTCCGTCGGGATGGTCTGCAGCCCGGCGAGGTAGATGATGATGTTGAAGGCGGCTGCCTGCCACACGGACAGGATGACGACGCCGATCCACGCCGTGTCGGGGCTCGCCAGGATGCTCGTGGTCAGCGAGGTGATCCCGAGCGCGTCGGCGATCGCCGGCACGGAGTTGGAGAAGAGGTAGTTGAAGACGTAGCCGACGATCAGGATGGACAGGATGTTGGGGATGAAGAAGATCCCCCGGAATCCCGTCTTGAAGCGGATGCGTCCGTTGAGGGCGATCGCGATGGAGAGCGCGATGATGTTCACCGCCACGGTGGACACGATCGCGAAGAGGAACGTGAACCCGTAGGCGCCGTAGATGCGGTCGTCGCCGAAGAGGTTGACGTAGTTCCGGAGGCCCACGAAGGACCACTCGCCGTACCCGGCGTAGTTCGTCAGGCTGAAGAACATGCCGGTCAGCAGCGGCACGGTGTGGAAGACGGCGAACAGCGCGAGCGCCGGGAGCACCATCAGGTAGAAGACGCGCGGCACGCGACGTTCCGGGCGGAGCGCCGGAGGCGACGACGGCGTGCCCGGCCGGGTGGGGCGGCTCACTTCGGTGCTCATGTCAGTCCTTCTCGTTGGGGATGGTGCGCGCGGCGATCTTGCTCCACTCGCGGTCCATCGTGGCCAGGAAGTCCTCGGTCCGTCCGCCGAGCACCAGTTCCTGCAGGTACTGGGGCAGCGGGAGGCTCGCGGGCAGCTGGTGGTCGATGAAGCCGATGATCCGGTTGTCCTCGAAGTACGGCGCGAGGCCGGCGAGGGCCGGGTCCGTGGAGTCCGCGGCCGTGGCGAGCGGCGAGAACGCGCTCTGCTCCTGGGCGTAGCGCTCCACGACCTCGGGCGACATCAGGAACTCGACGAACCTCCTCGCCTCCTCGGGGTGCTCGGTGTCGCGCCCGATCGACACCCCGACGTCGACGCCGGACACCACGACGGTCTCCTCGGGCGAGTTGGTGGCCGGGTAGGGGAAGGAGCCGATGTTGACGTCCGGGTTCACGGCGCGGATCGCGGGGATGGCGTAGCTGCCCTGCATGTACATCGCGGACTCCCCCGCGGCGAAGGCCGCGTTGCCCGCGTTGTAGTCGCGGCCGGCGGCACCGTCCTGGCCGAACCCGTACAGCGTGGTCAGCTTCTCCATCGCCTCCGGGTAGTCCTTGGAGAAGGACACCTCGCCGGAGGCCACGTCGGAGCCCTCGGCGCGTAGGCGGTCGAAGAAGTCCTCGGGCTGGAGTGCTCCGCCGAGGTTCACGAAGGCCGGGCCCATCGTCCAGGCGTCCTTGACGGTCGTGTAGAAGGGCGTCACGCCGGCCGCCTCGAACGTCCGTGCCGCGGCGAGCAGCTCGTCCCAGGTGGTGGGCACCTCGACGCCGTACTGCGCGAAGAGGTCCCTGTTGTAGAGGATGCCGCTCGCGTTGCTGGAGAACGGGACGGCGTTCACCTCGCCGTCGTCGCACGAACCGAGGTCCTCGACGATGTCGCGGACGGCCGGCCGCACCTGCTCGACGACGGGGAGGTCGGAGAGGTCGGCGAAGACGCACGCCTTCGCCAGCTCGCCGTAGCGCCCGTTGGTGTTGAGGGTCAGGACGTCCGGCGTCTTGTCCTTCACGAGGAGCGTGCGGATGGCGGTGTCGGCGTCGGGGACGTGGTTCTGCACCACCCGGATGCCCGGGTTGGCGGCCTCGAACTCGTCGATGATGGCGGCGAAATTCGCCACGGCCTCGGGTTTGAACTGGAAGAAGTCGAGCGTGACGACGTCGTCCTGGGCGGTACACCCCGAGAGGACGAGGGCCAGGGACGCACCTCCGGCCACGTATCGGAGGGCCCGCGTCGCGGGTCCGTGGGGCAGCTTCACAACAGGCTCTCCTTCGTGCGGTGTGATGGCGTCCCGCCGGGAACAGGAGCGGACGGGAGCAGGCTTTATTTTTACGACAGAATTAATAGCGGTGTCAACCGTCACATTTTTCCGCCACGAAGTGCCTCTCAGACGCTTGGAGCTGCAGGAACCCGCATTATTAGCGCTATTCTGAAAATAAGTCTCCCTTGCGAACGGAATGTCATGGACGCGGTCACCTCGCTCGCCCCCTCCAGCCCGGCGCGGGCGCTCGCGCGCGAAGTCCTGATCCGCGGTCCCATCTCCCGCGCGGACCTCGCGGCGCGCCTCGGCCTCTCGGTCGCGAGCCTCACGCGCCTCAGCAAGCCGCTGCTCGACTCGGGCATGCTCCGGGAATCGGACGAGGCCGCCGCCGCCTCGATCGGCCGCCCCATCCGTCCGCTCGAGGTGAGTCCGGACTCGCACCGGTTCGTGGGCGTCAAGCTGACCGGCGACACCGCCGCGGCCGTCGCCACGAACCTGAAGTCCGACGTCGTCGGTGCGAGCGAGCGGTCCCTGCCCGGCCACGACGTCCAGGACGTGCTCGGCACCATCGTCGACGCCGTCGCGGATCTCGGGCCCCTCGACTCCTTCAGCGGTATCGGCATCAGCATCGGCGGCAAGGTGGGCCCCGGCGGGATGGTGCTGCGTGCCCCGTTCCTCGGCTGGCGCGACGTGCCCCTCGCCGACCTCCTGCAGGAGCGGACCGGCCTGCCCGTGGCCGTGGAGAACGACGTCGTCGCCCTG
Organism: Arthrobacter agilis; assembly: GCF_030816075.1. Classification (NCBI taxonomy): domain Bacteria; kingdom Bacillati; phylum Actinomycetota; class Actinomycetes; order Micrococcales; family Micrococcaceae; genus Arthrobacter; species Arthrobacter agilis. The sequence continues at coordinate 345,132 of NZ_JAUSXO010000001.1, read as the reverse complement.
ACCGTCGCCGAGCAGTGGTTCGGCGCGGGGCGCGGCGAGAAGGACTTCGCCGTCCTCACCGTCGGCGCGGGCGTGGGCTACGGACTCGTCATCAACGACACCGTCATCGCCCCACCGGATGCCGGCCTGGGGCCTCGTGGGCCACTATCCCCTCGACCCGTCCGGGCCCCGGTGCATGGAAGGACACCGCGGATGCTCCTCGGCGGTGCTCACCATCCCCGCCATCTGCTCCCAGTTCGCCGCCTCCACCGGTGAGCAGCTCCCGTACGCGGCGATCCTCGACCTCGCCGCGGAGGGCCATCCCGTGGCGGGCGCCGTCGTCGAGGCAGCGGGCCAGTCCCTCGGCCTGCTGGTCGCGGCGGTCGCGAACCTGACGATGGTGGAGCTCGTCATCCTCTCCGGGGAGGGCATGGACCTCGCGGACGTGGCCGGGACCGCGCTCCAGGACGCGATCGCGTACCACCGGGACCCCGAGGCGTCACCGCTCCGGCTGAGCCGCCGGCCCTCCGACTTCGCGCAGTGGGCGCGGGGCGCCGCCGCCGTCGTGATCCAGCGCATCATCCTCGGGACACTGCACGAGGGGGCGACTCCCCACTGATCGTGGAATGCCGACGGCCGTGACCGAGCATCCATCGCCACCGCACGGGAGGTCGGCTCCGACTGACCCCGGCTACTTCCCGACGCCGTCCGCCAGTCCCTTGACGAAGTACTTCTGGGTGAGGAAGAAGAGCAGGATGACCGGGACGGCGGCGATGGTCATGCCGGCGAACACCACGGGGTACTCGGTCCCGTGCTTGCTCATCAGGTTCGTCAGCCCGATGGGCAGCGTCTGCAGGTCTCCCCCGCTGGTGAACACCATCGCGAACAGGTACTCGTTCCACGTGAAGAGGATGTTCAGGATGACGCTGGAGACGAGGATCGGCTTGCACATGGGCAGCACGATGCTCCAGAAGGCCCGCGCCTTGCCGGCGCCGTCCACGGCAGCCGCCTCGTCGATCTCCAGCGGCAGGTCGACCATGTAGGCGCGGATCAGGAACGTGGTGAACGGGATCCGGAAGGCCACGTACAGGATCAACAGCGCCCAGAACGTGTTGTAGAGCCCGAGCGCCTGGAACATCTTGACCAGCGGGATGAGCGCGACGGCGGGGGCGAGCATCAGGCCGCCGAGGATCAGCGCGAGGACCGTCCGGCTGAAGGGGATCTGCATCCGGGTGAGCCCGTAGGCGGCCCAGGCGCTGATGAAGACGGTGGCGATGGTCGACGTCACGGTGACGAGCACGCTGGTCATCAGGTAGCTGCTCACGCCGCGGTTCCAGGCCTTGGCGTAGTTGTCCCAGGTGAACTGGAGCGGCAGGGCGAAGGGATTCCCGAAGAGCTCGCTGTTGGTCTTGAACCCGTTCAGCACCATCCAGAGCAGCGGGTAGACCACGACGACGGCCAGGGCCAGCAGGAAGGACGCGACGAACGTGCGCAGGACCACGCCGAGGACATTCGATCGGCTTACCATTCCACTCTCCTCTTCCGGGTGATGGCCAGTTGCAGCAGTGCGATACCGAGCGTCAGCACGAAGATCACCGTGGCGATCGCCGCCGCGTAGCCGAAGTCGTTCCGGCCGAAGCCCATGCGGTAGAGCCAGGTCACGAGCACCTGGCTCGAGTTGTTGGGGCCGCCGCTGGTCATGACCATGACCTCGTTGAACACCTGGAACGCCCCCGAGAGCGTGACGATGATCATCAGCCCGGTCATCTCGCGGGTCAGGGGGACGGTCACCTGGAAGAACCTCCGGATCGGTCCGACGCCGTCGAGCGACGCCGCATCGAAGAGGTCCTGCGGGATCCGCTGGATCGCGATCGCGAAGAGCAGCGTGGAGTAGCCGAAGCCCTGCCACTGGCTCATCGCGATGACCGCCCAGATCGCCGTGCCCTCCTGCCCCAGCCACGCCTGCGTCAGGGAGTCCAGCCCCACGCCCCTCAGGAGGGCGTTGAGGATGCCCAGTTCCGGCTCGTAGACGAAGTAGAACAGCAGTCCGGCGACGGTCAGGGAGATCGCGGACGGGACGAAGTAGATGGCCCGGAGCGCCCGCCGCCAGCGCTCGGACCGCAGGCCCTCCACCAGCGCGGCCAGCAGCAGCGCACCGAAGACCTGGCAGAGGAGGGACACCGCGGCGTAGGCCGAGTTGTTGAACAGCGCACGCCAGAACACGGGATCGCCGGCGAGCTTCTCGTAGTTCGCCAGTCCGACGAACGAGGAGCCCCCTGCGTAGATGTCCCACTTCATGACGCTGTACTGCAGGTTCTGCAGCAGCGGGAGGTAGACGAACACACCCAGCAGGAGGAGCGCCGGTGCGACCCATGCCCAGCCGCGGGGCCTGCGGCGGCGCCGCACCCCTGCGTCTCCGGCGGGGAGAGGCAGGGGTGCGGCGACCGGCCTATTCGGCGCTGTCCGAAGCGGCGCGGACACTGCTCAGGACCTCTTCGGGAGTCTCGGATCCGGACACGAGCGCCTCGCCGCCGGCGAGCCAGGCGTCGGCGACGTCGGGCACCGTGACGGCGTCCAGCCAGCCGAGGAGGTAGCTGGCGTCGTTGAGCTCGGCGACGCCCTCGACGACGGCGGGGCTCGCCGTCGCATCGGACACGGCTCCGACGATCGTGCTCGGCTGGCTGTAGGGAGCACCGGCGAGCGTCTCGGCGTTGGCCTTGCTGGTGACGAACTTGAGGAAGTCGACGGCGAGCGCCTGGCGCGGGGACTTGGCGTTGACCATCATGCCCTCGGGTGAACCCTCGAGCGCGGCGGGATCGCCCTCGGCCCCCTCGGGTGCAGGGAGCGCGAAGATCCCGAAGTCCTCGGCCTTGATCGCGGAGGCGTCGGTGACCACCGAGTCGAACTCCAGGATCTCCTGGAAGTACATGGCGGCCTTGCCGGACGACTGCGCCTGCTGCGCCGTCGAGTACAGCACGCCGTTGGAGTCGGACCCGGTGCCGGTGCAGTCCTGCACCACCGACTGGAACTCCTCGAGCGACTTCACGTACCCCGGGTGGTCCCAGGTGGCCGTGGCGGGATCGAAGTCCTTCTCGAGCACGTCCTGGGGGACGTTGTAGGCGAACAGCTGCTGGAGGAAGTGCAGCCCGGGCCAGCCGTCCTTGTTCCCGAAGGCCAGCGGCTCCACGCCCTGCGCCTCGAGCTTCGGGCAGGCGGCGAGAAGCTCCTCGAACGTGGTGGGCACGGCCACGCCGGCCGCGTCGAAGACGGCCTTGTTGTAGCCCATGAACTTGCCGTTGTTGTAGAGGGGGACGGCGTAGTACTTGCCGTCCTTCGCGAACGCATCGAGCGACGCCGCGCCGAACGTGCCGCCCCACTCGGAGTCGGGGGCCAGCACGGAGGTGAGGTCCGTGGCCAGGCCGCCCTCGATGAACTTGTCCGCGTAGTCGCCGGTCCACGAGAAGTAGATGTCCGGCAGCGCCGACGAGGCGACGAGCGTCTTCGTCTTGTCCTTGATGCTCTGGTCGGTCTCCTGGATGATTTCGAAGTCGACGTCCGGGTGCAGGGACGTGTACTCGGCGGCCAGGTCCTCGAAATAGGGCGAGAGCGGCTCGCCGCCGAACTTCGTGAGGATCGAGAGGGTGCCCTCGTACTCGGGCTCGGCCGTGAGGTCGGCCGCCTCGACGTCGGTCCCACCTCCACAGGCCGTGAGGCCGATCAATACCGCGGCGGACACCGCACACACTCTCAGTCGGACGTTGTTCATGGCCGAGCCTCCTTCATGGACCGGGACTTCCCCGGAAGCTTCCCTGCGGATGGTCGGCGGGTGCCCGATGGGCCCGCTCTTTCCACGTGGTGCGGATCACAGTAGCGCAACTTTGATACCGGTACCAGAGGGGCTCGCAGAAAGTTTGCCGGGAGTCCACCCGGAACCGGTAGACGACTGCGAATGGTTGACGCTCGCGAATTTCCCGTGCAACGATGTGCCGGTGATACCGGTATCAACTGGTCACTATCGCCTCTTTCGAAGGGATCACCATGCTGAAGTTCGATGAGGACCAGTTCCTCACACGCGCCCAGAGTTTCCTCGCCCTCCAGCCGCAGATCGAAGACGTCGTGGCCGGCCTCGCCGGCGTCGAAGCGGTCTTCCTCGTCGGGTCGGGGGGAACCTACGCCGCCATGTGGCCCTACGAGCACCTGATGCGCCGCAGCACCACGGTCCCCGTCCGGTCCGCCATCGCCGCGGAACTGGTCCTCTCCGGCGACGCCCTCCTCAACGAGCGCGCGGTCGCCGTCTTCACCTCCGCGTCCGGCACCACCGAGGACGTCATCCGGTGCATCGAGTACTGCCGGGAGCGCGGGGTCCGCACCATCGGCTTCACCGGGATCGCGGACAGCCCGATCGCCCAGGGCGTGGACCACGCCTTCATCACCGAGCCGGATGCCTGGCCGTTCGATCTCGGTCTGCTGCTCCTCACCACGCGCTTCCTGTCGGAGCGCGGCGAGTTCGCCGGCTACGACAAGCTGGTCGACCAGCTGCAGGCCGTCCCCAAGGCACTCGTGGGCGTGGCCCGCCAGGCGGAACCGATGGCGGAAGCCTTCGCGGCACGGCACAAGGACACCGACTTCCACTTCGTGGTGGGCAGCGGGAACCTCTGGGGCCACGCCTACCTGTACTCCATGTGCATCCTCGAGGAGATGCAGTGGCTGCACACCACCCGGGTGCACGGCGCCGAGTTCTTCCACGGCTCCCTGGAACTGATCGAGGAGGACACCAGTGTCCTGCTCTTCGTGGGCGAGGACGAGACGCGCCCCCTCATGGAGCGCGTCGTCGCGTTCTCCGAGAAGTACTCGAAGGCCACCACGGTCCTCGACACGGCGGACTACCCGCTGGACGGCGTGGACGACGAGTTCCGGGGACTGCTCGGCCCGCTCGTCATGGACACGATCACGAGCCGCATCAGCAAGCACCTCGAGAAGCAGCGCGACCACTCGCTCGACCTGCGCCGCTACTACCGGGTGGTGGAGTACTGAGCCGACCCCCGGCATGATCCCGCCACCGGCCGGGTGCCTGGCACCCGGCCGGTGGTCCCTCCTTCGAGCAGCAAGGCACCCATGCGCGTTCTCGGCTTTGGCGACAATATCGTCGACCGCTTCATCGACCGCCGCACGTCCTATCCCGGCGGCAACAGCGTCAACTTCTCCGTCTTCGCACGCCGCCTCGGGGCCGGGTCCGCGTACCTCGGCGTCTTCGGCGCCGACCGGTTCGGCGATCTCCTGAAGGAGTCCCTGCTGGCCGAGTCCGTGGACATCTCGCACGCCGTCACCCGCGACGGGCCGAGCGGCTGGACCAACATCCGGCTCGAAGCGGGCGAGCGCCGCTTCCTGGACTGGAACGGTGGAGGGATCACCCTCGAGGAGCCCTTCCGGCCGTCCCGGGACCACCTGGACTACATGGGCGGGTTCGACGTCGTGCACTCGAGTGTCTACTCCGGCATCGAGGAGCACCTCCCGGCCGTACGGGCCGCCGTCCCCCGCGTGACCTTCGACTTCTCCGCCGACGACGACCGACGCTCCGACGCCTACCTCGCCGCCGTGTGCCCGTCCGTGGACCTCGGGCAGTTCTCCTGCGCCGACCTCAGCGACCGTGAGTCGCGGGACCTGCTCCGGGCAGCGGTGCGGCACGGTGCCGGCTCCGCACTCGCGACGCGGGGCACCGAGGGGGCCCTCTTCCTCGAGGGCGGCACCTTCCACGAGGGCGGCGCGGAGTACGTCCCGCCGTCGTCCATCGTCGACACCATGGGCTGCGGGGACGCCTATCTCACGGCCTTCGTCCTGGCGCTGGTGCGGGCGGGATGGGCGCGGGACCGGCGTGTGGACGCCGGGGGCGTCGCGGCCTCGATGCGGGCTGCCGCGCTCTACTCCGCGCAGCAGTGCACGGTGGAAGGGGCCTTCGGGCGCGGCTGGCCGTTCTCGGACGCGGACCCCGACGCCGCGCGCGCCGCGCTGACCGGTCCCGGCGCCCCGCTGCCTCGTTACCATTAGCCCATGGCGTCCGAGCATCTTCCCAGCAGCGCGCCCACCATCTCCGACGTCGCGGCGGAAGCGGGTGTCGGCCGGGCGACGGCTGCACGCACCCTGGGCGGCTACGGGTCGGTCAGCGCCGTCGCCCGCGAGCGTGTCCTCGCCGCGGCCGAGCGGCTCGGCTACCGGTCCAATATCCTCGCGCGGAGCATGACCACCGGCGTCACGAACTCCCTGGGGATCGTCGTCGCGGACATCGGCAACACCTTCTTCTCCGGCCTGATCCGCGGGGCCTCCGATGCGGCGAGCGCACGGAACCTCGACGTGATCGTCATCAGCACCTACGAGGACCTGGCCGCCGAGCGGCACGCCGTGGGTGTCCTCCTCGACAAGCAGGTGGACGGCATCGTGGTGTCCTCCGCGGCGGTCGGCGCCCCCGAGGCGGAGCACCTCACCGAGGCGACCCGGCGCGGCACGCCGGTGGTGCTGATCGACCGGCTGATCCCGGGGCTGCACCTCGACGCCGTCGTCGTCGACAACCGGGCGGAGGCCCGGCGGGTGACCCGCGCGCTCATCGAGGCCGGCCACCGCCGCATCGGTTTCCTGTGGGGTCCGACCACCGACGCCGGCATCGACACCCTGGACGAGCTCCTGACCGTGAACACGCGCAGCCTGTGGAGCGACGCCGAGCGGCTGCGCGGGTACCTGGACGCCCTCCAGGACGCGGGGATCCCCTATTCGCCGGCCCTGGTCACCACGGGGGCGAAGACGGAGGAATCGGCGGCGAAGGCCGCCCACGCGATGCTCCAGTCCGAGGACCCTCCCACCGCCGTCTTCGCGTCGGAGGCGGAGGCGCTCATCGGAGCCCTCCACGCCGTGCAGGGACTCGGCCTCTCCTACCCCGGGGACATCTCCCTCGTGGGCTTCGACGACACCAGCTGGGCGACGGTCATGCAGCCGCCGCTCACCATGGTCGCCCAGCCCGTGGACGAGATGGGACGGCTGGCGGTTGACCAGGTGGTGTCGCGCATCGGCTCCTCCGAGTACGAGCCGCGCCTGCACATGCTCCCGGCAGAACTCCGGACACGTTCGTCGATCGGTCCGCCTCCGCGCCTGCCGTGATCCCGGGCCGGGCCGGCGCAGACCGGAGGAGTCCTCCCCGCGGCGCCCGGGTCAGGCGATCCGAGTCAGACGAAGCGGGTCAGGCGCCCGGGTCAGGCGATCCGAGTCAGACGAAGCGGGTCAGGCGAAGCGGCCCGGCCGGAACGTCTCCAGCATCGGGTGCCTGCGGCCCGTCATGATCTCGCCCGCGAGCAGCTCGCCCACGATCAGCCCGAGTGTCGCACCGGAGTGCGTGAAGGCGACGAAGCAGCCGGGGACGGGTTCGAGCTCGCCGAGCACGGGCTCGCCGTCGCCGGGGATGGGCTTGCGCCCGATCTTCCAGGATGCCGCGATGAGCTGCGGGCGACCCTCCAGCAGGGCGGCCGCCTCGGCGGCCAGTTCGTGCACGACCTCCTCGGGGATCGAGTACGTGCCGTCGGCGTCCTGCGTGATGCTCTCCTCGTACCAGTCGTGGTCGAGCGCGAACGTGGCGCCGGGGTTCGGCCGGACGGCCGCCCGCGGCGTGTTCAGGACCGCCCGGGCGGGATGCTCCACGGGGGCGGTCGTCACGAGCATGGACACCGGCGAGGCGTCGGGGATGTCCACCCCGAGCCCGGCGACGACGGCGGGCGTCTGCGGTCCGCAGGCCACCACGACGGCGTCCGCCGGGAGAGTCCTGCCGTCGGGGGTGCCGATGCCGGTGGCACGCCCGTCCTCGACCAGGACGCGGGAGGTGCCGGCGTGCGTCACGAGGTCACCGCCCCGGGCGGTGAACTCCTCCAGCAGGAATCCGATGAGGTGCGGCAGGCTCACCCAGCCCTCGCCGGGGTTGAGGATCGCGGCCGCCCCGACGGCCTCCGCGCTGATGCCCGACGTGTGCTCGCCCACGGTCTCCGGCGACACGAGGACCGAATCGTAGGCGTGCGCGCGCTCGTGCTCGTGGCGCGCGATCGTGTCCTGCTCCGAGCCGGTGCCCGCCCAGTGCAGTCCGCCGTCGAAGCGGAGCCAGTCGCGGGTCGGGTCCGCGGCGAACAGCGTCCGGTACCGGTCGATCCCCGCGAGGCGCAGCTGGTGGTACGGCGTGGCCCGCTCGCCGGCGCTGTTGAGCCAGGACAGCGACCTGCCCGAGGCTCCGCTGGCGGGCTCCGCCTCCGTGACCAGGACGACGGACGCACCCTCGCGCAGGAGGTGCACCGCCGTCGAGACGCCGAGGATGCCGCCGCCGAGGACCGCGACGCGTCGTGTGTTCCCTGCCGTGCTCATGGGTCGATTCCTTCTGCCTTGGGTTCGCCCCTCGCTGGCGAGAGAGAGTGAGACCGGTCTCACAGGGCGATGATGAAAATCTATCGCGCGCTCCGATCCGGGACAATGGCGGGAAGGACAGCAACCAGCAACCAGCAACCGGAGGATTCATGAAGATCGCACTGCTCGGCGTCGGACGCATGGGATACGAACTCGGGGTGCACCTCCTCGGGGCCGGCCACGAGGTGACCGCCTGGAACCGGACACCCGCCGCCGTCGGGCCGCTGCGTGATGCCGGCGCCACGCAGGCGGACTCGGCCGAGGACGCCGTCCGGGACGCCGACGTGGTGATGACAGTCCTCTTCGGACCGGACACCGTGCGGGCCGTCGTGCTCTCCGGGCTGGAGATCCCTGCCGAGGCCGTCTGGCTGGACGTCACCACGGTCTCCCCCGAGGACGCCCGCGAGTTCGCGGACTACGCCGCCGCTGCCGGGGTCCGCTACGTGCACGGGCCCGTCATCGGCAGCCTCGCCCCGGCACGGGCCGGCCGGCTCGGCGTGCTGCTCGGCGGTGCGCCGGAGGACGTCGACGTCGTCGAACCGCTCGCCGCCCTGTGGGCCGACGCCCAGCGGCTCCGCCGCGTCGCCACGCCGTCGGACGCCGCCACCGGCAAGCTGCTCGCCAACCTCGCGCTCGGCGTCACCCTGCAGGGGCTCGTGGAGGCGCTGCGCCTCGGCCGCGCGAACGGCCTCGACGCCGCCGGCGTGCTGGACCTGCTGGAGGGCACCGGCCTCGGCGTCATCGCCGGCATGAAGGGGCCCGTCATCACCGGCGGCACGTTCGGCGACACGCAGTTCTCCGCCGATCTCCTCGCCAAGGACGCACGCCTCATGCTGCGCTCCACCCCCGATCCCCTGCCCGCGGTGACCGCGCTCCTGCAGTCCCTCACCGACGCGCAGCGTGCGGGCGCGGGCGACGACGACATCGCCGTGATCGCGAAGCCCGAGCTCGGGTAGCCCCTGGTTCCGGGAAGGAAAAGAACCTGTCTGACGGCAGGACGGTCCGGGTACGGTACGAAGTATGGCTACCCCTGACACACCCGGTCCCGACGCAACCCACCAGCGCCCCGAGGGCGTCACCGACACCACGGTCGAGGCCCTCGGCAAGCTCTCCGAGGCCCTCGAGGTCCTGGAGCACGCCCGCGGCTACCTCTACGGCTTCCACCGGCTCACCGGCAAGGCCGACCTCAACCTCTCCGAGGCCGAAGAACTGTTCCGCACGGCGGGACATCCGGAGATCGCCGACAGGCTCTCGAGCGAGATCATCGGCCGCAACGTGATCGAGGGGCGGTGGACGTTCCAGATCGTGGAGGACTACGACGACCACTACTACGCCGAGTTCAAGGCCTTCGAGAAGGAGGCCCGCGATGCGCTCGTCGGCGGCAAGCGCCATCTCTTCGAGGCGGAGATGAAGGAGGACCGCCGGACCAAGGGCAAGGAGCACCACGAGGCCCTGCCGCCCGAGGCCTGAGCCGCGCCCCTCGTCCCGGGGGACGCTCCGCCACATGTGTACAGGCGTACATATTATGCGTACGCTTGTACATGAACAGTGGCGGACGCGGGGAGTGGGCAGTGCACGGCGATGAACTGCAGGACGACGGATGGGGCATGCGGCAGCGCATGCCCCACGGTGCGCCGTGACAGCCCCGGGAACCCGGGATCCGGAGGCCCGGTCGCGCCGCCATGATCCCGGCCGACGCGACCGACTGGTCGACGTCGCCATCGGGGTGCTCGCGGAGCACGGGGTCGCCGGCACCACGCACCGCCGCATCGCGGCTGCCGCGAACGTGCCCCTCGGGTCCATGACGTACCACTTCGACAGCATGGACGACCTCCTGCACGCCGCCTTCACCCGGCTCGCGGAGCGCACGGCGGACGTGTTCGACCAGGCCCTGACGCAGGCCGGCACCACCGAGGAGGCGGCCGATGCCGTCGTCGGCCTGATCTCCGGGCCGACACTCAACGGCGCCGAGACCCTGCTCGCCAGCCTCGAGCTCTACGCCCTGGCGGCACGGCGGCCGGAGTTCCGGGCGATCACCGACGCCTGGATGGCGCGCAGCCGGAAGGCCCTCCACGCGCACTTCGATCCCGAGACGGCCTTCATGCTCGACGCGCTCATCGAGGGCACCACCCTGCACCGCGCGCTGTCACTCGACCCCATGCCCGTCCGCACGGTCCGCGCGGCCGTCGAGAGGATCGTCCGACCATGAGCCTTCCGGCGACCACGCAGCCCGCGGAGTACACCGCCCGGCGTCTCGGCCGTGCACGCTTCGCGGTCAGTGCGCTGTTCCTGACCAACGGGGCGATGTTCGCGAACATCCTCCCCCACTACCCCGCCATCAAGGACGGGCTGGAGCTGAGCAACGCGGCGTTCGGCATCTCGGTCGCGGCCTTCCCCCTCGGCGCGATCACCGCCGGGCTCGCCGCGGGCTCCCTCGTGCGCCGCTTCCGATCCTCCCGTGTGGCGACGGCGGGGACGTGGCTCATCGGCCTGTCGATCCTGCTGGCCGGCGTGGCCCCGTCGTGGGCGGTCCTGACGGCCACCCTCTTCCTCGCCGGCGCCATGGACGCGATCACGGACGTGGCACAGAACTCGCACGGCCTGCGGGTGCAGAAGCTCTACCGCCGCTCCATCCTCAACTCGTTCCACGCCGTGTGGAGCATCGGTGCGGTGCTGGGCGGGCTCATGGGCGCGGCAGCGGCCGGGCTCGAGATCCCGCGCGGGCTGCACCTGTCGGTGTCCTTCGTCCTCTTCAGCGCCCTCACCCTCGTGTGCTACCGGTTCCTCCTGCCCGGACCCGAGCCGACAGGGAACGAGCCGACAGGGAACGAACCGACAGGGAACGAGCAGACAGGGAACGAGCAGACAGGGGCCGACGGGCCGGCCGATGGCGCATCCCCGGCGTCGTCCGGCGGTACGTCGGGTCCGAGACGGCTCGTCACGGTCGGGATCCTCGGGGCCCTCGTGGTGATCGGCATCGCCGGAGCGCTCGTCGAGGACGCCGGCAGCACCTGGGCGGCGGTCTACCTCACGGGCCTCGACGCCACACCCACCATCGCGGGCCTCGGCTTCGTCGCCCTCGTCGGCTTCCAGTTCGTGGGCCGCCTCTTCGGGGACCGCCTCGTGGACCGCTTCGGCCAGCGCGCCGTGGCACAGGCGGGCGGCACCCTCGCGGCGATCGGCATGGGCGTGGCCCTGCTGTTCCCCTCGATCCCGCTGACCGTCCTCGGCTTCGGGCTGGCAGGCCTCGGGGTCGCCACCCTCGTGCCGGCGGCCATGCACTCCGCGGACGAGCTGCCCGGGCTCCGCGCCGGGACCGGGCTCACCGTGATCAGCTGGCTGCTGCGCCTCGGGTTCCTGGCCTCCCCGCCCGTCGTCGGCGCCATCGCCGACGCCTCCTCGCTGCGGATCGGGCTGATCGTGGTGCCCCTCGCCGGCCTCCTGACCCTGCTGGCCTCCCCGGTGCTCCCGAAACGGCTTCCCATGCGTCACCTCTGACGCGCAAGCACCATCGCGGATCGACAGTAGACTGCGGATATGTTGCACTCTCCGCGCCCGTCCCGCATCATCAGCCGGGCGTGACCCTCACGAGCGGGAGGGCCGCGGCCGGCCCGGTGCCCCGCGCGCTCGCCCTGGCCGCGGAACTCGGCGCCGAGGTGCCGTTGCCGGGCTCGGGCAGGACCGCGGAGACCTGGCAGCTCCTCACCGATCTCGCGGCCGCCGATCTCACAGTGGCGCGCGTCGTCGAGCCGCACCTCGACGCCCTGGCCATCCTCGACCAGGCCGGCCTGCACCGGGCGGCACCGGGAACCGGGACGTGGGGGGTCTTCGCCGCGGAGGCCCCGGGCATGCGCCTCGACGCCATGCCCGGTCCGGACGGCACCTGGACCCTCAGCGGAACCAAGCCGTGGTGCTCCCTGGCCGACTCCCTCGACCGGGCTCTCGTCACGGCCCGGGTGGGCGACGGCGGACGCCGCACCTTCGCCGTCGACCTGCGGGCAGCCGGTGTCACGGCCGACCCGGCGGACGCCTGGGTGAGCCGTGGCCTCCCCGCGGTCACCAGCTGCCCGGTCCGCTTCGACGCCGTCGACGCCACGCCGGTCGGAGCCACCGACTGGTACCTCACGCGTGACGGCTTCGCGTGGGGCGGCATCGGCGTCGCGGCCTGCTGGTTGGGCGGCGCACTCGGCGTCGCCCGGACCCTGCTCGCCGCCCTCGGACGACGGACCCCCGACCAGATCGCCCTGATGCACCTGGGCCGCGTCGATGCCGCTCTCCACGAGACCCGGACGCTCCTCGCGGACGCCGCCGACGCCGTCGACTCCGGCCGGGCCGGCGGGCAGGAGGGTGCCCTCCTCGCAGCCCGCGTGCGGGCCACGGCCTTCCGCTGCGCGGAACTGGTGCTCGAGGCGGCCGCGCACGGGCTCGGCCCCGCACCGCTGTCCTTCGACGAGGACCACGCCGCGCGCGTCGCCGACCTGCACCTCTACCTCCGGCAGCATCATGCGGAGCGCGACGACGCCTCGCTCGGCCGCCGTATTCTCGACCTCTCCGAACAGGCCGCGGCGGCGTGGTGAGCTTCACGCACGACGGCGAAGGCACACCGGAGGCGCACTGGCGCCTGTGGGAACAGGAGCGCCGCCCCGGGGACGATCTCCAGGTCGAGTCCCTCTTCGACGGGCGGCTGCCCACCCGCTTCCTCCTGCTCGCGGCCCACCCCGACGACGAGACGCTCGGGGCGGGCGCGCTGCTGGCACGCCTGACGCGCGACGGCGTCCGGTGCGACGTCGTCGTCCTCACCGACGGCGAGGCGTCCCACCCGTCCTCACCGACCCACTCGCCCGGCCGGCTCGCCGAGCTGCGGCGGCGCGAGGTGGCGGACGCGGTGCAGCTGCTCGCCCCGGCCGCGCGCCTGAGCTTCGAGGGCCTGCCCGACGGCCGGCTCCGCCCGGAGGATGTCGCCGCAGTGCTCCTGCGCGAGCTCGGCGACGGCGACGACACCCTCACCCTCGTGGCAGCGCCGTGGCGCCGGGACGGCCACGCCGATCATGACGCCGTTGGCCGGGCTGCGGCGGACGTCTGCGGCGGGCGGGACATCGCCCTGCTCGAATACCCCATCTGGCTCTGGCACTGGGGCACCGCGGAGGACCAGGCGGCGGACCTCGACGCCCTGTCCCTGCACCGGCTCGCGGCCGAGGACCAGGAGCGCAAGGCGGCGGCCCTCGCCACGCACGTCTCGCAGACCGTGCCGCTGTCCGATGCCGCGGGAGACGAGGTGCTGCTCGCACCGGCGGTCCTCGAGCACTTCAGCCGGAACTTCGAGTCCTTCTTCGTGACCGCCGGCTCATCCACGTTCGAGCGCCTGCACCGGGACACCGCCGACCCGTGGGAGGTCGCCGAGCGCTTCTACGAACAGCGCAAGCGTGCCCTCACCCTGGCCGTCCTGCCCCGGCGGCGCTTCCGCCGGACACTCGAGGTCGGCTGCTCCGTCGGCGCCCTGACACGGGAGCTCGCCGCCGTCTCGGACAGTCTGCTGGCCCTGGACACCAGCGAGACGGCCGTGCGCCGCACCAACGAGGCACTCATCACGAACCCGGCCGCCACGGCCCGGCTCGCGACCGTCCCCCGCGACTGGCCCCACGAGGACGGCCCCTTCGATCTCGTGGTCCTCTCCGAGACGGGCTATTTCCTCTCCTCCGACCAGCTCGACGACGTCGTCCGGCGCATCACCGGATCCCTCGACGAGGACGGGGTGCTCCTGCTGTGCCACTGGCGGCACCCGATCGAGGGCTGGGAGCTCGACGGCGACGCCGTCCATGACCGCGTGCGCCGGACCTCCGGTCTGGTCACCCTCGCCCTGCACACGGAGGAGGACTTCCTCCTGGAGGTCCTCGTCCCCGCGCCGGCGGCCTCCGTGGCGCGCCGGGAAGGCCTGCTGTGATCCCTGGCCAGGTGGCCGTCGTCGTACCTGCCCGTGACGAGGAGGACCTGCTCCCCTCGTGCCTCTCCGCCCTGGACGCGGCGCGACGCCACCTCCTGCGCACCATCCCCCGCGTCCTGGTGTCCCTGACCGTGGTCCTGGACCGCTGCACGGACCGCTCCGCGAGCATCGCCCGGGGTGTCCCCGCGATCTCCGTCCTCGCCGGCAACTACGGGTCCGTCGGCGCCGCCCGCGACGCCGGCATCCGCTTCGCCCTGGCGCGGTCCCGCAGCCTGCCCGTCCGCACCTGGGTCGCCACCACGGATGCCGACACGCTGGTGCCGCGCGACTGGCTGGTACGGCACCACCGGCTCGGCAGCGAGAACGACCTCGTGCTCGGGACCGTCCGTCCGACGATCACCGCGGACAACACGGAACGCCTCCAGCTGTGGGGGAACGCGTACGTGCCAGGCGACGGACACCACCACATCCATGGGGCGAACCTCGGGATCCGGGGAAGCACCTACCAGGCGCTCGGCGGCTTCCGGCCGCTGGCCCAGGACGAGGACGTCGACCTGGTGGCGCGGGCGAAGGCCGATGGCGTCGTGTAGACGGCCCCGGGTGCCCTCACGGTGACGACGTCCTCGCGGACGACCGGCCGTGTCCCGGCGGGATTCTCCACCTATCTGCGCGGGCTCGGCTGACCGGGATCCGGGCGTCGTTCCGCGATGTCGGGCGCGTCTGCTAGACAGGGAGGGTCACGAGCCGGACCCTGCAGAATGAGCGGGTCGCCGTGGCCGCATTTCTGGGGGACGGGGAACACATGCGATTCGGGGAGATGCTGCGCCATGCGCGCACCGCCAAGGGACTCACACAGGCCGAGCTGGGTGCGGGGGTGCACTCCACCCATTTCATCTCGCTGCTCGAGCGCGGACTGCGCCAGCCGACACCGGACATGGTGCAGCATTTCGCCACGCGACTGGGCATGGACGTGCAGACGCTCACGTGGTGGGTGGAGCCGCCGGGCGCCGAGGACCGGCCGTCGCTCACCGCGGCGATGTTCGCCGCCAACTCCGCCCGCGAGCTGCAGGACAACGCCCTGGCGGCGTCGGAGGCGGAGCACGCGGCCATCATCGCCTACGAGCAGCGCAATGCCCCCGTGTGGTGGGACATGTCCATGCTCCGGGCGCAGTCGCTGATCGCCCTGCGGCGGCCCGAGGAGGCGGAAGCCGTCCTGCTGCAGATGGAGACGTCGCCGCTGATGATCGCCTCGGCCGAGCTGCAGTCCGTCGTGCAGGGACGGCTCTCGATGATCGCGCGCACCACCGGCCGCCTGCACGAGGCGGTCGACCTCGCGCACCGGTCCGTGGCATCCGCGGCCGAACTGCCGGAACTGTCGCCGGTCCGCCTCCAGGCCGCCTTCATCCTCATCGCCGCACTGGCGGTCAAGGGGGATCTCGACGAGGCCTGGGAGGTGGCGATGGGCCTCGACATCACCGGCGGCGCCCCCTCCGTGCCGTCCCTCCTGGTGGCGCGGGGGGCATGGGCCGTCGGCAACATCGCCTTCCGCCGCGGCGAGGTGGAGATCGGACGCGAACAGCACGCCCTGGCCGCCCGGCTGCTGGTACCGCAGGCGGACCTCGAGACGTGGGCCGAGTTCCATAAGGCGAGCGCCACCTTCAAGCTGCAGGCCGGCATCGTGGACGAGTCCGTCCATGCCTCCCTCCGAGACGCCGCACGGGGTCTCGCGCTCGTCGGCACGCAGCTCCAGCGGCTCGAGCTGGACCTCGTGCAGGCCCGCCTCGCCCTGCTGACCTCGGATCTGCCCAGGGGGAAGGAACTGCTCGACGTCGTCGACGCGCACCGCACCGTCCTCGACTTCGAGACGGCCGCCGAACTGGAGGACTGCCTCGGCCAGTACCATGCAGCGAACGGCGAGCCCGCGCCGGCGGTCCACCACCTCACCGAGGCCGCACGCCTCTACTCGGACGCCGGCGCGGAGGAGAAGGCCCGGGAACTGAGGGAGCTGATCCGGTCCCTGACGGACTGAGGGGACCTGTTCGCCCCGGATGCGGTCAATTCCGCGCCGGGACCGTGGACACCCCCGAGGGGCGGTCCTACGCTTTAAGCCGATGACCCCGGGGGGCATTCGAGGGCCATCCGGGTAGTACGGCGGCGCTGCCGCTGCTCGGTGCTGGGCCGGTCTGAGCGTCTCGACAATTCCTCGCACCCAAGGACAAGCACCATGAAGGGTACACGCACGTCTTTCGTGGCGGCGGCACTCGCCGTCGCCCTCATCTCCACCGCCGGGCCGGCCACGGCAGGAGGCTCGGCGCCCACCTCGGGATCCGGCGATCGGACGGTCTCCGCGGGAGACTCGACCGATCTGGCCACAGGCCTGCTCTCACCGCTCCGGCTCGCCGTCGGCCGCGACGACACCACCTACGTCGCACAGAACTTCGCCGGGCAGCTCACCCGCGTGGACGGCGACGGCGGGACCACCACGATCGTCGACCGCCCCGGCATCGAGGTGGGCGGCGTCTCCACCCGGCACGGCGACGTCTACTACACCGAGAGCGCGGGCGGGCCCGGCAGCCCCGACCCGTTCGTCGCCACTGTCAGCGTCCTCGAGGACGGGGACGGGGACGCGCGCGTGCTCGCCGACTTCGCCGCGCTCGAGACCGAGAACAACTACGACGGCGACAACGAGTACGGGTTCCAGGACCTGCCCGAGGAGTGCACCGCCCAACTCCCCGCGGACCTGGCCCAGTTCCTGCTGCCGCACGGTGGCGAGGTCTACTCGCACCCCTATGCGACGGCGGTGTCCGGCTCGGGACGCTACGTGTATGTGGCGGATGCCGGAGCCAACGTCGTCTGGACCGTGGACGTGTGGGACGACGAGGTCGACGCGACCGTCCTGGATCCCGTGCCCACCCTGGCCACGGCGGAACTCCGGGCCTCCCTCGCAGCCGACGGCATCAACCTGCCCGAGTGCGTCCTCGGATACACCTTCAACTCCGAGCCCGTCCCCACGGACATCGAGTTCGGGCCGGACGGCCTGCTGTACCTGACATCGCTGCCGGGGGTCCCGGAGGATCCGACGCTCGGTTCGGTGCGCAGCTTCGACCCGGAGTCGGGTGACATCGACGTCGTCGTCACCGGCCTGACGTCGCCCACCGGGCTGGCGTTCGACCGCGACGGCAACCTGTTCGTCGCCGAGCTGTTCGCCAACAGGATCTCGATCATCCCTGCGGGCACCGACGACGCGGAGGTCTTCACGGACGCCACCCTGCCGGCGGACGTGGAGGTGGACGGCAAGTACCTGTACTCCACCAGGAATGCGGTGCCGGGCGACACCGCGCCGGCCGGCACCCTGGTGCGCACCCGCCTCGAGTACGACCGGCACTGACGGGGACTGGCCGAAGCGGACGACGCCGCGTCCCGGGGGAGGGACGCGGCGTCGCCGTGCGCGGACCGGAGAGCGGCCGGTGCGCCTAGCCCATCGATGCGAGCAGCGCGTCGCAGGCCTGCTCGCAGCGGCGGCACGCCTCGGCGCACACTCGGCAGTGCTCGTGCATCCCGGCGTGCTGCGAGCATTCGTCACCGCAGATCCTGCACGCGGTCCGGCAGGCCTCGAGGACCGAGCGCGTCAGGTCGGCGTCGTAGCCCGTGTGGCGGGACAAGACCTTCCCCGTCGTCGCGCAGATGTCCGCGCAGTCGAGGTCGGTGCGGATGCAGGTCCGCAGCTCGGCCACCATGTCCTCCGCCAGGCACGCATCCGCGCAGGCGGTGCAGGTCTGGGCGCAGTCGAAGCAGGCCTCGATGCAGGCGGCGAGCAGGTCGCTGTCGAAGCCGTGGCGGTCCTGCGGATAGGTGTCGAGCATGGCGCGGGCGTCGGACATGGTGTGCTCCTTCGGTGGGTTCTGGGTGGGTTCTGGGTAGGGCGGATCAGGCCTGGGGCCGGAAGCGCCGGATGCTGTAGACGATGAAGGCGGCCGCGAGGAGGCCGGAGAGGATGAGGCCCGAGCCGACGCTCCAGCCACCGGGCAGCCACCAGCGCTCCTCCAGCGGCCACCACGACGGCACCGGCGGGTGCACGCCCCAGAGCACGCCCAGCAGCACCAGGAGGAGGGCGCCGGTGAAGCTGAGCGCGATGTTCCGTCTGCTCTTGACACCCTGTGCGGCTGCGGCGAAGGCCTTCCGCTTGACGGGCTGGAGCCAGCGCCGCGCCCACTCGTACTGCTGGGCCAGAACGGCCAGGCCGGCGACGAGCGCCAGCAGGCCGGGGCCGGGGAGCACGAGGGCCGCCAGTCCGATCAGGACCAGGAGCCAGCCCACCACCAGCCCGACGACGCGGCTGGCACCGCGTGGCCGGGTCCGGCCCGCGAGCACCGACCCGCGGCGCCGGGTGCGGCCCTGCCGTGGAGTCCGGGGCATCAACAATTCCTCAGTAGGCTTCGCATTCCTCTATCGTTGAACCGATAGATGGTGGTGGCAACACCGCCGCTCAGGCAGGCGGCACGCTTGCCACCACGAGGACCACAGGCTTCCCGCGCAGAGCGGGCCCGAACCAAGGAGATTCATCATGATCGGTTTCATCATCGCGGGGCTCATCATCGGCGCCCTCGCACGCCTCATCAAGCCCGGCAAGCAGAACCTCGGGCTGCTCGCCACACTGCTGCTCGGGCTCGTCGGTTCCGTCATCGGCGGCTCCATCGCGAGCCTCCTCGGGACGGGCGACATCTTCGAGCTGAACGTCTTCGGATTCATCGTGTCCGTCGTCGTCGCCGTGCTGCTCATCGGCGTCGCCGAGACGGTGGCCGGCCGCCGCCGCGTCAGGCGCTGAGGCTTCCCGCACGACGGTTTCCTGCAGGACGGAAGGGGCGGCTCCGGCCGCCCCTTCCGCGTGTCGGCGGCACGCCTCGCCGTCCCCGCTCGTTCTCCGAAGTACACGTGCCCAACGTCCAGCTTGCAGGTGTAGCGTTGACGCCAGATGGGGCACAGATCCGTTCGGAAGGCTCAATCATGAACAAGAACTGGCGCTGGCTCCCGGCCGGCATCGTCCCGGTCGTCATCGTCGCAGCTGCCGTGAGCGGTTCCGCCGTCGCCGAAGCCCAACCGCAGCTGCCCGCGAAGACCGCGCAGGAACTGCTCGAGTTCGTCGCGACCAGCTCCGACGACGCCTACTCGGGCACCGTCGAGCAGTCGTCCGACCTCGGCCTCCCCGATCTCAGCATGGCCACTCCCCCGGGCCGCACCTCCAGCTCCGACCCCACCTCCACCGCCCTCGAACTCATGACCGGCGAGCACACCGCCCGGGTGTACGTCGACGGCACCGAGAAGATGCGCGTCCAGGTGCTCGACCAGCTGGCGCAGCGCGACGTCGTGGTCAACGGGAGCGACGCCTGGTACTACGACTCCGAGTCCAACGAGGCCACGCACGCGGCCCTGCCCGACAAGGACGCCCTCAAGGCGGACCTCGAGGCGAAGCTGCAGGAGAAGATCGCCGAGCACCCCGAGCTGAAGGACCTCCCCCGGACGCCCGCGGAGGTCGCCGAGATGTTCCTCGCACAGATCGACCCGACCACCGAGGTGACGGTCGAGGGCACGAGCCGCGTCGCGGGCCGCAGCGCCTACGAACTCGTCCTCACCCCCGAGGACGACGCCACCCTGATCGGCTCCATCTCCGTCAGCGTCGATTCCGAGACCGGCGTCCCCCTGAACGTCACAGTCCTGGCCAAGGGCCAGGAGGAGGCCGCGTTCTCCGCGGGCTTCAGCTCGGTGGACTTCAGCGCCCCTGCCGCCGACGTCTTCGCCTTCACACCCCCGGCCGGTGCCACCGTCACGGAGGCCCCCACCGCCGACGAGGTGAAGGCCGAACTCGAGGCCAGGAAGGAGCTCACCCAGGCTCCCGCCGAGGCCCCGCAGCAGTCGACCGTCATCGGCGACGGCTGGAGCACCATCGTGAAACTCCCCGCCGGAAGCGCAGCAGGGCTCGGGATGAGCCCCGCCACCAGTGACGCCGCCGGGATGGGCGAGATCATGGAGATCAAGCCGGGCATGGACCCCGAGGAGGTCGCCGGCGCGCAGGCCCTCCTGGAGCAGGCACTCACCGAGGTCGACGGCGGACAGGCGCTCCAGACGTCGCTCGTCTCGGTGCTGATCACCGACGACGGCCGGATCCTCGCAGGAGCCGTCGGCGTCGACCAGCTCGTCGCTGCCTCCCGGCAGTGACCGCAGGAATACCCGGCGGGCCCGCACGAGCAGTGCGGGCCCGCCGGTGAGCGCCCGTGGATTCGCGATCGAGACGCGCGGACTGACCAAGGTCTTCGGCAGGCAGCGGGCCGTCGACGGCGTCGACCTCGCCGTCCCCCGCGGCACCGTGTTCGGCTTCCTCGGGCCCAACGGCTCGGGCAAGACCACCACCATCCGCATGCTCCTCGGCCTCGCCGCGGCCACCAGCGGCGACATCCGGCTGCTCGACGGCGCCATGCCGAAGGAGGCCCGCGCGGTCCTGCCGCGGGTGGGAGCACTCGTGGAGGGGCCGGCCATCTACCCGTTCCTCTCGGGGCGCGCGAACCTCCAGCGGTTCGACGCCGCCGACCGCCACACCTCCCCGGCCACCCGGAACGCACGTGTGGACGCCGCCCTCGAACGCGTGGGCCTCGGCCACGCGGCGAAGAAGCGGGCGCACGCCTACTCGCTCGGCATGAAGCAGCGCCTCGGCATCGCCAACGCACTGCTCGCGCCACGCGATCTGCTCATCCTCGACGAACCCACCAACGGGCTCGACCCGCAGGGCACGCGCGAGGTCCGCAACCTCATCCGGTCCCTGTCCGACGACGGCACCACCATCTTCGTCTCCAGCCATCTCCTCGCCGAGGTGGAGCAGATGTGCACGATGATCGCGGTGATGAGCGCGGGCCGGCTCGTGGCGCAGGGCACGCTCGACGAACTCCGCTCCGCGGGCACCGCGCGGGTCCGCATCACCACGCCCGACCACGCCGACGCCCACCGCGTGCTCACCGGGCTCGGGCTCGTCCCCGAGATCCACGGGCGCGACGACGTGCTCACCGCCGAGCTCTCGGTGCCCGGGCTGCAGCCGGAGACGGTGAATGCCGCCCTGGTCCGGGCGGACGTGCGCGTGCGGGGTTTCGAGGCGAGCGGCGCGTCCCTCGAGGACCGGTTCGTCGCCCTCACGGGAGAGGGATTCGATGTTGCAGGCTGAACGGTCGCTCGGACTGACCCTCGTGGTCTCGGAGATCACGGTGCTGTTCCGGCGGCTCCGCACCTGGGCGATGATCGGCGCTCTGGCGCTGATCCCCATCCTCATCGCCGTCGTCGTGCGCGTCTCCTCCGACGGCTCGGCGAGCGGCCGCGGCCCGGCGTTCCTCAACAGCATCACGCAGAACGGGCTGTTCGTCTCGCTGACGGCGCTCACCGTC
This sequence comes from Arthrobacter agilis, assembly GCF_030816075.1. Classification (NCBI taxonomy): domain Bacteria; kingdom Bacillati; phylum Actinomycetota; class Actinomycetes; order Micrococcales; family Micrococcaceae; genus Arthrobacter; species Arthrobacter agilis. The sequence continues at coordinate 323,361 of NZ_JAUSXO010000001.1, read as the reverse complement.
GCCATCCCGCTGTTCCTGCCGCTGACCATCGGCGTGGTGGCCGGCGACACGATCGCCGGCGAGGCGAATCTCGGGACCCTGCGGTATCTGCTCGTGGCCCCGGCCGGGCGTGTGCGGCTGCTGCTCGTGAAGTACGCGGGGGCAGCCCTGTTCTGCTTCGTGGCGACCCTCACCGTCGTGGTCACGGGAGCGATCATCGGGGCGCTGCTGTTCCCGGTCGGTCCCGTGACGCTGCTGTCCGGCGACACCGTGGGCATCCCCGGCTACTTCGGTCGGCTGCTGCTGCTCGCGCTGTACGTGACGGTGTCCCTGATGGGCCTCAGCGCCATCGGCCTGTTCATCTCGACGCTGACCACCATTCCGGTGGGCGCGATGGCCGCGACCGCCGCGCTGGCCGCCGTGTCGCAGATCCTCGGGGCCCTGCCCCAGCTCGAGTGGCTGCACCCGTGGCTGTTCACCAACTACTGGCTCGGGTTCGGTGACCTCCTGCGGCAGCCGATCGTGTGGGACTCGTTCGCGGACAACGCGCTGCTGCAGCTCGGGTACATCGCCCTGTTCGGGGCACTGGCCTACGGGCGGTTCAGCACGAAGGACATCCTGAGCTAGGCGTCCGCGCCTACCACTCGGCGTAGGCGCCGTCGGCGTGCCGCCACACCGGTGAGCGCCAGGCGTGGCCGCTCCGGTCGGCGCGGCGCACGGCGTCCTCGTCGATCTCGATGCCCAGGCCGGGTGCCGTGAGCCGTTCCACGAAACCGTCGACGAACTTCAGCGGTGTCTTGTCGAGCACGTAGTCGAGGACCTCCGCGCCCTGGTTGTAGTGGATGCCGATGCTCTGCTCCTGGATCAGGAAGTTGGGGGTGGCGAACCCCACCTGCAGGCAGGCTGCGAGCGCCAGCGGGCCGAGGGGGCAGTGCGGTGCCAGCTGGACGTCGTAGATCTCGGCGAGCGAGGCGATCTTCCGTACCTCGGTGATCCCGCCGGCGTGCGAGAGGTCCGGTTGCGCGACCGCGATGCCGGCCTGGAGGACCGGCAGGAACTCCTGCCGGTTGTACAGCCGCTCGCCCGTAGCCACGGGGATCGACGTCGAGCCGGTCAGCCCGCCGATCAGGTGCGAGTTCTCGGGGACCGTGGGCTCCTCCAGGAACAGCGGGTGGAACTGTTCCAGCAGCGGGGCGACGCGGCGGGTGTTGGCGAGCGTGAAGCGGCCGTGGAAGTCGACGGCGACGTCGCGGTGCGGGCCGAGGACCTCCCGGGCGGCCGCCACGCGCTGCACGACCTCGTCGATCTCGGCGACGCTGGCGATGGGGCTCATCCGCCCGCTGGCATTCATCTTGACGGCGGTGAGTCCTACGGACAGCTGGGCGGCGACCGCGTCGGCGATCGCGGCGGGCTCGTCGCCGCCGATCCACCCGTACATCCGGATGCGGTCCCGAACGTGGCCGCCGAGCAGCTGGTGCACGGGCACCCCCAGCGACTTGCCGTGGATGTCCCAGAGCGCCTGGTCGAGCCCGGCGACCGCACTGGCCAGGATGGCCCCGCCCCGGTAGAAGGAGCCCTTCGTCATGACCTGCCAGGAGTCCTCGATGCGGAGCGGGTCGGTGCCGATGAGCAGTTCGGACAGCTGCTCGACGGCGGTCCGGACGGTCTCCGAGCGTCCCTCGACCACGGGCTCACCCCAGCCGATGATCCCGCTGTCGGTCTCCACCCGCACGAACAGCCAGCGGGGCGGGACGAGGAAGGTCTCAATCCTGCTGATACGCACGGATCCTGCTTTCGTCGACGAACGTCACCGCGGAGGAGACGAGTTCCAGCGGCGGGCCCCCGAGGTCGAGGGTGGTTCCTTCTTCTGCCCCGTCGAGGTGCTCGAGGGCGGCGTACTGCGAGTCGAGCAGCGACGGCGGCATGTACTCGTGTTCCCGCAGGGAGATCCGGGCGGCCACGAGCTCCTTCGGTCCGTACGGGTGCACGAAGAGGACGGTCGGGGCGTACTCCCTCAGCAGGTCGCGGTAGGCCTGCCGGAGGGCCGAGCAGGCCACCACGATCCCGTCGGCGCCGCCGTCGGCCAGCCGTCGCCCGACGGCGTGGAGCCAGGGCTGCCGGTCGTCGTCGGACAGGGGTGTGCCCGACGCCATGAGGGTGCGGTTCCGCTCGGGGTGCAGGTCGTCACCGTCCACGAACGGGACGCCGAGCTCGCCGGCGAGGAGCGACCCGAGGGTGCTCTTGCCGCAGCCCTGCACGCCCATCACCACGACGACGGGCGCCGGTTCGAGGCCCATGCCTAACCCTTCGTGGCGCCGGCGGTCAGCCCGGACACGATGTACTTCTGGGTGAACAGGGCGATCACCATGATGGGGATGGTCACGACGACGGAGGCCGCCATGAGTCCTCCCCAGTCGATGCTCGCGTAGGCCACGAAGTTGAAGATGGCCACGGGGAGGGTCTTCGTGTCGGCGCCGGAGAGGACGAGCGCGAACATGAAGTTGTTCCAGGAGAAGATGAACGCCAGGATGCTCGCCGTCGCGATGCCGCCCACGGACAGCGGGAGCGTGACCTTGAGGAACGCCCCGATGTGGGTGAGGCCGTCCACCCGGGCGGCTTCCTCCAGTTCGAGGGGCATGGAGTCGTAGTAGGACATGAGGATGTAGACGATCAGCGGAAGAGCCACGAACATGTGCGAGAGGATCAGCACGCTGTAGCCGCCGACCATCGAGAGGTTCGAGAACACGTAGTACCAGGGCACGAGCAGGCTGACGCCGGGGATGATGCGGGCCATCAGGACCACGAGGGCCGAGCGCCGCATCGCGAAGCGGCTCATCGAGTAGGCGGCGGGGATGCCGATGATGAGGGACAGGACGGTGGAGGCGAAGGCCACCCAGAAGCTGTTGAACACGAAGGAGAGGTAGTTGTTCCGCCCGAGCACGGTCTCGTAGTTGGCCGTCGTCGGCGAGAACACGAGCGTCTTGGACGCGTCGTAGATGTCCACGTTCGTCTTGAGCGAGGCGAGGAACATCCACACCAGCGGCGCGATGAAGGCGGCGACGACGACGATGAGGGCCACCGCGCGGAACACCTTGTAGGCGCGCGTGCGGAACGGCTTCCTGCGCCGGGTGGTCGCACCGGAGAGGGCTGCCCGGTCCGATCCCGCCCTGATCAGTCGAGGTTCGGCGAGGCTCATTTCTGCACTTCCTTCCGGCGGCGGGTCAGGACGAACATCACGGCGACGATGATGAGGAAGAAGATGATCAGCACGGTCGAGGACACCCCGTAGTCGTTGTAGTCGAAGCTGAGCCCGTAGGCGTAGACGTTCAGCGTCTCCACTTCGTGGAAGGATCCGCCGCCACGGCCCTTGGTGGCGTAGAGGAGGTCGAAGGTCTTCAGGGCATCGATGCTGCGCAGCAGGATCGCGACGATGATCGTGGGCATGAGCAGCGGGACCGTGATGAACCGGAAGCGCTGCCAGGCGGTGGCGCCGTCGATCCTCGCCGCCTCGTCCGGCTCGTCGGAGAGCGACGTCAGCCCGGCGAGCAGGATGATGACCACCATGGGGGTCCACTGCCAGATGTCGATGAAGATGACGGTCGGCAGGGCCGAGTACTGTCCGGACAGCCAGGGCTGGGGTCCGATCCCCACGAAGCCGAGCAGCTGGTTGGCGAAGCCGATGTTCGGATCGAAGATGAGCCGCCACATCATGCCGACGGCCACCGGGGTGGCGACGAGGGGCAGGAGGATGGCCACGCGCACCCACTTCTCGCCCTTGAACGGCCGCCAGAGCAGCAGGGCGATCGCCATGCCGAGCACCAGCTGGACGGTCAGGGCCACCGCGGTGAAGACGAACGTCCGCAGGACCGCCGGCCAGAACCGGTCGGTGTCGGTGAGGACGTCCGCGTAGTTCTCGAGGCCGATGAACTCCGACTTCGCACGCACCGATCCGGAGGCGTCGGTCAGGCTGAGGTAGAGCGTCCAGCCCAGCGGGAACGCGATGAGGACCGCGACGAAGATCATGGCCGGGGCGGCGAACAGCCATTTGCGGTGCTCGTTGGCCCAGTCGGAGTAGGCCTTCCACGCGTTCTGCTTCTGCGGGGCTCTCTTGGGGGGAAGTGCGGCGACTGCCATGATCCACGTCCTCGGGGATAGCGACTTCGGGAGGTTCTGTCGGGCTGTGCGCGGCTGTCGCCGTCGCCTGGGTCAGGACGACGGCGACAGCCGGCAGGGTGCGCTATTCGCGCTCGTCGTCGAGGAACTGCTGGAACGCCTCGTCCGCAGCATCGGCGGCGGCGTCGACGTCGCCGTCCGTGATGCCGACGACGATCGGGTCGCCGACGATCTCGCGTGCCTCGCCCACGTTGATCACGAGCGGACGGTCATGGCCCACGCCGTTCTCGGCGCTGACCTCGATCGCCGCTGCCAGGTCCTCCGGGTAGGTCTCCGTCCCGGCGGGGTCCTGCCAGACCGAGGTGCGGGGTCCCGGGACGCCCTCCTTCTGGATCTGCATGACCATGTCCTTGCTGGTGGCCCATTCGATGAACTTCCATGCGTTGTCCTGGTTGGCGGACGCCTCGTTGATGCCGAGGCCCCACGACGGCACGTTGTAGGGCTTGGAGCCGTCGGGCCCGGCAGGCATCGGCGCGAAGCCGACGGTCTCTGCCACCTGCGAGTTCGCGGGGTCGGTGGCGTTCTGGTAGAGGCTGTCCGCCTCGGTGTAGAACGCCGAGCCGCCCTGGGTGAAGATGGCCATCGCCTCGGGCCAGCTCATGTCGGTGCTCACGTTGGCGGGGCCGTAGTCGTTGATCATCCGGCCGTAGTAGGCGTAGGCCTCCTTGGCCTCGGGCGAGTCCAGGGAGGAGTTGCCCTCGTCGTCGATGAAGTCGCCGCCGAACCCGTACAGGAAGCTGGAGAACTGCGTGACCGCGGGCGACTTGCCGGTGCGGGCCACGAAACCGGCGATGTCCGGGTTCTGTTCCTTGATCTGCTTCGCGGCCGCCTCCAGTTCCTCGAGGGTCTGGGGCACTTCGAGCCCGGCCTTCTCGAGGAGGTCCTTGCGGTAGTAGAGGACCTCGCGCTCGGTGATGGTGGGAACACCCACCACCTGGTCCTCGAAGGTGGTGGAATCCACCGGACCCTGCTGGAAGTCGTCCCACTGCCAGTCGGCGTTCGAGCTGACGCGCTCGGTGAGGTCCGCGAGGTATCCGTTCTGGGCGAAGAGCTTGCCCTCCTGCAGGGGGCGGTACATCATGACGTCGATCTCGTCGGTGCCGGCGTTGAGCTGCACGTTGTACTGGGCCGAGAGCTGGTCCTCGCCGAGCTGGGTGACCTCGACGGTCAGTCCGGTCTCCTCCTCGAACTGCGGGATGGCCTCGACGATGGCGTCCGTCCACACATGGTTGGCGAGGGTGACGCGGACCGTACCGGATTCGGCGTCGCCCTCCCCGCCTCCGCCTCCGCCGCTGCAGGCCGCGAGCGATCCTCCGGCCAGGACGGTCGTCAGCACTGTCATTGCGAGGACGCGCGATTTCCTGCGTTCCACGATTTCTCCACTTCTCTTCATTGAGGAGCACCGGCAGTGAGCGGCGCTGGGAGTAGATGAGCGTTACATCTGCTGTAAGCCCTCACCCTAATGTCAAAGATCATACTTTTGAACCCCTCAAATCCGACTCGTGTGCTTTTGTTAGGCTCACCCCCATGTCCCAGACCCACCTCCTCCCGGCGTCGGACCTCCATGCCACCACCGTGGACCGATTGGGCCTCGCCGTGTGCCGGGGAGAGATGGCGAGCGGCTCCGTGGTGCGGATCGACGAGCTCGAGGAACGCTTCGGGGTGTCGCGCTCCGTGGTGCGCGAGGCGCTGCGGGTCCTGGCGTCCATGGGTATGGTGGCCTCGCGCCGCCGCGTGGGCGTGCAGGTGCGGCCGGCGACCGAGTGGAATCTCTACGACCCCCAGGTCATCCGGTGGCGCCTGGCCTCGCACGGGCGTGTGGCCCAGCTGCGCTCACTGTCCGAACTCCGGACCGCCGTTGAACCCCAGGCCGCTGCGCTCGCTGCGCTGCGGGCACCCCTGGCCAGCGCGAGTGAGCTGATGGGCCTGTCGGGGAAACTGTGGGAGGCCGGACGCAGTGGCGACACCGAGCTGTTCCTGCGGCTCGACATCCAGTTCCACCGCCTCGTGCTGTCCAGTTCGGGCAACGAGATGTTTGGGATGCTGGACTCGCTCGTCGCGGAGGTGCTCACGGGCCGTACGCACTACGGGCTGATGCCGCAGCACCCCCACGAGGAGGCCCTGCAGATGCACGTGGACGTGGCCAGCGCCATCCAGCGTGCCAACTCCTCCGACGCGCACGCGGCGATGCTGGCCATCATGACGCGGGCGATGAACGAGATGAGCACGCTGTGGAACGAGGAGGCGCACAAGAACGGGGTGCCGGAGTCCCCCCTGCCTCACGCGGCGCCGGAGGTCCTCGCGTAGCGGTGGGAGCCGGTCGACGCCGGGCGGGCTGCCGGCCTCACCGCCGGCCACAGCGCGTCCAGCGACGGCAATCCGTGCAGCCGTGCGATCTCGACGACGGCCGCTGCGCAGATCCCGGCGTCACTGCCGGCGTCGTGGTGCCGGAACCCTCCCAGCCCGAGGGCCGCCGCGACGTCCGGCAGCCGGTTCGAGGCGAGCCCGAGGACGCGCCGCGCGAGCGCGACGGAGCAATGGAAGGGAGTCTCCGGGACCGCGAGCCCCGACTCCGTGCACGCGCCGCGCAGCACGGACCGGTCGAAGGAGGCGTTGTGAGCCACGAACGGATCGTTCCCGGCGAAGGCCTGGATGCGCTGCAGGCTCTCAGGCCACCGCGGAGCCGACCGGACATCGGCGGGGCGGATGCCGTGGACGTCGATGTTCCGCGGGGCGAAGTCGCTCACGGAGTGCGGGGGCCTGATCAGCCAGGACGCCGTATCGACGACGACGCCGTGCCGTACCTTCGCGAGGCCGACGGCGCAGACGGAGCCGCGCTTGCTGTTCGCGGTCTCGAAGTCGATCGCGGTGAAATTGAGACCCTGCACTGTTCTCCCTGTAGCCGGCGCCGCCCGTTCTGCGGCCCTGACCAGCGTAGCCGCCGGGATCGGCGCCGGCCTTCAGGATCCCTTGCGACGCGTCTAGACCCCCACCCGGTCGTCCTCGCTTGGCACGGCCGCGTCACGGGCGACGGACTCCAGCAGGCCCGCCGCCAGGCAGGCACGCTCGACGAGCCCGTCGAGGCTGACCCACTCGTTGCGCGCGTGGGCGCCGGCTCCCACCGCACCGAGACCGTCCAGCACCGGATGGCCCAGGGCGGCAGCGAAGTTGCCGTCGCTGGCCCCGCCCACCGACGTCTCCGTCAGCGTGAGACCGAGACTCCCGGCTACCTCGACCGCCCGCGCGAAGAGATCCGCAGTGCCCGCCGAGCGGGTCATCACGGGGCGGTTCCAGCCCCCGCTCACCGTCAGGGACGCCCGCGGGTCCTTCGGCGCCAGATCGGCCAGAAGCGCATCGACGCGCGCAGCTTCGGCGGCCGACGACACCCGGACGTCGACGTCCGCGATCGCGACGCCGGCCGTGACATTGGTCCGGGTGCCGCCCGCCAGGAGCCCGACGTTGATGGACGTCCCCGCCGTGAGATCGGCCGCGTCATGCAACTGGGCGACGACGCGCGCGATCTCGTCGATGGCACTGGCCCCCACCTCGGGATCGAGCCCCGCGTGGGCCTCGATGCCCCGCGCCTCGACGCGGAAGATCCCGACGCCCTTCCGTGCCGTCTTGATGGCACCGTCCGCGCTCGCCTCGAACACGAAGACGGCGCCGCCGCGGGAGACCGCTTCCTCGATGACCGGTCGGGACACGGGACTGCCGATCTCCTCGTCGCCGTTGAGCACCAGCCGGACATGCGGGCGCGGGAGGTCGAGTGCTGCAGCGGCCTTCAGCGCCCAGACCAGCTGCACCAGCCCGGCCTTCATGTCGAAGACCCCGGGCCCTGTCAGCCGGTCTCCCTCGATGCTCGGCGGCCAGTCGTCCACCGTCCCCTTCGACCACACCGTGTCGTAGTGGCACAACGCCGTCAGCCACTCGCCGTCATGACTCCCCGCGGTATAGTCGGCGATCGCCATGTCCCCGTACTGCCCGCCGTCGATCACACGGCGGGAGGCCGGTGCGCCGAGCCGTTCGTGCAGCCATCCTTCGAGCCAGGCGAGGCCGCTGTCGAGGAGTTCCTTGTCATCGGAGGGTGTCTCGACGGAGGCGTAGTCCCTGAGGTCCTGCACCATCTCGTCGCGGTGCGACTCCATCCAGGAGCGGAGCTGGGATGTCGGAGCCATGATCAGGATGCCGCCTTCCGGTCGAGGGCCGCGAGATGGTCCTCGCTCATGTCGATGGTGTCCGCCTCACGCTGCCGGATCAGCGTCAGCAGGTCCTGGAGCAGGGGCGTCGCGATGCCGTGGCGTTCGGCCAGGGCGAGCACCGGGAGGTACTGCGTCGGGACCTCGGTGGGCCGTTTGCGCACCACGATGTCACGCCAGATACCGGAGCGGGTCTTGCTCTGTGTCGCCAGCCACGCGACGAGGGCGTCGGTGGCCGCCGTGGTCCGATCAGGGTCGGCTCCCCGGCGGTAGCACGCCGGGTCGAAGGCATCGAAGGGTTCGAGCTCCACGGACTCGGCCGCGGCGACGTCGAAGACCTCTGCTGCGAGGCCGTTCATGGCGGGACGGTGGCGGTCGATCAACTCGCTCATGTCGCGATCCGCGAGGGCGGTCGCCGTGAGCATCGCGCCGAACCCGAGCTTCGACCAGAGATAGCCCTGCACGTTGCCCGTCACCTTCGGCGTACCCCAGTGCCGCAGATCCTCCGCCAGCCGGCGGGTCCGTGCGCTGGTGCCGCCGGCGAATTCGCCGATCGCCATGCCGCCGGATCCGCCGTCCTTGATGACGCCGGGTCCGACGACGTCCGCGAACAGGTCGACGAACGCGGCGACGGTCCTCTCGGTCCCGACATGCCGGGCGATCGTCGCCTCGTTGAGGCCGTTCTGCAGGGAGGCCACGTAGCCGTCGGTGGCGAGGCGCGGAGCGATCCACGCTGCCGCGCTCTCGGTGGCCTGGGCCTTCACCGCGAGCAGCACCCGGTCGAGTTCCTGCGGGGCGTCGTCGAGCGTGAATGCGGGGAGGTCTGCGGTGATCGTGCCCTGGGGGCTGTCGACCCGCAGCCCTCCTGCCCGGATCGCCGCGATGTGGTCATGGTCCGCGTCGATCAGCTGGACGGGGACGCCCTGGGCGTGGAGATGCACGGCCAGCGTGCCGCCGATGGCGCCCGCGCCGACGATCGTGTACGGGTGGTCAGTCATGCTGCTCCTTCTTGGTGAGGTCGGTGGGCCAGTGCAGGGGTAGGTTCAGGGCGCCGGCGGAGGATCCACCGTCGACCCGCAGGATCTCCCCCGTGATCCATTCCGCCTCGTCGCCCGCGAGCCAGACGACCGCCCGCGCGATGTCGTCCGGCACTCCCCTGCGTCCGAGCGGATTCCCGGACACTGCGGCGGCGTAGTCCTCGGTCACCGGGTTGGCGGTGCTGTCGACGGTCACGAATCCCGGTGCGACGGCATTGACCCGGATGCCCAGCGGTCCGAGTTCCAGTGCGGAGGCCCGCGTCGCCATCTCGAGGGCTGCCTTCGACGTCGCGTAGGGTGCGGCACCCGGACGTGCGCGGAGGGCGGCGCCCGAGGAGATGTTGACGACGTTCGCCCGCCGTCCGGCGTCGACCGCCTTGTTGGCCAGCGCCACGGTCGCCAGGAGCGGCGCCCTGGTGTTCAGGTCCAGGACGGCATCCCAGGTGTCCGCGTCGAGGCTGCGGAAGGGGGTGGCCGGGTAGACGCCCGCAGAGTTCACGAGGACGTCGACGGGCGCGATGTCCCAGGCTTCCTCGATCATGGTCCGCGGGGCGGTGCCCGACCGGAGGTCCAGCACCGCGGTGCGGACATCGTCCGCGCCTGCGGTCCCGCATTCGGTTGCGACGGCGTCGAGGCGGTCCTGCTGGACGTCGACCAGGGTGAGCCGGTCCCCGAGCGCCGCGAAGCGCAGTGCTGTCTGCCGGCCGATCCCGCTGGCCGCTCCTGTCACGACGATGTGGCGTATCAATCGAGCGCCTTCCCCTTCGTCTCGGGCATCGTCAGGTACACGACCAGGCCGATCGCTGCAGCGATGGCGCAGTAGACCCACACGAGTCCGCCGTATCCGTTCGTGTTCATCCAGGTGGTGATGTAGGGCGCCGTGCCACCGAAGATCGCGACGGCGAGGGCGTACGGCAGGCCGATACCGGTGGCCCGGACCTCCGGTGGGAACTGCTCTGCCATGATGACCGCGCAGTTCGCGGAGTAGCCGAGCAGCAGGATGACGCCGATCAGCTCGATGAGGAGCAGCATCCAGAAGTTGCCGTTCAGCAGGGCGAAGGCCGGCCAGGAGAACAGGAGGAACCCGCCGGCGAAGGCTGCCATGGTGGGCTTGCGGCCGATCCTGTCGGACAGGATCCCGGCGAACGGCAGGAGGACCAGGAACACCCCGACGGCGATGAAGTTGGCCGTGAGTGCCTGGCTGAGTGGCATACCCGTGGCGACGGCGGCGTACGTGGGCATGTAGGAGACCCACATGTAGTACAGGAGCGTTCCGGCGATGGTGATACCGAAGACCCTCATCGCTGCCTTCGGGTGCTGGGTGAACATCGTGAAGAGCGAATTGCGCCGTGTCTCGGTCGATGCCTCGGCCTGGGCCTTGGCCGTCGCGAAGGAGTCCGTCTCCTCGACCGAGGAGCGCAGCCACAACCCCACCAGCCCCAGCAGGGCGGCGACGATGAAGGCCAGGCGCCAACCCCAGCTGTCCAGCGCCTCGGGAGACAGGGTGGAGGTGATGATCGCGCCCATGCCGGAAGCGATGAGCACACCCGCGCCGACCGAGACCTGCTGCCAGGAGCCGGCGAAGGCACGGCGCTTGGGCGCTGCGGATTCGACCAGGAACGCGGAGGAGGAGCCGAATTCGCCACCGGCCGAGAAGCCCTGGAGCATCCGGGCGATCACCAGGATGATCGGGGCGAGGATGCCGACCGCATCGTAGGTCGGAGCGAATCCGATGATGGCGGTGGCCCCCGCCATCATGCCGATGGTGAGCACCAGGCCCTTCTTGCGCCCGTGGCGGTCGGCGTAGGTCCCCATGACCGCCGCACCGACGGGACGCATGACGAACCCGACGGCGAAGATGGCCAGGGTGGCGAGCAGTGCCGCCACCGGGTCGCCCGGTGGGAAGAAGTGGTGGGCGAAGATCGACGAGAACGTCGTGTAGACGGCCCAGTCGACCCATTCGACGGCGTTGCCGATACCGCCGGCGATGATGGCCTTCCGCCCGCGGGCGCTGAGTTTCGTGTCGTGAACCGCCGTGGCGGTGGTTTCTGCGCTCATTGGCTTTCCTCGGAGGTGAGTGCGGGACGGAGGTGGTGGGCGAGCTCGGCGTGCGTGGTCACCCAGACATCGTCGTGGGTGCGGATGTGCTTCAGGAGTTCCTCGAGGACCACGAGGCGTGATCGGTGCCCGATGATGTGGGGGTGCAGCGTCAGCTGGAAGACACCTCCCGCGGCATAGGCGGCGTCGAACTCGTCCTTCCAGATCTGGACGAGGTGGCGCGGCGCCATGTACGGCCGCAGTGACGCGAAACGGTCCATCATGAGATACGGCGCATCGTCGCGGATCCACTCCACCGGGATCTCGATGATGCCGGTGGCCTCCCCGTCTGCCAGGAGCTCGTAGGGTTCGTCATCCGCCATCAGGGAGGAGTCGTAGGCGAATCCGAGCTCGCGGATGACCCGCAGCGTCGAGTCCGAGAAGTCCCAGGACGGTGTGCGGATGCCGACCGGCCGCTGACCGGACTGTTCCTCGAGGACGCCGAGTGCCCGGCCCAGCAGGTCCAGTTCCTGCTCGTACGTGAGCTGCGTGTTCCGTTCGTGGATCCAGCCGTGGACGGCCACCTCGTGACCGGCGGCGACATAGGCCGGTACCTCGTCCGGCCGCAGCAGTGCGCAGACTGCCGGGATGTAGAACGACGACGGCACCTCGTACCGCCCGAGCAGATCGAGGATGCGGGGCACGGCCACCCGTGCACCGTACTCTCCCTGCGCCATCCGCCCGGGCGAGGTCTCACCGTCGCGCAGTGAGGGCGTCTCGTGGTCGGAGTCGAAGGAGATCAGGACGGCTGCTCTCGCCCCGTCCTTCCAGCGTCGCGCCTGATCGGCATCGACGAGCGATCGTCCTGCTCGAACCCGTTCGACGTGGCTCCTCCACGTCTCCTCGGGCCAGCGCCAGGGTTCTGCAACAGTCATGGTGATCTCTTCTCCTGGAAGGGTGGAGGCTCCGCGCAACGGTCCGGTGTGGTGCGCGTCTCACCATCAACGTAAGCTGATTCGTTCGGCCAGGCAACCCTTTACGGTTAATTCGTTCAGGAATCTCTCCTCATATGAGAAAAACCAGCGACAACCCAGTACAGAGTGAACAACCCACCTGTAGTCTCGACAGCATGACCGCAGTACCGACCCTGCAGCCCCCGAGCCGGCCCGCCGCCATGGATGAGACAGATCTCGATATCGTCGCCGCCCTGCAGCACGCACCCCGGGTGCCGGCGAATGCCCTCGCCGAGATCCTGGACGAGCCCACGAGTACCATCACCCGACGGCTGAACCGCCTCCAGCGCGAGCGGCTGGTGAGGGTCATCGGGCGCTTCGCCTGGCCGCTCGTCACGTCGGGGAATCCCCGGCAGCTGTGGTTCCGGTGTACGCCCGGCAGGGCGCCCGACGTCGCCGAGGCGTTGAAGGCGATCCCGGAGATCCAGTTCCTCCTGCTCACGACGGGGAGTGCAGACATCTATGCGGACCTCTTCCCCCTGCACGGGACCGACATCGACGAGCTCCTCACGCGGACCATCCCATCGATTCCCGGGGTGGCCTCCACGGAGAGCCAGTTGGTGCTCGAATCCCAGCGGGTGGGCCAGTCATGGCGCCTCCAGCGTCTGTCCGACGAGCAGCAGGCCGCGCTCCAGACCTACGTCATCCCCGTCAACAGGCCACCGATCGGCGGGCTCGAGGACCTGAGCGACGTCGAAGTGAGAATCATGGCGGAGCTCGGGGCCAACGCCCGGATCTCCGCGGCCGAGGCGGCCCGACAGCTCGGCATCAGCAGTTCATCGGCCTATCGGGGGATGCAGCTCCTGCTGGGCAGCGGCGCGGTGTCCCCGCGTGTCGAGGTCGAACCCGCGGCCGCCGGATTCCCCCTCAACGCCATCATCTCCCTCCAGCTCAAGCCCAGGTCCATCGCCGGCGTGCTGGAGGAGCTGAGCGGGCAGAAGTCGGCCCGCATGGTGTCGATGGTCACCGGAAAGGCATCGGTCATCTACAACGGGGTGTTCTCCGGGCCGGCAGAGCTGGCCCACTTCATCACCGAGGAGATCGGGGCGCTGCCCGGCGTCCAGTCCATGGATACCTGCGTGGGCCTGAGTGTGCTGCGGCGTTACTGGATGGACCGGGACGGGGTACTGATCGGGAACCAGGTCGAGGGTCTCCTCCGGCGCTAGCGGAAGCCCTACAGCTCCGGCGCCCGCTTCGCCCACCCGGTCGCCTGCTCGAACGCATACGCCACCTGCAGCAGCTCCACGTCGCTGCCGTGCGGCATCACCAGCTGCAGCCCCACGGGCAGGCCGCCCTCGCTGAAACCCGCCGGGACCGACACCGCGGGCAGCCCGGTCGCCGAGACCAGGCAGGCCGAGCGCATCCAGTCCAGGTACGTCTCGAACTCCACCCCGTTCACCGACGTCGGATACCGCTCCGCGGCGTCGAACGGCAGCACCTGCGCCGCCGGACTCGCGAATACGTCGTACCGCCCGAAGTAGCGCCGCACACTCGTATCGAGCCGGGTCCGTGCGACGGCGGCGTCGACCATGTCCTGCGCCGTGAGCTGCAGCCCCTGGTCCACGTTCCACCGGATCTCGGGTTTGATCGCCTCGCCGTGCTTCTGCACGAGCTCGCCGAGGCCCAGCACGAAGTCGAAGGCGCGGGTCGTGCCGAACACCTGATCGGCGTCCCGCAGATCCGGCGCGGCCTCCTCGACGATGGCGCCCAGGTCGGCGAAGACCTGCAGCTGTCCCTCGAGGACCCGCAGCACCTCCCGGTCCACGGGCACGCCGACCCCGAAGTCGGGCGACCAGCCGACGCGCAGCCCGGTCAGGTCCCGCTGCAGCGGGGCTGCGAAGGAGCCCTCCACGGGGTAGGCGTACGGGATGGCCGGATCGGCACCGGCGATCGCCGTCATCCCGAGGGCGATGTCCTCGACGTCGCGCGCCATCAGTCCGTTGCGTGCCAGCCATGCCCAGGCGTTGCGCGTCGGTACGGACGGGACGACCCCGATCGAGGGCCGGTACCCGACCACGTTGCAGAACGACGCGGGGATGCGCAGCGAGCCGCCCATGTCGCTGCCGTCGCCGAGCGGCTGGATGCGCGCGGCGATCGAGGCCGCCACTCCCCCGCTGCTGCCGCCGGCGCTGCGGGTGGCGTCGTACGGGTTCACCGTCGTACCGAACACCTCGTTGAAGGTGTGCGAACCGGCGGCGAACTCCGGCACGTTCGTCTTGCCGGTCGTCACCGCGCCCGCGTTCTTCAACCGAGCGATGATCAGGTCGTCGACCGTCGGCACGAAGTCCCGGAAGACCGCCGATCCCTGTGTCGTGCGCAGCCCCTTGGTGTTGTGCGTGTCCTTGTGGGTCATCGGCAGCCCGTGCAGCGGCGGGAGGTCGGCGCCCGATGCCGTCAGCTCGTCGGCGGCGGCCGCGAGCGCCGCAGCGCCCTCGCGGTCCTCCGTGACGACGGCGTTGATCGATCCGTTAACCGCATCGATCCGCGCGAAGTGCGCGTCCAGCGCCTCCCGGGCGGACACGTCACGGCTGCGGATGGCTCCCGTCAGTTCGACGGCGGACAGGTCGGAGAGCGCACTGGTCACGCGGTGGTCCCGACCTTGGACAGCAGAGCCGTCATCGCCGCCCGCACTCCCGTGGAGAGCGTCGGCTCGATCGCCGGCGCGAAGTACGGCGAGTGGTTGCCCGGGACGGGGTCGTCGCCGTCGAGCAGCTCCTGCGGGTGCCCGCCAAAGAACCAGTAGACGCTGGGCACGCCGATGGCCTCGGCCAGGAGGCCGAAGTCCTCGCTGCCCATCACGGGCGGGGACTCGATGACGGCGTCCTCGCCCAGCACCTCGCCGAGCACGGCCATCAGATCCTCCGTCGAAGCAGGGTCGTTGTAGCACTGGGGGAAGTTCGTGATCTCCTCGATGACCGGTTCCGGTGCACCCGACGCAGCAGCCTCGGCGCTGATGATGCGCCGCAGCGAGCCGAGGACGCGCTCGCGCACGTCGACGTCGAAGGTGCGTACATTGAGCGTGAATTCGGCCGACGCCGGGATGATGTTCTCCTTCAGCCCGCCGTGGAACGTGCCGATGGTGACCACGGCGGACTTCATCGGATGCACCTCGCGGGACACGATGGTCTGGATCCGCACGATCATGTGCGCACCGAGCACGATCGGGTCGATCGACTGCTCCGGCTGCGACCCGTGGGCCTGCTTGCCGTGCACGGTCACCTTCCAGGAGTCCGCCATCGCCATGGCCGTGCCCTTGCTGATGTTCACGGTGCCGGCGAGTCCCGGCCAGACGTGCTGTCCGTAGATGATCTCGGGTTTCGGCGCCTTGTCCCACAGTCCGTCCTCCACCATGGCCTCGGCGCCCTCGCCGGTCTCCTCGCCGGGCTGGAAGATGAACACCACGGTGCCGGACCACGCCTCGCGGCTCTCGGCCAGCAGCTGGGCGGCGGTCAGGCCCACGGTCATGTGGGTGTCGTGGCCGCAGCCGTGCATCACCGGGACATCGGTGCCGTCGGCGAGGTTGCCGGCCGCCGTGCTCGCGTAGTCGAGGCCGGTGTCCTCCGCGATGGGCAGTCCGTCC
Organism: Arthrobacter agilis; assembly: GCF_030816075.1. NCBI lineage: Bacteria > Bacillati > Actinomycetota > Actinomycetes > Micrococcales > Micrococcaceae > Arthrobacter > Arthrobacter agilis. Next base: position 307,346 of record NZ_JAUSXO010000001.1, on the reverse strand, counting down.
GTGTCGGCCCGGTAGCCGACCACCGGGCCGTCGCCGTTGCGCAGGATCCCGACGACGCCGGTCCCCCCGCACAGGAAGGTCTCCATCCCGAGGTGGTTCAGCTTCTCGAGGATGAACGCGGCGGTGTGCGTCTCCTGCATGGAGAGCTCCGGGTGGGCGTGGAGGTGCCGGTACAGCTCGTGCATCGCGGTGGTGTCGGCGTCGGAGAGGTTGAAGACGGCGGTGTCGATGGTCATGGTGTCCTTTCGGGCGGGTCTGTCTGGGAGCCTAGTTGACGAGCGTGGTGGGTGTGGCGGTCGCCTTGCGCGAGCGCAGGAACCAGGCCAGGACGGCGGTGATCAGGACGACGACGCCGGTGGCCGGCTTGGCGAGTGCGGGCACTGCCGGCACCAGGACGAAGAGCACCACGACGGCGACGACGACGGCGATCACTGTGACGCGGGGCTGCTTCATGGTGACGATGAGCTGGACGAGCACCCCGCCGATGATGGCCGGGAAGATGTAGAGCCGGGCCACGTCGACGATGTCGGTGGGGATGATGCTGACCAGCCAGGTCCCGAGGATCCCGACGAACAGGAGCATCGAGACGACGTGGACCATCGCCGCGCCGCAGATGGCCATGAGGGCCGCGAACTCGCCGCGCTTGGTACCGGCCTTTGCTCCGATGGCGGCCTGTGCCACGAGGGCCGAGGGCAGGAGCTTGTTGGCGATGTTGCCGATCATGAACGCCTGGTACATCGCGGCCGGGCCGAGCACCGGGTAGTAGGTGATGGGCTCCACGAACCAGAGCACGAAGAACGCGGCGGCGACGGCGAGATAGGCCGTCCAGATCATCCCGCCGGTGATACCCAGGTCGGTGGACAGCACGAGGTAGAGCGGGGCGGCGAGGGAGAACAGGAGCGCGGCGCCCATGGTGAGCTGGCCCCAGCGGGAGGTGGTGCGGTCGAACTCGGCGAGTGAGGCGGAGGGGGTGACGGCAGTATCTGCAGCAGACATGGTGGTTCCTTTCGGGTGAGGTACTGCCTAGGCGGTGGGAGCCATGCCGGAGGTGTGGGCGATGTAGGCGGCGAACAGTCCGACGATGATCGAGATGCCGAGGCCCCACTCCCTCAGCCAGGTCGCGGAGGTCCTGTTCGCGAGGAGGATGCACACGCCCATCGTCACGGCCGAGACGATGACGGAGAGGATGTGGACGGGTGTCTTGCCGAGTTCGGCGATGCCGAGGCTCGCGAAGGCCCCGATCAGGGCGGCGGCAGGCACGATGGCCATCAGGGCGGGGTTGACGCGGCGGAGCTTGGTATCCCCCCTGCGCAGCACCGGCGTCAGCACGAGCGTCGCGAGCATCCAACCGGCGCCGGAGAGGCTCATGGCCATGAAGGCGACCACGAACACCGCCTGCGTGTAGTCGGCGCCGCCGAGGGTGGCACCCATGGTGCCCGCGGCGAGGCTCGCGGACGCCGACTCGGTGGCTGCGGAGCCGACGAGGCCGATCCGCACGAGGACGGCCGGCGTGCCGAACAGTGTGAGGAGGGCGATGCTGACGAGCACCACGGCCAGCGATGGGCCGATCGCCGCGATGGCTCCCGCCCGGAAGGACGTCCGCAGTTCCTCCGCGGAGATGTCCGCCGCGGGGCCCGCTTTCCTGGCGGCCTTCATGTAGATGAGGGACTGCACGATGATGGCGCCGAAGACGCCGATGGCGAGGATCCAGAGGACGGGCAGGTTGGCGATCGCAAGGATGTCCGTGGACAGTCCCTCGGGAGTCGGTGCGGTTTCCATGGGAGCTCCAGTCGGCAGGGCGGGCGGAAGTCGGGCGGGCAGATGGTCAGGCGGGTGGTCAGGCGGACGTGTGTGTGTCGGCACCGTCGAGGTGTCGGAGGGTCGCCACGAGCGCGTGCACGCCCACGGCGATGTCGTCGGTACTGCTGAACTCCTCGGGGCAATGGCTCTTGCCGTTCTTCGATGGGATGAAGATCATGCCCATGGGTGCGAGGGAGGCCATGTGCACGGCGTCGTGCGTGGCCCCGCTGGGGATCGGCATCCACGGGAGTCCGAGGGCGTCGGCGGCCGCGCCCGCCACGTCCTGCACACCCCGGTCCGCCTGCACCACCGTGTTGTCCGTGGACCACTCGAAGCCGACGTCGACGCCGAGATCGGCCGCCTTCGCGGCGATGTCCGCGGTGAGCCGGCCCTTGACCCCGGACAGCCAGGAGGAGTCGACACTGCGCACCTCGCTGTACATGCGGACGAGGGAGGGCACCACGTTCGGTGACCGAGATTCCGACTCCACGCGGGTCGATGTCGCGACGCCGTGGGTGGGCGCGCCGCACCCCTCGGCGCGCACTGCCAGGACGGCTTCGGCGGCGGCGACCATGGCGTCGCGGCGGTCCTCCATCGAGGTGGTTCCCGCATGGCCGGCGGACCCGGCGAAGGTGGCGATGAAGCGCTCGATCCCGGTGATGGCGGTGACGATGCCCAGGGGCAGCCCCCGCTTCTCGAGGGTGGGGCCCTGCTCGATGTGCAGTTCGACGAAGGCGTGCAGGGGGTCCTTCGCCCACGGCACGTCCGAGAGCCGGGAGGGGTCGAGACCGAAGTCCGTGTAGGCCTGGCCGAGGCTCACGCCGCGGTAGTCGCGCCGTTCGAGATCCTCGCGCGTCATCTCCTGCGCCGCGGACCGGCTCCCGAGGCAACTGAGGCCGAAGACGTTCGATTCCTCCCCGAGGAAGTCGACCACCAGCAGGTCCCGCTCGAGCTGCCTCCCGGAGTCCTGCAGCAGCCGGGCGGCCTCGATCGACCCGAGGACGCCGACGATGCCGTCGAATCGCCCGCCGCCGTCCACCGTGTCGGTGTGCGATCCGGTGACGAGCGCCGGAGCGGACGGCACGCGGCCCGCCAGCCGCCCCACGATGTTGCCGGCGGCGTCCACGTGGACCTCGAGCCCTGCTTCGCGCATGCGGGCCGCGGTCCAGTCCCGCGACGCCCGGTACGGCTCGCTGAACACCTCCCGGGTCCAGCCCGGCCGGTCATCGGCGCGGAAGGCGGAGAGCTCGGCGACTCCGGAACCGAGCCGATCGGAGGTCTCGAGAGAGATCGTCTGGGACAGAAGAATCAGTCCTTCGTGCAATCGTTTGCGCATCCCGCTACAGAGGGGTCTGCAGGGAAAGTGTGGTGCTCATCACACTACAGGCGGCGGGTTTCGTCAATGTTTCCGTGAGGTGAACCCTTCACCCCACCCTTTCCGCCTCCCGCCCGGCGCAAACCTTTGCGAAACGGGCGGCGACGCGCGGTACGCGACGCCGCAGGAGCCCTAGACTCAGGGCGATGAAGGAAGATCCCAGCGGGCAGCCGGCGCGGGCACGCCCCGTGACCCTCGCGACCGTCGCACGCCATGCGCAGGTGCATGTCTCCACGGCATCGCGGGCCCTGAGCGAGAACCCCGCCGGCATCGGCGCCGACACCGTGCGGCGCGTGCGCGAGCTCGCGGCCGTCCTCGGGTACCGGCGCGATGTCGGTGCGGCGGGCCTCAGGACGGGGTCGTCCCGCCTGATCGGCGTCCTCGTGCCACGCCTCACCGACCTCGTGCTCGCCTCGATCTACGAGAGCATCGACGCTGAGGCCAGCGCCGCCGGCTACGGAACCGTCGTCGCCAACACCCTGGACGACCCCGAGCACCGCCGGATGCGCCTGGACGCGATGCTCTCGCGGCGGATCGACGGCGTCATCATCGGTGATTCACACAGCGGGGACACCGCCGCGCACGAACTCCGGGCCCGCGGCGTCCCCTACGTGCTCGTCATGCGCAAGCTCGAGGGGCACCTGTCCGTCACCACGGACGACTACCGTGGCGGGCAGCTCGCCGCCGAGCACCTCCTCGCCCTCGGGCACCGCCGGGTCGGCGTGATCGCGGGAGACCAGCTGGCGAGTACGGGCCGCGAGCGCACGCTCGGTTTCCGCAGGGTCTTCGAAGCCGCCGGCTACCCCCTGCCCGATTCCTCCGTCGTGCAGTCGACGTTCAGCACGCCCTCAGGGCTGGAAGCGGGACACCAGCTCCTGCGGCTGCCGGACCCACCCACCGCCATCTTCGCCGTCCACGACCTCCTCGCCCTCGGGGCGATGGGGGCCATCCGCGACGCCGGGAAGCGGGTCGGCGAGGATGTGGCGCTCATCGGCTACAACGATCTCGACCTGGCTGCCACGCTTCCCGTTCCCCTCACGTCCGTGCGGAGCGATCTCGTGGCGATGGGGACCCTGAGTGTGCAGACCCTGCTGAGGACCCTCCGGGGCGAAGCCACGCAGGACATTCTGCTGCCGCCGGAACTCGTGGTGCGGGCAACCACTCCCGCCCTGCGGGCCTGACCCATCGTCGACGCCACGGCCAGCCGCGGGAGGAACGACGCCGGCGAAGCTGTCACCGGCCGAACAGCTCACCCGGCTGCCGGCGCGAGCGGCAGTTCAGGGCCGCCAGCAGGGTGGCGGCATCGGTGGGGACGGCCGGGTCGTACCCGGTGAGCTGGTGCACGCGTGCCAGCCGGTTGAGCACCGTGTTGCGGTGGCAGTACAGCTGCTGCGCCGCCCGCGACACCGATCCGGTCTGCACGTAGGCGAGGACCGTCTCGACGAGGCGGTCCGACTCCGCGACCGGGATGCCGGCCAGGGGTGCAAGCACCGCGTCCCCGAGCACCTCGCCGAACTCTCCCAGCCGCTCCGCCGCCACGGGACCCCAGGCCTGGCGGATGGTCTGGTGCCCGGGCGCGGCCAGGTCGAGGACGGCCACCGCCTCGAGCGCCACACGGACCATCTTCGGGACCTCCGCCAGGGACTCCGCCACGGGTGCCACGAAGCACCTGAGCCTGGTCAGCCAGACCGGCACCTCCGTGCCCGTCCTGCCGGAGGCCGGGCGCCGGTCCTCGAGGATGAGGATCAGGGCACCGTCACGCTCGTGCAGGTACTCCTCCGCCTGCGCGCGGGCGACGCCTGCCCGGAATTCCTTCCGTGCGCTCTCTACGCCGACGGCCACGACGAAGGCCCCCGAGGACGCCACCCCCAGCGCCCGCGCCGCCTGGCCGAGAAGCTGTGCGTCCCGCCCGTCCGAGGACAGCAGCCGTGACAGGAGGAACGCCCGCTGCTGCTCCTTCTCGTGGGCCATCGAGGCCAGTTCGTCCATGTAGCCGGCGTGGACGCGGGTGGTGTGGAACTCCACGGCCTCCCAGACACGCACGGCGTCCTGCGTGAAATCGGACAGCGATGCCGCCGGGACCCGGGCGAGCATGTCCGTCCAGAGGATCCGGAAGTCCATCCGTACGGCCTGCAGCAGGGATTCCAGGGGGACCCCCTGATGTGCGCGGCGATGACCGAGGGCATCGGAGATCCCGGCGAGGCGGTCGGGGACGGGCAGGCCGCCCACGATCCGCAGGAGCAGCTCCATCGAGGCGACGGCCGTCTCGCGCAGATCCTTGTCCTGCACCGGCGAGCCCGCATAGCCCTCGATGTCCTGCACATCGATGAGGAACCGCTCGGCGATGCCGTCGATGTCCGCGAGGCAGCGGGTGACGACGTCGGAGAGCACCGATCTGGACGGTTCGCGGAGCGGCGGTTCGATCTCCTTGGGCATACGCCCATTTTACGGCGGGAGGCGGTGCCATCCCTCCATTGTGGGCGCAGGTGACGGGGACCACACTGGTAGGAATCGGCATCACCACCGCCTCTCCACCTCCCAGGACAGCCATGCTCGATCTCACGATCACGAACGCCAGACTCTTCACGCTGAACGAGGACAGGCCCACCGCCCACTCGATGGGCATCCTCCACGGCACCATCGTCGGATTCGACGACGACATCGCCGACCTCCCGGCACGCCGGACGATCGACGCCGACCAGGCCGTCGTCGTGCCCGGTTTTGGAGATTCTCACAATCACATGGCCTGGTTCGGCCAGTCGCTCGGCGAGTTGGACCTCAGCGGCTGCCGCACCTCCGACGAGCTGTATGCAGCGGTGGAGGGCTTCGCCGCGACGCTCGACGACGGCCAGTGGCTCGTGGGTTCCGGCTACGACGACACAGTGCTCGGCGAGCACCCGCACCGCGCCCAGCTGGACGCCGCCGCCCCGGGCCGCCCGGTATGGCTCAAGCACCGGTCCGGCCACATGTGCACCGTGAACTCGGCCGTCCTCGATCTTGCCGGCGTCCTCGACGGATCGGTGGAGACACCGGAGGGCGGGAAGATCGTGGAGGACGCCGACGGACCCACCGGACTGCTGGAGGAGCAGGCCCAGAAGCTCGTGACCGCCCTCGTGGTGCCCTACCCCGTGGCGGATCTGGCCGCCGCGATCGGCGCGGCCAGCGAGGTCTACGCCTCGGAGGGCCTGACGCACGTCGTGGAGGCCGGCATCGGCGGCGGGTGGATCGGGCGCAGCCCCGTCGAACTCACCGCCTACACGCTCGCCCGCCGGCAGGGTGGCCTCAGGACGCGCGTGCAGCTCATGGTGGCCAGCGACGCCCTGCATCCGGTCACCTCGCACGACGACGACGGCATCGACTTCGGCCTGGACCTCGGGATCTCCACGGGCTTCGGCGACGACGCCGTCCGGGTCGGCGCGATGAAGATCTTCGTGGACGGATCGCTGATCGGGCGCACCGCGGCCGTGACCGAGCCGTTCTGCGACCACGCCCATGGCACGGGTGCGTTCCAGCTCTCGATCGAGGAGCTGACCCGCCGGATCATCGCGGCGCACCGCTCGGGCTGGACCGTCGCGGCGCACGCCATCGGGGACTCCGCCGTCGACGTCGCCCTCGACGCGTTCGCGGCGGCGCAGCAGGAACTGCCCCGGCCCGAGGCCCGCCACCGGATCGAGCACGCCGGCATGGTGCGCCCCGACCAGCTGGCCCGGTTCGCGGAGCTCGGTGTCACCCCCGTCCCGCAGCCGCACTTCCTGTACGAGGTGGGCGACACCCTGGCCGCGGCCATCGGCGCCGAGCGCGAACCCTGGCTGTACCGCCACCGCTCGTTCCTCGCCTCCGGCGTACGGGTACCCGGCAGCTCGGACCGCCCCGTCGCCAGCGGCGCTCCCCTGCTCGGCATGCAGTCCATGGTCCAGCGCCTCACCTCCGCGGGCGCCGTCCTCGGCCCCGACGAACGTGTCGACGCAGAGGCGGCCCTCCGTGCCTACACCGTCGACGCGGCATGGGCCGCCGGTGACGAACAGCGCCGCGGCACCCTCGAACCCGGCAAGCTCGCCGACTTCGTCGTCCTCTCCGACCACCCCGCCTCCGTAGCACCGGAGCGCATCGGCGCCATCGAGGTCCTCGCCACCGTCATCGGCGGCGAGTGCGTCTTCGGCGGTGCGTTCCTCGACTCCCGGACGGCCGTCCCCGTCCCTGCCACCCCGTACCCCTCCGACCAGGAAGCCTGACCATGCAACCCTCCGAGGCAACACCCACCACCCCGCCCGACATCCCGAAGGTGAGCGGTGCCGACGCCGGCAGGATCGCCCGCGCCGCGTTCGTCGGCACCGCGCTCGAGTGGTACGACTACTTCCTCTTCGGCACGGCCGCGGCCATCGTCTTCAACCGCCTGTTCTTCACCACCCTCGATCCGACAGCTGCGACGCTGGCCGCATTCGCGACCTTCGGCGTCGGTTTCGCCGCACGTCCCCTCGGCGCCGTGCTGTTCGGCTTCATCGGAGACCGCGTCGGCCGCCGTCCGGCCCTGCTCATCACCATCGTCATGATCGGCTGCGCCACCGGGCTCATCGGCGTCCTGCCGGACTTCGGCACCATCGGCCTCGCGGCGCCCATCATGCTCGCCGTCCTGCGCCTCCTGCAGGGACTGGCGGTCGGCGGTGAGTGGGGCGGCGCGATGACCATCGCCGTCGAGCACGCACCGATCGAGAGGCGCGGCCGGTTCGCCGCGCTCGTCCAGGTCGGATCGCCCGTCGGCACGCTCATGTCCTCCGGCGCCTTCGCCCTGGTGCTGCTGCTGCCCTCGGAGGCCTTCGACTCCTGGGGCTGGCGCCTGCCGTTCCTGGCCGCCTTCCCGCTGCTGCTCATCGCCCTCTACATCCGCCTCAAGGTCGAGGAGTCGCCGATCTTCCGCGAGCTCGTCAAGCTCGAGGAACGCGCGAAGATCCCCGCCCTGGAGGTCTTCCGGAACGCCTGGGGCCGCCTGATCGTCGCCGTGGCCGCCGCGTTCCTCGGGGTCGGTGGCTTCTACGTCATGACGACGTTCGTCATCAGCTACGGGACCGGGACGCTCGGCCTCGAGCGCGGACTCATGGTCAACGCGACGCTCGTCGCAGCGGTCTTCCAGATCGCCGTCGTCCTCGTCATGGGACGCATCAGCGAGCGCGTGGGCCCCGGCCGCATGACGTTCATCGGCGGCATCGTCACCGCCGTCGCCGCCTTCCCGCTGTTCTGGCTCATCGACACGAAAAACCCCGCCGCGATCATCCTCGCCGTGACGCTCGGCATCGCGTTCCTCTCCATCGCCTACTCCGTGACCGGCGCCCTGCTCACCGAGCTGTTCCCGCCCCGCCTGCGCTACAGCGGTGTGTCCCTCGGCTACAACCTGGCCGGTGCGCTGAGCGGGTTCCTCCCGCTGATCGCCGTCGCACTGCAGGGTGCCTCCGGTGGCGGATCGTGGACCGCAGCCCTGCTGCTCATGGTCGTCTCGCTGATCACCGCCGCCGGCGGGTTCTTCGGCGAGCGCCTCCGCGTGAAGGACAAAGCCATTGTCCAGTAACCCGGCAGCGGACGCGCCCCTCGATGACGGGCAGCGCCGCAGGATCCTCGACGCCGTCGACGCCGCTTTCGACCGGCAGCTCGCCTTCACGGCCGACCTCGTCCGCCATCCCTCGGTCCGCGCCCAGGAGGCCAGTGCCCAGGACCTCCTCTTCGAGGCCCTGCAGGAGCGGGGCCTGGCGATGGACCGGTGGCAGCTCGAGGAGGAGTCCCTGTCCGGCCATGTCGGGTACGGCCCCACCACCGTGGCGTTCGAGGACCTCACCAATGTCGTCGGCACCTACACGCCGGAGGGGCCCGCGGAGGGCCACTCGCTGATCCTCAACGGCCACGTGGACGTCGTCCCCACCGGCCCGGAGGAGACGTGGTCGCGCAGCCCCTGGGACGCGCCCGTCATCGACGGGTGGATGTACGGGCGCGGTGTGGCGGACATGAAGGCCGGGCTCGCCGCGAACCTGTTCGCCTTCGACGCCGTGCGTGCCGCGGGCCTGTCGCCGCAGGGACGGATCCACCTGCAGTCCGTGGTCGAGGAGGAGTGCACCGGCAACGGGTCCCTCGCGGCCCTGCAGCGCGGGTACACGGCGGACGCCGTCGTCATCCCCGAACCGGAGGAGGACATGCTGGTCCGCGCGAACGTGGGCGTGATCTGGTTCCGGGTCCGCGTCTCCGGCCAGCCCACGCACGTGCGGGAGATGGCCTCGGGCTTCAACGCGATCGACGCCGCCTACCCCGTGATGCAGGAGCTCCGGACGGTGCAGGACCGCTGGAACGCGGACAAGGGCAACCACCGGCACTTCGAGGACCTCGAGCATCCGATCAACTTCAACATCGGCACCATCGCCGGGGGTGACTGGCCGTCGAGTGTCCCCTCCTGGTGCGAGTTCGACGTCCGCGCAGCCCTCTACCCCGGAATCTCTGCGGCGGACGCCTGGCAGGAGATCGAGGACTGCCTGCAGTCGATCGAGAGCGAGGCGGACATCTCCGCCGTCCGCACGGGCTTCTTCTCCGAGGGCTACGTCCTCGAGGAGGGGTCAGCGGCCGAGGAGGCCCTGGCAACGGCACACCGGGAGGTCACCGGCACGGAGCTGCAGAGCTTCACGACGCCGGGCTACCTCGACGGCCGCGTGTTCTCGCTGTACGCCGGGATCCCCGCCCTGGTGTACGGGCCGACGTCGGAGTCCATCCACGGCTTCGACGAACGGGTCTCCGTGGAATCCGTCCGGAACGTGACCAAGACGATCGCCCTGTTCATCGCGACCTGGTGCGGGGTGTCCGAGACCGCCTGAGCGTGCAGAGAGAGAAGGAGCCCGGCCATCGGCCGGGCTCCTTCTCGTTGGGGGGTCAGGTTGCGGGCTGGTCGAGTTCCCCGGCGCACAGCGCGCGGACGACGTCGGTCAGTACGTGCAGTCCGTCCACGATGTCCGCGTCGGTGGTGTACTCGTGTTCGTTGTGCGAGATGCCGTCCACCGAGGGGACGAACAGCATGACGGTCGGGACGATGTCCTTCATGTTGGTGGAGTCGTGGCCCGCGAGCGTCTTGACCCGGGCGTGCTTGAGGCCCCGGTTCGCCGTGAGTTTCTCCGCCAGCTCGACGCCCTCGAGCTGGTAGGGCGTGACGCCCCAGCAGTGCGAGCCGGTCTTCTCGATGCGTACCCGTGCGCGATCCTCGATGACCCGGAGCTGCTCGTGCAGGGCCCTGTCGGCGGCGGCGAGGAGTTCCTCGTCGGCCGAGCGGAGGTCCAGCAGCAGCGTCACCCGGGACGCGACGACGACGGGCGAGTTCGGGTAGACGTCGAGCTGCCCGACGGAGGTGTGGAGGACACCGTCCGGGAACTGGTCCGCGACGTCCCGGGCGGCGACCACCAGGAGGGACGCGCCCAGGAGTGCGTCCTGTCGGTCCGCCATGACCGTCGAGCCGGTGTGGGACTGCTCGCCGTGCACCACGAACTCGTACTTGTTGGCTGCCCAGTTCGATTCGACGGCGCCGATCGTGACGCCGTCGCGCTCCATCCCGCGGCCCTGTTCGATATGGATCTCGGCGTAGTAGGCCGGCTCGGGCCCGTCGAGCGTGCCCTGGCTCGCCGTGGCCGCCAGGGCGTCGCGGACGGCGATGCCGGAGGGGTCCTCGGTGGCGAGTGCGTCCTCGAGGGGCAGCTTGCCGGTGAAGACGGAGCTGCCCATCATGGACGGCTTGAAGCGGGCGCCCTCCTCGTTGAACCAGTTCACCACCGCCAGGTTGTAGCGCGGGGTGTCACCGGCGGCACGCCACTCCTCCGCGAGCGCGAAGGCCGCGTGGGCGGCAGCGAGGACGCCGTACGCGCCGTCGTACCGGCCGGCCGAGGGCTGGGAGTCGAGGTGCGAGCCGACGAGGACGTAGGGTGCGCCGGGGACGAGCTCCAGGAGCCCGAACTGGTTGCCGATCCGATCGAAGCGGACCGTGAAGCCCTGGTCGGTGAGCAGTCCGGTGAGCCAGGCACGCTGCTCCCCGTCTGCCGGGGAGCCCGCCTGCCGCTCCACTCCCCCGCCGGGCGTGGCACCGAAGGTGCAGAGCGTGGTGAAGTCCTGAAGGAAGACGGCGTCCCTCCCCTCGAAGGTCGACGGGTCCGGGGTGGCTACGGCTTCGTTGCCCATGGCTGTCCATTCTGACGCGGGATTGGGTGTCCCTTCCATCGTCCCAGTGCCTCCGCCCTGCCGGGATGGCGTTTCCCCACGGCCTGGAGCAGCCGCAGTGTGCTTTCACACAGCATCGCCCCGGGCTCGGGTATCAGCGCTGAACAGTTCCTGCGTCGCCGTCGAGGGTGGAGTGCGTCCACCGGCCCCCGAGCATGGTCGCCGACACAGCGAGGTTCCGCAGCTGGTGGTCGTCTGCCTGGAGCGGGTCCCGTTCGGTGACCACGAGATCCGCGACGGACCCCGGCCGAAGCATCGTGCGCCCGTCGGTGGACGCCGCGAGTGCCACCGACGACAGCATGCGCTGCTCGGGATGCCAGGGTGACCGCCCGTCCCGTGCACGGGATACGGCGGCGGCCATCGAGACCCATGGGTCGAGCGGCGCGACCGGTGCGTCCGAGCCGAGCCTGACCTCCGCGCCCGCTGCCACCAGGCTCCCGAAGGCGAAGGCCCGGTGGGTCCTCCCCGGCCAGTAACGATCCGCGACATCGCGGTCATCCATCGCGTGCTCGGGCTGGACGCTGGCAATGATGCCGAGGCGCGCGAAGCGTCCGAAGTCGGCCTCGCCGACGAGCTGGGCATGCTCGATGCTGCCGCCGCAGCCCACCTCCTCGAACGCGTCGAGGGCGAGGGAGTTCGCCGCGTCCCCGATCGCGTGGACCGCGGGCACGAGGCCTCCCGACGACGCGCGGCGGAGGTGGTCGACGAGCCGGCCGCGGTCGACCGTGCAGATCCCCCGGCCTTCACGGGCACCGTCGAGGCCTGGATACGGTGCATGGCAGAACGCGGTCCGGGTGTTCAGCGAACCGTCGGTGATGATCTTGAACGGGCCCATCGTCACCAGGCCGTCCGTACCTTCGATGACGTCCCCGGTGCGCAAGCCCCTCGCGATGACGGCGTCGAGATCGTGCGGGTACACGCCGGCCCGGACCCGCATGCCCCGGATGCCGCGGGCGACACGGTGAGCCCACCGGTCGAGGGAGAAGGTCATCTCGAGGTCGACGACGCCGACGACGCCCCGGGCGGCCGCGGCGTCGACCGCCTCCGCCACCCAGCCGTCGAGGTCCTCGTCGGGGACCGAGCTGATGCGGGCGTTGACATCGAAGGCGGCCTGTTCGCGCAGCACACCCGTGGGGTGCTCGGCGTGCCCGTGGAGGGCGAGGGCCCTGGTGTTCAGCCACGCCGCGTGCAGGTCCTTGCTGACCAGCACGATGGGCACGTCGGGCCCGACGGCGTCGAGCAGTTGCCGCGTCGGGGCATCCGGCCACAGCCCGTCCTGGAAGCCGTAGCCGATCAGGGGCTGTCCGGCCGCCGGTGGCTGCGAGTGCAGGCGTCCGGCGACCAGTGCTGCAGCCCCGGCGGCGGAGGTCGCCGAGGACAGGTCGAGGCGCTGGCGCACGAGCGCCCACTGGTCCATGTGCACGTGCGAATCCCAGAGACCCGGTGATACCCACCGTCCGGCGAGATCCACCGTCCCGGCGTCACCGGGGTCCAGGCCAGCGCCCGCGGCGGCGATGATCCCGTTCTCGACGAGGAGGTCCAGTGGCTCACCGGCGGCACCGACCAGGCGCGCGGAGCGGAGAAGGACGCCACCCACCTGGCTGTTCATCCTCGCCGTGCACGCCGCATCTCGTGGGCGAGGGCCGGGTTCGCGTAGGGCCCGTCGTGCTCGAGCTCGTCGATGATCCGCCCGACCACCGCGGCGTCCTTGTTCTGGCTGAGCTTCAGCCGCGCGTCGAAGCGGGTCACCACGAGGCGGATCCCCACTGTCCCCCGGGCGACGCGGCGCGATCCGTCGAGGTCCAGGGTCAGTGAGGAGGGTTCGGGCATGACGCCCTCGAAGGTGTCGACCAGCTTGCCGAGCATCCTGAAGTTCTCCTCGTCGGAGAGGATCTCCGGCTTCCCGTACAGGTGTGCGGTGACGTGGTTCCACGTCGGGACGATCTGCTCCTCGGGGTACCAGCCCGGCGAGATGTAGCCGTGCGGGCCCTGGATGATCACCAGCACCTCGTGGTCACCGAGTTCGTGCAGCTGCTCGTCGGGGCGCCCCACATGACTGATGATGCTGATGCTGTCCTCGGACGTCTCTTCGAGCATCACCGGGTAGTGGGACGCCACGAGTCCGCCGGCCGGTGAGGACACGATCGTCGCCCAGGGATTCTCCCGGACGAATCTCTTGACCTCGCCGACGTCGGACAGGACGAAGTGTGGCGTGTGGCGCATGCCTGCCACTCTGTCACACCGGCAGCTCGCCGACCCGTCGCACCCGGGGCGGCATTTCCTGCTCCGGTAGCCTGAGGCAATGAAACTCCTGGCAGACCTCCCCCCGTACATCTACGGCACCACGCGGCTCGGGCACGACGACGTCCCCCGCGAGCAGCAGGCCGCCATGGCGCGCACGGCGATCGACGCCGGCCTCTGGCTCCACACATCCCGTCAGTACGACCACGCCCTCGAGGTCCTCGGCGCCGCCATCGCCGAGGAGCCCAGCAAGATCCCGCCGGTCATCGTGAAGCTCGGCGGCGGGACGGCCGACGACGTGCGAGCCACGGTCGCCGAGAACATCGAACCCCTGGGGATCAGTTCCATCGACATCGGCCAGCTGACCGGGGCCGGGGCGTTCGCGGACGACATGGTCACCGGCGGGCCCACCCTGGCCGAGCTGCAGCGCATCAAGGACGAGGGCCTCGTGCGGCGCTTCGTCCTCGAGATCTTCCCCTGGACCTCGGAGGCCCCGCTCAAGGCGCTCCGGGCCGGGTACCTCGACAGGCTGATCGACGGCTACATCTTCTACCTCAACCCGCTGCAGCGCTTCGCGTCCAACGAGCTGTGGGACGAGCTGCTGGCACAGGACAAGGCCATCATCTCGATGCGTACCGTGGCCGGAGCGCCCGTCCACACCCTGCGCGACGTCCCCGGCGCTGCGTGGAAGCCCTACCTGCAGGAGCGCGCGGTCGAGGTGGCGCCGATCTTCGAGCGGTCGGGTGTCGAGAGCTGGGCGGAGTTCTGCATCCGCTTCGCCCACAGCACCCCGCAGGTGGTGTCCACCGTCGGCTCGACGAGCCGCGAGGAGAACCTGAAGGAACTGCTCGCCTTCAGTCAGGCCATCGAGCCGCTGCCGCAGGACATCGTTGAGGAGCTGTTCGCCCTGCAGCGTCGCTGGTCCGACGAGACGGACATCCACGCGGAGCCCTGGTCAATGTAGGGCCTCATGCTGAACGACGACGGCGGGGCAGTCACCTCAGGTGACTGCCCCGCCGTCGTTCGGTCTGGTGCGAGCTGCTAGCTGTCGCAGCCCCACCCGTCCTTATCGCGGTCGAACTTCGGCTGGAAACCAGGCGAACCGGCCGCAATCGGGGCTGCACCCGCCGCGCGGACCGCATCGCAGTTCGCGTAGTAGGGCGCTGCTGGAGCCGGCGCTGCCGGAGCGGGAGCGACAACCGGCGGTGCTGCCGGTTCCGGCACGACGGGCGCCGGGGCAGGAGCAGCGGGCTCCACGACGGGCGCAGCCTCTTCGACCGGTTCCACCGGTGCTGCGACGGACGGTGCCATCTGGTTGGTCGGTGCAAGGATGTCCGCGCAGTCGGCCAGTATGCCCGCCATGGCGTCGTGCTCGGCCTGCGTGACCCACAGGGTGTACGTCGCCTTGACCGAGATCTGCCGCGCCACGTACTCGCAGCGGTAGCCCTTGTTCGGCGGCAGCCAGGTGGCGGCGTCGCCGTCGCTCTTCTGCTGGTTGGTGGGGCCGTCGGTGGACTGGAGGTTCAGCGGGTCGTTGGCGAACGCGAGGCGCTGGTCGGGCGTGAGCTGCTGCGCGCCCTTCTGCCAGGCGTCCGACAGCGCGACGATGTGATCGATCTGCACCTTGGTGCTGGTCAACTGGCCTCGCTGGAACGGGATCTCGGTCCCGGTGTACGGGTCGTCCAGCAGACCTGACTGCACCTTGCAGGGCACGGAGTTAGCGTGCACGATGTCCGTCAGGTCGCGGTTGAGCATGTCGTTTCGGGTGTCGCATCCATTGCGGTCGACGTCGGCCCAGGCCTGACCGAACTGATCGCGGTCGTAGCCGGTCTTCGGCGCCCGGCCCTTGATGGGCAGCGTCTCCAGCAGGGCCAGCGCCGTGGTGTTCGCCGCCGGCTGGTCGGACGGAGCACGGGGCGTGCCAGTCACGTCCGCGACCGTGTCGGTATCCAGCGGTGCCACGTCCGACAGCGTCGGGCTCGCGGTGGGAGATGGCGTCGGCGTGACGGAGGGCTTTGCGGTGCTGGCTTCGCTGGCCTGTTCGCTCACTGGGGCGACAGGCGTCGATGCAGATTCTGCAGCCGGCCCGGCCCCGCAACCGGCGAGCAGGGCGACGACGGCTGCTCCCACGGCAATCACCCCAGAGAGCCGCAGGTGCGGCCCTTCTGGCAATGTCTTTTGGGCAGGCGGAAGGAACGGTGAATTGATGGAATGCCCCCAGGTAGATGCGATGTGTTGTTTGCAGCGTACTTGCGTGTCTGTCCAATCAACCAACCGGGCTCGAGGGCCCCTGCCCAGTGCCTCTCCGCGTCCCACTCGCTCAGCTTTCGCTCAGGATTGGCATTCGTCGCCGCTTCCGTCGATACGCTGCATGAGTCCACTTGAGTGGCTAGCTAACCCTGCAGTGATGGCTGACCATCGCCCTCCATCAGCAGAGAGTTCGACGTGCTGGGCCCCTCACCACTCCCGTATTCGCACCCGCAGAAGTAGATCCATGAATCATGCTCCTTTCCGTCGTCTAGCACCGGCGACCCTCCTGACCGCGGCAGTTCTCGCCACAACCCTGACTGCCTGCACCGGCTCCACTCCGTCCGGCGATGCGACAGCCGACTTCGAAGCGGGCACCGTGGTGCGGGTGATCGACGGCGACACTCTTGTCATCAACTTCGACGACGAAGACCAGACGGTGCGCCTGCTCAACGTCGACACTCCGGAAACGAAGGACCCGAACAAGCCCGTCGAGTGCCTCGGCCCGGAGGCGACCGAGAAGCTCGAGTCGTTGACCCCTCCCGGGACCAAGGTCGCGCTGGACTTCGATGTCGAGCGCACGGACAAGTACGACCGCGTCCTGGCGGCTGTGTTCATCGAGGACCAGACCCTGGTCAACGCGGAACTCGCCCGCGTGGGCCTGGGCGTCCCCGTCCTCATCGAGCCGAACAAGAAGTACTACGACGAGGTGCAAGCGGCGTACAACGAGGCGACTGCGCAAGGCGTCGGGTTGCTGGACGTCGCTACCGGCTGCACCCTCCCGGCCGAAGTGACCGATGCCGTGGAAGCACTGACTGAAGCAACCGACGCTCAGGCCGGTGAGACGGCAACAGCCGTGGCCGCAACCGCCGCGGGTATCCTCGCCGCCCTGACGACGGCGAAGGCCGCCCGAGAGGCGCTCGAAGCAGGAAAGGACACCGTCCGCGTGCTTGCTCTCGGAGCCGATCGCACGGCGGCCTTGGCGCGCGAGCTCGACACCCAGATCACGAAGGGTGAGCAATCACTGGCTTCCGCCAACACCAAAGCCACGGCTCTGCAGGAAGCAGAGAAGGCAGCCGAAGCTGCTGCCGACGAAGCAGAGGCCGCCAGGGTGGCAGAGGCAGCGCGGGTGGAGGCTGAACGCATCCAGGCAGAGGCCGCGGAGGCTGCGCGCGTCGAAGCCGAACGGGTTCAGGCAGAAGCCAATGCTCGTGCCGAAGCTGACCGTCTGGCCGCCGAAGCGGCAGCTGCCGCAGAGCAGGAGCGGATCCGCAATCTTCCGCCCGTCCCCGCGCCCTACATCCCACCTGCGCAGCAGTACATTCCTCCCGCTCCCCCTGCAGCTCAGAACCCCTACCCCGGCTACAACGGTCCTCGCTGCTACGCACCGGGTGGCAAGAGCTGGCGGCCCTGCTGACCTTGCATGGTCACGGCGCCATCAGATCGATGACGCGGCGACCGCTTCGTTCCCCTCGAGATCCTGCTCCGAGGGGAACTACTGATGCCTGCCGTCAATTAACTTCCTGAGCAGTAGGTCGCTCCGCACCTGGAAGTACGTGGCATCACAACAGGAGGACCCAGCATGGCGAGCAGGTTCGCGGCGTTAGCCGCCTGCGGATGTGCACTGACCAGGAGAACCTCATGCCTTGTCCCCCGTTCGTCCGCTGAGGTGGCCCGCCCATGACCGGCAGCGTCCCGCGCGACCGTCAGCGCCGCCCGCTCCAGGTGCTCGTGACCGTACTGATCCTCGCTGTGCTCGGCTCAGCGTTGGTGTTCTTAGGACCGAACGTCCTCGGCAGTCTGTCAACCGGAGGTGGGTCCCTTCTCGCTGGCCCGGAGTGCGTGGTTCGTACTTCCGACGACGAGGTCGAGCTCAGCCGAGAAGAGGCGAAACGTGCCACGACGGAGGTAGCACTTCGAGCCCGTGGCGTAGAGCCCACAGAATCGTCCAGCCTTGACGAAGCTGCACTTCAAGCCCTGGCTGATGGTCGATCCGGCAAGGCTGGGCCTGTCCTGAGCTGCCGTGGTTCAGCGGCCAGTGACTTGCAGGAGGAGCGGCTGACAGCGACCGGCCTGACTCCCCGTGCAGAGCAGGTGCGAACGGCGATGACCGACGTGTTCGGCGAGCAGAACCTGGGCGGTTTCGAGCCCGGCGGTGTGGGCTCCGGGCATGGCGGTGACTCCACGCATTACGACGGGCGGGCGATCGATGTCTTTTTCCGACCCGTGACCGAGGAGAACCGGCGGGAGGGGTGGGTACTCGCGCAGTGGCTGGTTGCCCATGCCGACGATCTGAACATTCAGTACGTCATTTTCGACGACCAGTTCTGGAGCTCCCGAATCGCGCGCGGTGAGTGGCACGACTACGAAGCCCCCGCGCCGGCGAATGAGATCTTGCGCCACCTGGATCATGTGCACGTGGATGTACTTGGCGGAGCGACACCTTAAGCTGCTGAGCAAGTGTCCCCGGACGGAGCGCACGTACGTTCACCGGAGTTACGAAGGTAAATCTATCCGGTGTCGAAGCCGGATTCGCACCGGCACTAGGAGTGCCACTCGACGGCATTGATCAACTGTTGTCCAATGCGCTGAATAGTCGCGCCGGTGCTAGGGTCCCCGCAGGAAAACGACGCAAGCTGCGCTTCGACCGCTGCCACCACTCCGCCCCAGGGAATCCAGCACACGACATCGTCAATCCTGGTCATCAACTCGTCGTCCGAAATGCCGATGTCTCCTGCCCGCTCGAGGACCGTAGGAAGATACAGCCGTATTGCGTCGTGCACCGCCATCCTCCCCAGTCCCTTGACTGACACGGGCGGTTCGACGCCCAGGAGGAACAACAGTGGCAACCGCTCACCCATGTTGGTCATCACGGCTACGTACTCCCGAGCAAGTTGTTCCGGTTGAAAGGCGCTCGTCCTGATCCGCTTAGCCTCGACGAAAGCGAAGACATTCGGTGTGGCAATCACTGCATCCGGCTGCACGATGAACTTCTTCGCTGCCACTCCGAGCGGATTCACCGACATATCCCCGGGCAGAAGGGACATTTCCGCCATCTCAGCCTGTTCGACCAATTGATCCCGGGCGTGGGCGGCTCCCGAGCATGAGTTGACGACGGCAGCAAAGAAGTGACTCCTTGGTAGGAGGTCCAGCGCGATGAGCACTTCGGCAGTCAGGACGTTCTCCATCCCGCGGCCACCGTTTCGGTACTTCACGGCCCTCTCCCAGGAAATCTCCTCCAGGAGTCGCGCGATCATCGACGGTGACGGGGCTTCCAGTTCCATGAGCCGATCATTCCTCACTCGGGCAGGTTCAGTTTTCGTTGACTGATGGATACGACCTCGCACCCCAAAACCAGCTGACCTGTTCGCGTCGGCTCGATGCCGCTGAACCGCCGATACGGGCGTTGCCCAGCCATTGTGGGAGGCGGTGGCGAAGCCTATGATCCTGCCGGGGAAGGACTTGGTCTCGACCAATTTCGTGAGGGGCAATCCCATGACCGACTTCTTCACCATGAGACCCGGCGAGACTGCTGCGCCATTGCCAGCAGGACCCGTTATCTGTACAGGCTCGGCGAGCATGCGTCGGATCCACCGCTTCTTCCTGTGGGCGTACGGCGAGGCCCCGGGTCTGGTGAGATCCGTCGAGCCCGGCGACACCGCCCGCGCCGCCTATGTCGGAGAGGTACTGGGGAACTTCGACAAAGTGCTCCATGTGCATCATGAAGGCGAGGACCTCCTCATGTACCCGCGGCTGGCGGAGAGAGCACCGGGGTGTGCGCTGCACATCGAGCAGATGCTCGAGCAGCACCGGCAGGTGACACAACGGCTCGAGAGCATCGAGCCGGTCCGCCTGGGCTGGATGGAGACAGCCGAGGCGAGCGTGCGGGTGGACCTCGCTGATCGTTACGAGGAGCTATCCACCGTCCTTCAGGTGCACCTGCGCCGCGAGGTCACCGAGGTGATGCCCGCTGTGGACAGGGTGATGACCGAGAAGGAGGGGAAGGAGATCGGGAAGCACGGCGTGGAGACGTTCGACAAGAAGTTCCTGGTCGGTTACCTCGGGATGGTGCTGGCCACGAATCCGCGCGGCGAGCGCGAGGAGTTCTTCAAGGAGATCCCGCCGCCGGTGCGACTCGCCTACCGTCTTGTCGGGCGCCGGCTGTATCGGAAGCAGTACGCCACGCTTTTCCCTGGACGACCCATTCCCGACACCCTCTAGTTCCTACTGGCGACCGGGAACGCGGTAGGCACCCTGACAGCAAGAAGCGGCGGGCCGGCCACCGAAAGGTGACCGGCCCGCCGTCGTACGCGGTGGACCTAGAAGACCCGGATGGGGATCTCCGCGGGATCCATGAGCAGCGACTCGATCTCGTCGTCGAGCCGGACCAGCGTGATGGACGCGCCGGCCATGTCCAGGGACGTGCAGTACTCCCCCACATAGCTGCGGCCCACGCTGATGCCCTGCTCGGCGAGGCGCTTGTGCGCCTGCCCGTACAGCAGGTACAGCTCGCTGATCGGGGTGCCGCCGAGTCCGTTGATCATGAGCGCCACGCGGTCGCCCTCCTTGAAGGGCAGGTCCCGCACCACCGGGCCGAGCATCTCCTCGACGATCTCGTTGGCCGGCATCATCTTCGCCCGACGTCGGCCGGGCTCACCGTGGATACCCACGCCCATCTCGATCTCGTCCTCACCGAGTTCGAACAGCGGGCTGCCCTTGGCCGGGGGCGTACACGCCGTCAGCGCGACACCCATGGTCCGGGTCACCGAGTTCACCTTCTCGCCGATGCGGATGATCTCATTGAGGTCCGCGCCCCGCTCGGACGCGGCCGCGACGGCCTTGATGACGAAGAAGTTGCCCGCCACCCCGCGCCGGCCGATTGTGTAGGTGGAGTCCTCCACGGAGACGTCGTCGTTGATGAAGAGCGTCTTCACCTCGATGCCGTCCGCCGAGGACATCTCCTCCGCCATCTCGAACACCATCTTGTCGCCCGTGTAGTTGTTCACCAGCAGGAGCACGCCCTTGGGTGACGCCATGAGCTTGGTGGTCTCGTACACGTAGTCGAAGGGCGGGGCCGCGAACACGTCGCCGGGGCAGGCGGCGTCGAGCATGCCCTTGCCCACGATCATCACGTGCGCCGGCTCGTGCCCGGAACCGGAGCCCTGGATGATGGACACCTTGCTCTCGTCCGGGCCGTCGGCGCGCATGATCAGGTTGTACTCGGGCACGTACTTCAGGGTGTCGGGGTTGGCGAGCGCCAGGCCCTCGAGCATCTCCGGGACGAACTGCTGCGGATCATTGACGAACTTCTTCATGGGTACTCCACATCATTGTGAGTTGGGACGGTTGGGAGGAAGAGTCAGGGCCAGTCGGCCACGATGCGTTCGATGATGACGGCCACGGCCACTGCGCCGGCGTCGGGCGAGCCGATGCTGCGTTCCCCGCTGTAGCTGGCGCGGCCACGCTTCGCCTGCATGCTCGACGTCGCATCCGCGCACTCGCGGACCTTCGCGGCGAATGCACTCCGGCAGTCCTCCGGCGAGGCGCCTGCGGCGAGCTGGCGTTCGAGTTCGTCAGTGGCGGGGATGAGGGCGTCCAGCAGGGTCTTGTCGCCGAGGTCGGCGTTGCCGCGCTTCTTGATGCCGTCGGTGGCTCCACGGAGCATGGCGACGACGGCGGCCCCGTCGATCGTCTCGGTGGTCTTCGCGGCGGCGGATGCGCGCAGGAACGCCGTCCCCCACAGCGGACCTGAGGTACCGCCGATCCTGCTGGAGATGGCGAGCGCGATCTGCTGCAGGAACGTGGCGGCGTCATCGCGTTTGAACGAGTCCCAGTCCGCCAGCACCTTCTCGAAGCCGCGGGCGAGGGAGTAGCCGAGGTCGCCGTCGCCCACCACGGCATCGAGGTCACCGAATTCCTTCTCCTTCTCGACGGCGGTCTGCGCCAGGGAATGAACGACGTACTCGATGTCGTCGATCGTGGTGGTGCTCATGGGATCTCCGTTCCGGTCGACGATGCGTGGGAGGCAGACGGCGCCCTGGAAGCGTCGAGCAGGGCTTGCAGCGTGGCGAGGTTGACGACACCGCGGACCCCGACGCCGTACGGGCTATCGAGCACCTCGGCCTGTTCCCCGTTCGAATCACCGAGCGAGCTGACGACGAGTGCCGCGCCCGTAAAGTCCTCCTCACGGGTGAAGCCGCTGACAGTGACCACCGTGGCGAGGCCGGCGTCGACGGCGGCGCGCAGCCCGTTGCCGCTGTCCTCGACGACGATCGCGTCCTGCGCCGGCACTCCGAGTTCCCGGAGCGCGAGCAGGTAGATGTCCGGCGCCGGTTTCTTGGCGGGCACCACGTCACCGGCGAACACCGCGAAGTGGGAAGCGAGGTCGTCCCCGACGGCGTGCGCCAGGACGGCACGGACCGCGGGTTCCGCGGAGGTGGACGCGACGGCGAGGGTCCACCCGGCGTCGTGCGCTTCCCGCACGATCCGGGCGATGCCGGGCCGTGCGGGCATGACACCGCTTTCCACGAGCCCCTTGTAGATCTCGGTCTTCCGCTTGTGCCAGGCGAGGATCGCGGCGTCCGTGGAGGAGTCATCGTTCAGGCTGAGCTCGGCGACCAGCGCGGGGGTGAGAATGCTGCGCATGCGCTCCTTGCCGCCGCCGATCTTCACCTTCTCGGCGTACTCGTTGACGCTCCACTGCACGGGCACGCCGAACTCGGCGAAGGTCCGGTTGAAGGCGGGCAGGTGGCCGTACTGCTCGGTGTCGGCGAGCACGCCGTCGCAGTCGAAGATGAGGGCGGGCATAGTCAGCGTCCGCCCTTCCCGGCGCTGCCGAACTGCTTGCAGAGGTCGGTGACCATCGCGACGACGTCGGCCCGGGTGTGCTTGAAGAGCGACGGCGGGTCCCACTTGCTGTTCTGCTCGGCCTGCTTGAGGAACACCAGGCTGGACTGCATGTACGTCTCCTTGAGGGCCGTGGAGATGTTGACCTTCGCGCAGCCGCGGGCGATGAGGTCGGCGAACTGCTCCGCGCTCAGGCCACTGCCGCCGTGCAGGGCGATGGGCACGTTGCGTGCCTCGACGATCTGCGTGACGCGGTCGGCGTCGATCACGGGTGCGGCCTTGTAGCTGCCGTGGGCGTTGCCGATCGAGGGGGCGAAGACGTCGATCCCGGTGGCGTCGATGAACGCGAGCGCCACCTCGAGGCTCTGCTGCTTGGAGACGTCGTCGGACCCGTGGTCGTCCTCGACGCCGGTGATCGCCTCGATCTCGCCCTCCACCTGGGCGCCGTAGCTGCGGGCCTCGGCGACGACCTCGACGGTCTGGCGCTGGTTCTCCTCGACGGGGAGGTTTGAGGCGTCGAAGAGCACGGAGTTCCAGCCGGCCTTGAGGCATTCGGTGACGACGTCACGGTCTGGGCAGTGGTCCAGGTGCAGGGTGACGGGCACCTCGATGCCGCGCGTCATCGACTGCCACATGTCGAAGAGCACCCGCGAGCCGATGCTGCGCACGGTCTTCACCGAGGTCTGCAGGATCACCGGGGAGTTGGCCTCCACGGCACCGGCGAGCACGCCCTCCATGGTCAGGTCGTTGAAGATGTTGATGGCGGGCACCCCGTAGCGTGCCTCGAATGCCGGGTCGACGATGTCCTTCAGCGGTACAACGGCCATGGTGATTCCTCCTGGTCAGGCTGACCCCCACGCTAGGTGGGCGAAGCCGCGCTGGATATGGGGGTTCTCCCGCCCTCCCCCTGGGGGTAATCACCACCTCGTCAGCGATGGATGCGCGTGGTTGAGTGGGCCGCGGCCGCCCGGCCACCCACTTCGACGACGAAGGACCCCCATGACTCCCGGATCAGTACTCGAAACCATCACGTCCAAAGAGGCCCGCCTCGTCATCGACGCCGCGGCGGCGAAAGCCGAGGAGATCGGCCAGCCCATGGACATCGCCGTGGTCGATGCCGGCGGGAACCTGAAGGCGCACGTGCGGATGGACGGCGCGAACATCGGCAGCATCACCATCGCCATCAACAAGGCCTACACGTCCATCGCGTTCCAGTGCGAGACCGGCGACCTGCAGGGCGTCACCCGGCAGGACGGCCCCATCTACGGACTGAGTGACGCCCACGGCGGCCGGCTCGCGGTGTTCCCCGGCGGCATCCCGCTGGTGCGCGACGGCAGCATCGTCGGCGCCATCGGCGTTTCCACCGGCACCATCGAGCAGGACCAGGAAGTCGCCTCCGCCGGCGCCGCCGCGTACCTGGAGTTGGCGATCGCCTGACCTCGTGCGGGGTCAGCTTCCCGCTAGGACCGGCCATCCTCACGGAACGTGCCGGACTCGGCGATGCGCTTGATGGCGGCGAGCGTCTTCGGGATGCCGTCGAGCGCCTGCCGGGTCCGGTCGATGATCTGCGCGGGAGCATCCTCCCCGAACTTTTCGTCGAAGAAGGCGATGCCGCCCGGCAGGAAATCCCAGGATTCTGTCAGGGTGGTCCCGGTGCCAGCCGGGGTCAGCGTGTAGCCCCAGCGCACCCTGTCGCCGCCGACCACCCACGCGAACTCACGGCCGCGCTCTGCCGCCACGAGCTGCGACCGGGTCTCCCAGGTGCGGTGTGGAAGCTCGTTGCGCCCTGTGAACCACGCACCGACCTCGCCTGCAGCGGCGTCGTCCTCCCACCAGCACCGCGTGCACACCGGGCTCCACTCGCCGGTGCGGGTGATGTCGGAGACCAGATCGTAGATGCTGTCCGCCGACGCCTGGATCGTGACGGACTCCTGGTGGTGGCGGATCTCGGTCTGGCTCATGCGCCCATTCTCACAGAAGAGTCCCCTCGTCCTGCGGGGATCGGCTGCAGCAATCCGTGCCCGCATAGACTGGGTGCTCGCTCCGGCTACGGAAGGCCCCCATGTTGAAGACCGAACGAACCGGCACCGGAAAGCCACTCGTCCTCGTGCATGGGCTCGGCTCGAGCGTCCGTACCTGGGACCCCGTCCTCCCCCTGCTGCAGGAACAACGCGAGGTCATCGCCATTGACCTCCCCGGGTTCGGCGGCAGCGCGCCGCTCGCGGGTGAGGTGACCATCGCTGCCCTCACGGACGCCGTCGAGCAGTTCCTCGAGCAGGAGAACCTGCGCGACGTGGATATCGTCGGAAGCTCGATGGGTGCGCGGATCGTGGTCGAGTTGGCGCGACGGGGTCACGCCGGCAACGTCGTCGCCCTCGATCCCGGAGGATTCTGGAACGACACCCAGGTGCGCATCTTCAACGGCAGCATCACCGCGTCCATTGCGCTGGTACGGCGCCTCCAGCCCGTCCTGCCGTCACTCGTCCAGCAGGCCGCGGGCCGGACAACGCTGCTCGCCCAATTCTCCGCGGCCCCCTGGAAGCTCGACCCGGACCTCGTCCTGACGGAGCTCCGCGGGTTCGCCACCTCGCCCAGTCTCGACGAAGCGCGGAAGTCGCTCGCGCACGGACCGCGCCAAGCGGGCGCGCCCCAGGGGACGATCAAGGGCACGCTGGCGTTCGGCTGGGGCCGGTCGGACAGGGTCACCCCGCTCAGTGAGGCCGCCGTCGCCATGTCTCTCTATCCGGACGCCACCCTGCACGTCTTCGAGGACTGCGGGCACTTCCCGCACTGGGACCAGCCGCAGGAGACAGCCCGGTTCATACTTGACGCCACCGCCGCTGGGTCGTCGTAACTGCCCTCGGAGCTTGCTCCGCTGAGAAATCCATCTGTGTCTCGCACGGCGACCTGTGCCGGGCGGGGTGTCACGCAAGCGGTATGACGCTTCGCGTCTGGACTGACCCTCACGGCTACGCCGTTCCGTTTCGGCTAGTGAATGTACTGTCCGCCCTTCTCTCGGCGAGACTTCCAAGGCCGGCTTTCGCGGCATATCCTCGCTCCGCTTGCGGTATTCCACGGTCCGACCTATCCGCCGTGCCCATTCATTCCGCGTCCAAGTGATGGCGGCGTTGCCCAAAGGAACGCAGGGCAACGATGAAGGAGGGACTTATGGTGGGCACGATGATAACACCGCAGGACGTGGCCGAGTTATACGGCGTGACAAGCCAAGAGCCAGCGCAGTGGCGCCGAGCAAACATCGGACAGCCCTACTTCATGCTGTGACGAAACACAGCCCGGTACTACTCCGGCAATATCGAAGACTGGTTCAACAACCCTGCGAACGAGTACCTGACCATGTTTGCTTGTCCTTGGCCGAACCTGATGTCGTGACCACCGACCGAAGCAATCACACCAAGATCCTTGACACTTCAATGGGCGGTCGCTCTGCTGCGTTCCTGTCCGACCATTTGCGCAGCGCGTCCGCTGTGTCGGTGAGTGTGTCGACGGCGCGACCGGCCGATCGTCAAACGGAAGACGTCGCCCCAGACGCCCGCAGTGTGCTCGCAACGGATTCCTCCCATGCGGCAGTCCGGCGACGAGTGCCCTGCCGCCGGTGATCGCGCTGTCCTTCCGCCGACTCGTGCGGCCTAGTTGCGACGCCAGCCCCGGTCAAGGCACTGCAAACAGGCCAAGTTTGTGATCAGTTGCGAACCTCTCCAAGCTGCTCGAGCGCTTCGGTATCCGAGTAGCTGGTACCGACAACGCTTGGAGTTTGTCCAACGATGAGTTGATGACGCCAGCATCCGCGCCGTGTCGATTTCGCCTTCGCGTTAGTGCGTTGGATCGCGTAGTAGGTTTTGGTGATTCCGCCCGCGTTGCTACTAGACGCTCGTCTTGGATTTTTTTGGCCTTCTAGTATTCTAATAATTATGAAAGTGGGGAATGTTCTCGATGTCAATGGCGTATCTTACACCGTCAAGTCACCGCTCGGAGAAGGAGGTGCAGCCAAGGTCTTCAGGGTGCGCTCTTCAGCAGACGGTAAGGACTATGCCCTCAAGAAGA
Organism: Arthrobacter agilis; assembly: GCF_030816075.1. Taxonomy (NCBI): domain Bacteria; kingdom Bacillati; phylum Actinomycetota; class Actinomycetes; order Micrococcales; family Micrococcaceae; genus Arthrobacter; species Arthrobacter agilis. Next base: position 280,546 of record NZ_JAUSXO010000001.1, on the reverse strand, counting down.
TCGCAAAGTCCGGTTCAGAGAGACGTGATAAGCGATTTCGTGAAGAGATAAAATTTGGCAAAGTAGCGAGCAATGATCACGTCGTGAAAATTCATGACGAATCTGAGGATGCGGATTACTTCTACTACACCATGGACCTGTATGCGAAGAGCCTACGCGATATCATCAGAGAAGAATCCGATCACCAAGTGCTCCTCGATTACCTCTCCCAGCTCTGTGAAGGTATTGCGTACGTGCATGGCGAAGGAGCGGTGCACCGGGATATCAAGCCAGAGAACATTCTTGTAGACAGTGGCAACCGACGGCTCGTCTTAGCAGATTTTGGAATTGCTCACTTTAAAGATTCGTCTCTAACCCGAAAAGGTGACCTCTTAGCCAATCGCAACTACTTGGCGCCGGAGCAAATGGTAAAAAACAACGCTAAAGACGTTGGAAAACCTGCGGATATTTTCGCACTCGGTCTTATCATCACAGAAGTCTTCACAAAGCAGAACTCCCGCGGTGCTCGACATCGGCGGGTAGGTGATGTTTATCCTTTTCTTTCAGATGTTGACCTACTCGTCGAGAGCACGATGCTCCAGGACGAGACACAACGCATCAAAATCCAAGCCGTCTCGGACGCACTCCACCTCACTCGCAAGCGGGTTGACTCCAGCATAGAAGGCATTATGGAGGAACTCCGGTGGCACGACGAGTCAACCACCGAGCATACCGAGTGGTACGACGCGTCGACCATCGAGCATACCCAGGAGAAGGATCTGGTTTTTCGGCAAGCTGGTACTGATGTTCTGTCTGCTAAGTACATCTTTGAGCGGACCACCGACGAGGAACTCTCGCGTTACAACCTAAATTATCATTGCGAAATTAGCTATCGTGTGAGCGATGAGCTGTACAACGCTTGCGTTCAATCACAAATCTATTCAATTTGTAAGGCAAAGTTCGAATACGAAGCTAGCGGAACTTGGAAAGAATCTGACCTAGATCTGGTAGTCTCCCCGAGCAAGGCATCGCTTTTGAGCCAGCTAGGAGAGATTCAGCATCGATACCCACTAGCGCGGAATTCAATGTGGGAAGCGCTGCCACGCATGGCTGCTCACTATTTTCGGTTTTGTAAGGATTACCACTGTAAAGAGATAATCCGAAGCATTTGTCGCCTTCCCTTAGTCTCACCACCACACCCAGGTATCGGATTAGGGCAGCAGAATCTTGTGAACGCCCCCATCATTTGGATCGTAAGCAGCGTGAGGAGCTATCTCAAATCCGACTTTTTCGAAATGTCTCCGCAAGACCTTCAACAGGTCGAGCTCGAACGCCACGTGAGTATCGATTGGGAGGAAACATCTTTAGACAATACTGGCCGGAAAGCCGTCGGTGCTGATCTCTTCGCCGAGCCTCTCGATGCACAACCTGTCGCGCGCGCACTGAAAGAACTCGAAGAGAATTGGAATGTCTCGATTTGGGAACGGGGCGATGGAAGCTATTCGATTCACTTTCAATCGCGCGAAGAGTACATGCGCTTTAGTAAGCAGGCACGCGCCCGTGCCGCCTCTGACTACGTGTTCGAGGGCGATGTAATAGATTTGCTACGCGTTAACGACGAAGATGACGATCTTGTCGAGCTTGTCTGGACGTCTACCTTTGACATCCCAAGTACGCTAGCCAAGGTGCTAAACCCTCTTGAAATATAGCAACCTCAGTGACTACCGAGCCCACTCTGTCGTCTTCGAAACTCTTTCAGTGCTGAGCTGGCATAGGGCCCGCGTTGGATCGTGCAGATTCAAGTCTTGCGTCCCTTGGATGCGACACTGTCCGTCGAGACACCACCGATCCCCCGCCATCGCTGCTCCCCTCCTGTCTTACATACCTAGCAAGCAAGCAGAGGTGCGGAATCGTGACAGAGCAGTTGGTTCTGAGATGGTTTCTAGCCTACCGACGCAGAGGAGCACGTAGCGTTCGTTATCCGCTCCCTGCCGTTCCAGTCCACAAGGGCAACAACTCACTGATGTGGTGCCTCAGTACGTGCGCTGAGGACGGGCGCCGCCGCCTACCTGGAGTTCGCGATTGCCTGGCCCTGGTGCTGCAAGCCCACCAGCATGGTGCGGTTACGTGCCCCGGTCTTCCGCAGCATGGCGCTCACGTGCTTCTCGACCGTCTTCACCGAGATGGCGAGCCGCGTTGCGATCTGCTTGTCCGCCAGTCCCTCGGCCAGGAGGTCTCGTACCTCGAGTTCACGGGCCGTCAGTGATATCGCCTCGCCTGTGTCCGCCGCGCGATTCTCCGTGAGCCGCGTGAACATCGCCCCGTCCAGCAGGGCGTCACCGCGGGCGGCGGCGACGACGACGCGCGCCACCTCCGCGGGCGTCGACGACAGCGAGAGGAAACCCCGCACGCCCGACGACGCGGCAGCCGCCAGCAGTTCGTCCGCGAAATGGTCGACGACGGCGACCACCGGCCGCTCGACGGTGTCCGCGTCCGTCACCCGGGCGCCGGCATACCGGGACAGCAGGTGCTCGTCGAGGACGATCATGTCCGGCTGCAGGAGGGACACCGACTCGGTGAGGTCCTCGAGCGTCCCGAACTCGCCGAGGACCTGCACCGACGGCTCGGATGTCTCGAGCAGCCGGACGAGCCCGGCCCGGAGAAGGGGCTGGGTGCAGGCGACGAGGACCTTCCAGCGTTCGCGGGAGGCGTCGCCGTTCGAGGAGTACGGCACCTGCGCTCGGACGCTCGTCCCCCAGCCCAGTGTCGACTCCACATGAAGTTCTCCCCGCAGGTAGTGGGCCCGGGCTGCCATGCCGTGCAGGCCGAGCCGACTGCCCTTCAGGTCTGTGCTCTCCCGGCCCTCGAACCCGCGGCCGTTGTCCTCGACGACGGCCGTGATGCCGGTGGTGTCGTAGAAGATGCCCACCCGGCACGCGGTGGCGCAGGCATGGGCGACCGCGTTGGCCACGGCCTCCTGGATGATCATGAAGAGCTGATGGGCGACGACGGGCGCCAGCTCGTGACGATTGCCGGTTACGAGGAGCGTCACGTCCATCGGATCGTTCGCGCTCACCCGGTCGAGTTCCTGGCGGACCGCTTCCTCTAAGGAGCGGTCGGCCAAACTGGAGGGTCCGAGTCCCAGCACGGTGCGGCGGGTCTCGAAGAGCGCCTCGTGGGCGAGCACCCGGGCGGAGTCGATGTGCTGGGTGGAGGGTGATCCGCCCGGCGTCGCCTTGTCCGCGCGGTCGAGGTGCAACAGGAGCGAGCCCAGGGACCGGCCGATGGTCTCGTGGACCTCCTGCACGGCACGCTCGCGTTCGCCAGCGACGGCAGCCTCGCGTTCCTTCGCAGCGGCGGCCTGGTGGAGCCGTGAGTTCATGATGGCAATGGCGGCGTGGTTGGCGAAGAGTTCCACGAGGGATGCGTCGCCGGGGCTGAAGACCCGGCCGGGACCGTCACTGAAGATGGCGAACGTGCCGATGATCGTGCCGGCCCAGGTGATGGGGACGCCGATGACGGCGCTTCCCCACCGAGGGTCCGCCGGGTCAATATGGCCCGAGGGTACGGAAGCGTAGCGATCGAGGATGACCGTGCCGCGGGTGCTCGCGATCTGCCCGGTAAGGCCTTCGGTCAGGGGGAAGGTCTGGCCCTCGCGGCAGCCGACGCCCTGGTCCACTTCCTTGCGGTAGTATCCCTCGGTCTCGTGGACGATCGAGATGGAGCCGCTCTCACACCCGAGGAGGGCGGCGGCGTGCCCAAGGACGCGTTCGAGGAGCGGGACCAGCTCGAACTGGCCGGCAAGGTCCCCGGCGAGTTCGGTGATTCGGTCGAGCTGGGAGGGCTGGGTGTGGTTGCGCTGGTTCTGGGTGTTGCTGGGCGTGGGAAGCTGCTGCATGTACGGCACCTGTCTCCTGCGACCGGGCGCGGCGCTGCGCACGGGCCTCCAGGATAGCGGCACATACGCCCGTCTCCATTGCTAGGCGTCAACCAACCCCACCATCTCAGGATTGATTGCGTACTAACCGGAAGGAGCACTGAGCTCAGTAACGACGCGTCTTATAAGTACTTCGGGAGGACCCGCGCAAATGCGTCTCCTGTAGTCACGAGCCACTTGACGAGGTCTTCCGACTGAGCTTCGTCCAAGAAGTCGCCAGGACGACTGATGACCAGCTTCGACGCTTTGCGGTGAGGTTTAGCGTCCCACTCAAGGACAAAACCCAAGTCTGCTTCAATGGCGTCTCGCTGGCTCACCAACTGCAGATAGAGATCCTTGTCGTTATCTATCCAGAAGTGGGTAACGGCGAGGTTCTTCTGAGAGTTAACCAGTAGTGTGACCCTCCCGCGCGAATCTCCGATAGGTATGTCGTACCAACCCCGTCGCAGAGGTTGTCGCCAAATTTTAACGTGAGCCGCATTTGTAAGTCCGTACTCACGCACTTTCTCAAAGAAGGCAAGCTGGGCGTCCTTCATGAGAGCCTTACCCCCCGCCCAGGTGTTCGGCTTGTTGTTCTTGCGACGCGCAGCGAGTACTTCCCCATCCAGATCGAGGCCAGCGGCCACCGCTAATTCTTCTGCCCCAATAAAGTGCTCTGGAGCCGCGCGCCCTTCTGCGTCGAATCGAACCCCTTCTTCTTCAAGAACCGCCCGGGGATCATCGGCGCGACTGAGGTCAATCCAACGAAACCCAGGCGAGATTGTTCCGCCGCTCTGCAGGACCCGCCACGCGTTAGCCATCGGGAATTTAGCGATGACTGCAGCTAAGGGTTGCGTCCAGGTGCCGGCCACGATCGCCGCGTCGCCGTAAGAAGTCCAGCGCCCAGCCGGAATCTGAGCAAGAATTGCAGCGATTTGGCTCCGAAAGGCCGTCGGTTCGTCGCCTGCCGCGCTAACCGTCTCGTCCGGGCCCGGCCAGAGCTCAATGATCTTCTTAGCAAGCTCATCGCTACGATTGTTGATTTCGGCAGCGCCCCATATGGCCCTATCAGCGATATGCTGATTCATTGCCAGACCACTTTTTGCCAGCATTTCCCGCTTCTCAGCGAATGGCCTATTGCTGAGCTCGCTGTTATAGCCGCTCAGGGTAAGGTTGCCGAGTGTGTGGATTACCCGCTCGTGCTCGTAGTCGATGTCCGCATCAGCGTCGAAACCCGCTGCGAACTCATCTCTCACCTCATCGGTCATTGTCTGTGGCAACACGTGCTCGATTGTTAGGTGCCTTGGGTCCAAGTCGACAACTTCCTTCGGACGATATGCTTCCTCCAGCCACTGCAGAATAAGCTTCTTCTGGGGTCCTCGCCCCTGCCAATAGAACGCAACATTTCTCGCCGCGTCCAGCACTTGCTGATCGCTGGCAAAATACTTTCGTCCACGCGATAGGTAGTCTCGCAGCGCAGAATCGATGTGGTCCGCTTCACTGATCGAACCAACAGCTTGCAGTAAAGTCCGATTCAGGTTTGCTGTAGCACGCCCAATCACTACGCGTCGCACGAAGTACGACTCCAAGTACGTCAGTGCCCGCACGACCTCATCTTCAGTGGCGGTGCTGTCAGCGCGTCGCGCAAGTATCTGCATCACCACTGGATAGGCGGTCGTCGAACCCCACGCTTTGATCCTCGTAAGACGTCGGCTTATTTCGCTGTGCTTCTCGCTCGAAGGCTGGAGGATCGTCGCAAGTACGTCACCGGGCTCTGCGATACGAGCTACCTCGGCCTCCACCTCGTCGATGCTCTTGAGTCTCTCAAGTCGAACTTGCTGCCCGACATAAGTATCTGATTGCTTCGCCCGTTCATCACGTTGAGCGAGGTCGAGCCAGAACAGCAGCTCGAGGTTGTCAGAGTCAAGCTTTCTCTCCAGCGGGAGCCAGACGTTGCCGTACACTTCTTCTGCACGACTACCGAGCCGCATGAATAGGTAGTTCTTGAGCAGGTCGCTCTGCGTCAATCGGAGCCCGGTGTTGTTGAGCGACTCGAAGATGCGATGCGCGTTGTCAGACGGTTCCGCGGTGACGACGACGAGCGCAAGGCCGCGCACAACGGCCGCTTCGAGAAGCTCGAGATCGTGCGGGTCGTCCGGGTGGTCTGCAGCGGCTATCTTCGATCGGAAGAACCGATAGGCATCGCCGACCGTGTCCTCGCCGCCGGCCTGCCGCGCACGATTCAGCACTGCCATGTAGGACGCTCTGTCTGCCTGAGTCGGCATGACCTTGATGGGTTTCCCGCTGTCGAAGACGTTAATCAGGTATTGCGCGTCTATGCCGCTTGCTCGATCGGCGTAACCTGTCGCATCGAGATGATCGCGCAGCGCAGCCAAAAGGAGCGTCAACGTGGTCAAGCGCTGTTGGCCGTCGACAACTAGGAATTTGTTAACGCCGATGGCACCGAAGTCAGGGCTGCTCGCTAGTACGAGGGAACCGATAAAGTGTGTGGCCTTCGGGTCGTCGGCAAGAGAATGCTCGAGCTCGGTGATGTCCGACCAGAGCTGCTCGAGCTGCTTTTTTCCCCACGAGTACACCCGTTGATAGAGCGGAACCTGGTACTGCTTCTTGCCTTCCAAGACACCTGCGAGCGTCCCGTTTTCTGCTCTAACCACACATGCCTCCTGAGAGTGTCATCAAACGGTTGGCAACTGCACGGGGTGGACTAAGTCCGTCGTGTCATCTTCGACCAGATTGCATGATCCACAGACCACGGGGAGATTTGAAGCTCCTTCGCGACTGCACTCAAAAGGGAGCGGGCTTCGGTGACTGAGACTTGACGACCGAGAACGCCGCCGAGCCACTTGAGAACGTGTCGATCAGGCTTCACGTGGTTATCATCACCTGCGAGCATCCAAAGGTAGCTTGTCCGGATGCCTCGAGATCCGCCTCCAGCAATGCGTCTCAGGTCCTCCTCCACTCGCACGGTGCGAGCAGCATCAGCTAGTAGTACGGCAACATCACTCAGACTTTCGACCTCCGCCGCGACGAGCACTTCTGCAATCTGCCGCGAGGCGCTGGCTTTCAAAATCCCGCCACGGGACGAAGTCCTATTCTTGCTGCCGAGCTGAGTAGCAAGGTCGTCGTCAGAAATTGTCCCGATAGACGAAAGAAATTGAGAGAGCGACTGCTCGTTCTCTCGCGGACTCACTTTCTCCAGCAGTCCCGGCCCCTCGATTAGTACAGGCGCGAGGCTCTGCGATCGCGCGTACCTACGCACGACCGGAACAACTACCGCGTTGTACCGCAAGCCAATAGAAAACGTCGCGTCAAGAACACACAACGATAGATGCGCCCAGCGAGCATGCCGCGGATTAGGCGACAGAGCATCGACGCTGGTCGAGAGCTTGGCTATTTCAGTATCCTTGAGACCTGTAGGCACGTGCATCCCCAATATTTAGACAGACCATGTAGTAGCAAACGATAACTTGGAGTGCCGACTGCTGTGAACCGGACGGTCATCACTGCGCTACAGCGGCCGCCTCCACAAAGACGTCGGCCGGCATTGGCCTCTGCAGCTTCCACGTGATGGCAATCGGCTTCTCACCCGAGTGCTGAACGTAGTCCACCGCACCGAGGCAGGTGTACGGCACAGCGAGCCCGGTCTCGTCCTCCGCGGTGGGCCGCGTGAAGATCAGCACGTGAGAATCGTGGCTCTTCCGATCGAGGTACCGGCGTCCAGTCGGGCTTGAGGGCGAAGTCGCGTTCTGAGATTCCCAGTGGAACAGCTCCGGACTGATTGCGTAGTCCTTGTACATCGTCGACGCTGAATGATTCTTGTCGTCCTTGTTGAGCGTAATGAAGAAGGCGTCCGTAGAGGTTTGAGGACACCAGGCAACGCCCTCGCGGTGCTGCACGTTCTTGCCTGATTCCAGCGAGCCATAACCGAGAGCTGCAAGTATCTCCTCCCGGCGGTATGTCGCGTGCGACAGGAGTGGAATGTGTTGCAAGCCCAAGCCAAGGCTCTTACCCGCGTGACGCGACGCTGCCACCCCAAGCTCAATCAACTGCTGAATCTCGCTGCACACGAAGCGGTATTGGCGAAGGTGGCTGAGTCCCGCGTCGTAAGTGCTGAATCCTCCGCCGTCGTTCCACAGCGTGTAGAACAGCATCCGCGCGTAGGTCTGCTCGCGCGGACCGAGTTCGGCGTAGGGCGGGCACGCCGGATCAACAAGTTTTGTATAGGCCTCTCCGCGCTCGGGATCGTCGACGTGCAGGAAGCGCACCATTCGACCGAGAAGCTTCTGCTCGTCTGGACCGGACAGTGCGAGGATCTGCTGCCCTTTGCCGGCTTCCGCGAGAGAGTCGATCAAGCCGGCCTGACGCAGGTAGCCGGTCCAGGAGTTCTTGGTGTTCCGATACAGCTGCTTAAGGTCATTGCCGGACTTCTCGAGATACGAAGCCAAGTTCGTCTCACCGTAGGAGGCGATGTCCCGAACGAGTTGCGACCGATTGAACCGCAGCTGAGACCTGATGTTGTCGAGGACGACCTTCTGAGCAACACGATCGAGGATGATCTGCGATCCCGACGGAAGGTATGGGAACTCGTCCTCCACCGCTTTTTCAAGTTGCTTCCGCCCGTAACCGGTGAGCCCTCGGTACCGGAGGTCGAACCGGAACTCACGACGTTGTTGGCCGATGAAGTCCAATACGGTGAGTACAGACTTCGCTTCAGCTCTCCTAAGTCCACGGCCGAGTTGCTGGAGGAAGACCGTAGAGCTCTGGGTGGGACGCAGGAGGAGCACCGTGTCTACCTGCGGTAGGTCGAGGCCTTCGTTGAAGAGATCAACGGTGAAGAGACAGTTGATTGTTGAGTCTCGCAGCTGCGCGAGGGCGAAGGCTCGGGCAGCGTCGTCGGTACCGCCGTCGACGGCGAGCGATTGGATACCCGCGCGGTTGAAGACCTCTGCCATGTAGTGCGCGTGCTGAACGGATACGCAGAACCCGAGCGCGCGCATATCGTCCGTATTGGTGACTTTGTCACGCAACTCTCGGATTACCTTCGCTGCGCGGGCGTCATTACCCGTATAGAGGCGGTCCAGTTGTGCAACGTCGTAGTTGCCGCGCTTCCACTCCAGCTGGCTGAGGTCGACGTCGTCTGACACTCCAAAGTAGTGAAACGGCACCAGGAGGTCAGCGTCCAGAGCATCCCAGAGGCGAAGTTCGCTCGCAGTCCGACCATCAAAGAACTGTTGCGCCACATTCACCCCGTCACCCCGCTCAGGAGTGGCCGTCAGCCCGAGTAACTGCTGAGGGCGGAGATGGTCGATGATGCGGCGATAGCTCGGCGCCATCGCGTGGTGGAACTCGTCAATAACGACGACCTCGAAGGAATCTGGTTCCAGCGCTTCCACTCCGCGCGAGGCGAGCGATTGCACCGATGCGAAGACGTGGTTCCACTGCGTTGGCTTGTTGTCTCCCACGTAGAGCTCGCCAAACGCGCCGTCTTGCATCACGGTGCGATATGTACTCAGCGCTTGCTTCAGAATCTCTTGTCGGTGCGCCACGAAGAGCAGCTTGAGGCGCCGGCCCGCTGCTTCGCAGAGACGCTGATAATCAAGAGCGGCGATGACGGTCTTGCCGGTGCCGGTTGCCGCGACCATGAGGTTCCGCGTATGGCCCTTGAGTCGTTCAGATTCGAGATCCTCGAGCATCTCGACTTGGTGCAGGTACGGCTCTACCTCAAGCCCGGTTTCGGCCTTCGGTGCACCGGTGCGGCGTCCACCGTTGCGTTCGAGCGCTGCATCAAGTTTGTCGCCGTCCCGCTCAGGGTCGTAGGCCTGGAAGGTGCGCTGTGCCCAGTAACTATCGAAGGTCACCTCGAACTTCTTAAGGAGGTCTGCCGTGGCGACGGAGCTGAGGCGCACGTTCCATTCCAACCCGTCGACTAAAGCTGCCTTGCTCAAATTCGAGCTGCCCACATACGCCGTATCGAAACCGGTGTTGCGGCGGAACAGCCACGCCTTCGCGTGCAACCGTGTCGCTTGCGATTCATAGCTGATCTTGACCTCGGCGCCGTATCGATTCACCAACTCGTCGATGGCTCGGCGTTCAGTAGCACCCGTATAGGTGGTCGTTATGACGCGAAGCTTCACCCCACGCTCGGTCAATCGCTCGAGAGCCGGGTGGAGAAGCCTGAGCCCGGTCCATCGAACAAAGGCACAGAGAAGGTCGACGGTGTTGGCGGACTCCATCTCAGCCCGCAGCTCCGCCGCCAAGTTCGGTTCATCTCTGCCGTTCGTCAGGAGCGCTGAGTCGGAGAGCGCCGTCGCGGGCCGCCGCAGGTCGCGCCGCTTCACTGACTCGGGCTTGTGTAGCGACAAAAGCTGCGACGGGCCCTGGTCAATTGCATCGCTGGATGAAAGTACCTCTAGAAGTTGATTGGCTAGCGCAAGTCGAGCTTCGGGCTCTGCTCTCGACATCGCAACACTCAACTCCCTGGTTACGTACTGAGATACGGCTACAAGCGCATCGCTTTCGCTAAGCGGCTCAACTGTTGCTTCGAGTTCAGGCAAACCAGCTAGGCGCTCTGAGAGCGAGCGAGTAACGAGCGTCTCGTAGAGCCCTTCGGCTAATTCCTGCCGGGCTACTCCCCCATCGATTTTCTCCACCGTCACAGAGTAAGTCGGTGTTGCGACAAATACCGGCAGCTAGCTATGCCGAAGCACACGCGGCGATCCCATCAGGGCAATCCGCGCGCTTCATGATCCAACGATCGTCACAGCCAACCCATCAACGTAGATTACGGCGAGGTGACTGATACCCGATATTCGCGCCTTCTGACCTGACACTCATGGCCCGCCGACACGGTGCACCCGAAATGGGTCACCTACCTCTGCCAACCCAGCCTGTACCTGCGCGATAGCTTGCGCTGGCACTACAGCGGCTCGGAAAGACAGCGGCGATTTGCCTTCAGGACGATAAGAGCCTTTCCTGCCCTGCCACGCCGTGTTCGTCGGAGTGCGAGCTCTCGCCTACTTGACACTCTTCGCCTCAGCTTTCCATTGATCTCATCAAAGGCTGTATCTTGCTCTGTCGAGAGGGACCGAGGTGAGACACATTGCTGAGACCACGGTCAGAGGCCAGAGCCCGTGCAGATGCTGCATCAGCGTCGTCCTTGCCGAGCATCCGGTCCGTCCTAGGAAAGGATCCGTCGATCAGGTGGGCTATGGGGGTTTGTATTCGGTCAGTGAGAGTCGGTTTAGTGTGATGGTCCGTTGGTAGCGGGGGTCGTCGAGCTTGTTGCTCGGGGTGGCAGTCGTAGTTGTCATGATCGTGGTCTCGCGGGGGTGGGAGGTGGGCGTGAGGGACGTGTGGCCGCCGACTGGCAAGGGCCGGGCATGAGAAAAGGTGCGACCGGATCTGAGATCAAGCCGCACCTTTCGAGGTGTCGAACGGTTGGGACTAGGGGCTGACCCAGCGGAAGGCACAGCCTTCGATAGTCAGTCCCGCGGCGTCCGCCGGCACGCTGATGGTAAACGGCGGAGCAACGTTGATGAAGTTGTTCGCGAGGATGTTCCCTTGGGCGTCAGAGACCTCCCAGTAGCAGTCGGTCACCTTCTCGCCCTGGGACTGCCAGGTGCCGGGCACTGCTTCGGTGCCTATCAGGTAGGAGCCCGACGCGAGGAGCTTGCCGTTCTTCCTGTCCTCCGCCATGGCGGCTTCGATCCCGTCCTGCGCCATGCCCTTTGTAATTCCCGCTTTGATGGCGTCGATTTTCGGGTGGTCCGGACACAGCAGAACGGCGCCGGAGGTCTCCCTGGCCTGCGGGCCGGTGCCCACCGCGTCGATGGGATAGCCGCTGGTTGTGGCGCACATCCCGTAAAGCGTCTCGATGCTGGTGGGCTCGGCCTCGTCACCGTACGCGGTGGTGAGGGCCTTCTGCTCGATGGTAGTCAGCTCACCCTCCTCGGGAGCCGGGAACCTTTCCACCTCGCAGCGGCCCACATCCTCATTAGCGGCCCACACCTCGTGGAAGTCGTAGAAGACCTGCGGACGGTCCTTGTAGCAGGAGTACACGAGTTCCGCGGTCTCCATAGTCGGAGTCGGACTGGGGGTGGGGCTGGGAATGGGTGTTCGTGTTGGGGTAGGCGTGGATGTCTCCGTCGGCTCCGCGGAAGCAGTCACAGTCTTCTCCGTGTCCGGGATTGACCCGGCGGAGCTCTCGCCCTCTGAGGCACACCCCGACAGCGCCAGAACGGCGATTATCGCGAGTAGGAATGGTTTACGCATGAGTCCCCCAGATGAGTGATTGTGAGTATGGATGCCCGGGCAGTCGCCGGGACATGTGGGTGCTTGGATATTGGGAAGATCCTTCAGGGGCGCCATCAGGGACCGGATCTCCGCATCGAAGAGGGTGTGAAGGCGCGGGCTGTCGATCGTCTTATCGAGGACGGAATCGTCCTCGCCGAGCAACAGCCACACGTCCTGATCGGGGTCGATCGCCAGGAGGGCGGTGGTTTTCGATCCGTCGCTGTTGGAGACGAGGAGGTCGTCGCCGGCCATGACCTCCAGGCCGAGATCCCTGATCTAGACGGCGAGCATGACATCGGTCTGCAGGGCGCCGATACTGGAACCGGCCGCTGCCGCGAGGAGACGTGCCGTGACACCGGCCATACGCCATGCGCGGGAAATCTTGGGTGCGTGGTTCTCAGTCGTGCTGCTACAACCCAAGAACCAGCGATCACCACCGGAATGAGCAGGAAAGGGATCGTCGCGACGGCGAGCAGTCCCAGTCCGACAAACAGCACGCCCGTCGCGCGGTTTCCACCACGTGTCACTGCAATCCCCCAACTTCAACGTTCAAACGACTCTACCTGCGTCATCTTCACTCAGCCAAAGACCGCGCACACTGTCCGTACTAGAATCCGCCTAAGCGTTTCGGTCGTCCATAAAGAGTGCGGAAGCCACACCGTTGGGCACGGCAGTCGGTCCGGGCAAAGGATCCTTCGCCGAGACAGGATCAACAAAGGAAGCAGCAGCACGTCCCGCCAATGGGCCGTAATCGAGCAGTAGTTCGGGCAGGTCGGACGAGAAAGGTCCCGTTAGGTTGCGAGAAGGACAAAGCGCCTTCCTCGAACTGAACGTTCGCAGTCCCGGTCAACGGGGGGCCGCATTACGGGCAGTCGTCAATTAGCCTCGGGCTTCATTCGAAGACCCAATAGCAGCAGGGCGAGCAGGGCCTGTCCTGCAGCTCGTATCGCGGGCGCAGGCTAAAGGTCGTTCTCTACCGTGGATGCGGTGGGACACTCGGCGCATACTCTTAGCCATGACTTATGACAGCTGGGACGGTCGGTCGGTAGTCAATGCGACTTCCGCGGAGACGGATTCCCGCGTACACAACGACCGCATCGTAACGCCAACTTTGAGAAACACGCTTCCGTGTTCGAGGGGGCGGCCGTGTAGTTGGCATCGAGACAGGCGAGACGGACTACCGACTTCGAGGCTGATCACCCGTACTAGGTAACTCGTCAGGCATTGTCTCTGAAAGTTACACGAACCGCCTGGACGACTCGCTCGTGATCAGTACGTGGTGGATCAACCACGCTGACCACATGTGCGGATGCTGATGACTCCCAATAGGTGCTTCAAGAAGAGCATCTACGACCACACCGAGCGCACGAGACCAGAGCATTTGAGCTTTCCCACATTGGACCTGAGAAAGACTTGTACACAGAGTATCAAGCGGGAAGCCAAGGTCGTATATTCACTAGAAAAGGAGCTTCCATGTCACTTCAGTACCGAATGATTGCCAAAGACTCACGGTCTAACTCGATTGAGGCTGCCACGAAAGCGTTTGACTATTGGCTGACGCAACGGAAAGGTCTAAGTGTCGATCTTTCGATCGACGGACGCCGCACAGAAGGCCAAGACGTCGAAGTCAGCGTGTTGAATGTTGCAGCAGATGATGTAGTGGTTCGGCGAATGGCTTTATACGAAGAAACTTCGTCCCACGAACGATGGGCAACAATACTTACCATAATAAAGACCGAGAACGAGTCTTGGGTCTGGGTCGACCTTGAATGGGTAAGCGACGACCCCTGGGGCCACCCTCCAACTGTTAAGCCGCCAGCATTAGTACAGTATTTACTTGTCGAAGATTCAATGACGGTGGGGCCAGTCGGTTTGCCGCCTACATATCATCATATTATATCTGAAAATCAAGCGGCTGGAGTCATTCAAGTTCTGCTGAACCCAGATCGATCGTCTCCCGTAATAATTCTGAGTGCAGATTTGCATTCGCCTCTTTCCGACCAGCAAGATAGGGCCAAGCGCCTTGCGCGCGAAGTTCTCGGTTTGGCGCCGGTGTATCTTCTGTCGGAAGCCGCCACAAATGCTTTGAACAGTGCTCTAAATAATGGCCTTATGGTATATGGCGGGGCTGTCAGGACGTACCTTCCAGCACTCGACCACGCAGGACCGGCGACGAAGCGTCATCGGGTACTTGGCGCGAAGTGGTTCCAGCAGGACAGTTGGAGGGCCGTAGCAATGATTGCCTCCCCCGTCCGCACCCGCGCCCTCAGTGCACGTCCTCCAGCTGTATACCGGAAGCAAGGCCGAGAACTCCTCCAGTCCATCAATTCAGGCGCTGACGCTGAAATATTTTTGTCGTTTGCGACCGAGGCTCAGGAAGCGGCGGACCGCGCAGAGAGAGCACTCGTTGAACTACGCGATGATCTCGATTTTGCCTCAGCAGAGCACGATGAAACATTGGCGGAGCTGGGGAGCGCACAAGCCCGGATAAAATTCCTCGAATCAGAGCTGTCCGACGCCGGTAAGTACCTCGCCGGAGTCGAAACGCCGGAGCAATTTTCCGAAATATCAATTTCGTCGTTTGATGATGTACTTGAAGAAGGAAGTTATCAACTTACCAATCTCATAATCGGTGATACGGATGAAGGAGTCGCCGCTCTGGATGAATACCCCCAAGCAAGCGCATGGGCGAAAAAGGCTTGGCGTTCCCTCCTGTCTCTGGACGCATATGCCGAGGCAAAGACTCGTGGTTGGAACGGAGATTTCCAAACGTGGTGCATTGAACCCGAAACGCCCAGTTCCCCCTCTGTGCCCAGCAATTGGGTGGCTCTAGCCGAGAGTTCTTCTGTCGATAATAATTCCAAGTACAGAAATGCTCGAATCTTTCCTGTGCCAACCGGAGTGGACAAGGAGGGCAAGGTGTATATGTCAGCGCACATAAAAATTGTTGAAGGTGGGCGCCCTGCCCCGAGAGTTCATTTTTATGACGACACGTCCGGGGTAACAGGGAAAATCTACATAGGTCATATTGGACCACACCTCCCCAACGGTCAAACGAACTAATTCGAACGCTAAGCGTTCACTCACCCCGGGAAGATTTAAGTTGACTGATATCGGGCTTTTCGTAATTGAGGGTGTGGTCGGCCCGAGTGGGTTTGGCGCGTTGAAGGCGGGATAGTGGTCGAGGCCTTCCGATGATGAAAGTTCCTATGCTCGCTATCCGAAAGACCTCGACGTGCTCAACGCTACCTTTGCTACGTCTGACCTCACTACGTTCTGCCGGCTCGACGAGCACGGCCTCGAAGCTGTCGGAGAGCACCTTGAGCCCGATCGGGCGGTGATCGAGTGCCGTGTTGTCGAGGCGGACCCGTGGTGCCGGTCGTGCGGGGCGGAAGGAAGGCGCTGCTGGTGCGGGTGCGCCGCTACCGGTGCACCGGGTGCAGACGCACCTGGAGGCAGGACACCTCGAGGGCGGCTGAGCGACGGGCGAAGATCTCCCGTCGCGGGCTTCGTCGGGCGCTGGAAGGCCTGGTTATTACTCACCTCACCGTGTTCCGTGTTGCGGCAGGTCTCGGGGTGTCCTGGCATGCGGCGAACAGTGCGGTCCTGACCGAGGGCAAGCGTCGGTTGATCGACGACCCGGACAGGTTCGACGGGGTGTCCGTGATCGGGGTGGATGAGCATACATGGCGGCATGCCCGCCGCGGCGACAGATACGTGATGTTCATCATTGACCTGACTCCGATCTGCGATAAGACGGGCCCGGCGCGTTTGCTGGACATGGTCGAGGGACGCTCCAAGCAGGTCTTCAAGGACTGGCTCCAACGTCGCCCGCAGGCGTGGCGGGACGGGGTGGAGGTCGTCGCGATGGATGGGGTTCACCGGCTTCGAGACCGCGACCTCCGAGGAGCTCCCCGACGCGGTCCCCGTCATGGTCCCTTTCCACGTGGTCCGGCTCGCCGGGGACGGGTTGGACCGGTGCCGGCAACGCATCCAACAGGCGACGCTCGGGCATCGGGGTCGTGCCGGTGACCCGCTCTATCGCGCCCGACGAATTCTCCATACCGGTGCTGACCTGCTGACCGAGAAGCAGAGAGCGCGTCTGGCCGCGGTGTTCGCGGTCGAGGATCACCTTGAGGTCGAAGCGACGTGGGCATCTATCAACGAATCGTCGCCGCCTACAGGGAACCCGACAAGAGGAAGGGGAAGGAAATGATGAAGTCGGTGATCAGCTCGGTCACTAGCGGCGTTCCCGCCGTGCTGACCGAGATCCGCCGACTCGGCCGGACTCTGAAGCAGCGGGCGGTCGACGTGCTCGCATTCTTTGACCGCCCCCCGTACCTCGAATGGCCCCACGGAGGCCATCAATGGACGCCTCGAACACCTCCGCGGGTCAGCCCTTGGATTCCGAAACCCCACCAACTACATCGCCCGATCACTCCTGGAATCAGGCGGCTTTCGAAGCCTGCTACACCGTCAATTACGTTGAGCCTGATATCGCCACGGCTCGAGGAAAGCAGCCGCACTCGTCGCTTCGGCGTTCGGCCTGTCCTGAGTTGGTCGATAGCCGTGGCGGTACACGCGAGCACCGGCCCGCTCGAACAGAACACCAAACGCGTCCCCGTCTCCTAATATGCTCCGCGACAACAAGTAGCGGTCTCGCACGCGGGGCAAGGCGCTACTGCGATGCAAGCCCTGGGCACGACCCGAGCGACCGGACTGCCGAGCGACGGCAGAGCCTGCGCGACCAGATAGATTATGTCTTGTACCGACCTGCGCGACGCGCAGCATCCGACGCCCTCAGACGGGGTGCCGCGGTAACCGATGGCGAGCTACCTGAAGTATCTACGAAAATGCGCCTAGCAGCGCGAGGGGACATGAACGTCGATGACACCGGCCACGAAGGAAGCTCAGCGTGCTGAGTTACACAGGACAATTTGGCGAATCGCAAACGATCTGCGAGGTTCAGTCGACGGCTGGGATTTCAAGAGCTACGTGCTCGGAATGCTCTTTTACCGGTTTGTCTCAGAGAATCTCGCCGCGTACATCAACAAGGGCGAAGCGGAGGCTGGCGAGACAGGCTTCGATTACGCGCGACTTTCCGACGAGCAGGCTGAGTTTGGTCGACGAGAGACGGTCGCCGAGAAGGGCTTCTATATCCTCCCGAGCGAGCTCTTCGCCAACGTCCGTGAAGGCGCCGCCGATGACGAGAACCTCAACGAGACGCTCGATCGAATCTTCGGCAACATCGAGGGTTCGGCGATAGGGACGGACTCCGAGGACGATTTCAAGGGTCTATTCGACGACCTCGACGTCAACAGCGCCAAGCTCGGCAACACTGTTGCTCGGCGCAACGAGAAGCTGGTCAAGCTGCTCAACGCCATCGGCGACCTCAATCTCGGCGGCTTCGACGATCATGCCATCGACACCTTCGGTGACGCTTACGAGTACCTGATGCAGATGTACGCAGCCAACGCCGGCAAGTCCGGTGGCGAGTACTACACGCCCCAGGAGGTCTCCGAGCTGCTCGCGCGCATCACGGTCGTGGGCAAGAAGTCGGTCAATAAGGTTTACGACCCCGCCGTCGGCTCAGGCTCGCTCCTGCTGAAGTTCGCCAAGGTCCTGGGTAAGGAGAACGTCCGCCAGGGCTTCTACGGCCAGGAGATCAACCTGACCACCTACAACCTCGCCCGCATCAACATGTTCCTGCACGACGTGAACTACGAGAAGATCAACCTCGCGCACGGTGATACCCTCGTCGACCCGGCGCACTGGGACGACGAGCCGTTTGAGGCGATCGTCTCGAACCCGCCGTATTCAATCAACTGGGAGGGCGACGCCGATCCGCTCCTCATCAACGACCCGCGCTTCGCGCCCGCTGGTGTCCTAGCGCCAAAGAGCAAGGCAGATCTTGCCTTCACCATGCACATCCTCAGTTGGCTCGCCGTCAATGGGACGGCCGCCATCGTTGAGTTCCCCGGCGTCATGTACCGCGGAGGCGCAGAGCAGAAGATCCGCAAATATCTCATAGAAAACAACTACGTCGATGCAGTGATCCAGCTGCCGCCGGACCTCTTCTTCGGCACCACGATCGCGACTTGCATCCTCGTGCTCAAAAAGTCGAAGAAGGACAACTCCGTCCTGTTCATCAATGCGACCGACGAGGTCGTGCGCCCCGGCAATAAGAACAAGCTCAGCACGGACAACCAGAACGCCATCCTCGATGCGTTCGTCAACCGTGAGGACGTAGATCACTTCGCCAAAATCGTCTCGAACGCCGATCTCGCAACCAACAGCTACAACATCGCCGTGACTTCGTACGTCGAGGCCAAACACACCCGCGAGATAGTCGATATCCAGGAGCTGGACGCCGAAATCACTCAGATTGTGGCGCGACAAGCTGAACTCCGAGCCGCTATCGGCAAGATCGTCGCAGGTCTGAAAGGGGAGGGACATGCTCTTGTCTGAACTGCTCTCCAAAGCGCCTGCGCGTCCGGAGTCGCGGGTAGAGCGCTTCCTCTTCGGTGACCGTCGACTTGGCTGGGGGCGAACCACGACAATTCGTGTTGGTCAGGTCGCGCTCAACTTCCGCTGTCGTACGTGCGACGTAACCCGCACATTCCTCTCAGGTGCCAAGCTGTCTTGCTTGGTAGTCGGCGACGGCTTACTCAGCATCGACGTCACTCTCAAGTGCTCGAGCTGTGCCAGCACCGTGGAGGCATGGTTTCTCGTCGCCGCCGAAGATGACTTCTACTCCTCTGCACCACTCGTTCGCGTTGAGCGCTACACCGAGAACCTGCGAGACCGTGCAGATCGCGCAGATTCCGACTCTGGACCATTTGCCGAACTGCTTACACGAGCTCAGCAGGCGTACGAGCTTGGCCTCGGTGCAGGTTCCATGATCTATCTGCGCAAAATCTTCGAGTTAGTGACTCATCAGGTCGCCGTCCTCGCCGATGTCCCCCTCCAGACGTCCAGAGGAAAGCGTCGGCCGTTCAAGGACGTGCTGCAGGAGGTCAACGAAAAACGCAACATCATCCCGCTCCGGTTCTCCGGTAGCGGCTACAAGCTCTTCGGTGAACTGAGCGACGTCATCCACGGGCACTCCGACGAAGACATTGCCCTCGCCAAGTACGCGCCATGTCGCCAGCTGGTGCTGGGTGTCGTCGATCAGGTCGCAAAGGACAACGAGTACGCGAATGCAATCGAGGAGCTCGGATGGGCCGTAGATGACATCGGGCAGATCGCATCCGAGGGAGTGGCGCCATGAGCCGGGCCGAGAACCTGATTCATCAGCTCGCAGCGAGTGCTGTGCCGTTCAGAGCTGTGGGCGAGATCACCGCAACGGCGTCGAAGATCAAGTGGGCCAATACCAACGACGAGTTCAAGTACATTGACCTAGCTTCTGTCGACCGCGCAACGCACGCGATCGGTGACACCGTTGTCATCACCGCGAAGGACGCTCCCAGTCGTGCGCAGCAGGTCGTACGAACAGGGGACGTGATCTTCGCGACCACACGACCCGCGCAGATGCGTTGGGCGGTGATTCCAGCAGAGTATGACGGGCAGATCGCGAGCACTGGGTACTGCGTACTCAGACCCGACACGTCAGTCGTGCTCACAAACTTCCTCGCGCACATACTCGGTACTGAGACCTTTCGCCAATACATCGAGGCCAACCAGGTCCCCGGAAACTATCCATCGATTTCCGACCGAGCTGTCCGCGCATATCGAATTCCCGTGCCTCCTCTCGAACTGCAGCGCGAGCTTGTGCGCGTGTTGGACCAACTCAACGCACTCACTTCGGCACTCGCTGAGGAGCTTGAAAACGAAGAGCTGGCTCGGCGAAACCAGTACAACCACCACGCCGGTCTCTTGCTCGAGAATGCGGACCACGTCGCTCGCGTCAGATTTGGCGACGTAGCCACCATCGTTCGCGGTGCATCGCCGAGACCAATCCAGTCCTTCATCACAACCGCCGAAGACGGGATCCCATGGATCAAGATCGGCGACGTTCCTGCGGGCGACAAGTTCATAACTCGCACCGCGCAGCGAGTGACGCCCGCTGGGGCAGCCAAGTCGCGTCGTGTGGTTCCCGGAGACTTCGTGCTCTCCAACTCAATGAGTTTCGGGCGCCCCTACATCTCGAAAATCGAGGGCTGCATCCACGACGGTTGGCTCGCGATCAGCAACTTCAGCGAGTCGTTCATCCCCGACTACCTCTACTATCTCCTCCGTTCGGCACCCGTCCAGGCCGAGTTCGCCCAGCGCGCCGGCTCCGGCACCGTCAGGAACCTCAACGCGGACATAGTGAAGTCCGTGATGGTTCCGGTTCCGCCCAAGAGCGAGCAGGAGCGCATCGTCAAAATTCTCGACAAATTCGACGCATTGGTCAGCGAGTTGAGCGCGAATCTCCCCGCCGAGCTGAAGGCCCGACGCACTCAGTATGAGTACTACCGGGACCGCCTTCTCACCTTCGAGGAGCTTGCATCATGAGCGATTCCCGCCCTCGTCAGTACGCCCCAATTGCCGTCAGCTCCGAGAGCACGGTTGTTGCTGAGTACGTCGCCGATGCGGGCGATGCGACGGCCTACCAGTCCGAGGCTGAGCTTGAGAAGGAGTTCATCAAGCTCCTGGAGTCGCAGGCGTACGAATACCTTCCGATCACCAGTGAACAGCAGCTGATCGCGAACCTTCGTGTTCAGCTAGAGGCGCTGAACCGCACCACCTTCAGCGATCCGGAGTGGGAGCAGTTTTTCACGACGAAGATCGCTGCAGCGAACGATGGCATCGCCGAAAAGACCGTCCGCCTCCAGGATGATCACATCCAGACGCTTAAGCGCGACGACGGTACGACGAAGAACATCAGCCTCATCGACAAGAAGAACGTCCACAATAATCGCCTACAGGTGATCAACCAATACGAACTCGCTGCAGGTGAGGGTGGCGCCAATCATGCCAACCGTTACGACGTCACCGTCCTCATCAATGGGCTCCCGATGGTGCATATCGAACTCAAGCGCCGCGGCGTCGACATCCGCGAAGCCTTCAATCAGATTGATCGCTATCAGCGCGACAGCCTGTGGGCCGGCTCAGGCCTGTTCGAGTACGTCCAACTCTTCGTTATCAGTAACGGCACACTGACCAAGTACTACAGCAACACCACGCGGCGTCAGCATGTCGAGGATCTGAAGGGCAAGAAGCGGACACGCAAGACCAGCAACTCATTCGAGTTCACCTCTTGGTGGGCCGACGCCCAGAACAAGCCGATACAAGACCTCTCGGCCTTCGCCAAGACGTTCTTCGCTCGCCACACCCTGCTCAACGTCCTCACTAAGTACTGCGTGCTCACCGCCGATCGCATGCTGCTTGTGATGCGCCCGTATCAAATCGTCTCCGCAGAGCGGATCCTAAACCGCATCGAGGTCTCTGCCAACTACAAGCAGCTCGGCACGCTCAAAGCCGGTGGCTACGTCTGGCACACCACCGGTTCGGGTAAGACGCTCACGAGCTTCAAGGCGGCCCAGCTTGCCAGCCGGATGCCGAGCGTCGAGAAGGTGCTCTTCGTCGTCGATCGTAAGGATCTCGACTACCAAACGATGCGCGAGTACGACCGCTTCGAGAAGGGTGCTGCCAACTCCAACACTTCAACAGCGGTTCTCAAGAAGCAGCTGGAGGACCCGAGCGCGCGGATCATCATCACGACGATTCAGAAGCTCGCGACATTCATCAATGCGCCGGCAAACAAGGGCCACGAGATCTTCGACGGGCATGTCGTACTCATCTTCGATGAGTGCCATCGCTCCCAGTTTGGAGACATGCATACGGCGATCACCAAAGCGTTCAAGCGCTATAACCTCTTCGGCTTCACCGGGACGCCGATCTTCGCCAGCAACGCCGGCACCAGTGGTAACGCGAACTTGCGCACTACGGCCCAGGCTTTCGGTTGCTTCCTGCACGGAGACCCGAAGAAGTGCCCGCCCGAGAGCCACCAGATGGCGATCCACACCTACACGATTGTCGATGCCATCAGCGACAAGAACGTCCTGCCGTTCCGCATTGACTACGTGAACACGGTTAAGGTGGGCTCGGTCGTCGATGCGCAGGTACCCGCGATCGACACTGAGAAGGCGCTCCTCGCGCCTGAGCGCCTCCGCAAAGTCGTCGACTACACGCTGGAGCATTTCGACCAGAAGACCCGCCGCGCAGAGCACTACTCGCTGGGTGAGCGTCGAGTACATGGCTTCAATGCACTATTCGCGACCGCCTCGATCGAGGCAGCTAAGCGCTACTACACTCGCTTCCAAGTGCAGCAGGCACACCTGACGCCGGATCGCAAGCTCAAGATCGGCATCATCTACTCCTACGCGGCAAATGAAGAGGTCGGCGACGACTCCCTCGACGACGAGGGCTTCGATACAGCCAACCTCGACCAGTCCTCGCGTGACTTCCTAGAAGCCGCGATCAAGGACTACAACTTGATGTTCAACACGAGTTTCGACACCTCGTCCGAGAAATTTCAGAACTACTACAAGGATCTGTCGCTACGCCTGAAAAACCGCGAACTTGACCTTGTCATCGTGGTCAACATGTTCTTGACCGGCTTCGACGCCACCACGCTCAACACACTCTTTGTCGACAAACGGCTTGTGAACCACGGTCTTATCCAGGCGTTCTCCCGGACCAACCGCATCCTCAACTCGGTCAAAACCTACGGTAACATTGTCAGTTTCCGTGACCTCGAAGAGGAAACCAACGAGGCCATCGCACTCTTCGGTAATAAGGATGCAAAGAGCGTCGTACTTCTCAAGCCGTACGCCGAGTACTACGACACGTATTCAGAGCTCGTGCGGGAACTTGTGGCCCAGTTCCCGCTGGGGCAGCCGATCATCGGCGAATCGGCGCCGAAAACCTTCATCGCGCTGTTCGGTCAGATCCTGCGCCTGCAGAACATCTTGAGCTCGTTCGACGATTTCATTGGAAATGAGATCCTGACCGACCGCCAAGGCCAGGACTACCGCAGCGTCTACCTCGACCTGTACGCCGAGTTCCGCAAGCGCAAGGACACCGATAAGGAGTCGATTGTCGATGACGTCGTCTTCGAGATCGAGCTGATCAAACAGGTCGAGATCAACGTCGATTACATCCTGATGCTCGTTCAGAAGTTCCGCGAGGCTACCGGCGACGGCGAAGACCGCGACATCCGGGTGACGATCTCGCACGCGATCGACGCGAGCCCGAGCCTGCGCAATAAGAAGGACTTGGTCGAGGATTTCGTAGACTCCATCTCTGCCAGCGGAGATATCGACGAGCAGTGGGCGGCCTACGTCGCCGCCCGCCGGGCCGCAGAGCTCAATGCGATTGTCGAGCAAGAGAACCTTAAAGCGGATGAGACGCGTTCGTTCATCGAAACGGCCTTCCGAGACGGTGAAATCAGAAAGAGCGGCACTGCCATCACCAAGGTGTTGCCGCCGGTTTCGAGATTCGGGTCGGACGGAGGCCATGGAGAGAAGAAAGACCGTGTTCTTGGGAAGCTCGGCACGTTCTTCGAAAGGTTTTTCGGGCTAGGCAACCACCAATCGGCTGGCTAACCAGGCGGGCGCAGGTGAGGTTCAAGTTTAGATCTCGCCCCCGGGCACGGGCACCCGAAGGACTCAGCGATCTTGCCATACCACCAAAAACTGTCATATGCGCTGTTGGCGGCGACAACTCGAAGAGGACCGGATACCGCCATGCGGACGCACATCCTGGTGACGCGAAATCCAGCGGGTGCGAACTCCTATAGGGGTAGCGGGGTCGGGACTGAGCACTTCGTCGCGGGGTCAGAAGCCGACGGGTGCGCCCAGAGTCTCTGCCATTTCCCACCAGAGCCGGTTCACCTCGACGTACCGATCGGTGGAGTCGAGCGGCTTCGCCCACGGCTTGTCGATGATGTAGTGGATGTTCTTCACCGACGCCGGATCCCAGACCGCGGGGTGCTGGTGCTGCAGGGTCTTCAGCGCGTTGTACACGTAGGGCAGCGGACGCCAGCGGTCGCGGTAGTACTCGTTGAGGAAGTCCTGTTCCGCGAACGGATAGTGCGACAGATCGTCCACGCCTGCCAGCTGCCCCACCATGTCGGTGAACACGGCCTCGTCGGGCGCCAGCACGAGGAAGCCGCCGTTCAGGTAGTTGTCCGTCGCGCCCGGTTCGGTGACGTGGTCTCCGCCCCGGCAGTGCGTGTAGAAGCAGGTCTCGGGTGTCCAGCTCGGCGGATAGCTCGCGATCCGGTTCGGGTTGCACCGGCAGGCGTGGCAGGCGGCGATGACGCCGTCGGGCAGGTCCAGTGAGAATAGCTCGTCCATGTTCCGGGTGACCAGCATGTCGGCGTCCAGGAAGACGACGCGCTCGAACTCCGTGAGGCCCCACACGGCCAGCTTGGTCCACACCTCCGCGAACCGGGCGTTGGCGTAGCTGTCGGCCGATCCCCCGGCGGGACGCAGCGGTGTCACGTCGCGCAGGAGGCACCCGTCGTCCAACAGGAGGCGCCGGGCCTGCTCGTCGATCCCCTCGGTCACCATGACCACGAGGGGGGCGGTGCTGCCGGAGGCCGCGAGCGACGCCCGCAGCGTCCGAACCCCGATCAGGTAGTCGGGTTGAGTCAGCAAGGTCACCCAGGCATTCATCGGTGGTGCTCCTGTCCTAGTGGGCGGGTCGGGTCAGTCGAGGAGCGCATCGGTGAAGGCGTTCGCGAACCTGTGCTCCGGGTCCAGCGTCTCGCGCACCCGGAGGAACGCTTCCCACTGGGGGTAGAGCGCCGGCCAGTCGTAGAGAGACTCGTCGAAGTACTTGCCCCAGTGCGGACGGCCGCCCTCCTCGGCGAGGGCCCGCTCCACGGCCCGGAGGAAGCTGTCGCCCTCCTCGGACAGCGAACCGTCGGCCGCGTAGTAGACCACGAAGCCGAAGTAGCAGGTGTCCTGGCCGTTGGACGGGCTCAGCCATCCCTCGGACGCGCCGGTGCAGCGCAGGATCACCGGGTAGTGCATGCGGGGGCGGGTCTCCGCATGCCAGTCCTTGATCTTCCTGATCACCGCTCCGGCCCGGGCGAGCGGGATGCCGATCTCCACGTTGATCTGGGGAGTCGCGATCCCCTTGCAGAACACCTGGTAGATGTCACCCGTGACATCGGTGAAGTCCCGGAAACGCGACACCGTGCGGAGCGACTTGCCGTTGTCGGCGACACCCTTGCTGTCGTCGCGGAGGTGCTGCAGCGTTGCCTCGATCGTGCTGTTCATGGACGTATCGGTCGTCGCGTACTCCACGAGCTGACTGCCGCCGGCCCGGTACCGCGACACCTCGTCGTCGGACGCCTCGTTGGCGGTCCACACCTGGACCTGGTTCTCCTGGGGGAACCACCACGCCTTGACCAGGATGTTCTCCCGATTCCAGGCTTCCAGGTCCGTCTCGAGCGTGCCCGCATCGATGGCCTTCTTCACGCAGGTGTAGATCATCGACTCCCGTGCACGCAATGTCACGGCGGTGATCACGCCCAGGGAGCCGAGGCCGAGCTGGACGGCGGGGAAGTCCGGGTGGTTCTGGTCGAACTCCGCGACCGTGCCGTCGGCCAGCACCATGCGGATGGCCAGCGCGGCGCCGGCGATCGAGCTCTGCTGCAGGCCTTGACCATGGGTTCCGGTGGACAGGGCGCCGGCCAGCGTCTGCTCGGCGATCACCCCGGGTGAGGCGTCCAGCATCTGCCCTCGCGCGGTGAGGAACGCGTACACCTCGGCCAGGGAGGTCGAGCCGGCGAAGGTCGCGGTGTCATCGGTGCTGGAGATCAGGCCGCTCAGCCTGCTGAGGTCCAGGAGCGTGCCGGCCCCGTCCGCGACCTCGATCATCCTGCCGGGCGACATCCGGCTCCCGATCATCCGGACCCGGCCGTCACTGGTGGACAGGAAGTCGCACAGCTCCGCCTCGGTGGCCGGAGCGACAACGGAGCCGGGCGGGCCCAGTCGGGAGTTCCTGGCCCAGTTGCGGAGCCGGGTGTCCTCGCCGGTGAACTCCGGCTCCTGGTGGGGATAGGTGAGTTGCTTGATGGCCATGACGAGTCTCCTGTAGAAGTTCGGTTCTGCCTTCGAAACCGCACTGACGTGCACGGCTGATCCACCGGCAGGGGGTGTTTCCCGCCGCCGTGGATGAATTTCTCAGTTCTGTAGAAGTCCTGTTTTCACCATAGCCCTGCCTCGTCAAGGGAATGTTTACACTGACAAAATGACTGTCGTATGCGTACCCGACCCGAATGCCCGGAATCTCCTCGGAGCCCTTCCCGATGAGGTCGAGGTGATCGTCTGGGACGGCGAGGGCGACAAGCCCGAGCGCCTGGCAGAGACCGTCTTCTGGGTGCCGCAGGTCGAGGACTCCACCAACCTCGCCGGGAAGTTCGCGGCCATGCCGAAGCTCGAGGTCACCCAGCTGACGAGTGCCGGCGTGGAGGACATCCTCGAGCACGTCCCGGACGGCGTGACCCTGTGCAGCGCGCGTGGGGTGCACGGCTCGGCCGTCGCCGAACTGGTCCTGGCCGTCGTCCTGGCCACGCTGCGTCGGCTGCCCCACTTCGGTGAAGCGCAGCGACAGGGCCGGTGGGACCCGATGGAGGCCGACGACCTGCGCGACAAGCGCGTCCTGATCATCGGCGCCGGTGACCTCGGCGAGCAGACCGCGCGCCGCCTGCGGAGCTTCGACGCCGTTCCCGTGCTCGTGGCGCACACGGCACGGGACGGCATCCACGCGACGTCGGAGCTGCCGGGCCTGCTGCCCGAGGCCGACGTGGTGGTGCTGACCGTTCCGCTCACGTCGGACACGACCGGGCTCGTCGACGCAGAGTTCCTCTCCCGGATGCCCGACGGCGCCCTGCTGGTCAACGTGGCGCGCGGCAAGGTCGTCGACACCTCGGCACTGCTCGCGGAACTGACGTCCGGGCGGCTGCGCGCCGCCCTGGACGTGATGGAGCCGGAGCCCCTGCCTGCCGATCACCCGCTGTGGAACGCGCCGAACCTGATCATCACCCCGCACGCCGCCGGCTCGATCGCGCAGTCCGGCCCACGAGCCTTCGCGCTGGTCAACGCACAGGTGCGCCGCTACGTGGCCGGCGAGGACCTCGTCAACGTGGTGAAGGACGCCCACTGAATCCTCACGCATACGCTGTGAAGTGCGGGCCGAGGGTGTCGAGCCAGGCGACCGGATGCACGGCCACGGCGTCAGCGCCGGGCCGGGCCCGTGCGGCCGCGACCGCCTCCTGCAGCGCCGCTCCGGTCCGGGCGAACGGATAGCGGTCGAGCACCCAGCGGCGGTTCGCCGCACGGACCGGTGCCAGGGCGTCGAGGTCCTGGATCAGGTCCGCCACCTGGTCGCGGATCAGCAGCGGTCGCTGGTCCGGGACCCGCCACGCGCCGGGTGCCTCGAACAGCTCGTGCCCGCCACCGCCGTCGTACCCGACCACGAGACAGCCCGAGGCCAGCGCCTCGGCGACCGGCAGGCCGTAGCTCTCGGTGTGCCCGAGGGCGACGAAGACGGCCGAGCCCGCCAGGGTGGCGGCCACCTCCGCCCGCGGGGCCTGGACCAGTTCCACCAGCTCCACCCCCGAGAGCCGTGGCTCGTCGGCCAGCAGCCGCTTCAGCAGTGAGGCCTCCCGCGGCCGCTTCTTGGGAAACCAGCTCACCCGGAGCTGTCCGGCGGGGCCTGGGGCGAACAGCTCGCCGTCGACCGGGTTGGGCACCACGCTCACCGGCAGGCCGGGCAGCGCGGCGGACAGCACGCCGCGGCTCTCCTCGGACACCACCCAGAGCGCGGGCGCCGGCGTCCACCCGGGGAAATCCTCGCCGGGGTCGCCGGCCGCGAAGGTGTAGAAGTGGTTCTGGTTGAAGATGACCTTGCGCGCTCCGGGTGCCGGATCGCGGCCGTGAACGGTCGGTGTCTCCGGCAACACCAGGAGGTCGTCGGCGCCAATAGCAGAGGTGGCGCCGAACACCATCGGCACGTCGTCGGCGATCCAGTCGGTGCGGTCGTCCGCGTCGGGCAGCCACAACCAGGCCTCGTGGCCGAGCTCACGCAGCAGCCGGACGTGCTGGGTCATCACATGCACGCCGCCGCTGTGGTGGCGGGTGGCGAAACCCGCGTAGACGATCCGCCCCGGGGACCGTCCGGGACGGCTCACCATGCCGGAGCCGTCAGGTACCACGACGCCCCGCTCCCGGTGTTGTGGGCGGGGAACGAGTCCGGGCCGAGCCCGACGTCCGCCCGCCACCCGTCGCCCCACTTAGCGTCCAGTCCGTGGAGGATCTCCGCCCGGTTGCCCTCGGAGCTCTGACCGGTCCGGTTCATCGTCTGCCGCCGCAGGTGCGAGACGTAGGCGCCCTCCGTGACGACGCACCGCAGGCCGGCCGCCCGCACGCGCATCGCGAGGTCGATGTCCGCGCCGTAGCCGTGCCGCGGGAAGGTGATCTCGTCCAGACCTCCCAGGTCGACGACGGGGGGCACCGCGAACGCTAGGGCGGTGCCGTCGCAGAAGTCGACGTCGCGCAGCACGTCGCGCGGGACGTACTCCGCAGCGGTACCCGGGATCGCAGAGGCCCGCTGGTGGAGCCAGAAATCGTCGTAACAGGCCGCCGCGAGCGCGATGTCGTCCGCTGTCGAGAAGGGTGCGAGCAATCCGTTGAGGAATCCGGGCGACAGCCGGATGTCGTTGTTCAGTACCACGCAGACCGCATGGCCATCGCGCGACGCCGTCTGCAGAGCCCAGTTGGCGGCGCCGATCCACCGCAGGTTGCGCCCCGGCCGGTGGACCTCGATGTGCCCCTCGGGCAGCACGTAGTCACCGGCGTTGTCGACCACCACGATGCGCAGGGCCGGGTCGAGGTCGCTCCCGTCGCGGCACAGGTCACGCACCACCGCATCGGTCAGCTCCGGCGAACCGAACGCGGGGATGACCACCAGTGCCGACGCGGCGGTCGTCGACGGGGTCACTGCTCGGCGCGGGCGACGCGGCACCCGCGGTCGCCGTTCAAGGTGGTGCTCATCATCGGTTCCCGTCAGATCAGGTGGACGTGTGCCACGGCAGCGAAGACTACAAAGTCTTCTGCACTGCCGAGCGAACGGATGACTCCTCGCGGCCGCTTCTTGTGTGACGTGCCCCACGCGGCCTACAGTAGGTACATCGTGTCCGTACTAGTTGTACGCACTCCTCCGTCCGCACAGAGACCTCCCGTACAGAGAGAAGATTCGCCATGGCAGCCGAATCGCTTCCGAAGTCCCGCATCCCCCTGTTCGACGGCATGAACCGCATCCCCGGCGGACTCATGCTGATCCCCCTGATCCTCGGCTCGATCGTCGGGACGTTCGCCCCCGGCTTCCTCGAACTCGGCAGCTTCACCACCGCCCTCTTCGCCGACTCGGCCCTGCCGCTGATCGCCGTCCTGATCTTCGCCACCGGCATGCAGATCACCGCGAAGGCTTCGGGCCCCGTCCTCGCGACCACCGGCGTCGTCCTGCTGTTCAAGACGATCATCCCCGCCGCCCTCGTGGCCACCCTCGGCCTGGTCGTCGGCGTCGAGGGCATCCTCGGGATCTCGATCCTCGCCCTGCTGGCCAGCTTCGACAACAGCAACGGCGGCCTCTGGCTCGCCTTCACCGGCCGCTACGGCGACTACCGCGACCGCGGCGCCTACATGGCCTCGGCCATCAACGACGGCCCCTTCTTCACCCTGCTCTTCCTCGGCATCTCGGGCCTCGGCAACATCCCGTTCCTTACCCTCCTCGCCGCCGTCATCCCTCTGATCCTTGGCTTCATCGTCGGTAACCTCGACGCCAAATGGACCGAGGTCATGCGGCCGGTTCCGAACATCGTCATCCCGTTCTTCGCGTTCGCCCTCGGCACCGGCATCGACCTCCGCAACGTCATCACCGGCGGCATCAGCGGCATCTTCGTCGGCCTCGCCGCTACCCTTATCACCGGCACCCTCGTCTACATCGGCTACCGGTTCGTCCTCCGCCGCGGCATCAAGTCCGGTATCGGCATCGCCTCGGCGACGACGGCGGGCAACTCGATCGCCACGCCGGCCATCGTCGCCGCGGCTGACCCGACCTTCTCCCCGTTCGTGGAAGTCGCGACGGCGCAGGTCGCCTCGGCGGTCCTGGTCACGGCGATCTTCGCCCCGCTCCTCGCCACCTGGGTGCTCAAACGCCAGGGCGGGCTGGACACGGACGACGCCGTTGCAGTGACCCCGACGTCCGCCTCCGAGCTCCCACCCGCGGGCGACCCGTCGGCCCCGACCGACCGTCCCCGTCGAACGCAGGGCGACGACCGGCCGTGACACCTTCCGCACCCATCGTCGGCATCGCGGCCGACGACGTCACCGGCGCCACCGACTCCGTGGTCCAGTTCTCCCGCACCGGCTGGCCCTCCCGGCTGCTGCTGGGCGAACTGCTCCCGGACTCGGTGGAGCCCGGCAGCGCCCTGGCCGTCAACACCGACGCCCGCGCTATGGATCCTGCAGCTGCCCGTCAGGCCACGGCGAGCGCCATCAGGAACCTGATCGCCGCGGGGGCGAACAGCCTGTACCTGAAGATCGACTCCACCATGCGCGGCAGCGTCCCGGCACAGATCGCCGGTTCCATGGACGCCTGGCAGGAGCAACACCCCGGCTGCTTCGCCGTCGTGTGCCCGGCCTACCCGGCGATGGGCCGGACCATCGAGAACGGCCTGCTGCGCGTCAACGGCGGACCCGTGGAGGACTCCCCCGCGGGCCGGGATCCGGTAACCCCGGTCCCGACAAGCGAGTTCTCGCAGCTCATGCCGGGCACGACGACGATCAGCCTCAGTGGCTCACCCGAGGCAGACGCCCAGGCGCTGCGCGAAGCGGCGGGTGACGGTGTCGTCATCGTCAACGCGGCGTCCGATAGCGACCTCCTCACCCTCGCGGCCGCGCTCGTCGTCGCCGGCCCGACGGCGATCCCCGCCGGGTCGGCCGGCCTCGCCGCCGCACTGGCAACGGCGTGGGCCGATGATGCCACCGTGCTGACTCCACCCGAACCGGCACCCGCCGCGCAGGGGCAGCGCATCGTCGTCGTCGTCAGTTCGCTGCACGACGTCGCCCGCGCCCAGACCGATCACCTGCGCGACCACGTGGACCCGTCCGACCTCCGCATCCTGCAGCCCGACGAGTCACTGCTCGACCAGCCGAACCGGCTCGCGCAGTGGGCCTCAGCAGAACTCGACCTCCCGGAGTCCCTCCCGCGGGTCGTCGTCATCACCTCCCCCGAGGCGGTCGGCGGGTCCGTGACCCTCAGCGGTGCCGCCATCGCCCGCAGTCTCGCCTCGGTGGTGCAGCAGACCCTGGCCCGCACGTCCGTCGGAGCCCTGGTACTCGTCGGCGGCGACGGAGCCCGCGCGGTCCTCGACGCCACACGCGCCCAGGCGCTGCGTATCACCGGTGCCATCCAGGAGGGTATCCCGGTCGGCGTCGTCGAAGGCGGCACCGCGGCTGGGAAGATTGTCGTCACGAAGGCCGGCGGCTTCGGGCCGGTCACCGCCCTGCTCGACACCGTCACCGAACTCACCCGAACCCTCACCATCCTCGCCCAGTCAACGGAGGCATCCTCATGAGCATCCCCACCCTCGCCGTCACCCTCGGCGACGTCGCCGGCATCGGGCCGGAGATCACCGCGAAATCACTGCTCGGGCACGACGACATCCGGCAGGAATGCGTGCCGGTCGTTATCGGCGACGAGGCCGCCATGCGCCAGGGCGTGTCCAACGTGGGCGGCGACCCGGACAAGGTCCGCGTGCTGTCCTCCATCGAGGACGCGACGAACGAGCCCGGCATCATCGAGCTCCTGCAGACCGGGCCGTCGCTGGCCGACGTGAAGCTGGGCGAGCTCAGCCCCGCCGCAGGCGACGGCTCCTACCGCTTCGTCGTCGAGGCCTGCCGCCTGGCCCGTGAAGGCAAGGTCCAGGGCATCGTCACCGCGCCGCTGAACAAGGCCGCGATGCACGCCGGCGGTCACAAGTGGCCCGGCCACACGGAGCTTCTCGCTCACGAGTTCGGGGTGGAGAACTTCAGCCTCGTCCTGTCCGCGGGCGACCTCTACTTCTTCCACCTCACCACCCACGTCTCCCTGCGGCAGGCGATCGAGGACGTCACGCCGGAGCGCACCGGCAACGTCATCGAGCTCGTCAGTGCGTTCACGAAGGCCCTCGGCAACCCGGACGAGCCGATCGGCCTCGCCGGGCTCAACCCACACGCAGGCGAGAACCGTCTGTTCGGCGACGAGGACGCGGACATCCTGGCCCCCGCCGTCGCTGCAGCCCGCGAGAAGGGCATCAACGTGCACGGGCCCGTCCCGGCGGACGCGCTCATCCCCGCCGCGGTCAAGGGCAAGTGGAACATGGTCATCGCCTGCTATCACGACCAGGGCCACGCACCCTTCAAGGCGGTCTACGGCGACGACGGCGTGAACATCACCGTCGGCCTGCCCGTCGTTCGCGTCTCCGTGGACCACGGCACGGCGTTCGATATCGCCGGCCAGGGCATCGCCCGCGAGGCAAGCCTCGTGCTGTCGATGCGTCGGGCCGCGCAGCTGGCACCGGGCTGGGATGTCGTCTGGCGGACTGCGCAGAAGAACTAGGGGCTCGGCCACCTAGGATCGGAATCATGACAAGCGACGAAGACCTCGACCCTCCTGTGCCCAGCTACCTCGAGGGCATCGAGCTCAAGCGGGTCCATGACGGCAAGGTCCTCGAGGAGAACGACGACGACCGCTCGTCGCCCTCCGACGGCGCTTATACGTAGTCCCCCGACCAGCATCGTGAACCGGAGCAGCTCATCATGACCGGACCAGACACCCCTGATGCCTCGGAGCGGCCGCTGGATGCCGGGAGCAGCGAACCGCTGCACCTGCAGCTACGCGGGCATCTGCGGGCGCAGATCCTGAACCATTCGCTACCGCCGGGCACCTCGCTGCCCAGCGAGGCACAGCTGCAGGTGCGGTACGGGGTGTCCCGGTCCGTGGTGCGTCAGGCCCTGGGCGCGCTGACCGATGAAGGGCTGATCGAGCGGGGCCGCGGGCGCGGCAGTACCGTGGCCCCACGCCGTGAGCACCACCGGCTGGTGCACCGCACGTCCGGGTTGTCGGCGCAGCTAGGCAGCACCGGGGCGACCGTCGGTACGGAGGTGCTCTCGCTGACGCTGCAGGATGCCGATGCGTCGACGGCCGTCCTCGGCAGCGATCAGGTCCTGGCGCTCGAGCGGCTGCGCACGGCCGACGGCGTGCCTATCGCCGTCATCCATACCTGGCTCCCGGCGCCTACCTTCTCCGACCTGACGGCGGAGGAGCTCCGGGACGCGTCGCTGCACGCGACCCTCGGCGAGAAGTTCGGGGTGCGGATCACGTCCGGCAGGCGGCAGATCCGGGCCGTCCCGGGCGACGAGGACCTGTTGCGGCTGCTGCAGCTGGAGGCGTCGTCGCCCGTGCTCCTGCTGGAGGGCACGAGCTTCGACCAGGACGGGCGGCCCGTGGAGGTCTTCTCGACCTGGCACCATCCGGACCATGTGGTGTTCGACATCGACATCCAGCAGGAGCCGTCGGCGCCCCGCGGGCTGGCCGGCCCGACGTCGTCTCTCGCGTCCGACAACCCTGACACGATTGCGGACCGGGCCCGCCAACTGGGCGCAGAGCTCCTGCGCTTCGCGGACGGTCTCTCGAGCGCTGACCGCTGATCGTCGGCCCGGCTTTGCCTACTGCAGAGCCGTCGGCCATGCACCCGCACGTCCGCGTGCCGGGGGTGTGTCCCCTCGCGAATGGTCGGTCAGCGCATACCAGCGGTCGCTGACCAGCAGTTGTGTAGCGCGCTCATCCCGGACTGTACGAGCCCGATCTGTCTGATGGCGCCACGGCTGGGCGATTGTCTCCGGTACAACGAGTCGATGGCGCGATCGGCGACGACAGCCGACGGCTGTGGAGGAACAGTGCTCGACTTCTCCTCCACAATGAGTCCGCGCCCTCAGTAATAGTACGGGTGTTCGATAAAATGAGGCATGGACATCGCACCGCTCGCGCACCCCCAGGGAACGGGTAGCCCCCTGGAATCGATGCGGTCGGAACTGCTCGCTTTCGCGCAGGAGCTGACCGAGCGTCACCTTCTCCTCAGCAAGCATGACGTGGTGCGAGCGCTCGAGGACATCGAGGACCTCTCGAAGATCATCGATCATCTCCAGATCGTTGCCGCTCGAGCTGTTCAGGACCACGGCGTCGCCGGCACCGGGGAGCAGGAGGCTTCCGACTCCCTCCTCGTGCGGGCGCAGCAAAGCCTGTCGACAGTGCAGGACGACGTCTCCGGGGGTGCCTGCGGGAGTAGGTCAGCAGGTGCCGAACAGCGGAACAATGACAGGTTCCTCCCGGAGTTCAAGACATGTGCTGACTTTCTGCGAGGCAGACTCGGCATCAGCCACAGCGAAGCGAATCGCCGGCTGAGGCTCGCGGCAAGCCTTCTGCCCGAGACCACCGCATTCGGTTCTGCCACTCCGGCGCCGATGAGCGCCCTCGGTGCTGCAGCGAGCGCAGGCGTGGTCAGCGGACGCGCTGTATCGATCATTCATGATGCAGTGCAACGAGTGCGGTCCTTTGCAACGCCGGTGCAACTCGATTCGATGGAGCACCACCTCACGCGGCAGGCAGTCGAATCGGACGAGGATCTCCTGCGCGTCCTGGCACGACGGTGGGAGGGCGTGCTCAACCAGGACGGGCAGGAACCCACCGAGAAGGTCCTCAAGGCACGACAGGGTGTCTTCCTCAGGGGCAGGCGCAACGGTCTGCATTTCCTGGAGATCGGCGCCACCGACGAGCAGTTCGAGCATCTGGTCACCGTCATGAACACTGCGACGAACCCGAGGGCAAAAGCGGCCACCCTTCAGAACAACGAGGATCCGGCCGGCGATCGAGACCGAGCCGACGGGATGAATGGCGAGAACGAAACGGGTGATGCCGGTGGATGCTCCACGGGCGGGCGCCAGAGCGAGAGGGACGACGCCGATGTGGCTGACGTCAGCGCGGGTGATACAGACCGGCCGACACGACCACAGAGCCTCCTCGACGGACTGGTTGCCGCCTGCAGGATCGCTTTGTCGACCGACAGGCTTCCCGCAGCAGGCGGACATCGGCCCCAGGTCATGGTGACAATCAGCTATTCCGACCTCGTGGGCGAGATGGGACGTGCCGGGCACGCTGTGTTCGGGCAGCAGATGAGCGCACGATGCATCCGCAGGCTGGCCTGTGATGCAGACATCATTCCGATGGTCCTCGGCGGACAGGGTCAGATCCTCGACCTCGGGCGGGCACAACGCCTCTTCCCCGCGCATCTGCGCCGCGGACTCGTTGCGAGGGACAAGGGCTGCGCCTTCCCCGACTGCTCGATTCCGGCACCCTGGTGCGAGGCCCACCACATAACGCCCTGGGCCAAAGGTGGAACAACGAGTATCAGCCAGGGCGTCCTCCTGTGCTCGCGTCATCATCACGTGATCCACGAGGGGGACTGGAACGTCGAATCGAAGCACGGCATCCCCTGGTTCAGCCCGCCGGGATACCTCGACCCGGACCGGAGTCCCCGAAGAAATACGTACTGGCAGGTGGAGGAAGCCGTCCACGAGCAGCTTCGTAACGCCGAACGTGGACGATCTGCTGCGAGCGCCCCACTGCTGTACTCACCGACGGCCGCCCCAGCCACACCAGCCGCCGTCGTCGTCCTCTAAAACACGATGACGCTCCGGGCACGCCCGCCCCGGCGCATCGCGTCGAACGCCTCGTTCACCTCGTCGAGGCCCATCCGGTGCGAGATGAGCCGGTCCACGGGCAGCCGCCCCGCGAGGTACAGCGCAGCCAGACGCAGGACATCCGGTCAGGGCACGGTCGAGCCGTAGTTCGAGCCGATGAGCGACTTGCCACTCTCCGCGCGGCGTGAGTGCAGATCACCTCCGGTAAGCGACAGATCCGGGCGGTGCCGGGCGATGGAGAGCTGCTTCGACTGTTGAAGCTTGAGCCGTCGCCGATCGTGCCCGCCAGCTGGGTGCCGACCTGCTCCGCCTCGCCGATGATCTGTCGCAGAGCAGCTCGTGATGGCGGTGCACAGCAGGCGTGTTAATCCCTGACGTCCTACGCTGGTGAACCGACAGACTCCGCGATACCCCGCAGCAGGGCATCATGCAGCTCGCGCGTGGCTGAGGCCAGACCTACTCCGGAGTAGATCGAATCGAGGCCGTCGAAGTCGGTGAAGATCCCCCCGGCCTCTTTCATGATGACCGGCATCGGAGCCACGTCGAAGGGCGAGACCGTGAAGTCGAGCAACGCATCCGCTTGTCCGGCAGCAACGAGCGCGTAGCCGAATCCATCACCCCAGGTACGGATGATGCCGTCCTGAGTCTGGATCCGGGCTACGAGGTCCAGCGGCCAGTCCTCGAGCCACGTCGAGAGCACGTAGGCTTCTCGCACTTCTCGGCGGCTCGAGGTGTTCACTTGCCGGCCCTGCCCATCGAAGCATCCGCGGCCCGACTGCGCGTAGACCAGACGATTCAGGCTGGGCAGGGCAATGGCGCCGAATTCGACTCCCTGCGCCGATTCGTACGCCAGGAGTGTGGAGTACAGCGGCACACCGTGGATGAAGGACTTGGTGCCGTCGATCGGGTCCATGATCCAGCGGCCGCCGGACGTCCCCTCGACCTCCGGGAATTCCTCACCCAGCAGGCCGTCATCGGGAAAGTGACGTGAGAGCTCGTCGCGGAGGTGTTGCTCCACGCTGCGGTCGGCCTCCGTGACGGGCGTTCCATCGTCTTTCTGTTCGACCCGGAAATGTGCTTCGTCGAACCAGGAACGAGCCATGTCCGCACCCGCCTCGAGGATACTGAGGGCATTCTGGAACCGTGCATCGATGGTCATGTCGCGTCCCTCGTCGGAGTTCGTTGATTCTGGCTTGGCCCCGGCCACTCCCGTTCGACCGAGAGCAGGTCTTCCAGGCTCTGACCGACGTCCAAGAGCCACCCGTCTGTCCGGCGTCGCCCGACCACCTGGACACCGATGGGCATCCCGCCGGGCGAGAACCCCATGCAGAGGCTCAGCGCGGGCTGACCGGTCTGATTGAACCAGGCGGTGTAGTTGGCGTGGTACAGCAGCGG
Source organism: Arthrobacter agilis (assembly GCF_030816075.1). Classification (NCBI taxonomy): domain Bacteria; kingdom Bacillati; phylum Actinomycetota; class Actinomycetes; order Micrococcales; family Micrococcaceae; genus Arthrobacter; species Arthrobacter agilis. The sequence continues at coordinate 243,142 of NZ_JAUSXO010000001.1, read as the reverse complement.
CATGGTCGTGTCGGGGCCGAAGTGATCGGCTGGAAACTGATGGACACCCATCACCGGGGATACGAGCAGATCGAAGCGGGAGCCGGCTGCCAGGAGGTGCACGGCCCGCGCGGAAAGGCGCTCCAGGCTGTCGTAGTGGTCAGCGGCGCTACGGGGCGGGGAGGAGGCCGCCCACCGAGCTACGGCCGGGAGCAACTGCGAGCGGCGGTCCGGAGGCGCCGAACGCACCTCGGCTTCACACCGTGTCGTGAGGCACAGGTCCAGGTCCTCGAAGTCGGCGTCGGTGATGCCCGGCTTGTGCTCGGACAGACGTGCACCGGCGTGGGACAGTGACTCGAGGAGCCGTTCGAACAGGGCGCGGGTCTCGGCATCCATCCGCGGCCCGTAACCCGGCCAGTCGATGACACCGACGCTGAGTCCCTTCACGTCGGCCGGTGCGTACCGGGACGGCCGTTCTGCCAGGTCGTAGGGGAAGGACCACTGGTCGGATTCGTCATGGCGGGAGACGACGTCGAAGATCTCGCGTACGTCGGCGACGGTCGTGCCCATCGGACCGGCCGAACGCCAGTTGCTGGCAGGGGCATAGGGGACGGTGCCCTGCGTCGGTTTGAAGCCGACGATGCCACACTGTGCAGCCGGGCAGGCGCACGCTGCCCGCGATGTCCGTGCCCAGGCCGACAGGAGTGACTCCGTACGCAATGGCGGCAGCGGTTCCCGAACTGGAGCCTCCGGGTGACATCGCGGTGTTCCACGGATTGAGCGTGTCCCCGAACTGGGAGCTGTTGCCCGACGCGATCAGGCCGAGTTCGGACATCGCAGTCTTTCCGACGATCACCGCTCCCGCCTCGCGCAACCGGGCGACCGGCGCCGAGTCGAAGCGGGACAAAGAACCCGAATGAATAGCGCTGCCGTGCCATCGCGGCAGACCGACGACGTGGAAACTGTCCTTCACGACGACCGGGACACCGTGCAATGGTCCATGGAATTGATCCGTAAGAGCGGGCTCCGCATCAGCCTCTTCCTCCGAGGCACCCAGGCCCTCCACCACACAGGTCATGGCGCGTAGATCCCGCATCGCATCGCGTGCGATCTCCACGGATGCGGATACCGGGGAGAGACGAGTCCCGGATCCAGCGCCAGAATTCTCACGCACTTCGGCCAGCGAACGTGGCGGCACTACGGCCATTGCGGCTCCTCGTGCTGCGGGTCGAGATGAAGAGCGTATAGACAGCGGGTGTGATCCAGATCATATACTGGGCGACAATTCCGCGAAACTCGCCGCCGAGGGAATTCAATGGTCCATTTAGATGCACCAATGAGGATCGATGTCGTCGTCGATCGTCTCCTGATGCTGATGGCTGAACTGAATGACCGCGGGGAATCAAGGCTCCCGGCTGAGAGAGCCCTGGCGTTGCAACTCGGCGTGGCCCGCGGGACCCTCCGCAAGGCCCTCGAGTGGCTGCAGAGCGAGGGCGTCGTGGAACGTCGTGTGGGCCGCAACGGCGGGACTCTTGTCCGGCAGGAGCATCCCGTGATGCTCCTGGAAGGGCTGGACCCTCATGCTCCCTTCAAGGTGCATCGCCAGTTGCACCGGATCCAGGGCATCCCGGCGCTGCTAAACGAGCAGGGAATTCTTTCGACCACCCGCGTGCTCAGAACCGAGGAACGCGGTGCCAACAGCACGGAGACCGCACGTCTCGGCCTTCCTCCCGGCGCACGGGTCCTCGTCATCCTGCGCCTGCGCCTGGCGAATTCCGAGCCGCTCTCGCTGGAGCAGATGACCTTGCCGGCCGGACGGTTCCCGAACCTGCTGGATCGCTCGTTGAACTCGCTGTACGAGCTGTTCGAGCGGGACTACGGCGTGACCTTGGCGGCCGTGGACGAAACCATCAACATCTCCCGGGCGAGCGCGAGCGTCGCCCAACTCTTGAAGGTCACCATCGGGACTCCCCTGTTCGACATCGATCGGATCTCCCGGGACGGATCCGGTGTACCCGTCGAGCTGTCCCATGACCTGTTCAACGCCACCGTCACCACCCTCACCCACACGGCGAACCGATACGCCGATGGCACCGGGCTCAACGATGACGGGGAGCACCATGTATCCGCTCAGTTCCACTAGAGATCCCTGGACTCGCCGTGGTGATCATCGGAACCTCCCTGGCAGCGCAGGGAATGTCGCGCGTGCACGTCGTCGCCCCCGCGGACTACACCACCGCAGAACAACAGCTTCGGAACCGTACCCAACCATCAGAGGAGAACGTCTATGCCTGTTCAGGAACGACTGTCGGAATTCACCCGGATGCATGACCTCAAGGACATCCAGTGGTCCGACCCCATCCCCCAATTGCCCTCCCCCAGCTGGTGGGCCTCGGATAACACGCTCATCCGCGGCGACAGCGAGGAACACGGCCGGGTCATCGCCAAGGTGATGAGTCGCCATGCGTGGTCCTGGCGCAACCGCCACGGCATGATGCAGGCAGCAGTGGCGGCCGGTGAGCACGGGATCGGCCCAAAGGTTTACGCCTCCGACCAGGAGACCGGCATCCTCCTCGTGGAGGATCTGGCGAACGACTGGCGCGTGGTCCGCCTGGACTACTACGCGGACCCTCAGTTCCGCGTGAACCTCCTCAGCAAGCGTCGGGCCTTCGCTGCACTCGATCTGAACCTCGCCCCGCGCAGTCCCATCGCGGAGCTCACCCAGCTCGAGGAGGAGTGCCGCGATCGGGGCGTAGCTCTCGATCCGCGGGTCACGACCGCGATCGAGCACCTGCTGCGTTTCAGGGAGGTACTGCTCGAGTACCGCAAAGGCGTCGAATTCCGACCCTCGCAGGGCGAGGCGACCTCATCCAACCTCATGGTCCATCGGGACGGCGAGGTCAGGATCGTCGGCTGGGGCTCGGCCGCACAGCTGTCCCAGGTCCATGACACGGCCCTCCTGGTCTCCGAGGCATGCCCCACGGTGCTCAGCTCGGAGGCACTGATCCGGGAGGTGATTCCCGAGGCCACGGCGAAGGACATCGCGGTGGTCCAGCTCATCGCGCTCATCGAGCACCTGCGGTGGTCCCTGCTCGCCTCCCTGCGTGCGGCCACCGACCCCGACGAGAACCTCGACTCCATCAAGTACGGACTCTGGCACATGACCCTCGCCGAAGTCGCCCTTGCCGACCGTCGCTTCATGACCGAACTAGAGAAGGAACTGTCCTGATGACTACCCAGACCGACGTCGAAACACTCTCGGACAGCTCCGGCCGCAACCCGGACTGGGCAGGGTCCGCGCCGACCGTGAACCCGGTGCCGGGGGGCCTGACGAACCACAACTTCCGGCTGTCGATCGCCGGGGTCGAGCACGAGATCTTCGCCAAGATCCCCGGCCCGGGCACGGAGGCGTTCATCGACCGATCGGTGGCCAACGCGGCCGCCCGCCAGGCGGCGGAGGCCGGTATCAGCCCTCGTGTCCTGTTCTTCGACGCCACGACGGGGATCGAGTATTCCGAGTTCCTCGGGGAGGGTTTCCGGACCGCGACGACCCTCGACTTCCAGAGCATGGAACTGCTGGAGAAGATCATCGACATCTACCAGGCGTGGCACAAGACGCCGCCATTGCCCCAGACCAAGACCATGCTCGACATGGTGGACGAGCACCTGGACCAGGTCCGCGGTTCGTCGATCGCCCTGCCCTCCTGGGCAGACGACGTCGTCGGGTCCTATGAGCGCGCGGCTGAGCGCTTCCGCGCCTCCGGGCTGACCCTTGTCCCCGCGCACAATGACCCGATGCCGGGCAATTTCCTGCTCGGAAAGGACGGATCGGTGAAGCTGGTCGATTTCGACTACGCAGCCAACAACGAAGTGACGTATGAGCTCGCCCTTCTCTTCACCGAGATGTTCACCAGCGTGGACGACACCCGGGTTCTCGTGCGTCGCTACCGGGGCGAGGACGACGAACCGTTCTTCGCCCGCGTCATGGTGTGCCGGATGATCGCGGACACCAAGTGGGGGCTGTGGGGCCTGATCAACAATGCAGTCCGCGATGAGGAATTCGACTACTACAAGTACGGCACGTGGAAGCTCTACCGGAGCTTCCTGGTGTCGAAGCACCCCCAGTTCGAAGAGTGGCTGGATCTGATCTGATGGGCGCTGACGACCGGGACGGGTTCCTGCGTACCTTCAGTGCCTTCTCGGAGATCGGAGCGAAGAACGGTGGCCTCCATCGCCTGACCGGGACACCGGAGGATGGTGCAGCCCGGAGCCTGCTGATCTCGAGCTTCCGGGAACGGGGCTACACGGTGGCGCGTGACGCCATCGGGAACTTGTTCGGGTTCGTCCTCCCACCGGGTGAACGGCCAACGATCCTTCTCGGCTCACACCTGGACTCCCAGCCGGACGGCGGACGGTTCGATGGACAGACCGGTGTAGTGATCGCCCTGTGGGCTGCACGCGTTCTCGAGCCGAAGATCCGATCGGGCGAACTGCCCTTCAACCTGGGCGTGGTGAACTGGACGAACGAGGAAGGCGCCCGGTTCCAGCCGAGCGTGCTCGGTAGCAGCGTCTTCACCGGCCGCGTACCGATCCAGGCCGCCCTGGGCGCGACGGATTCCCGCGGGGCCACGCTAGGAGACTGCCTGGCCGCAATCGACGCGTTGGGGACCGACGAGGTTCCCCTCCCCTCGGCCTACCTCGAGGTCCACGTGGAACAGGGGTCCATCCTGGAACGCGAGGGTGTGGACATCGGTGTCGTGGAGGGTGCGTGGGGCGCCCTGAAGCTGGACGTCCAGGTCTCCGGCGTGCAGACACACACCGGTCCGCCCCCCATGGAGGAGCGCGTCGACGCGCTGTACGCGACAGCGCTGCTGGTCACTGCGGTGCGCGAAATGGGCCTCGACCAGCCCGGAGGTCGACTCCACACGACGGTCGGTTCGCTCCGGATCACTCCCGATTCCCCGAACTGCACCCCGTCCGAGGTCCGCTCGAAGGTCGAGCTGCGGTCCGACGACCCCGCGATCCTCATCGCTGCGCGGGCCGAGCTCGAGAAGACCCTGGCGGAGATCGGCCGGATGACAGGAGCGAGCCTGGTGGTCACTGCCGAGTCGCTGCGTGAGACCACGCGCATGTGGCCGAAGGGTCCCGAGATCCTGGAACGGGCAGCGGCCGGCTGTCAGTTGTCGAGCCGTCGCATGAAGACCGTCGCGGGCCACGATGCCCTCGTCATGAACTCCGCGGTACCGAGCCTGCTCTTCTTTCTTCCCAGCGTGGGCGGACACACCCACAATCGCCACGAGCTGACGGAGGACAGGGATCTGGTGAATGGGCTCAGCCTCATGGTCGAGGCGGTGGAGAGTCTGGGGAAGGAGTACGCGACGAGCCCCACGGACGAGCGGGACACCGCTTCGCGTGACAGCGCCTGATCTGCGTGCTGTCGCCGCCCGCATCAAGGGCCGATGAGTCGTCAGGTCTGCGCGACCAGCGCCTCGAGGTGGGCGATGATCGCCGCCACTCCCACCTCGAAGCTGAGGTCGGAGCGCGGCCCGCCCAGCGACGCGCCCGCGAACGCCCCGTACAGCGCGGGCTGGGCATCCGGATCGGCGAGCCAGGCGGTCTCCGGCGACGCCAGGTCGAGGGCGGATCCCAGCATGAAGCTGTCGAGGACCGTCACGGCCACCACCACGTCGTTTGCCGCGAAGCCCTGCTCCACGAACACCGCGGCGAGATGCTCGTAGATCTCGAGCGTCGCGGTGTCCGTCACCGCCTCCCCCACGAGCAGCGGGATGGCCTTGGCATGGCGACCCAGCGCGGTGCGGTAGCTCCGGGCCCATGCAGCGGCCCGGTCCTGCCATGCCGGGCCGGCGGTGAAGAAGTCCCCCGACGCCAGGGCGTCGGAGCCGATGACGGACCGGATCCCGTTGATGATCTCCGGGCGCCCCTGCACGTGGTGGTAGATGGACGACGGGCTGACGGAGAGTCGTTTCGCCAGCCCCGGCAGCGTGAAGTCCCCGAACTCGTCCACCAGCTCCAGCGCCGCCCGGTAGATCTTCTCCGGCGACAGAATCGCCTGGCGTGGCCGCCCCATGCTCCCCCTGACACACGCGGCCAGGCCGCTTCCCGTAGTTCCGGCGTCGTCCTCAGAACACGATCACGCTCCGGGCGCGCTCGCCCCGGCGCATCGCGTCGAACGCCTCGTTCACCTCATCAAGGCTAATGCGGTCCGAGATGAGCCGGTCCACGGGCAGCCTGCCCGCCAGGTACAGCGCCGCGAGGCGGGGGAAGTCCCGTCCGGGCACTGTCGAGCCGTAGTTGGAGCCGATGAGCGACTTGCCGCTCTCGGCCAGCAGCAGCGCGTCGATGGAGACCGGGCTGTCCTCCGGCGGCAGGCCCACGATGACGGCCTTGCCACCCGCCGCGATCAGGGAAGGAAGGGACTCGATGGTCTGGACCCGCCCGATCGCCTCGAAGGCGTAGTCGGCGCCTCCCCCGGTGATCGCGGCGATCTCCTCCGCCAGGTCCTCCGACGGCACGAGCATGTGCGTGGCACCGAACTCCTGCGCGGCCGCGAGCTTCTCCTCGCTGAGGTCGACGGCGATGATCGGGTTCGCGCCCACCAGCCGCAGCGCCATGATGATCGAGAGGCCCACACCTCCGGTACCCACGACGACGGCGGAGGTGCCGGCGTCGACCTCGGCGTCGTTCACCACGGCGCCGAACCCCGTGGCCACCGAGCAGCCGATGAGGCTCGCGACGTCGAACGGGACCTCGCGGGGGATGCGGATGGCGCCGGCCTCGGGCACGACGGCGTACTCGCTCATGGACCCGACGGTCAGATACGGGAACACGCGGTCGCCGTCGAGCGTGAGCGGGGTGCTGCCGTCGGGCAGCAGGCACTCCTCGGACCGGCTGCCCGTGCAGACATACGACTTCCCGGAGAGGCAGGCCGTGCACCGCCGGCACGGGTAGAACCAGGAGAGGATCACGTGGTCGCCCACCTCGACGTCGGTGACGCCGTCGCCGATCGCCTCGACCGTGCCGGCGCCCTCGTGGCCCATCACGGTGGGCGAGGGCAGTGTCCAGTCGCCGTCGAGCACATGGCGGTCGGAGCCGCAGACACCGGAGGCGCCCAGGCGGACGAGGACGGTGCCCGGCCCGGGATCGGCCACCTCGACCGTCGTCAGGTCGAGGTCCTGCGACCCGCTGCGGTGGACGGCGGCACGGGATGAGCGGCTCATGCGCGCCCCTCGACCTTCTCGGCAGCGGCCGCATAGCCGCCGACACCGCTCCGGACGTAGAGGACCTTGGCGAGCACGTAGTAGACCACCGCGCCGACGATCGCCGACGGGAACGAGGCCGTGATGTAGCCGAAGACCGGCTGGGTGGTGAGGGTGACCGGGTTGTAGATCATCAGGTAGAAGATGGCGCCTGCCGCGACGGCGCCGAGCCCCGCCCAGTTGATCCCGCCGGAGAAGTGGTAGTGGCTCTCACCCCGGTGCCGGTACAGGTGCTCGAGGGCGACGCGCTGGCGGCGCAGCACGAAGTAGTCGGCGATGATCGCCCCGCACATCGGGGCCAGGAACGCGCCGCTGAGGGTCACGAACGTCATGAACCGCAGGTACATGAACCCGGGGAAGAAGGCGAGGATGGCCGGGAGGACGAAGAACCCGGCGCACAGCCACGCCCACCGGACGCGGGCGAGCAGGTTACCGCTGGCCTGCCGGATGGCGAGCACCGTCGAGTAGACGATGGACGAAGTGCTCGTGATGTTCGCGAAGGCGATGAACAGCAGGATGAACGCACCGAGGATGGGTCCGCCGAAGGGCAGCATCCAGACGGTCGGATCGGAGTCCCCGAGCGTCAGGGCGGCGGCCATGCCGACGATCTGCGCGATCAGGGTGGCCCCGAGCAGGCCCGTGTACGAGGGCCAGAGGGCGGCCTTCGGGGTCTTCGTCAGGCGGGCGAGGGAGCCCATGACCGGGTACCAGGAGACGCCCACCCCGGCATTGAACTCGACGGCGAGCGCGAAGTTGAGGCGGTCGTCCTCGAACGGGGCGAGCGGTGCTGCGCTGAAGAGCGTGTCCCAGGACGTGTTGATGACGAGGAAGACCATGAGGGCCACGGTCACGACGATCAGGCCCGGCGCGATGAACTTGTTGAACCGGCCGATGGTGACGGGCCCGCGGGACAGGATCCACCAGGAGATGGCGATCGCCACGAGGGCGAAGAACGTGACCATGAGGCTCTCGGGCCCGAAGTCGGTGCCGAAGGTGGAGTTGGAGACCTGCGTGACGGCGCGGCCCACCATGATCGCGAGCAGCGACGACCAGCCCATCTCGGTGATCAGGATGACGGTGAACACGAGGATGCCCACGCCCACCAGGCCGAAGACCGGCCGGAGGATGGTGTACTGCTCGACGCCGTAGCGCTGGCTCGCGACGACGCTGGCCAGGATCATGAACCCGAGGCCGATGGCGTTGCCGATGACCATCGCTGCGATGCCCTGCTGGAAGCCGACGAGCAGCGCCGTCGACCCGCCGACGAGGAAAGCCCAGGTGGCGATCGCGAGGCTGATGTTCACGCCGGTGAAATCGGCGCCGTTCCAGATCCGTTCTCCCCGGAGGAGCGGCAGCGAGCCGAGGGATCCCCCGTTCTCGCCGGTAGCTTCGCCCTGGCCCTGGTCCGTGCTCACAGCGCCAGCACCAGGAACCCGAGCAGGGTGATCCCGAGGGTCACGATGACGAACAGGGCGAGGTCACGCTTCGAGAGTGCTGCACGCGACGGATCGCCCTGCTCGTGGGCCGAGATCTCGGCGAGCCGACGCTGTACATCGGCGGCGATTGTGACATCTGCAGCGTCCATCGTTCCCATCTCCAATAATCGAAAGTCATTCGGTTCGGGTCCATCGTTGTGCCTATCATGGGGACTGTCAATGGATCGGCGCAGGGAAAATCTGTATGGGGATTTCTGCACTCACGGTCGGTCCGGAGGGAGTAAAAGTGCCCGGTCTAGCCGTCCTGCAGGCTGCAGGGGTTATCAACGCGGTCGATGAGAACCTCCGCCGCCTCGACGCCTACGCCGCCCGCGCAGCCGGGCAGGGTGCCGTCATCCTGGTGAGCCCCGAACTGTTCGCCACCGGGTATGCGCCCGCGCTCGTGGCAGGGTCGGACGGAGAGGGCATCCGCGGCGAACTCGCGGGCATCGCACGGCGGCACGGCATCGCGCTCGTCGGATCGAGCGTCGACGCCACGTCCTCCGCGCGGCACATCAGCGCCTCCCTGTTCGATCGGCAGGGCGCGGAACTGACCCGCTACCGCAAGTCGCACCTGTTCGGCCCGGAGGAGCAGTCGGTCTTCTCCCCCGGCGACGACCTCCCGGAACTGGTGCCCCTCCACGGACTGACCGTCGCACTCGGCATCTGCTACGACATCGAGTTCCCGGAATTCGCCCGCAGTGCGGCGCAGCGGGGTGCGGATGCGCTCCTCATCCCGACGGCGGTGCCCGCCACGGGCGACGTCGGGGGCCTCCCGCCGGAGCTCACCTATAACGCGGACCGCATCTCGACCCTGCTGGTGCCGGCCCGGGCCCTCGAGAACGGCGTCTACATCGCCTACGCCAACCACACCACGCCCGACTTCACGGGGCTGAGCTGCATCGCCGGCCCCTACGGGACGTTCCTCGGGCTCGCGGGGCACGAGGAGGAACTCCTGTTTGCCGACGTGCACCAAACGGACGTGGTGCGCGCCCGGGAGCTGAACACCTACATGACCTGCCGGCGGCCGGAGCTCTTCACCTGAGCCTCCCGGCGCCTGCACCATGATGTCCGCGGCCCTTGCTACATTCTGACCAGCGCGGGATCCCTTCCCGTGCACCACTGATGCCGGGGGCACCATGTTTCTGCTCGACCCGACCGCGCCGGCCCTGCAGCCGGACCTGGTCTTCTCCGCGACCGACCTCGTCGCGGCGAGCGAGTGCGAGTACCGGACCCTGCGCATCCTCGACGAGAAGCTCGGCCGCGCGCCGAAAGCAGAGTTCGCCGTCGACGAGCTGCAGCAGCTCGCCGGCGCCCTGGGTGACGTCCACGAACGCAGGGTGCTGGACGACCTGACCGCGCAATACGGGCCGTGGGACGCGGAGCGGAAGGCCGGGGTGTACGGGGTGGAGCGGGGTACAACCCTCGACCGCGCCACGCTGCTCGCCAAGCACCAGGAGACCGCCGGCGTCCTCACCGCGGGTGCCGACGTCGTCTTCCAGGCCACCTTCTTCGACGGCGAGTTCCTCGGCTACGCGGACTTCCTGGTCCGGCAGCCCGCCGGCGACGAGCATGCCGGCCGCTACGCGGTGTGGGACACGAAGCTCGCCCGCCATGCCAAGGTCGGGGCGCTGCTGCAGCTTGCCGCCTACGGGGACCAGCTGATCCGCCTTGGTCTCGAGCCTGCCCCGCAGGTCACCCTCGTGCTGGGGAACCTCGAGCGCAGCGTCCACTCCCTCACCGACCTGCTGCCCGTCTACCGCGAACGGCGCGACCGGTTCCGCGCCCTCACCACGGCCCACCGCGCGGCGGATACGACGGTGGACTGGGGGCAGCACGGCGTCGTCCACTGCGGTCGCTGCGACTACTGCTCCGAGCAGGTGACCGAGCACCGGGACCTGCTGATGGTGGCCGGCATGACGGCGTCCCGGCGGAAGGACCTGCTCACCCGGGGCATCACCACGATCGACGCGCTCGCCGAGCTTCCCGATGCCGAGACCCGGGGTCCCCTGGTGCGGCTGCGGGACCAGGCCCGCCTGCAGACCGGCACCGCCGTCGTGGACGGATTCCGGACGTTCGTCAAGGACGGCGTCGAGCGCACGATCGGCTATCGGGTGCTTCCCGAGCACACGCTGGCGATGCTGCCCGCACCGAGCACGGGCGACATCTTCTTCGACTTCGAGGGAGACCCGCTCTGGCAGGATCCGGACACCGGGAGCTGGGGGCTGGAGTACCTCTTCGGCGTGATGGAGCCCGCCGACACCGGTGACACCCCGATCTTCAGGCCCTTCTGGGCGCACTCCCGCCAGGAGGAGCGGCAGGCGTTCCTCGCCTTCCTCGAATACGTCGAGAAGCGCCGCACCACTCACCCGGACCTGCACATCTACCACTACGCGCCCTACGAGAAGACGGCGCTGCGCACCCTCTCGCTCCGGCACGGCGCCGGCGAGGACATCGTCGACGACTGGCTCCGCAGCGGCCTGCTCGTGGACCTGTACGCGACGGTGCGGCACTCGCTGCGGGTCTCCGCCGCCTCCTACTCCATCAAGGAACTCGAACCCCTCTACATGGGCGACCACCTGCGCACCGGGGACGTCGCGGACGCCGGCGCCTCCGTCGTCGCCTACGCGAAGTACTGTGCGACACGGGACGACGGCGACGAGGCGGCCGCCGCGACGATCCTCACGTCCATCACCGACTACAACGAGTACGACTGCCTCTCCACGCTGCGCCTGCGCGACTGGCTGCTGCAACTGGCCCCTGATGCGCCGGGAACGACCGGGCCCGACAGCGGTCAGGAGACGGCACCCTCTCCCGAGCTGAGGCCCGCAGACGAGCCCACGCCGGACGAGCTCCGGCTACGTGACTACCTCGCCCAACGCCCTGCGGACCAGACGCCGACGCCGGCGGACCAGGCCATCGCGATGGTCGCTGCCGCCACCGGCTATCACCGCCGAGAGCGCAAGCAGTTCTGGTGGGAGCACTTCGACCGGCTCGAGAACGATCGGGACAGCTGGTCGGACCAGCGGGACGTCTTCCTCGTGGAGTCCGCGACCGTGGTCGAGGACTGGGCGAAGCCGACGTCGAGGGCCAGGACGGAGTCCCGGACGGTCCGGCTGCGCGGCGTGTTGGCCGACGGTTCGGACTTCCGTCCGGGATCGAAGTGGTTCCGCATGTTCGACGCTCCGGTACCCGACGGGGTGGAGACTTCGACGGGTGACCCGCTGGGCCGGGGCGGGTGCTGGGAGACGGTCGTCGAGCGCGTCGAGGCGGACCCCGACGACCCCGGCAGGACGCTGATCACCGTCACGGAGAAGTCGACGCTGAAGGTTGCGCCCTATCGCCACCTGCCCGTCGCCCTGACACCCGACAAACCGCTGGCCACGGCGAGCCAGGAAGCATCCCTCGCCGAGCTCGCGAATACGGTCGGTGCGGCACTGCCCACCCTTCCCCCGCACCCCGGTCTCGACATCCTGCAGCGTGCCGCCCCGCGCCTGGCGACACGCGACGGGCTACCCGTCGTCGTCCACGACGGGTTCGGGCAGGCCGACTACGTCACCGCCGTCACGGACGCCGTACTGGACCTCGATTCCTCCTATCTCGCCGTGCAGGGTCCACCCGGCACGGGCAAGACGTATGTGGGCTCGCGTGTCATCGCCCGCCTCGTCGCAGAGGGCTGGAAGGTGGGCGTCGTGGCGCAGTCCCATGCCGTCGTCGAGCACTTCCTCACGACCGCCGTCGGTGCGGGCGTGGACCCGGAGAGCATCGGCAAGAAGCTGCAGAAGGAGCATCCCGTCCCCTGGGCGCACACCTCGGACAGTGCCATCGGCACCCTCCTCGGCCGGGACGACGGGTGCCTGATCGGCGGGACGGCGTGGACCATGACCGGCAAGGTCGTGCCGCCCGGGTCGCTGGACCTGCTCGTGATCGACGAGGCCGGGCAGTTCTCGCTCGCCAACACGCTGGCCGTGTCCAGGGCGTCCTCGCGCCTGATGCTGCTGGGTGACCCGCAGCAGCTGCCGCAGGTCACGCAGGGCTCGCACCCGGAACCGGTCGACGAATCGGCCCTGGGCTGGCTGTCCGCAGGGCATGCGACGCTTCCCGCGCGCCTCGGCTACTTCCTCGCCGATTCTTGGCGCATGCATCCGCACCTGTGCGAGGCCGTGTCCCGGCTGAGTTACGACGGCAGGCTCGACGCCGCCCCGGCCACCGTGGAACGTCGGCTGGAGGGGCTGCCGGCCGGGGTCGACGTCGTGCTGGTCGACCACACCGGCAACACCGTCGCCTCCACGGAGGAGGCCGCGGAGGTCGTCGAGCAGGCGCGCCGGCATCTCGGCCTGACCTGGCATCCCGGCGGGACCGAGCTCCCCCGGCCACTGGAGCAGGGCGACGTGCTGGTGGTCGCCGCATACAACGCGCAGGTGCAGCGCGTCCGTGCAGCGCTCGACGCTGCGGACCTGCCGGGCATCCGAGTGGGGACTGTCGACAAGTTCCAGGGGCAGGAGGCGGCAGTGGTGTTCGTCAGCATGGCGTGCTCCTCCGTGGCAGAGGCACCCCGCGGCGTGGAGTTCCTGCTGAACCGCAACCGCATCAACGTCGCCATCTCGCGGGGCCAGTGGCGTGCAGTCGTCATCCGTTCGCGCGAACTGACGAACTTCATGCCCGGCCGCCCATCGGGCCTCGAGGAGCTCGGCGCGTTCATCGGGCTGGGCGCCGGCACGGCATCCCGACCGTCGCATACCTGACGGACGGAGGGCGCCCCGCATAGGCTGACTCCGACCGACAGCCCGTCAGCACGAGGAGAGCCATGACCTACGAACTCCGCACCTACACCGCCACGCCGGGCAAGATGGATGCCCTGGTCGCCCGGTTCCGTGACTCCACCATCAACCTGTTCATCGAGCACAACATGAAGAGCCTGGGTTACTGGACGCCCGTCGACTCCCCCGAGGTGCTCATCTATCTCCTCGAACACGACGGCGACCCGAAGGCGAACTGGAAGGCGTTCGGCGCGGACCAGCGATGGATCGACGCGAAGTCCGCATCGGAGACGGATGGACCGCTCGCCGCGAACATCCAGTCCGTGATGCTGGAAGCGACCGACCTCTACCCCGTCGCCGTCGCGCGGTAGCCGCCAACCGGTTGACACTTCCCGCGCCGGGGGTGCCAGCCAGGCGCTCCGGCCGCAATTGCTCGCCGCCGCACGCGCCCCACGGGTGCCACGGACGCGTCACGTGCGCCGCCGGCCGTTCCGTCCAACCGCCCGCGGATCTACAGTGGGGCATGGCCGGGATCGTCATCCAGCTTCTCGGGCCTCCCTCCATCACGCACCCCGATGGGGAGGGCCACCAGCCGCGCGGCCGGAAGTCCTGGGGACTGCTCACGCACCTGCTCCTGCACACCACCCCACCCGCTCGCAGCCAGCTCGCGGCGCTGCTCTTCGCCGGTGCCGACGATCCCCTCGGCGCCCTGCGCTGGCACCTCGCCGACCTGCGGCGCGTGCTCGGCCCGGAGGCAGTGCTCGGCGGGAATCCCGTCACCCTGCGGCTGCCGCCGGGGTTCCGCCTCGACACCGATCTGGGAGCCGCATCGCTCGGCGAGATCCGCGCCGAGCTGCTCGACGGGCTCGACTTCACGGATCACCCGCCCTTCGACGCCTGGTTGACCATGGAGCGGCACCGGCTGCGGCATGCGGTGGAGACGCTCGTGTACGAGGGCGGACTGGCGGCCCTGGCCGACGGCGACACCGCGACGGCGATCCGGCTCAGTGCCCGCGCGGTGGAGCTCGATCCGCTCAACGCCGACTTCCACGCCCTGCTGGTCCGCTCGCTCGTGGCGGCAGGCGATCGTGCTGCAGCCCGGACCGCGGCCGCGCACTGCGGCGACGTCTTCGAGGACCAGTTGGGCACGGGTCTACCCGCCGAGGTGCAGCATGCCCTGGCCGCCCCGGACACGAGCACGGCCGGTCTCCCCGCCACACGCACCGCCGTCGCGTCCTATCTCGAGGCGGCACAGGCCTGCCTCTCCGCGGGTGCGATCGCGACCGCCCTCAATCACCTGCGGGTGGCCGGAGGCCTGGCGGAGCGCCTCGGCGATCGGACCCTGCAGGCGGAGGCCCTGCTGGACCTGGCCGGCGCGCTCATCCACGGTGCGGGTGGCCGGGGCGCGGAGGTCGCCGACCTCCTGCACCGGGTCCTGTCCCTGACCCGGGACGGTCCTGCAGCCCTCCAGTCGGCGGCATACCGCGAACTCGGCTTCCTCGCCGTGCAGCGCGGCTTCCCCGACAGCGGAGCCCGGTGGCTGGCCCGGGCGACGGCGGCCGCCGACGGGCTTCCCGACGAACGCGCGCGGGCACTCGGTGTGACCGGGATGCTCGCCACCGACACCGCCGACTACCCGGGCGCCGTCGTCGCCCTCGAGGAATCGGTGCGCCTCAGCGCGGGTCTCGGGCGGACGCGGCAGGAGGCATTCGCCCGGGCGATGCTCGGCCGGGTCCACCTGCTGACCGGGCACCGTGAGCGCGCCGCCGTCGAACTCGACATCGTGCTGGCGCTCGTCGCCGGCGAACACTGGACCGCGTTCACGCCGTTCGTCGAGGCCCTCCGCAGCGAGATGCAGCTGGCCACGGGCGACGACACCGGGGCCGAGGACATGGCGGACCACGCGATGGCCCTGGCGGCGTCGTTCGGCGACCGCTGCTACCTCGACGCCGCGGCCCACGCGAAGGCGGAGGTGCTCCTCGCCCGGGGAGACACCGGGGCGGCGAGCACGTGGATCCGCCGCGGCGTGCAGCCCAACCCCTGGTACCGCTGGTTCCGTGGCCGGAACCTCGACCTCGCCAGCACCGCGGCACTCACATCGCACCCGCACCAGGCGCTGGAGTTCGCCCGGGAGCTCGGGGAGCGGTCCAGCCGCTACGGGCACCGCGAACTCGCGGTCCGTGCCTACTCCGCCCGGGCAGCGCTCGGCGACGAGGCGGTGCTGCCGGCGATGACGCTCCTGGCGAGCAGCATCGAGAACCCCCTGCTGAGCCAGGACCTCGCGGCACGCCATCACCTGTAGGAGGGCTGCCCGGCGCCATCACACGCCCGTGCACACGGCCGGTGGCAACACTGGTGACGTCAGAGACACACCGGGCGACGCTGCCCGGACCCAGCACAGGACGGGATACCACCCATCATGACCGACACGACCACCACCACCGACGCGGACAGGGCCCTGAAGGCCAAGCACCGCGCCATGTGGGCGCAGGGCGACTACGCCGCCATCGCGTCCGACATCATCCCGAGCCTCGGCGTGGCCCTCGTCGATGCCCTGGACATCACCCGCGGGCAGTATGTCCTCGATATCGCGGCCGGCACCGGCAACGCCGCCATCCCCGCAGCGGAACGCGGGGCGACCGTCACGGCGTCGGACCTGACGCCCGAACTCCTCGACATCGGGCAGCACCTCGCGCAGCAGCGTGGTGTGACCCTCGACTGGCGCGTCGCCGACGCCGAGGCACTCCCCTTCGACTCGGGCTCCTTCGACACCGTGATGTCGTGTCTGGGCGTCATGTTCGCGCCGCACCACCAGCTGACGGCCAACGAGCTGGCACGGGTCTGCCGGTCGGGTGGTTCGATCGGCCTGATCGACTGGACGCCCGAGGGATTCATCGGCCAGATGTTCGCCACGATGAAGCCCTACGCACCGCCGCCGCCTCCCGGGGCGCAGCCTCCGCCGCTGTGGGGGAACGAGGACCATGTCCGTTCGCTCCTCGAGGGCCAGGTGACGGATCTGCGTGCCGAGCGGCGGGTGGTGCGGGTGGACCGTTTCCACTCGCCGGAGGAGTTCGTGGACTACTTCAAGTCCCACTACGGGCCCACCATCAGCGTCTACACGTTCATCGGCGAGGACGCGGAGAAGGCGGCAGCGCTCGACGCCGATCTGAGGGCGCTCGTCACCCGGTTCAGTGCCGGCACCGGCAGCACAACGGTGGACTGGGAGTACCTGCTGGTCACGGCGAAGCGGAACTGAGGTCCACCCGGTTCAGCGCTTCGCGGGACTGGCGATGCCCGGCACGTTCTCGTGCCGGGCATCGTCGTGTCCGGGCAGCGCCCTGGCACGGCCAGCTGGCGCTTCGACGCGCAGCAGCCACCGTTCGGGACAGCCCTTGCATCACCGGACTCCTTGACAGGACAGAGCACCGTCTCCCTATCCTGCGGATACGCCGAGCAAGGGAGCTACTGTGGCCACCCCATCTACTATCCGTACGGACGTTATCGACGCAGCGAACTCCGGGCAGGACCCGATCAGCAGGGGCAGCCGATGACCACCGCCGACCCTCGCGAGGCCCTGTCGCAAAGACTCCGGGACTTCTTCGCATCGCGTCCGAACGTACGTGAGGTACGCATGTTCGGCGGTGTCTCCTTCATGGTCGACGAGCGCATGGCGGTCGCTGCCGGCCGCGACGGTGGCCTGCTGGTCCGCACCGATCCAGCCGACTACGACGACCTGCTCCGACGTGGTGCGGTACCGGCACGCATGGGCAGCGACCGGCCGATGGGCCGGGGCTGGCTCACCGTACCGAGTCAGCAGGTCAGCGACGACGCCGAGCTGGCGTTCTGGATCCAGGTAGGCCTCGACTCCGGCACAGTGCAGGGCTGAGCCGGGCTGAGCCGGGCCGAGTCGGGCCGAGTCGCAGGTCGAACTGATCAGCGCGACCGCCGGTCCCGCCAGGCCGCCGTCGACCACAGTGCCCACAGCACCAGGACCGGCTGGAAGACGAGGCGGACGAGCCGGGCGCGGTCGGTGTCGAGCCCGAAGGCACTCACGCCGTCGACGTACTGGGCGATATTGCCGGGGAAGACCGCCACGAAGAACGCCGCGACCACCCAGCCGATCAGCACGCGGTGCCGGCCGGCGAGCACCAGGGCGGAGCCGAGCACCAGTTCGACGACGCCGGAGGCCACCACCACGAAGTCCGTGTCGAGCGGCAGCCAGGCGGGGACCTGCGCGGCGAACTCTGCCCGAGCGAAGGTCAGGTGGCCGGTGCCCGCGAACAGGAGGAATACCCCCAATATCAGGCGGGCGGCAGTCCGTAGCGCCGATGTGCTGGGAGGGGGCGTCATCTAGCGCACAATAGCCGCAATGCGCAGGTCTCGGATAAGGTCAGGGTGCTGTCGTCCGCAGCACCAGCATCGTCGAGCCCGCCCGGGTAGGGATGCATCCCGTGGGATGTTCTCCGCCGGAGTGTGGAACTGCAGGGACCTGATGGACGGCGGTTGCCGCCTCACGCCCCACGAAGGAGACCGCCATGGCCCCCCGGAACCGCACCAATGACCGACTCCGCATGACCCTCGCCCTGCTCGCAGCCCACCAGGCCGCAGGCACCGCCGTCGCACCCAGTGAACTGATGGCGCAGGCTGTCGCCCAGGTCCCGTTCGACGCCAAGGAAGCCGAGCTCCTCTCCGGCGGCGTCCCCCGCGGTTTCAAGGCCCTGACGACGGCGACGTCGAAGCTCGTCAAGGCCGGCTGGCTCGTCAAGGGCCGCAGCGGCTGGACCGCCACCGACGAGGGCGTCCGCGCGGTCCATGCCTTCACCGACTCGGAGCAGTTCGTCAACGCCATGATCAGTGGCGCTCCCGTGCCCGAGACCGCTGCCGAGGCTCCTGCACACGCGCCGGCAGCCCCCGAGCAGTTGGGCGAGGAGGCGCAGGCCGCGCAGGCCGACGTCGCGGTGGATCCGACGGATGTCGCCCAGGCCAAGACCGCTCTCGCCGAGGACCCCACGCCCCCGGACGTCACGCCGACCCTCGAGGTGTCCGATTCCGAGCCGGAGCACGCACCGACCGATACGCCCGCCGAGGAGGCCTGGCACGACCAGCCGCAGTCCGTCGCCCTCTCCGGCGACTTCGACCCGCTGTTCGGCGAGGCCGGCCACTGGAGTTCGGACCTCCGCGAGCTGCAGTTCGTGTGGGAGCCGACGGAGAACACCTGGAAGCAGACCCTCCAGCTGCCGGCCGGCACCTACCAGTTCAAGATCCTCGTCAACGGCTCGTGGGACGAGAACTACGGCCGGTTCGGCGTGCGTGACGGCGCCAACCACGAACTGCACCTGCTCTCCGACACCTCGGTGACCTTCCGGTTCGACTACGCGACGAAGGACATCGAGACCTCCTAGGCTTCCGTCCGGCCCCGTCTGCTGTCCCATCGGGCGGCGGGCGGGGCCGTCGTCGTTCCCGGCTTTCAGGGCTCCATGAGCGCTTAGCCCCGGGAATACGCCGCTCTTTGTGCCGTCGGCCTCAAAAACCAGGAACGACGGCGGGTGCGGCGAGGGCAGCCGACCAGGAGCGCCACACGCCCGGCGCAGGCGGCGCTAGCGGCGGTCGGCCAGGGACACCGCCGGACGTCCAGACGACAGTGCCTCCGACCGCAGGATCTGCAGCGCCAGCAGGCAGGTGGCCTGACCCTCGAGCGACGTCAGTGACACGCGCAGCAGTCCCTCGAGCTTCCCGAGCCGCTGCGCGAGCGTGTTGCGGTGGATGAACAGCTTCGCCGCGGTGCGCCCCGGCTGGGCGTCGTGCTCGAGGAACGCCTCCAGCGTGCCGAGCAGGTCCACCGCGTGGGCGGCGTCGTACGCGAGGACCGGCGCCAGGAGCCTGTGCGCACCGGCCCGGGCACCGGAGGATGCCGTGGACGCGATCAGCGCACGGATGCCGAGATCCGGCGCGCGCATCGGCGTCCGGACCTCAGCGACCGTCGTCCCCGCCTGGTGGATGCCCAGGCGGAGTTCGTCGATGGTGTGGCAGGGTCCCTTGAGCACGAGGGGCTGGCCGGGGAGCTCCCGCGTGCACGCTGTGAGCAGCGCGGTCGCGGCGTCCTCGACGTCGGCGCCGTCAAGCGGTCCCTGGGCGAAGGCGTAGAGGATGCCCGCCCGGACCTGCACGCGCACGTCGTTGAACGCCGACTGCAGCAGGAGCCGGATCCGCCAGGCGTTGGAGAGGTTCCTGCGCCCCGCGGTCGCGGCCAGCACCAGGGTGGGCTCGTGGACGTCGAGGCCGGTGGACCGGAACGTCGAGGTGAACTCCTCGAGGGCCACGCCGGCCCAGTCGGGTACCTGGTCCAGGAGGGTCTCGAGTTCGCGTTCCTTGTGCGTGGTGGTGTGCAGCGCGGTCTGCAGCTGCACGGCGATGATCGACGCCGCCGGTGCCAGCAGCGTCGCCACCGGGTGGTCCGACGTCGCGTCCCGCACGATCAGCTGGAACGAGTCGCCGCTGCCCATCGGCAGGGGGATGCTGCCGTGCCCGGCACCGGGGACATCCGTGAGGTCCGCGGCGGTCCACACCGAGGCCGATGGCGAACGCGCGATCACGGAGCCGGCGGCGTCGACGATCGCGAGGTGGCCCTCGGCGGCCTGCGCGGCGGCGTCGAGCACCACCTGCAGGTGCGAGCCGGACGCGGCGAGTTGCGCGCACTCCTGCGCCAGCTCCCAGGACCGGTTGACGGCCGTGAAGCGCTCCACCTCCAGCACGTTGGTGACATGGCGATGCACCTGTAGGAAGGGGACGGACTGCGGGATCTCGAGCAGCGGCACGTCGAGCGCCGTCGCGGCCCGTACGAGCCCGGGCGGGATGAGGCGGTGCGCGGTCCCCGTCCCGAAGGCGATGGCGGCCACCCGGACGTGGACGAGGCGCTCCACGTAGGCGGTCCACGTCCGCTGGTCCTCGATGTTCAGCCCGATCCCGTTGGTCAGCAGGACCACGTTGGCGCTGAGGAACGGCGTCGGATCGATGGTCTCCGCGGGGGCGCACCAGCTGATGTCCCAGGCGAGCCGTTCCACCGACGACGGCGTGTGGAGGCGCAGCTGAAGGGCGTCGGCCGCCAGCAGATCGGCAACGATCATGGGGTCCTCCTGTGTGCATCTGCCCTCCGATGGGAGAGAAGCGAGGGCGCGCGCCCACTATATCGGCCCGCGGACGCTCTCTAGGGTTGTCGCATGACGGACGAGACGAACCGGCGCGGGACGCCGATGATCAATTCGGACATGGGCGAATCGCTCGGCCTGCACTCCTTCGGCAACGACCCCGCCCTCCTCGACACCGTGGATGCCATCAACGTGGCCTGCGGCTTCCACTCGGGAGACCCGGACACCATGGCGGAGACCGTCGCGGCAGCCCACGGCAGGGGCGTGCTGATCGGCGCGCACCCCGGGCTCCCCGACCTCGTGGGCTTCGGCCGGCGCGAGATGAAGCTGTCGCCGCAGGAGGTGGAGCACCTCGTGCTCTACCAGGTGGGTGCGCTCAGTGCCTTTTTGCGGCACGAGGGCGCACCGCTCAACCACATCAAGCCCCACGGATCCCTCTACGGCATGCTCGCCCGGGACGCCGACCTGATGAGGGGCGCCGCCCGGGTTGCCCGGCTCTTCGACGTCGCGATCTACGGGATCGCGGGCACCGCCCACGAGAGCGTTTGCGAGGAACTCGGCGTGCCTTTCGTGGCCGAACTCTATGTGGACCTCAACTACGGGCCCGCCGGCGAGCTCCTGATCCAGCGCCGTCCGGAGCCCACGGACCCCGCAGCAGCCGCGCGGCGCGTGACGCGGGCCCTCACGGACGGCGTCGTCGAGGCCTCCGACGGCACACTGCTCACCATCCCGTTCGACAGCGTCTGCGTCCACTCGGACGCCCCCAACTCCCCCGAGGTGGCGGCAGCCGTCCGCTCCGCACTCGACACCCTCTGACATCCGCCCGACACCCCTCCCGAAAGGACCTCCCGTGGCCGACATCGTCTCCCCACTGCCCGGCATCTTCTACCGCAAGCCCGGCCCGGACAAGGACCCCTACGCGAACGAGGGCGATGCCATCGAGGCGGGCCAGACCATCGGGGTGGTGGAGATCATGAAGCAGTTCTCCGAGATCCGCAGCGACGTGGCCGGCACCCTCGAGAGCTTCGCCGTGGAGGACTCCGGGACCGTGAACCCCGGCGACGTCATCGCCACGGTGTCCGAGGGCTAGCGGGTGGAACGCCTCCTGATCGCCAACCGCGGGGAGATCGCCGTCCGCGTCATCCGCGCGGCACGGGAACTGGGACTCGAAACGGTCCTCGCCGCCAGCGAACCCGACGCCGACTCCTACGCGGCATCGCTCGCCGACGACGTCCGGGTCATCGGCCCGGCGCCGGCCGCGAAGAGCTACCTCGACGGCGCCGCGGTCCTCGCGGCCGCCGAGGCCGCGGGGTGCGACGCACTCCATCCCGGGTACGGCTTCCTCTCCGAGAACGCACGCTTCGCCCGCTCCGTCCTCGACGCCGGCATCACCTGGGTGGGCCCCTCACCCGAGGCCATCGAACTGATGGGCAACAAGTCCCGTGCACGGCAGGCCGCCGAGGACGCGGGCGTGCCGACGCTGCCCGGCAGCGACGGCGCCCTGGACCCCGACGTCGACACCCTCCCCATCGCACGGGAGATCGGCTACCCGCTGGTGGTCAAGGCCTCGGCCGGCGGCGGAGGCCGGGGCATCCGCCTGGTGACCCAGGAGGAGGACCTCGTCCAGACCCTCGACGTCGCCCGCGCCGAGGCTCAGGCGGCGTTCGGCGATCCCGCGGTCTACCTCGAGCAGTTCGTCTCCCGCGCCCGCCATGTCGAGGTGCAGATCCTCGGCGACGGCGACCGCGTCATCCACCTCGGCGACCGGGACTGCTCGCTGCAGCGCCGCCAGCAGAAGATCATCGAGGAGGCCCCCGCTCCCCTGCTGCCCGACGCCGTCCGCGACACCATCCGCGCCTCGTCCATCGAGCTCGGCCGCCAGTGCAACTACTCCGGCCTGGGCACCGTCGAGTTCCTCTACGACCCGGACCGGGAGCAGGCGGCCTTCATCGAGATGAACACGCGGCTGCAGGTGGAGCACCCGGTCACGGAGATGGTGACCGGCCTCGACCTCGTCCGGGAGCAATTGCTCGTCGCCTCCACCGGCACCCTGCGGCTCCACCAGGAGGACATCGTGTTCCGCGGCCACGCGTTCGAGTTCCGCATCAACGCCGAGGACCCCACGCAGGGGTTCATGCCGAGCCCGGGAACCCTCGCACGCCTGGACTGGCCGGGCGGCCCGGGAGTGCGGATCGACGCCGGCGTGGTCGCGGGGTCCGCCGTCGCCCCGTTCTACGACTCCCTGCTCGCCAAACTCGTGGTGTGGGACGAGAACCGCACCGAAGCGATCACGCGGTCGGCACGGGCACTGGCCGAAGTGCGGATCGAGGGCGTCAAGACCACCCTCCCGCTCCTGTCCACGGTCCTCCACCGGCCCGAGGTACGAGACGTGACCCACCATTCGAAGTTCATCGAGACCACCCCCGACCTCCTCGGAGCCGACGCATGAGCCACGCACCCCAGCACCTCGACGCCGCCCGCTACACCTGGGGCGGGGACGAGTTCCTCTTCGTCGAGATCTCCGAGAGCATGAGCCTCGCCGCCAACTTCAAGGCGAACGCGATGGCCACCCGCCTGACCGCGCGCGCCGTCGACGGCGTCGTGGACATCTGCCCTGCCAACGCCTCGCTGCTGCTGCGCTTCGACCCGGACACGGTGCCGCCGGACCGGCTGGAAGCCCTGGTGCGGGAGGTCGAGGAGGAGGTCGCCCAGCTGAGCGAGCAGACGCTGGAGACCCGCATCATCGAGATCCCCGTCTGGTACGACGATCCCTACACCCGCGAGACCGGTGCACGCTTCCGCAAGGGCCACCAGCGGCCCGACGGCACGGACCTCGACTTCGCGGCCGAGGAGAACGGGCTCTCGTCGCCGCAGGAGTTCATCCGGAAGCATCACGAGTCGCCGTGGCTGGTGTCCATGGTGGGCTTCGTGGCCGGGCTGCCGTTCATGTTCCAGATCGTCCCGCAGGAGGAGCAGCTCGAGGTCCCGAAGTACCTCAGCCCGCGCACCGACACCCCGCCGCTGACCGTGGGCCACGGGGGCTGCTTCGCCTGCATCTACTCGGTGCGGGGCGCCGGCGGCTACCAGATGTTCGGTATCGCCGCCGCGCCCATCTTCGACCCGGCGCAGAAGCTCGAGGACTTCTCGGACTTCATGATCTTCTTCCGACCCGGCGACATCGTGAAGTTCAAGCCGGTCGACGAGGACGAGTACCGGGCGATCCAGGCGGAGGTCGACGCCGGGACGTTCACCTACCGCCAGGTACCCGTGACCTTCGACCTGCAGAAGGCCCTGACCGACCCCACCGCGCACAACCGGGACATTCTGGAGAAGCTCAATGGCATTTGACATCCTCGAACCCGGCCTCGCCACCTCGGTCCAGGACCGGGGCCGGTTCGGCTACTACAACGTGGGCATCCCGCAGGGCGGGGCGATGGACCAGCTCTCCGCATCGATGGCGAACGCACTGGTGGGGAACAGCGCCGGCGACGCCGTCCTCGAGTGCGCCTACCTGGGGCCGCGCTTCACCACCGACACCGACGCCGTCATCGCCGTGGCGGGCGCGCCCGTGCAGGTGAAGGTGAACGGGCAGACCGCGGACCAGTGGACCAGGCTGTCCCTGGCCGCCGGGGACGAGGTGTCCTTCGGGATGCTCTCGGGAGGCACGCGCTACTACGTCGCCGTCCAGGGCGGCATCGACGTGCCCGAGGTCCTCGGCAGCCGCAGCACCTACACGCTCGGCGCCCTCGGCGGTTTCCAGGGACGCACCCTCAAGGCCGGTGACACGGTCCCGGTCGGCACAACCTCCGGTTCGTCCTCGTCCGGCCCGGCCTGGGAGGCGGTCCCCGAGGATCTTCGGCCCGTCTACGCCAGGGAGGTGACGGTGCGCATTCTGCCGGGCCTCTACGACCACCGCCTGACCGCGGAGGGCATGGAGACGCTCGTGAGCACGGCCTGGAAGCTGACGCCCGTGGCGGACCGCACCGGCCTGCGCTACGCCGGCCCGGATCTCGAGTGGAAGCCGCGCACGCAGCCCTTCGGTGCCGGATCCGACCCCTCCAACATCGTGGACGCCGGCTACGCCATCGGGTCGATCCAGGTGCCGGGCGGCAAGGAGCCGATCGTGCTCCACCGCGACGCCGTCTCCGGCGGCGGCTACGCGATGGTCGCGACGGTCATCAGCGCCGACATGGACGTCGTCGCCCGCAGCGCACCCGGCACCCTGACGCACTTCGAGCCCGTGACGATGGAGCAGGCGCTCGCGGCCCGGGCCGACGCGGCGAGAGTTCGGCGCGCCGTCTGGGGGTGAGGCCGGGGTCGGGCTGCGGGACCGGGCGATGGGGGCAGCCGGTCAGCCGGCCCGCAGCCCCCGTCTCGCCCCGACCGCGCCCGCCTCGCTGCTCTCGCGCACGAAGAGCTCCGCGGGGTGGCGGATCGACGCCACCTCCTCGCCTGCCATGACCCGGCGGAGCATCCCGACGGCGGACCGGCCGATCTCGAGCATCGGCGAGCGCACCGAGGTCAGCGGGATGGGCAGCTGCGCGGCCAGCGAGGTGTCGTTGAACCCGACGACGGCGAGGTCCTGGCCCACGACGAGCCCCGCGGCACGGAACGCGCCCATGGCGCCGATGGCGGCGAAGTCGTTGACGGCGAAGACCGCCGTCGGCGTCTCGCCGGCCCGGCGCAGCAGTTCCTCGCCCGCCTGGCGGCCACCCTCGGTGTCGAAACGCGACGGCAGGATCCGGTCCCCGGGCATCTCTCCCCCCAGTTCGTGCCAGCGTTCGACGAACCCGGCCGTCCGGTCCACGCCGGTGCTCGCGTACGTCTCGCCCGCGATGATCGCGACGGATCGATGGCCCGTGCTCCACAGGTGGTCCGCGACGAGCCGGCCTCCCGCCGTGTCGTCGCAGGTGGACGAGGGGAACCCCGGGTAGCGGCGGTTCATCAGGACGAAGGGCACGTGCCGTTTTACGAGGTCGTCCACCAGGCTGCTGCCCGCGTGCACGTCGCCGAGGATCAGTCCGTCCACGCGCCGCGCCAGCATGATCTCGGCCTTGCGGCGCTGCTCGTCGAGATCGTCGTGGGAGTTCATCACGAAGGTCGAGTGGTTGCTCTCGGCAGCGGCCTCCTCGACGCCCTCGTACATGGTGGCGAGCACGATGTCCGAGAGGCGCGGCACGATGACCCCGATCGCCCGCGTACGCCGGGTCCGCAGGCTGGTGGCCTGCGGATCGGGCGAATAGCCCCTGAGCTTCGCGAGGTCCCGCACCTTCCGGGCGGTCTCCTTCGACGCGGCGCCCCGGGCCACATCGGTGTCCGAGTGCAGCACGCGGGAGACCGTCGAGACATGGATGCCGAGTTCCGCGGCGAGATCCTTCAGGGTGACTGCTGCGCGTCCCCTGCCTGCTGAATCCACGTCCTCTCCCCCTCCTACTGGTGTCTTTGTTTCGGCTACGTGAAATCTCGGGCGATCCATTGACGAGACCCAGGTCACATCCTAGGGTTTTCCTCATTCAACCCAAACGTTTGGGTTTCGTCCAGTTCCACGTAGGTTGCACCACGCAGAACGGCCCGGATCTTTCCCGGAGTTCTGCTGTCCGTAACAGTCGCCCAAACGATTGGGTAAGGAGGAGGCACCGATGGGATCACCCGCCACCGAGCACGTCGTCCTGCTGGCGACGGGCGGCACGATCGCCTCCCGCACCGATGCCGGCGACGGCTCGACCGTGGCCGCGGATGCAGGAGGTACCGTTCTCGCTGCGGCGGGGACGAGCACCGTGGCCGTCGAGGTCGTGGACCTGATGCAGAAGGGCTCGTACCTGCTCACCTTCGACGACATGCTCGCCGTCTGCGGAGCCATCCGCACCGCCCTGGCAGTACCGGAGACGCTCGGCATCGTCGTCACGCATGGAACGGACACCATGGAGGAGACCGCCTACCTCGCGGACCTCCTCCACGACGATCCCCGTCCGGTCGTCTTCACGGGTGCACAGCGCGCGGCGGACAGCTCCGACCCGGACGGGCCGGGGAACCTCCGCGCAGCGATCACCCTCGCGGCCTCCGCCGAGGCCCGCGGCAGGGGCGCGCTGATCGTGTTCGACGGCGAGGTCCTCCCCCTCCCCGCGACGAGGAAGACCGAGACGACGGCGCTCCACGCCTTCAGCAATCCCGACCTGGGGCCCGTCGGGTCGGTCTCGCCCACCGGGGAGATCGACCTCGGACCCGCTCCGGAGCGACGGTCCCCCCTCGCAGCTCCCCCCACCGGGACGGGCATCCGCGTGGACATCATCGCCTGCTACCCGGGAGCCGACGCGACCCTCTTCGCCGCAGCATTGGCGGCAGGCGCCCGCGGGATCGTCCTCGAGGCCACAGGGCTGGGGAACGCCAATGCGGAACTCGGTGACGCCGTCCGCAGGGCGGTCCGGGACGGCGTCGTCGTCGTCACCAGCACCCGCGTCCACGCGGGACCGGTGCGCGGCGTGTACGGGGCCGGGGGCGGCAGGACCCTCGAGGACGCCGGGGCCGTCCCGTCCGGACTGCTCCGACCGTCCCAGGTCCGCACCCTCCTGCAGGCACTGCTCGCGCTCGGGCTGTCCGGCGAGCAGGTGGTCCGCGAGATCCGGCAGCGGGGCGATCCCTCCTGGCTCCACTCCCCCACTGACCACTCCCCGATTTCACCCCTCCCAGGAAAGGCCGACCCATGACGAAAGACATCCAGATCGCCTTCGGCGTTGACGTAGATGCAGTGGCAGGAATGCTCGGCTCCTACGGCGGTGAGGACTCACCCTGTGACATCTCCCGCGGGCTCTTCAGCGGGGAGGTCGGCGGGCCCCGCATCCTCCGGCTCTTCGAGAAGTACTCCCTCCCCTCCACCTGGTTCGTCCCGGGCCACTCGCTCGAGACCTTCCCCGACCTCACCCGGATGATCGTCGACGCCGGGCACGAGATCGGCGTCCACGGCTACTCCCACGAGAACCCGATCGCCATGACCCGCGAGCAGGAGACGGCGATCCTCGACCGGTCCATCGAGCTCATCGAGAAGGTCTCGGGCCGCCGCCCCACCGGGTACGTGGCCCCGTGGTGGGAGTTCTCCCCCATCACCAACGAGATCCTGCTCGAGCGCGGCATCAAGTACGACCACTCCCTCATGCACAACGACTTCGAGCCCTACTACGTGAGGGTCGGGGACAGCTGGACGAAGATCGACTACTCCAAGCCCGCCGAGGCGTGGATGAAGCCGCTCGTCCGGGGCTCCGAGACCGACCTCGTGGAGATCCCGGCGAACTGGTACCTCGACGATCTCCCTCCGATGATGTTCATCAAGGCGTCGCCCAACTCGCACGGGTTCGTCAACCCGCGGGACATCGAGCAGATGTGGCGGGACCAGTTCGACTGGGTCTACGCCGAGATGGACTCCGCCGTCTTCACCATGACGATCCACCCCGACGTCTCGGGACGGCCGCAGGTCCTCCTCATGCTCGAGCGCCTCATCCAGCACTTCAACTCCCACGAGGGCGTCACCTGGCACACCTTCGACCAGATCGCCGATTCGTTCCTGGCACGAAACCCCCGAAAGGAAGATCACTGATGTCCATCAAAGAGGCGGGCGTCGATCTCTCGACGCCGAACGGGAACGAGCAACGGCAGTTCCCCGCATTCTCGAAGAAGAAGACCAGCACGGCGACCGTCCTCGCCCTGTGCGCATGGACCGTGGCCGTCTTCGACTACGGTCTGTTCGGCACGCTCCTGCCGGCCATGCAGGAGGAATTCGGCTGGACCGCGCCGGAAGCGTACGCCATCAACACCTGGATCGCCGTCGGAACGGCGATCGTCTGCTTCGGCATCGGCCCCGTGATCGACCGTCTCGGCCGCAAGAAGGGGATGATGCTCACCGTCGGCGGCACCGCCGTCGTCTCGGGCATCACCGCCTTCATCCCTGCCGGCCTCGGCGCCGTCAGCAACTCGCTCCTCGTACTCGTCCGGTCCTTCGGCGGCCTGGGCTTCTCGGAGCAGGCCGTCAACGCGACCTACATGAACGAGGTGTACCAGGTCACCGAGGACGAGCGGAAGCGCAAGCGTCCCGGCTTCCACTACTCCTTCATCCAGGGCGGCTGGCCGCTGGGCTTCCTCCTCGCGAGTGCCCTCGCCCTGGTGTTCCTGCCGCTCCTCGGCTGGCGTGCCCTCTACCTCATGGCGACCATCCCCGCGATCATCATCGTGCTGCTCATCAGCAAGAAGCTGAAGGAGACGCCGCAGTTCGAGCTGCACAAGCGCCTCACGGAACTGGAGAAGGGCGGCAAGAGCGACGAGGCCCACGCACTCGCCGGCGCCTACGGCGTCGAGCACTCCTCCACCTCACCCCTCAAGCGCATCTGGGAAGGCGAGTTCCGCCGCAACACGATCGTCTTCTCGCTCGCCTGGATACTCAACTTCTTCGGCATCGCGATCTTCAGCGTCCTCGGCACCTCGGTGCTCGCGAACGCCAAGGGCGTGGAACTCTCGGACGCCTTCTGGATGCTGATCGTCATCAACCTGCTCGCGTACTTCGGCTACGTGTTCCACGGCTGGATCGGCGACAAGGTGGGCCGGAAGCGGACCATCATCGTGGGCTGGATCATCTCGGGCCTCTCCTTCGCCGTGATGCTCAGCCCGCTGGTGTCCAGCCCGTTCCTGATCATCCTCACCTACGGCACCGGCCTGTTCTTCCTGGTGGGCCCCTACGCCGCCATCCAGTACTTCATGGCCGAGTGCTACCCCGTGAGCTGCCGTGCCACGGGCCTCGCGTTCATCGGCGCCATGAGCCAGCCCGGGACGATCATCGGTGGCGCCCTGTTCACGCTCGTCGCCGCTGCGGCAGGCACCGGCGCCGCCGCCCTCTGGGTGGGCGCGGTCGGCACGCTGCTCTCCGGTGTCCTGATGATCGCCGCGCGTCCCGTCGCGGCCGTAGCCCTCGAGGAACCGCATGCAGCAGTCTGAGGTAGCCATCGTCACGGGTGCCGCGAGCGGTATCGGCCGCGCACTGGCCGTCCACTACGCGGGCAGGAACATCCGTACCGTCATCGGCACCTTCCCCGGCGACCCGCACGACCCGGAGGAGACCCTCTCCGGCGTGCGGGCCGCCGGGGGCGACGCCGTCATCCACGAGGTCGACGTCCGCTCCACGGACTCCGTGGACGCCTTCGCCCAGCGCGCCCTGGACGAGTACGGACGGCTCGACTACGCCGTCGCCAACGCGGGCATCCTGCGCAACGCCCCGCTGAACGACCTGACGGACGATCTCTGGAACGCGATGCTCGACGTCGACCTGACCGGCGTGCTCCGGACACTCCGCTCGGCGTCCCGACGCATGACGGGACCCGGGGCGCTCGTCGCGGTGTCCTCGATCGCCGGGGGGATCTACGGCTGGGAGGAGCACGCCCACTACGCCGCGGCGAAATCGGGGGTGCTCGGGCTCATCCGTAGTGTCGCCTCGGAGCTCGGGCCGCGGGAGATCCGCGCCAATGCGGTGATCCCGGGCCTGATCGAGACGCCCCAGTCCCTCGACCCCGTGAACTCCCTCGGGCCCGAGGGACTCGAGCGGGCGGGCAAGGACATCCCGTGGGGCCGTGTCGGCAGGCCGGAGGAGGTCGCCGACGTGATCGGTTTCCTGACCTCCGACGCGTCCCGCTACGTCACCGGGCAGTCGCTCGTCGTCGACGGCGGCCTCACCATCAAGATGCGCGCATGACAGCCGGCCCGGGTGGTGCTCGCCCCCGCGCCGTCGTCGTGACCGGCGGTGCCAGCGGGATCGGAGCGGCGATCGCCGAGGCGTTCACCGCCCAGGGGGACACGGTGGTGGTGCTGGACCGTGCGCCCGGTCCGGGCATCATCGAGGTCGACGTCGCCCGGGAGGACAGCGTGCGGAGCGCGTTCGCGGCGGCCCGCGAGCGGGTCGGCACCGTCGACGTCCTGGTCAACAGTGCCGGGCTGCTGACAGAGTCCCCCCTCGAGGACATGTCGCTCGCGCAGTGGACGGAGACTATCTCCGTGGACCTCACCGGCGTGTTCCTCTGCTGCCGGGAGGTCATCGGCCCCATGCGGCACCAGCGGTGGGGCCGTATCATCACCATCTCGTCGCAGCTCGGGATCAAGGGCGGCACGGGCCTCGGCCACTACAGCGCGGCGAAGGCCGGCGTGATCGGCATGACCAAGGCGCTCGCCCTCGAGGTCTCGGCCGACAACGTGCTCGCCAACTGCATCGCCCCGGGACCCATCGAGACGCCGCTCGTCGACGGGATCTCCGAGGACTGGAAGGCCGCGAAGCGGAAGGAGCTGCCGCTGCGGAGGTTCGGCCTGCCGGCCGAGGTCGCGCCGACGGCCCTGCTGCTGGCGAGCGATCCCGGCGGCAACCTCTTCGTCGGCCAGACCCTCGGACCCAACTCGGGCGACGTGATGCCGTGACCAGCTGTCCCCCGGGCGCCTGATGTGCGGCGCGTGCGGCCGCGCCGTCGTCGCGGATCCGGTGCTGGGGCCGGTCCGGACGACGCGCGACCAGCTGCTCGTGGCGCAGATGGTCAACGCGATCATGTCCCGCCTGCCGGGTGGACCGGTGGTGCGGGTCGCCGGATCGGGCTGGACGGTGGCGGGCCCGACGGGAAGCACCACGGCCTGCGACACCGTCGAGCAGCTCTGGACCGCGCTGACCTCCTTCCACGTGACGACGCCGGACGGCGCGGCCCGGCTGGCCGAGCACCTGGGCGGCGCCCTGCCGGCGTCGTCCGCGCTCGCCGACCGGGTGCTGCGCACGGGGGTCACTGTTCTCCTCCATCCGGGGGACGATGCCCCGGCAATCTGATCCTCGGCGGCGTCCCGGTTCCGCTGCTCGGTCCTGTGCGGGACCCGCCGTCGGGTGCCGGGACACTGCGCATGGACCTCCCGGCGCATCCTGTTCACCGACAACCCGGCAGTCTTCGCGCAGCATTGACCAAGGACGCCCGGAAGAGTCGAGACGGCCGTGGATCGGGGAGCACGATGGAGGCACACGGTCGTCGAGGGGAAGCGCAGGGCATGGGGGGTCAGGATCGCGACCGGCAGCTCGAGCAGGGCGACCCGGCAGGTGGGCGGCGTGCGGCGTCGTCGGGACCGACACCCCCGCCTGCTGGATCATCTGCGGCTCCGGAACGGTCCCTGGCATTGACAGTGCGACGTCGTCGGGTCGGGTTGCGCGTCGCCACCGCTCTTGTCCTCGTGCTCGTCGCCGTCCTGTATGCGACGCCGTCGCTGCACAGCCGCTTCAGGGAGCGTGTCGCCCTGCAGCGCCTGCCCCTCCCCGGTCCGCTCCTGCCCGGACCCGACGTGCCGCCGTCCGGTGTCGGGGCTAGCGCTGTGCCGCTCGGCACTCCCCCGCCCGCTCCGGCGTCGACGGCGTACCGGCTCTTCGAATCGCCGGTCGACGATCAGGAGTGGGTTGCCTACGATCCCTGCCGTCCCCTCCACTACGTGGTGCGGCCGGACAACGCGCCCTCCGGGTCGGAGGGCCTGGTGCAGGCGGCGGTCGCCGAGGTGTCGGCCGCGACAGGACTGCAGTTCATCGACGACGGCGCGACGACCGAGGCCCCCAGCGAGGACCGGGACCTGTACCAGCCGGAGCTGTACGGCGAGAGCTGGGTGCCGGTGCTCATCACCTGGACGGGACCCGAGGAGATCCCCGGACTCGCAGGAGACATCGCCGGGCTCGGTGGCAGCGACTACGCCCGGGCGCCGCGCCAGCCCCTCGTATTCGAAGGCGGGCAGGTGCAGCTCGATGCGGCCGACGCCGTCGATACCCTGCGTTTCCCGGACGGCCGTGCCTACGTGCAGGCGACCATCATGCACGAACTCGCGCACGTGGTCGGACTCGACCACGTGGACGACCCGGACGAGCTGATGAACACCAGGAACCTCGGCCTGACCGCTTTCGGTGAAGGCGACCGCGCCGGGTTGGCACTCCTCGGGACGGGACCCTGCGCACCCGGGCTCTGACCTCGTGTTCCGGAGGATCAGGAGGTTGTCAAGGGCCGTCCGTCGTGCTTCCCTGCTCAAATTCCACAGTGGCCCCTCACCGCGTAGATTTATGCAATGAGCAATGACGCCCCTTCGACAGTCATCCGTCCGTTCGATCCGGACGGCGGCAGCGACCAACCTGCCGAAGCGCTCGAGGCGCTCATTGCGAGGGTCGAAGGCGAAGTCGCCGAGCTCCAGTTCACGCATTTCACCAATGACGACGCCGTCGCCCTGGGCCAGCTGCTCGTCCAGCTGGGAGTGGGACGCAACCTGCCGATCGCCATCAGCATCTGCAAACCGAACCACATCCTGTTCCGGGCAGCGCTCGAAGGCGCTACCCCCGACAACGACTACTGGCTCGACGCCAAGAGCCGTACCGCCCAGCGCTATTCCGTGCCGTCACTGCTCGTCGGGCTGAGGGCGCGGCGCAACAGCGGCCGGATCGAGGACAACCCGATGTTCGACACGGCGACGCATGCTGCCCACGGCGGCTCGTTCCCGTTCTACATCAGGGGCGTCGGCCCCGTGGCGACCGTGACGGTGTCCGGGTTGCCGCAACTCGACGACCACAAGCTCGTGGTCGAAGCGCTCCGGACGTTCCACGCAGCCGACGGCCTGTAGCCGCGGCACCTCCGACCGCGATAGCGGACTCGCCGACGGCTCCTGGATCGACCGTCACGCGAACAGCGATCCCGCCATCGCGGTCACGCTCACCGCCGCCAGGCAGGATTCCACGCCCGCCCGCGACAGGAACCGGATGCCATTGGGCGCATGATCCCGGTGCGCCCGGTGATGCGCCACGACCAGCACCACGGTGTAGGCGAGCAGGGCTGCCACGCCCGTGACCAGCAGGACGGGCAGCAGGCCGGTACTGCCGTGAGCGTGCCCGGCGGCACCGGCCGTGGCGCCGGGAACTGCGTCGCCGCCGTGCCCTCCGGCGATCGTCAGGGCAGCCATCGCGATCATGGACAGCGAACGATGCATGCCGAAACCGCAGGGCACCGGCCCGGACCCGCGGCGCGGACCGGCCAGCAGCAGGGGCCCGGCCAGCAGCATCAGCACACCCCAGACGACTCCTGGCAGCAGGGACACGGCGTCGAACGCCATGTCCGCCATGGCGACGAGCATGACGGCCATCCCGACGACGGCGCTTCCGGGAGCGGGACTCGCACCAGGTGCCGCCCGGCCGTCCGGCGCTGCCCCGGGCCCCGCGTGCCGACGCCGCCCCCGGGGCACCAGTCCCCCCGCGCAGACGGTGAATCCTGCTGCTGCTGACACCAGCATGATCGCGCTGAGCGAGGTGTTCATCGGACTGCTCCCGGGGACGGCGTGGTGGGGCGGACAGGGCCGGGGATGGCCGGGTCAGTGGCAGGACCCGGCGGCGCCGCCGTCCCCCGTGCCCATGGCGCAGTGGCCGCTGGTGCCGGCCGGTACGTCGAGCACCGGATTGCCGCCGAAGAAGCCGTGCGGCTTGAGGGTGAACTTGGCGTAGTCCACGGGCATGACGGGCCAGTCCTCCGGGCGCGGGAAGTGGGTGAGCCCGAACGTGTGCCACAGCACGACGTCGGTGTTCTCCAGGTTCCGGTCAGCGGCCATGTACCGGGGAAGGCCGTCCCCGCCCGGGTTCTGGTTGACGAGGTCTCCCGCCGGGTAGCGCTCCTCCTGGTCGTAGGCCGAGACCCACAGGTGCTTGGTGGTGTAGGCGGCGCGGGACGTGATGCCTGCGGCCGGGTCGGCGAGGAGCGTGGGCGTCTGCTCCGGGTAGAGCACGTACCCCGTGGGCTTCCCCAGCCGGTTCTTCGTCCCGGGATTGGTGATGTGCCAGGTCCTGCCCACGCTCGCGTCGGCGATCCGGCCGCCGTCGGCCTCGGATGTGATCGGCGTGCTCCTGGTGGTGAAGGCGTTGCCGTAAGGGTTGCCGGGCCCCATCGGGAGGCGCTGCGCGTCCACCTCCACCACGGTGTTGTCGACGCCGTCGACCGTCATGTCCAGGCGCGCGGAGAACAGGTGCTGGTGGTACGGCGCACCGACCCCGGGGGCGACCTCGGAGGCGAACGGGTAGTCGCCGCCGGGGTAGGCGGACGGGAACAGGATGCCGGTCAGCTTGGCCTCGCACTCGATGGTGCCGTCGAGGTAGAGGTACCAGTAGAAGCCGTAGTCGTAGTTGCCCACCGTGGTGAAGAAGCTGATGACCAGCCGGCGCTGGCGGCGGACGTCGGAGGAGCCGGTGAAGAGGTCGTTGTGCTTCCAGAGGGTGCCGTAGTCCTCCTCGTGCATGCAGATCGCGTTCTTGATGGTCCTGGGGGCGCCTGATTCGTCGGCGATCGTCGCGTCGAAGTAGTGGATCTCGCCGAGGCAGTCGCAGCCCAGCTGCAGCTCGTTCGCGAAGCGGCCGAAGAGGTACTCGCCGGTGTCGAAGTAGTTCTGCCAGTAGCGCGTGGGCGAGGGATCGGCGTAGGGCACCACCATCTCCGCGATCGACCCCCGGTACATCACGGGGCGGTCCACGCCCTGGTCCTGGAAGCTCAGCTGGCGGAGGATGAGCCCTTCGCGGGCGTCGAAGCTCACGCCGAGCTTCCAGTTGGCCCACTCGATCCTCGAGCCGTCCACGCTGAAGGACGGGCCCTCGGGCTGCGTGATCTCGATCGGCTTCAGGGTGCTGAGCTCGGGGCCGCGGTAGTCCGCCAGATGGAAGTTGCCGACCTCGGGCGGCAGGTCGAACGTCCTGTAGTCGACGACGTCGAGCACGGTCCGGCCGATCGGGTCCACATAGGCGCAGAGGCCGTCGATGGGACGGGCCCAGATGTTGTCCTCGACGTTCTCCCGGTAGAAGCCGAAGCAGCGGATGATCCGGTGCCCGCTCTCCCCTTCGTTCTCGTAGTAGCCGGGTGAGAGCGGAGCCGAGATGACCTTCAGGGGGTCGAGCCCGCGGGCTTCGATGGCGGCGCACCATGCCCTGTCGGCCTGCAGGACGGGATCGATGATCTCGAACTCGGCTTCGAGGATCGGCAGCTGGCCCGTCGATCCGTCCACGATCGCGTCCTGGAGGACGACGCCGGTCGTCAGGGACACGCGCAGGTCCCGTGCCTCGCCGCTGCCCAGGTTCAGCAGCATCACGCGGGCGACGCGCTCGGGCAGGGGCCCGGTTCCGGCCTCGTAGGCGAGCACCTCTGCCTTCGCGGGCTCGATGAGTCCCACGTACACGAAGCGGGTGTCCGCATCGGTGCCGCCCGCCGTGTGGACGAGGCCCTGGACCCTCGTGATCTCGGCGCCGTCGAGTCCGGCCAGGACGTCGATCCGTCCGAGGGCATCCGTCGCGACGGGGGCCGGTGCGGTGGTGTCGTCTACAACTGTCATGTCTTCGTCAGTTCCTTACGGTGGGATAGCGGGGGGGGTCAGTGGGGGTGCGGGCCGCGCCGCGGGCGCGGCGGGTGGGTCGCCGTCGTCCGGCCCTAGCCGGCGATGGCGTCCGGGATGCGTGCGTAGGCGGCGCCGTCCTGGCGTTCCAGATAGCGGCCTCGCAGCAGGCCGGCCACCATGGTGAGCGGGATGGTGGCCATCAGGGCCAGGCTCAGGCCCCAGCCGCCGCCCACGAGCATCGGGAAGTACGCGACGATCACGGCGCCTGCGGCGACGAGTCCGACCAGTGCCAGGACCGGCACGATCCGCGTCCGCCAGGGGCCGCCCGTGAGTTCGGAGTGGCGGCCGAAGTAGGCCACGACCGCCAGGCACGTCTGGGCCATGAGCACCACGATCGCGAGGGTGGCGATGCCCGAGAGCCAGGTGAAGACCTGCAGCACGGGGTCCATGCGCAGCAGGGCGAAGACCACGATCAGGACGCCGGCGGTGAGCGTCTGCGTGAGCGACGACTTGTGGGGCGAGAGGTGGCGGGGGTGCACGTCGGCCAGGAGCTGGGGCATGGTGCCGGCGGCGGCCATCGAGTGCTGATAGCGGGTGATGACGTTGTGGAAGGACAGCACGCAGGCGAACAGGCTCGTCAGGAGCAGTACGTTGATGGCGATGGCGCCCGCGTTCCCGAGGTAGTTGGCGGCGGTGATCACGATCATCGCTCCCGGATCCTCCGCCGCGGCCTGCACCACCTGGGACGGACCCCAGGCCATGACGAGTGCCCAGCCGGCGAAGGTGTAGAACAGGCCGATGAGGATGACGGCGGCATAGGTTGCCCGCGGGATGGTCTTCTCGGGGTCCTTGGCCTCGTCGCGGAAGATCGCGGTGGCCTCGAAGCCGATGAATCCGGCGATCGCCATCATGAGGCCCACCCCCGGTGCGCCCGAGAAGATGTTGACCGGGGTGAACGGCGCCGCGGACAGGCCTTCGGCGCCGCCGGCGGCCATGACGACCGCCGCGAGGACCAGAACGATCCCGATCTCGGCGATCAGCAGGACACCGAGCACCTTCGAGCTCAGCTCGATGTGCCGGTAGCCGAGGATGCCGACGAAAGCGATCATCGCGAGCGCGTAGAGCCACCACGGCAGCTCCGGCAGTCCGAGGTTGGTCAGTGCCAGGTTCAGGCTGAAGCCGAGATAGCCGTACACCGCGACCTGGATGGTCGTGTAGGTGAGCAGGGCGAGGAACGCCGCTCCCAGGCCCTGCTTCCTGCCCAGCCCGTAGCCCACATACGTGAAGAATGCGCCGGGCCTGGGGACCACCCGGCTCATGGCGCTCAGGCCCACGGAGAACAGGAGGAGGATGAGCCCCGCGACGGCGTACATGCTGGGATACCCCGGCCCGTTGCCCAGCAGGATTCCGAGCGGCGCGGCGCCGCCGATGACGGTCAGCGGCGATGCCGCCGCGACGACCATGAACACGATGGATCCGGCGCCCAGGGTGCCGGTGAGGCGCTGGGTGCCGACGGCGGAAGCGGACGCCGTGCCGGTGGGGGAAATAGCCATGCAGCGATGCTTCCAACGCCCCGTTTCGGCCCGATCATCGCCCGGTAAAAGCTGTCGTCGTTCCAAATGAGACTCCCGCGCCGCGCGTCCGAGGCGTCCGGGTGCCACCTGCGCCGTCATACACGCGTCGTGAAACATCGGGGCAACACGGCCCACCTACTGTTCGCGGGGGAAAGGCACTTCATGAACCCTCTGCAGGACGCCGTCGCCAGCCCGCCTCCGGTCACCGGGCTGGCGGACATCTCTCCGCTGCACGGCCTGGCCCGGCGCAGTCTCGGCCCCGTCGATGCCCTCGCGCAGTCGGTCGCCGCGATGGCCCCGGTCGCCGCGGCCGTGACCATGCCCGCCATGGTCACGGCCGCCGCCGGCCGCTCCGCAGTCCCGTCGATCCTCTGCGCGACGGTCCTGGTCCTGCTGATCGGCTACACGCTCGGCCAGTACGCGCGGCGCATGGGCGCAGCCGGCTCGCTGTACAGCTACGTGGCGCAGGCCCTGGGCAGCACGGGCAGGTGGCGGCCGTTGGTCGCCCTCGCGACGGGCTGCTCGCTGATCATCGGCTACGCCTGCATCGCGATGTTCGCCTTGATCGGCTGCGCACTGCACGTCTCGGACCTGCTCGCCTCGTCCGGTCGGCCGCAGCTCGCCGATCCGGTGATGGCGGGCGTCATCCTCGCGGTCGGCGGGACCTGCACCTGGTTGCTGCTCAGGGGTCTCCGCCTGTCCTCCCTCGCGATGCTCGTCGCCGAGGGAGCGGCCCTCCTGGTCCTCGTGGTGCCCATCGTGCTCGTGTTCCTCGCGATCCCCCGGGATGCCCTGCCCGACGTCGGCAGCCGGGCCACGGCGGCGGATCCGGGCCTGAGCGGCCTGGCGACGGGCGCGGTCCTGGCCCTGATGGCCTTCGTGGGCTTCGAGAGCGCCACCGTCCTAGGTGCCGAGACGCGCAGACCGCTGCGGACCATTCCCCGCGTGCTGCTCTGGAGTGCTGCCGGTGGGGGTGTGCTCTACGTCGTCGCCGCCCTCGCCCAGCTGGTCCTGCTGCAGTCCGCACTTCCGGCGGACGACGACGGGTCGCAGGTCTTCGGCCCCGCCATGCGGGCCGCGGGCCTCCCGTGGCTGGTCCCCCTGCTCGACGCCGGTGCCGCCCTGTCCTTCTTCGCGTGCACGCTCGCGTGCGCCACCGCACTGGCCCGGGTGCTGCTGACCATGGGCCGGGAGGATGTCCTGCCCGCCTGGCTCGGGTGTGCACACCCGCGGTTCCAGACGCCGGTCCACGCCGTGCTGGCCGCCATGCCCGTGGTGACGGTCGTACCGGCGGCGCTGATCCTGCTCGGCTTCGGAACGGGCGAGGCGATGAACAAGCTCCTCGGTACCGCCGCCACCGCCTACGTCACCGCGTACCTGCTGGCGTGCTGCACGGCACCGGTCTTCCTGCGGCGCATCGGCGAACTGACCCTCCGCACGGCGCTCGCCGCCGGGGTCGCCTCGGTGGCACTCGCGGGCGCCCTGGTCGCCTATCGGATCACCCTCGCAGGTGCAGGCCGGAGCGCGAGCGGCTGGATCTACTGCGTCCTGCTGGCCACCGCGCTGCTCTGGTTCCTGGTGCACCGCCGCCGCAGGCCGGCAGAACCCGTCCTCGGGCTCTACGACGTGCCCACCCAGGACGCCGTGCTCGGAGGTGGTCGGAACACTGCCGCGGGCGATGTCCCATGACAGCGGACCGGCCCGACGACGTCGACCTGCGGGCCCGCCAGCCCAAGGCGGTCCGCAGCGCACTCGCAGTGCTGGAGGAGGTGGCGCGCTGCGGTCCCGGGGTCACCGGACTGGAGGTGAGCCGCAATCTCGGGCTGCCGAAGGCGACCACCTACCGGCTCCTGAACCTGCTCGTCGAGGACGAGTACCTGGTGCGGCTGCCGGACCTCAGCGGCTTCGCGCTCGGCCGGAAGGTGGAACTCCTGGTGCGGCTCTCGGGAACCGGGGAGGGCCGTCCCGCAGCGCCGCGTGACCGAATATGACGGGCACCACTGGCGCCGCCGTCCTCCCGTGCGCTTAGCTTGTGCCATAACCATCCCGAGCGGCCGAGAGACCTGGATCGACGACGCCGCAGCAACCCTCCCCGTGTAGCAACGGGGAACGGTGCTACTGCCAGGACCGATGGAGAAGCTACAAGCTTTCGTTGGTCTGCCCCTCCCGTGCTCCGGCACGCCCGGGCGACTGCTGGCTGACCTGTATCACCCTCCATCGGGCGATGATTCAGGAGCCACGCGTGGAAACAGCAAGCCCCAGCACCTCCCGCCCACCCCGCACCCTCGCCCTGCTCGCCGTCGCGGCGGGGCTGGTGCTCACCACGAGCGGTTGCGGAGGATCAGCCGCCGCGAGCGAGGACGACACCTTCGTCTTCGCCACCGGCAAGGACATCTCCTGCCTTGACCCCCACGTCAACGGCGACATGCCGCAGGCGTCCATCGCGGCGAACTACCTCGACTCCCTCGTGTCCCAGGACAGCGAGGGCGCCATCCATCCCTGGCTCGCCACGGACTGGTCGGTGTCCGAGGACGGCCTCACCTACACCTTCACCGTGCGCGACGACGTCTGGTTCACCGACGGGACCAAGCTCACCGCGGAGGCGGTCAAGGCCAACCTCGACCACATGATCGACCCGGACACCCAGTCCGGCACGGCCGGCGGCTACCTCAAGCCCTATGTGGGCACCGAGGTGGTGGACGAGACCACCGCGGTCGTCACGCTCAACCGCCCGTACGCCGCGTTCCTCGAGGTGCTCGCCCAGCCGTTCCTCGGCATCGAATCACCCGAGGCCCTCAAGCGGCCGCAGGCCGAGAACTGCAACTCACCCGTGGGGACCGGGCCCTACAGGATCGTCGACTACGTGCCGCAGTCCAAGGTCAGCCTGGTACGTAACGAGGACTACAACTCCGCCCCGCCGTTCGCCCAGCACGAGGGGCCGGCACACATCGAGAAGATCGAGTGGCGGATCGTCCCCGAGGACTCCACCCGCTACGGCCTCCTGAGGGCGGGCCAGGTGGACGCCCTCGACCTCATGCCGTCGGTGCACTTCGACGAGGCCGAGGCCGACCCGAACGTCGAACTGATCCTGCAGGACCGGCCGGGCAACCCGACCAACCTGATCCTCAACACCACACGGGCACCCTTCGACGACGTGGACGTCCGCAAGGCCTTCCTGCGCAGCGCCTACGTGGACGCGGGTATCAACAGCGTGTACTTCGGTACCGTGACCCGGGCCGGTGGACCTCTGAGTTCCACCACGGGCTTCTACTCCCCCGACTTCGAGCACGTCTACGACCCGGACCCCGACGAGGCGGCGCGCCTGCTCGACGAGGCCGGCTGGACCGGGCGCGACGACGAGGGCTACCGCGTGAAGGACGGCCGGCGCCTGACGGTGCACTTCCCCTACACGCCGGGCGCGTGGCCCACCGCGCACCAGGCGCTCGTCACGCAGATCCAGGCGACGGCGAAGAAGGCCGGTTTCGAGGTGCTGATCGAGAACGGTGACGGCGCGACCGTCAGCGAGCTCGGCAACAACTTCGAGTACGACCTCCGCGCCGACTACTGGAACACGAACACCGCCGACGTGCTGCGGATCGTCTTCTCCTCGGAATACACCGAATCGGCGGGCTTCGTCCCGAACGGTTCGGGCTTCCGCAACCCGGAGCTGGACGGCATCCTCAACGACGCCCTGGCCACGGACGACCCCTCCGAGCGCGAGGACCTCTACTACCAGGCACAGCAGATCGTGAGTGACAGCGCCCTGCAGCTGCCGCTCTACAACCAGGCCAGCCAGGTGGCGCTGCGCAGCGACCGCTACGGGAACCTCACCCTCGAACCGAGCCTGTCCCTCCCCTACCTCTACGACGTCACGGCGGTGGATTCAGAATGAGCACCCAGTCCCTCGATTCCCTCAGCGCAGCACCCCGCACGACGGCGACGGCGGGTACCGCCGGCAAGGTCATCGCAAAACGTGCAGCCGGCAGCCTCTTCGTCCTCTGGGCGGCCGTGACCCTCACGTTCTTCGTCCTCCGCCTCACACCGGGTGATCCGATCACCGCGATCCTCGGCGGGGCGGGATCCTCGCCGTCGGCCGAGACGGTCGCGGCGGTGCGGGCCGAGTACGGGCTCGACCAGCCCGTCCTCGTCCAGTACCTCTCCTACCTCGGGAACCTGCTCACCGGCGACTTCGGGGTGTCCTACATCTTCAAGGTCCCGGTCCTGGAGATCATCGGCCCGCAGATCCTGCCCACGCTGCAGCTGGCCGGGCTCGCCCTCGTGTTCGCCTGGGTGATCGCGCTGGCGTTCACGCTCCTGACGGTGGGCCGCGGGCGCGTGCTCGACGGTGCCGGGCGTGCTGTCGAGGTGTTCTTCGCCTCCCTCCCCCAGTTCTGGGTGGGCATCATGCTCGCCGTGGTCTTCGCGGTCACCCTCGGCTGGTTCCCGGTCGCCGGCAACGACGGCGTCCGGTCGCTCGTCCTGCCTGCACTCTCCCTGGCGGTCCCGCTCGCAGGGTTCATCGCCCAGGTCACTCGGTCCTCCTTCGAGGACGCCCTCGCCCAGCCCTTCGTCCTGAGTGCACGTGCCCGCGGCCTGAGCGACACTGCCGTCCGCATCACCCACGCCCTGCGCCACGCGATCCTCCCCGGGCTCACGCTCTCCGCGTGGGCCGTCGGCTCGCTGGTGAGTTCAGCGGTCGTCGCCGAGATCATCTTCGCCCGACCAGGCCTCGGCCGGTCCCTCGTGGACGCCATCGTGAACCGCGACCTGCCCATCACCCTGGCCGTGGTGTTTCTCATCGCCGCGGTCTACATCCTCGTGAACCTCGTGGTGGACGTCCTCTACCGCGTGGTCGACCCCCGTACGAACCCGAAGGGATCCGCAGCATGAGCCTCACCCTCGACCCCACCGCGACGGCGGAGGGCGGCACCGCGGCTGCATCGCCGTCGGTACCTGCTCCTTCCCGTGCCGGACGCCTGGTCCGCAATACACCCATCGGTGTCTGGATCGCCGCTGCGCTCCTCGCCTTCCTGGTGCTCGCCGCCATCGCGCCGTCGGTCTTCCTGCGGCAGGATCCCTTCGCGATCGACCCCGCCAACGCCTTCCAGTCACCCGACGGCCTCCATCTGTTCGGCACGGACCAGAACGGCCGTGATGTCTTCTCCCGCGTGATCGCCGGCACGGGCCAGTCCCTGCTGCTCGGTCTCGCCGCCACCGCCATCGGACTGATCCTCGGCGGTGCCCTCGGCATCACCGCCGGTGTCTCCGGCAAGTGGCTGGACTCGGCGATCTGCCGCTTCGTGGAGATCCTGTTCGCCTTCCCGGGCCTGCTCCTCGCCCTGATCGTCATCGCGGTGTCCGGCACCGGCGTCGTCACCGCCGCCATCGCCGTCGGGGTCGGTTCGGCCCCTGGTTATGCAAGGATGCTCCGCACCCAGACCCTTCAGGTGGTCGCGGCTCCGTATGTGGAAACAGCCCTCGCGCTCGGCCGGTCGACGTCGCACATCCTCTGGCACACGATCGTCCCCAACGTGGCGCGACCCCTCTTCGTCCTCGTGACGCTCGGGATCGGCCAGGCCATCGTCTGGGCCTCGTCGCTGAGCTTCCTCGGTCTCGGCGCCCAGCCGCCCGCCGCCGAGTGGGGCGCCATGCTCGCCGACGGCCGCAACTACCTCCAGGTCGCCTGGTGGATCGCGGCCTTCCCCGGCATTTTCATCACCCTCGCCGCGCTGACCACCACCGTGGTGGGCCACCACCTGCAGCGCCGACTCGAAGCAGAGGTCTGACCATGACTGACACCACCGGAACCAAGCCCACGCAGCAGCCGCTGCTCGCCATCGACAACCTGAACGTCTCCTTCAGCACCCCGCGCGGCGTCGTCGACGTCGTCCGCGACGTCTCACTGGCCCTCGCTCCCGGCAAGGCGCTCGCCCTCGTGGGTGAATCGGGCTCCGGCAAGACCGTCACGGCCCGCACGCTCGTGGGGCTCAATGCCTCCAATGCACGGGTGTCCGCCGATCGCCTCGAGGTCCTCGGCCGCGACGCCACCCGTCTGTCGGAGCGGCATTGGCGTGGCCTGCGCGGCAAGGACATCGGCTACGTGCTGCAGGACGCGCTCGTGTCCCTCGACCCCCTGCGCACCGTGGGTCAGGAGATCGACGAGGCCCTCCGTGCCCACGGTGTCCGTGGCAAGGCGGAGCGCCAGGAGCGGGTGTACGCCGCCCTGCGCGACGCCGGGATCCCCGATCCCGAGGTCCGTGCGCGGCAGCGCTCCGGGGAACTGTCCGGCGGCCTCCGCCAGCGTGCGCTGATCGCCCAGGCGACGGTGCTCGATCCGCAGCTCGTGATCGCCGACGAGCCCACCACGGCGCTCGACGCGACAGTGCAGGCCCAGATCCTCGAGTTGCTGGCCGGGCTCAAGGAGCAGGGGCGCGGGCTCATCTTCATCTCGCACGACCTCGCCGTCGTCAGCCATCTCGCGGACGAGATCGCCGTTCTGCAGCACGGGCGCATCGTCGAATCCGGGCGGGCCGCCGAGGTGCTGGGCAACCCGCGCCACGAGTACACACGCCAGCTGATCGACGCCGTTCCCTCCGCGGCAGGCAAGGGCACCCGGCTCTCGGCCGTCCCGCGGGTCCGGGTGGCGTCCCGGGCCGCGCGGCTCTCGGCCTTCTCCGCGGACGCACCGGCGCTGGAGGCCCGCAATCTCGTGAAGACGTACGCCTCCCCGGACGGCACGCGCCGCACCGTGGTCGACGACGTCTCCTTCATCCTCGCGGCAGGGAAGACGCTCGGCATCGTCGGGGAATCGGGATCGGGGAAGTCGACGACGGCGCGCATCGCGCTCGGCCTCACCGAGCCCGACGCCGGGACGGTCACCCTCGGTGGGCTGCCGTGGGTAGGGCACGTCGGGGGCACCACCGGCGCCCTCACCGATCGCGGGGAGCGACGGGAGGGACTGGCATCCGGCGTCTCAGGCGTTTCCGGCGCCTCCGGCGTCTCCCCGCTCGCCGGCCGCCGTCGAGTACGAGGCGCCACCGCTGCGGCTGCCGTGACCGAGGATCTCCGCCGCCCGCACCGGCCCGACATCCAGCTCGTCAACCAGGACCCGCTCAGTTCCTTCGACCCCCGCTTCAGCGTCGGCCGGGTCGTCACGGATGCCCTGGACGCCGGATCCG
This sequence comes from Arthrobacter agilis, assembly GCF_030816075.1. Lineage (NCBI taxonomy): Bacteria > Bacillati > Actinomycetota > Actinomycetes > Micrococcales > Micrococcaceae > Arthrobacter > Arthrobacter agilis. The sequence goes on along the minus strand of NZ_JAUSXO010000001.1, from coordinate 198,373 downwards.
TCGGTGCTCCGGGCGAGCGGCGGGACCGCGCGGCCGAACTCCTCGATCAGGTGGGCCTGCCGCTCGACCTCATCGAGCGGAGGCCGCTCACCCTCTCGGGCGGGCAACGCCAGCGCGTGGCGATCGCCCGAGCCCTCGCGCTCCAGCCACGGGTCCTGCTGCTCGACGAACCCGTCTCCGCCCTCGACGTCTCGATCCAGGCGCAGGTCCTCGACCTCCTCGCGGACCTGCAGGAGCAGCTCGGACTGAGCTACCTGTTCATCAGCCACGACCTCGGCGTCATCCACCACGTGAGTGACGACGTCCTGGTCCTCAAGGACGGCCGTGTGGTCGAGTCGGGCAGCGCCGAGGCGATCTTCGCCGCTCCCACCACGGACTACACGCGGGCACTGCTCGACGCCGTGCCGGACATGCCCGAGCGCCGGCCCGCCGCCGTCGCCACCGCCACCCCGACCACACAGAAGGAAGAAGGAGCCGACCGATGACCGCCGACACGATCACCGCACCCGTCAACTACGGGGCGCTCGCGAAACGCTTCCGCCCCCTGTTCGAGGACATCGCGGCCGGCGCCGCCCAGCGAGAGGACGAGCGGATCCTGCTGCACCGCCAGGTGCGCCAGGTGGCCGATGCAGGCTTCACCGCGCTGCGCGTGCCCGTCGAGCTCGGCGGTGGAGGCGTCAGTGCTCCGCAGTTCTTCCGGCTGCTGATCGAACTCGCCGCCGCGGAGTCCAACCTCGCGCAGGCCCTCCGGTCCCACATCGCCTTCGTCGAGGACCGGCTCTACGCGAACGACACCGTCTGGTTGCGTCGCGTCGCCGAGGGAGCGGTGCTGGGCAACGCCTGGACCGAGACCGGGCCCGTCCCCGTCGGCGGTGTCAGCACCACCATCACGCGCGACGGCGACGACTACCGCGTCGACGGCACCAAGTACTACACGACCGGGAGCCTCTACGCCGACTGGATCCAGACGGGTGCGCGGACGGACGACGGTGAGGACGTGATCGCCCTCGTGCGGCGGGATGCGCCGGGTGTCGAGGTCGTCGACGACTGGGACGGGTTCGGCCAGCGCCTGACCGCAAGCGGCACGTCCGTCTTCCGGAACGTCCTCGTGCCGGCCGGGGACGTCATCATCGAGACGGACCACCCGCCGTACGACACGGGTGTCTACCAGCTCATCCATGTCGCGACGCTTGCGGGAATCGCCCGCGCAGCTGTCCGGGACGTCGCTGCGGAGGTGCGCGGAAGGACCCGCACCTTCAGCCACGGGAACGGGACGAGACCCAGCGAGGACATCCAGGTGCAGCAGGTGGTGGGGGAAGTCTCGGCGCTCGCCTTCGCGTCCGAGGCTGCTGCACTCCGGGTGGCCGACCTGGTGCAGGAGGCCTACGAGGCACACCTCGACCTCCCGCGCGAGGACGCGGATTCCGCAGCGATAGCAGTGGAGTTCGCGTCCTCGCAGGCGCAGATCGTGGTGACGGAGCAGGTCCAGCGTGCTGCCTCGACGATCTTCAACGCGCTCGGCGCATCGTCGACCCGCAAGGGTCTCCAGCTGGACCGGCACTGGCGAAACGCCCGTACCGTCTCGTCGCACAACCCCGTGATCTACAAGTCGCGGATCGTCGGCGACTGGGAGATCAACGGGACCGTGCCGGAGTTCGTGTGGCGGGCGGGAAATGCTCCGGGGACGACGTCGACGGGGAGCTGAGTGGGCACGACGGCGGCGGCGGCTGAGTGGGCACGACGGCGGGCCGGCTGAGTAGGCATGACGGCCGGCCGGTTGGACGGCTGAAGGCGCACGACGGCGGCGTCGGCTGAAGGGACGCGACGGCGTCGGCTGAAGGGACGCGACGGCGTCGGCGGCTGAGTAGGCACGACGGCGGCGGAATGGCTGGGTAGGCACGATTGCGGCGTCGGCTGATCCGCTTGAAGCGGGCGGGCTTCCGGGGTCAGCCGACGTCCGGAGGCTCGGGACACCGCATCACTTCGATGGGGTAGGAGCTCTGCGTCCTATGTGGATAACGAGGGTCGACTGTTCCTCCACAATCGATCCCTCGCCTCGAGAATAGTACGCGTGTTCGATAAAATTGGGACATGGCCATCGCCCCGATCGAGCAGTTCACACGGACCCCGAGTCCTGCGGGTCCGGCCTGCGCCGCCCTCACGGACGTGGTTCGTGACGTGAGCCGACACGACTGCGTCCTGTCCGGGCAGGACGCGTTGCAGTTCATCATCGACGTCGAGCACGCGTCGCGGATCGTGGACCAGTTGCAGATCATTGCCGCCCGCCTGGCAGAGGAACACTACGCAGCAGCCGCGGAGCATGAATCCCACTCGTCATCATCGACGGCCACCAGCTCCACCACCGTCGCTCTATCCGGTACCGCATCGGCTGGTGCGGCGTCGTTCGGTACCGCTCCGTCCGACGCCGCATCGGCTGGCCTGTCCGGTGCAGCACTGTCCAGCGTCGCGTCAGCTGGCTTCGCCGATGCGACGTGCGTCGAGCCGACAAGCGGCGGCTTCCGCAATTGCGCGGACTTCCTGCGCGCAACGCTGGGCATCAGCCGGACCGAAGCCAGACGCCGGCTGGGGCTCGCAGAGATGCTGCTCCCCCGGATGTCCCCGACCGGAGCAGTACTGGCGCCCCGGCGGGAGGCACTGGGCGCCGCAACTGGTGCATGCCTGATCAGCGGCCGGGCCGCGACCATCATCTGTCAGGCGTTGCAGCGGGTGGAATCCTTCGCGACACCACAGCAGTTCGACTCGATGGAACACCACCTCACGCAGCAGGCCGCGGAGTCCGACGAGGACACCCTCCGGGTCGTCGCTCGCCGGTGGGAGGCCACGCTCGATCAGGACGGACAGGAACCCTCGGAGAAAGTACTGCACGCGCGGCAGGGCGTCTTCCTCAAGGGCCGACGCCACGGTCTACACGTCCTGGAGATCGGCGCCACCGACGAGCAGTACGAACACCTCGCCACCGTCATGAATTCGACGGCCAACCCCCGCACTTCTCGAGCCCACAGGACTGGCCCCGATGCCGCCCCCGATGCCGCCGCGGACGAGCACGGTGACCCGGGTGGCCTCGGTGCTGCAGGGATCGGCCGATCGCGGGCTGCAACGGCCGGCGCCGAACTCGGACCCGCATCAGGCATCGGTACCGGATCCGGAGCCGGTTCCTTGGGTGATCCGCCTGCACCGACAAGGGCCCAGTCGCTTCTCGACGGCCTCGTCACCGCCTGCAAGATCGCTCTCACCACGACAGGACTCCCAGCGACCGGCGGCCACCGACCCCAGGTCATGGTGACCATCGACTACAAAGACCTCGTCGCCGACATCCAACGCACCAACCATTGCGGTTGCGCCGGTCATGTCGGCGACACCCCCTGCGCCGGCCAGACCGACCTCACTCAGCATGCGGGTCATCCGGGTCACGCCGGTGTCGCTCAGCAGGCCGGCCGTCCGGATCACGCCGGTGTCGCTCAGCAGGCCGGCCGTCCGGGTCACGCCGGCCATGGAGTCTTCAGCGAGCAGGTCAGTGCCAGGACCATCCGGACACTGGCGTGCGATGCCGATCTCATCCCCCTCGTTCTGGGCAGCACCGGCCAGATCCTCGACATCGGACGGGCACAACGGCTCTTTCCACCCCACCTCCGCCGGGCCCTGGTCGCCCGGGACAAAGGCTGCGCCTTCCCGGACTGCTCCATCCCCGCCAGCTGGTGCGAAGCACACCACATGACCCCTTGGTCCCGCGGCGGCAGAACCAGCATCAGCAACGGCGTCCTGCTGTGCACCCGGCATCACCACGTCATTCACCAGGGCACCTGGACCGTCGAACCACGGCACGGTATCCCCTGGTTCCGTGCACCCGGGAACCCTGGCCGGGCAGGCGCTCTCCGACGGAACAGCTATTGGCAGGCCGGACGAATCGTCCATCAGGAACTACAGGACGAACCCGCCGGCCACACCTACCCGGACTAGGAACACCGGGCCCGGCAACGCTGTGCAGACGGCGCCATCATGCCGCGCCGTCTGCATCGAGACCGGAGGACTAGAGAGCAGCCTCGATAGCCTCGGCGATCGGCGTCTCACCGCTGTTGAACTGGATCGTCTTGTCCACCGTGCCGAGGTTGCCGAGGACGACTGCGGCAACATGCGCAACGTCCTCGCGAGCCACTGAGTCCTGCTGCGGCTTGTCCGAGACCTCGATCTTCCCCGTACCGGGATCAGTGGTGAGGGCACCGGGGCCGAGGATCGTCCAGGCGAGTTCGGAGTTCCGCAGGTGCTCGTCGGCAGCAGCCTTGGCCTCCGCGTAGTGGAAGAATCCGTTGTCCTCGGGCACACCGTGATCCTTGCTCGCGCCGAGGTAGGACACCATGACGTACCGTCCGACCGAGGCTTCCTGCGCGGCGTCCATCGAACGGATGGCTGCATCGCGGTCCACAGCGTACGTGGCCTCGGGGCTGCTGCCTCCAGCACCGGCAGACCACACGACGGCGTCGTGCCCGCGGAAGACGTCAGCCATCTGCGCGACCGACAGCTCGGACACGTCCGCCACCACAGCGGTGGCACCCAGCTGCTCGACGTCGGACGCATGGTCCTGGTTGCGGAAGATGGAACTGACCTGGTGGCCCTGGCTCGTGAGGATCTTCGTGAGGTGCAGCGCTACTTTTCCGTGCCCACCGATGATGGCTACGCGTGACATGGGAACTCCTTCGGGTCGTCGGATGTCTTGGTTCCGACGCTAGTCCCCGGTCGCGGGTGCTGACCACCCACGGGAAGGTGTTCAGCCCGCAGCGCATGCCTATTCCCGACTGCTGCATGACATATCCGGCAGCTGTGGACCCAGCGCCCGTCCGGACGCAAGCGGACGGGATACCGGACGCCCGCCCTGTCAGGGACGGACCGGCTGGAGGCGGAAGCTCGCGCCCCGATGCTCCTCCGGCAACCGGTCACCCTTGCCGAACAGCTTCTGGCGCAACGTCCCCTCGGCGTACTCCGTCGGATAGGCTCCACGCTTCTGGAGCTCCGGGACGACGTAGGTGATGACGTCCTCGAAGGAGCCGGGTGTGATGGCGTAGGCCAGGTTGAACCCGTCGACGTCGGTCTCCTCCACCCATGCCTGGAGCTCGTCGGCAACCTGCTCGCCCGACCCGACGATCCGCGGACCCAGCCCACCGATCCCGGCCCACTCGGCGATGTCCCGCACGGTCCACGGCGCGCCGTCGTCGTTCACCTTCTGGAAGGTGGCGACAGCGGAGTGGATGGCGTTCGACTTCACGTTGCCGAGCGGTTCGTCGGGGCCGTAGGCGGACAGGTCCACGCCGAACCAGCCGGAGACCAGCACGAGCGCTCCCTCGTAGCTGACGTACTTCTGGTATTCGGCGTGCTTCGCCCGGGCCTTCTCCTCCGTCTCGTCCGTGATGACGGTGAGCAGTGTGTAGATCCGCACCGAGTAGCGGTCGCGCCCCGCGGCCTCGACGGCGTCTCGGATCTTCCGCACCACGTCCTTCAGGATCTCCTTGCTCGGCGCACCCACGAAGACCGCCTCGGCGTTGCCTGCGGCGAAGGCGATCCCGCGGGAGGACGCCCCGGCCTGGAAGATGACGGGAGTACGCTGCGGCGAGGGCTCGCTGAGGTGGATGCCCGGGACGGTGAAGTAGGTGCCGTCGTGGTTGATGTCGTGCACCTTGGCCGGGTCCGTGAAGACACCGCTCTCGCGGTCACGCACGACGGCGTCGTCCTCCCAGGATCCCTCGAGCAGCTTGTAGAGGACCTCGAGGTACTCGTCCGCGTGGTTGTAGCGTTCGTCGTGCTCGAGCTGGTCCTCGTTGCCCATGTTGCGCGCGGCGGAGGGCAGATAGCCGGTGACCACGTTCCAGCCGACCCTGCCGTTGGTGAGGTGGTCCAGCGTGGAGAGCCTGCGGGCGAACGGATACGGGTGCTCGTAGGCGGTACCGGCGGTGACACCGAAGCCGAGGTGCTCGGTGACGAGCGCCATGGCTGACACGAGCAGGAACGGGTCGTTGACCGGGGTCTGCGTACCCTGCCGCAGGGTCGCCTCGTTGGAACCGCCGTAGACGTCGTAGGTGCCGAGGACATCCGCGATGAAGATGCCGTCGAACAGGCCCTTCTCGAGCGTCTTCGCCAGATCTGCCCAGTAGCGCAGGTCCTTGTAGCGCCACGACTGGTCCTCCGGATGGCGCCAGAGACCGGGCGACTGGTGGCCGACGCAGTTCATGTCGAAAGCGTTGAAGCGGATACGGCGCGGTGCTGCGGGCATGGGAGATCCTCACGTCGGGGCACTGCCGTGGGGAAGCGCCATACTTGCCCGGCTGGTTCAACCCGGGCCGAATCCTCACCTGGGGCACCCCACTACAGCGAGAGGGTTGCCGTCCAACAAACCAGGGTTTTGCGTTGGAACTCTTGATTCTGGTGACGAGCGTAGGCGCCCTCCCGCATCACCGTCCAGACGCGCCTGTCACAGAGCGTCACGGTCAGCAAGGGGTGAGGGCTACCGGGAGACTGCGCCGGCAGGTGGGACTGCTAGCGGAGGTAGGACGCACCGTTGGCATCCACGACAGTGCCGCTGACCCAGATCGGAGCATCCGTGGCGAGCCAGGCGACGGTCTGCGCAATGTCCTCCGGCGTCGCCACCCGATTGAAGGGGCTCTGCGCCCGCACCGCGTCACCATCCGGGCCGTCGAGGACAGTCCTGCCCATGTCCGTCTCCACGAAACCCGGAGCCACTGCCGCCGCCAGGATGCCGTGCGGCGCCAGCGCAACGGCCAGCGACTGCGTCATGGCATGCAGCGCCGCCTTGCTCGCGCCATAGGCCGGAGTGACGGGCTCCCCACGATAGGCCCCCCGAGACCCTACGGAGACCAGGCGGCCACCGTCCGGGCCCGCAGGACGATCGAGGAGGTGACGCGCCACCAGCCATGCCAGGTTCGCGGGGCCCATCAGGTTCACGTCCAGTGTGCGTCGCCAGGCCTGCTGCCAGTCCTCGTAGGACGTCGTCGCGATGGGGTGCGCCTCGAAGATGCCGGCGTTGTTTACCAGCACGTCGATGCCGCCGAGGTTCTGCACCACACCGTCCACGATGCTCCGGCACGCCTCCGGATCCCCCACGTCGCCGACCACATCCACGTGACCCGAACCGGGAAGATCCCGCCGGACTGCCGCCGCTGCCGATGCGTCGCGTCCCGAGTGGACGGCGATACGGTGTCCCCGTCCAGCCAGTTCATGAGCGATGGCCGCACCGATCCCGCGGCTCGCGCCTGTCACCAGAATGCTCAGAGTCATGGATCAGACGCTACATCGTGCACGTCCGCCATCGCCGGGGATGGGCACCTGTGGACAGCGAACCGATGTCGGGGGAGGTCCTTGCTACGCTGCAACCCATTGCCCATGCTTCTCCCAGAAGGACCGGATGGACTCGTTCAGTGCGCACCTCGACAGGGGAATCCTCAGACTGCGATGGAACAGGGGCGTCGAGATCACGCATTCGGCAGCCGTCGCCGCCGCCCGCGCCCTCGCGGAGTTCCACGGCCCCACAGCCCTCCCCCTCCTGGTCCACATGCACGGCATCACCGGCATCACCCCCGAGGCGCGCGTGGGCATGGCCGCGTATCGAGGCTTCACACGGGTAGCCCTCGTGGGGGCCGACGCCGTCGACGAGGTGATGTCGGGCTTCTCCCACCGCTCCCCCACCACGACGCGCTACTTCACCTCGGAGAGCGAAGCCCTCACCTGGCTACGGGACAGCAGCACAGCCGACCGGCAGACCCCGGCACGGTAGCGGGTTCAGAAAGGTGCCCGGGCATGCAGAACGGCCGCATTGACCACCCTCCGCAACGGGTGCCACAGTGACACCATGAGCACCGAGCACTCCGGAAACGACGACGTCCAGGTCAGTAACAATGAGGCCGAGAACCGCTACGTCGCCACCCTCGACGGCGAATCCGCCGGCATCGCCGCGTACGAACGGTCCGGGACCACGATCGTCTTCACCCATACCGTGGTCGACGAGGAGGTCGAGGGCCGAGGAGTCGGCAGCACACTCATCCGCCACGCACTCGACGATGCCCGGGGGCAGCACCTCACGGTGGTGCCGCAGTGCGAATTCGTGGCGGCGTTCATCGAAGAGCACCCCGAGTACCAGGACCTGGTGGGCTAGGCAGCCCTGCTGTCCCTGGCACCGAGCGCAGCGTCGATCAGCACCTCGGCCGCGCCCCGCGCCTGCCGGGCGGCTTCTGCCGTTCCTGCGATCGCCGCCGTCGTCTGAGCACCCTCAGCGAGGATCGAGAGCTGCGGTGCGAGGTACGCCGGCACACCTGCCTCCGCTGCCAGTCGTGCGACGTACTCCTGGAACGACGCCTTGTGCTCCCGCGCGTACTCGGCCACCTCGGAGCTCACCGCGCCGAGCTCGGCGAAGCTGTTGATGAACCCGCATCCACGGAACGAATCCTCGGCGAACCACTGGGCGAGGTAGTCGAAGATCGCGAGGAGCCGGTCGCGCGGAGCAGCTGCCTGACGGACCTTGGCGTCCAGCCCGTCAGCCCACGACCTGTGTCGCCGCTCGAGGACCGCCATCACGATGCTGCTCTTCGACGGGAACTCCTGGTACAGCTTCTTGAGCGAGACACCGGCCGCGGTCCGCAGTTCGTCCATGCCCACGGCCTGGATCCCCCGCGCGTTGTACAGCTCGTCGGCGGTCGCGACGATGCGGGTGCGCGCCTCGGAAATATTCATATTCCCATTCTACTTGAACAGAGAACGATCGTTCTATACAGTGTGAGCACCGGCGAGAACGAACGTTCTCACCTCTCGAGACAAGGATCAGCACTATGGCTTCCATCAAGGTCGGCACCGAGAACAGCACGGACATCGAGCTCTACTACGAGGACCACGGAACGGGTCAGCCTGTCGTCCTGATCCATGGCTATCCCCTCGACGGCGGTTCCTGGGAGAAGCAGACCGCCGCCCTCCTGAACGCCGGCTACCGCGTCATCACCTATGACCGCCGCGGGTTCGGCAAGTCCAGCAAGCCCACCACCGGCTACGACTACGACACCTTCGCCGCAGACCTGAACACCGTCCTCGAGACCCTGGACCTGAACGACGTCGTCCTCGTGGGATTCTCGATGGGCACCGGCGAGGTGGGCCGCTACATCGGCACCTACGGTGAGGCACGCGTAGCGAAGGCCGCCTTCCTCGGTTCCCTCGAGCCGTTCCTCCTCCAGACCGACGACAACCCGTCGGGCGTGCCGTCCACCGTGTTCGACGGCATCCGCAGCGCAGCGATCGAGGACCGCTACGCCTGGTTCAGCAATTTCTACAACGACTTCTTCAACACCGACGCCTTCCTCGGGAACCGGCTCAGCGAGGAGGTACTCCGTAACGCCTGGAACGTCGCAGCCGGTTCGTCCTGGTACGCGTCCTTCGCCGTCGTCGACTCCTGGCTGACCGACTTCCGCTCCGACGTCGAGAAGGTGACCGTACCGTCCCTGATCGTCCACGGCACCGAGGACCGCATCCTGCCGATCGACTCGACCGGCCGCGAGTTCACCAAGCGCCTGCCCTCCGCCGAGTACGTGGAGATCGAGGGCGCACCGCACGGCCTCCTGTGGACCCATGGGGCCGAGGTCAACGAGATTCTGCTCCGCTTCCTGGCCAAGTAGCCGCGCGGGTCACCAGGAACAGGTGACCGGCTTCGGGCAACCTGCCACGGGTCACCCCACCCTGGTGGCCGGGCCGAGGTGACGGACATCGAAGAGGGAACCACCGAAGGGCGCCGGGACATCCGGCGCCCTTCGTCGTTCCGGTGATCGGATCCCGTGCGGGACCAGGCCCGTCAGAGCTGGATGCCGCGGGTGAGGGCCCCGTCGATCAGGATGTTGGCGCCGGTGGTCCGGCTGGAGCGGGGACTGGCGAGGAACACGACGGCGTCCGCCACCTCCTGCGGTGTACCCATACGGCCCGTCGGGTTGAGGCCCATCGCCGTGGCGAAGAGTTCCGGGTTGCCCTGCTCGATGCCCTCCCATGCCCCGCCCGCGTGGTAGGTATTGCCGGGCGAGACCGTGTTGGCACGGATACCCTGCCCTGCGAGGTGGAATGCCAGCCCCGCCATGTAGCCGATGAGCGCTGTCTTCACCGTGCCGTACGGGCCGGACGCGAAATCGACCTCCCGACCGGACACGCTCGAGATCGCGGTGATCGACGGGATCGCGCTGCGTTCCAGGTACGGCAGCGACGCCTTGACGAGACCCACCGTCCCCAGGAGGTCCACCCGCAGGCTCGCCTCCCAGTTCTCAGCGGTGTCCGCGAACGCGAGGGCGCTGACATTGCTCACGACGGCGTCGATCCCACCGAAGTCGGCAGCCACGGCCTCGACCCAGGCGCTCACCGCCGGCCCGTCCCCGACGTCGAGCACATACCCCTTGACCCGGCCCGGCGACGATGCGTGCGCCTCTTCCGTCGCTGCGACGTCGCCCGCATGACGGGCACAGAAGGCCACGTTCGCGCCCTCCTGCACGAAGGACTCGACGATCGCCCGCCCGATGCCTTTCGTGCCGCCGGTGACGAGAGCTGTCGTGCCGGTCAGGTGCAGGTCCATGGAACTCCTTCGGTGGTGCGGGAGATTGGTACGGGCGGTCAGCGCAGTTCCGCAGCCTGTCGTCGAAGGTGGGCATGAAGCCCCCCATAGGCGTCGGTCGCCGGGAAGAGCGCCTTGGGTGCCTTCACGACCACGCTGTAGTTGGCGTCGACGGCATTCGCGATCGGCGCGAGCGCGGTCTGTGTGAGGAGCTGGTACGCGTCGAGCTGGTGCAGCCCGAACAGGTCACTGAACCAGCGGATCATCTCCAGTTGCCCGATGCGCCACGAATCCTCCATGGGACGCGACGAGCCCACGGCCATCCAGTGGTAGTCCGTCTCGAGCCGTGGCCAGGCCGGAGCGCCGCCCTTGATGAGCTCCACGATGATCGTCGAGTACATGGCACCCTCGACGGCGGTTCCGCACGCTTCACCTTCGCCCTGACGGTAGTGTCCATCGCCGACGGAGAACAGCGCACCCTCCACGTTCACCCCGAGGTACACCGTGGTACCCGATTTCACGTCCGGCGCGTCCATGTTCCCGCCGAACCGTTCGGGGACGAGTGCAGAGCGGACCTCCCCGCCGGGCGGCGCGACGCCGACCGTGCCGAGCATCGGCTCGAGCGGCAGGGCGACCTCGAAGTCACCGAGCCTGGACTGGAACCCGACCGTCCGCCGCTCCGTGTCGACGTGGTAGATCCAGGTGATGTCGGGCAGGGGCTCGTGCAGGGTGGCGGTCCGGTCGGTCGTGGTGAGCCCGCCGAAGAAGGGGATGGTGGCCGATGCCCCGTACGAGCGGGCCGGTGTGAGGTCGACGACGTGGAGGGCCAGGGTGTCTCCGGGCTCGGCGCCCTCCACGTAGAACGGGCCGGTCTGCGGATTGACGAAGTTGAGGTCCACCTTCTCGCCCGACACGTCGTCGACGGAGGTGAGCGCGTTGTTGAAGGCGTCCTCCGTCCAGAGCCTCAGCGCTGTGCCGGGCTGGACGGTCAGCACGGGTGCGCTTCCACCGAAGGTGTACACGAGTTGGTCCCGCCGCGGGTGGTACTCGATGATCTCCATGACCGGATGCTACGGGGCGGTCCCTGGCCGGACAAGGCCCGGGACCGCCCCGTCGGGGCTCCGCACTTCGGGCCCTTGCCGGGTCCCCGATGTCAGCTCGCCACGGACAGCGAGGACAGGACGGAGTCGAGCCGCTCGTAGCCCTCGTTGACGCCGATCTCCATGCCGCTGCTGATCATCGCGTCGCGGGTCTCGCCGCTGAGGAACACCGACCGTCCGGAGCACCGTGTGCGGCCGTCGCCCAGATCCTCGAAGGTCATGCTCTCGAGGCTCACCTGGTGCGGTGCGCCGTCGAACTCGAACGTCTGGATGATCCGCTCGGGTGCGACGACGGTGTGGAAGATGCCGCGGAAGCCGTAGGCGCCGCCGTCGTCGTCGCGGTGGAGGTACGAGTAGGCTCCGCCGGTGACGGCCGAGAACTCACCGATCTCGGTGGTGATGCGGTGCGGACCGAGCCACTGGCGGACGAGGTCCGGCTCCGTGAAGGCACGGAACACGAGGTCGCGGGGAGCGTCGAACTCCCGGACGATGTCCACGTACGGCTGGCCGGGTTCCGCGGTGATGGTGGTGGGATTGCTCATGACTGATCCTTGCTGTGCTGGTCCTTCAGGGTTGCGAGGACGCCGTCGAGCCGGCGGTACTGCCGCTCGGCCTCGAGGCGGTAGGTGTCGATCCAGCCTGTCAGTGCCTCGAGGGCGGCCGGGTCGAGATGACAGGGACGGCGCTGCCCGTCCCGCGTGCGGGTGATCAGGCCTGCCTGCTCGAGCACCTGGATGTGCTTCGACACGGCCTGCTTGGTCATGGTGAAGGGTTCCGCCAGTTCGTTCACTGTGGCCGAACTGCGCGACAGCCGCGCGACGATGGCCCTGCGTGCCGGATCGGCGAGCGCCGAGAAGGCGGCATCGAGAGCGTCATCCCTCATGATCCACCTCCTCGTTGATCAACCAATTGGTTGATTACACGAGTGTAGACCTGCTCCTGTACAGCGGCAAGGGGTGCAGAACGACGACGGAGGGACGACGCCGCCTGGACGTGGGGGTCGCGTCGAGCCCGCAATACCTCCCGTCCCGCTCGTCGCCGGCGAACGACCGAGCGGTGACGGTGCGGGGTGGATCCGGGTGCGTCAGGCGCGACCCTTGAGGATGAGGTTCCAGTAGACCTTCGGCAGGACGACCCGTTCGATGAGGTACGTCAGTCTGCGCTCGCGTGCGAGGTCGTTCCAGCCCGGGACGGTGGGCATCGGCGAGTACTTGTCGTCGAACTCCGAGAACACGACCGTGTTCCGGCTGACCACGAAAGGGCATGCCGAGTAGTGGTTGTACTCGGCGGTGGGCTTCTTGCCCTTCAGTACGGCCTTCAGGTTCTTGGCGAGGACCTTCGTCTGCATGCGCAGCGCCGCGCCGGACTTCGAGTTGAGGGTGGACGCCGCGTCGCCGAGCGACCAGATGGTGGGGAAACGGGTGTGCCGCAGGATCACGGGGTCCACCTCGACGAAACCGCCCCGGTTGCCGGCCGCCGGCAGGTCCGTGGTCTTCAGCCACTCGGGCGCGGACTGCGGCGGAACGGCGTGGAGGACGTCGTACGCGATGGTCTCCGACGCACCGGTGACGGTGTTCTTCAGGTCGACCGTCCGGCCCTCGGGATCCACGGACGCGAGTTCGGTGCTGTAGCGGACCTCGATCCCGTACTCGTCGATCTTCCGGCCCAGTTCCTCGTCGATGATGTCCATGCCGAAGATCGTCGGCGTGGACACCGCGAGGACCACCCGGATGTCCTCGAGCACGCCCTGGCGCCGCCAGTGGTCGCACGCGAGGTACATGGGCTTCTGCGCGGCGCCGTCGCACGACGCCGGTCCGGGCGGCTGCGTGAAGACGACGGTTCCGTGGGTCAGGTCCCTGAAGAGCTTCCAGGCCTTCGGCGCCAGCTCGTACTCGTAGTTCGAGGCGCCGTGCGGCCCTTCCATCGCCTCCTTCAGGCCGGGGATGGCGGTCCAGTCGTTCTGGATGCCGGGGCAGACCACGAGGTGGTCGTACGTCACAGCCGATCCCGACTCCAGCAGCACAGTCCTGGAGTCCGTGCTGACGTCGGTGGCCTTGTCCTGGATCCAGGTGACTCCCTTCGGCATGACGGCGGACTGCAGCCGTACGGCGTCGAAGGCGTCGGCGGTTCCACCGGCGACGTGGGAGAACAGGGGCTGGTACAGATGACGGGTGCGCGGCTCGATCACCGCGATGTCCTTCACCCGGTAGCGGCGAAGACGCCCGGCGAGGGAGACTCCTGCGTTGCCGCCACCGATGACGAGCACCTGGTGATGACGCTTCTCGCCCGGAGCGGGGATGACGGGAACCGTGCGGGACGCCGGTCTGGTGCTCATGCTGGAACCGATGACAGCTACCTCTTCCGTGTCGCCCTGCGCCTGTTTCCTCGACAGTACAGCGCGGCACCGACGCGGGACAGGCACGGATTAGGCAGTGACAGTCCGACGGCGTCCGTCCCGACCATCGGCGACGGACGGTGGGCGGCGAGCGGTACGGGGTGACGTACGGTGGGCGGCGAGCGGTACGGGGTGACGGGAGGCGCTGACGGCGTCAGCGGACGGGGGCGGCTGGGGGCCGGGCGGTCCTTGGGACGGTCGGGAGTGCGAGGACGATCGAGGGGCCGGCAACGGCGAACGCGGACGCCCCCGGCGCACCGGCGAGCGGCGGGACGCTGGAACCGGTCGGGAGCGCTGCGACGGCCGAAGAAGTCGATTGTGAGGAGTCCGCTGAAGCTGCACCATCAGGGGTCCCGTTGGCGAGGGCGACGAGCAGCAGGTAGAACACGATGAACCAGAGCCCGACGACGACACCCCGCGTCGACGTGCGACCACGCCGGACGTTCCTGCGATCGGAGTCCTGGGCGGCAGGTGATGCGCTGCGCTTCGTCCCCTGTGCCGGCCGACGCTCGAAGAACTCGAGTTCGATCCGTGCCTGGGTCAGCTCGGCCCGCAGCTGCTCGGCCCGTTCCGCCGCCCGTACCGCCTGCAAGGCCTGTTCCTGCCGTGCCTCCCGCGCACGGTCTGCCGCCGTCACCATCGCTGATCCCCCACCCTCCGATCGTAGGGTGCCGCTCTCGCACCTGACCCGCAGGTTTGGGACAGGATCAGCGCAGGCATGGGAGATCGGGCGCCTACCGGCAGCGGCCGCCGGGCACGGACACCAGACCCCGACCCCAGGACCGCGCCCCGGCTGGGACAGCACCCGTCCCCGTAACGCCCCGCTCTACTCCCGCGCGTACCGCTTGACGAACGCCCGCAGGATCAGCTCGGGCTGGTCCACCACCGTGGCTCGCGCCCGGGCCATGTACTCGTCGGCCTCCTCGGGCGGGAAGTACCCTGCATGGCGGTAGGTGCTGATGCGTCCCACGAGCGCCTCGACGTCGAGTTCCGGATGGAACTGCGTGGCGTACACGTTCTGCCCCACACGGAACATCTGCACCGGACACGTGGCCGACGACGCCAGCAGCACCGCCGACGCCGGCAACGAGGCACAGGCCTCCTTGTGCCCCACATAGGCGGCGAACGACGACGGCAGGCCGGCGAGCAACGGGTCCGCGACGCCGTGCCCGGTCAGTGTGACCTCGACGGAGCCGACCGGTTCCGCGTAGGTGCCGTCGATGACAGCACCCTGGTGGCGGCCCAGGGTCCCGACGCCGTAGCAGGCACCGAAGAACGGGTTAGTCGGTCGCGACCACGCGGTCCAGCAGCAGGCCGAGCTCACGCTCCACACGCACCTGGACCTCGCTCTTCGACTCCTGGGGATCCGAGGAGTTGAAAGGGCTCCCGCCGAGGAAGATGCCGGAGTAGTCCGCGAGGTCGAGCTCTGGCAGCGGCTCCGCTTCCACGCGGATACGGCGCAGCTCACCCTCGGCGAGGCCGCCGTAGCGCAGGAAGCTCCGGTATTCGGCCTCGGCCGCATAGTTCTCGGCACGGGTACCCAGCAGGAGGAACGGTTTCACCCCTCGATGCTACTGGCCGCCGGTCAGCCCTCCAGGACCACGACACCGCCGTCGGACCGTTCCTGCCCACCCCCGGCGAGGCATGCACGGAAGACGACCCCCTCCGGGCCCGTGACACGGTAGCCGGCCGCGGATCGGGACACCCGGAACTCGCCCTCGGACCCCGACGGGGTGACCACACGGGCCGAGGCACCGTCGGCCGTGCCGGGGTAGACGGTGACCAGCGGGTCGTCGAGGTAGTCGTAGTCGGGGACCTGCCGGGCGGCGTCGCTGCTTCCGGTGACGAGGACCGTGCCCTCCCGCACCCACAGGGGCAGGCTGTCGAAGCCGTGCGTCTCCCGCCGCCATCCGCCGCCGTCGACCAGCTCGCCCGTGAGCAGATGCGTCCACGTCCCGCCAGGAAGGTAGTACTCCACGGCACCGTCCGCGGAGAACACGGGGGCCACGAGCAGGTCGGGCCCGAGCATGTACTGCCGGTCGAGGTGCGCGACCGCGGGATCGTCCGGGAAGGCGAGCTGCATGGGCCGCATGAAGGGTGTCCCCGTGCTGTGTGCCTGCAGGCCGACGCCGTAGAGGTACGGCATGAGGGAGAGCTTGAGCCGGGCGAAGGTCCGCGTGACGTCGACGGCACTCTGCCCTTCGGGCTCGTCCCCCGTGTCGAAGGCCCACGGCACGCGGTAGCTGGTGGAGCCGTGCAGGCGCGAGTGGCTCGAGAGCAGGCCGAACGCGAGCCACCGCTTGAACACGGCCGGGTCGGGTGAGCCCTCGAACCCGCCGATGTCATGGCTCCAGTACCCGAAGCCGCTCAGGGCGAGCGAGAGCCCGCCACGGAGCGTCTCTGCCATGGACTCGAAGGACGACGAGTTGTCGCCGCCCCAGTGCACCGGCATCTGCTGGCCGCCGGCGGTCGCCGAGCGTGCGAAGAGGACGGCCTCCCCCGTTCCCCGGACCTCCTCCAGGACATCGAACACGGCCCGGTTGTAGAGCTGCGGGTAGAGGTTGTGCATGGTCTCCGCCGGCGTGCCGTCGTGCCACTGCACACCCAGCGGGATGCGCTCGCCGAAGTCCGTCTTGATGGCGTCCACGCCCTGGCCGAGCAGTGTGCGGATCTTGCCCTGGAACCAGGCGGTCGCGTCGGGGTTGGTGAAGTCCACGAGGCCCATGCCCGCCTGCCACAGGTCCCACTGCCAGACCGTGCCGTCGTCGCGCCGCACGAGGTAGCCGGCCTGCGCGGCCTCGTCGAAGAGCTTCGACCGCTGCCCGATGTACGGGTTGACCCAGGCACTGACCCGCAGTCCCTTGCCGTGCAGCCGCTCGAGCATGCCCTCCGGATCGGGGAAGACCCGCGGATCCCACTCGAAGTCCGTCCAGTTGAACTCGCGCATCCAGAAGCAGTCGAAGTGGAAGACG
Organism: Arthrobacter agilis; assembly: GCF_030816075.1. Classification (NCBI taxonomy): domain Bacteria; kingdom Bacillati; phylum Actinomycetota; class Actinomycetes; order Micrococcales; family Micrococcaceae; genus Arthrobacter; species Arthrobacter agilis. The sequence goes on along the minus strand of NZ_JAUSXO010000001.1, from coordinate 181,312 downwards.
CTGAGCGGGAGGTCCCGCTCCACCATACCGTCGACGAAGTGCGTCACCGTCGCCTCGTCGTAGTCGGTGGTGAAGCTCGTGGACAGCCACAGACCGTAGGACCAGGCCGGCACCTGCGCAGGCCGACCCGTCAGGCGCGTGTAGCGCTCGAGGATGTCCGCCGGCGTGGGCCCCTGGATGACGAAGTACTCGAGCGTCTCGCCCGGCACCGCGAACTGCACGCGTTCCACGGACTCGGACCCCACCTCGAAGGACACGTGCTCGGGGTGGTTCACGAACACCCCGTACCCGCGGTTGGTGAGGTAGAACGGCACGTTCTTGTACGACTGCTCGCTGGACGTGCCGCCGTCGGCGTTCCAGATGTCCACGGTCTGCCCGTTCTTCACGAGCGGCCCGAAGCGCTCCCCCAGGCCGTACACCAGCTCGCCGACGCCGAGGGAGAGCTGGGCGTGAAGGTACGACGACGACGGCGCGCGTCCCGTCGTCGACACCCCCGCGACGCCGGCGGGCTCGGTGGTCACGGGGGCATCCGGCGCGAGGCCCATCCGGCCCACGGACTTGGGGCCACTGGACGTGAGGGTCCGGCCGTCCGCCTCGAAGGTGAGGTTCCAGGGCGCCCCCCTGCTGATGCGCGCGGTGAGTCCGCCCGCGGTGAGGACACCGCCGTCGTCGTCCGCCTTCGCCGCACCGAGTCCCTCCACCGCTCCGACGAGCTCGAAGCCCCGGTGCGGGGTGTCACCGCGGTGGTTCTCGATGCGCACGCCGATCACGCCGTCGAGCGGTGTGCTGAGGGTGACCGTCAGCAGGGCCCGGTTGAGCGTGTCACCGCGCCGCTCGATGACCTTCGTCGGAGCGGAGACGACGAGGCGCCGGTAGTCCACCGCCTCGATGTCGTAGGCCTCCTGCGCGTACTGCGCGTCGACGCCGGGGCGGGCATGCCAGAATCCGTCGGTGAATTTCATGGTTACTTGACTGCTCCTGCCGTGATGCCCCGGGTGAGGGTGCGCTGGAAGATGAGGAAGAAGATGAGCGTGGGAAGGAGCCCGAGGAGGGCGGAGGCGCTGGTGGTGGTGACGTCCATGAGGCGGTCGCCCTGCAGCACCGTGATGGCCACGGGCACGGTCTGGTTGTCGTTGCCCACGAGGAACGTCAGCGGGATCAGGAACTCGTTCCACGTCCAGATGAAGAAGAAGATCAGCAGCACACTCAGTGTGGGCCGCGAGATCGGGAAGATCACGCGCCACAGGATCTGCCAGCGGCTCGCGCCGTCGAGCGACGCCGCCTCCAGCAGCTCCTTCGGGAACGTCCCGTAGACCGAGGCCAGGAGATAGGTCCCGAAGGCGCTCTGGATGACCGTGAAGATGATGATCACGGCCCACACGCTGTCGTAGAGGCCCACCTGCCGGAACATGAAGTACAGCGGGTAGAGCAGCACCTCCTGCGGCAGCATGTTGGCGAGCAGGATCAGCAGCACCAGCCAGGTCCGGCCACGGACCCGCCCGATGCCGAGCGCGAAGGCGTTGAACATCGAGATCCCGACGGCGAGCACCGCCACCACACCGCTGATGAAGAAGCTGTTCCACAGCTTCCGGGGGAAGTCGACGCGCTCCCAGAAGGCGGTGATGCCATCGAAGGAGAGCGCCGACGGAAGGGACAGCGGCCCGCCCGTGGCGTAGTCGGCGGGCGACTTGAACGAGTTGGCGAGGATGAGCAGGAACGGGACGGCGATGAGCAGCCCGATCAGCACGGCCACCGCGAGGATCACCCAGTCGCCGGCGGTCCTGCGCGCCCGCCCGCTGCGCCGTCGTTGACGGGGTGGTTCCTGGACCGCTTCGCGGGTCAGGGTGGGAACGGCCATCAGCGTGCCTCCTCGTTGCGCTCGAGCCTCGTCTGCACGAGGACGAAGATGATGCTGACGACGGCGATGACCACCGTCAGCGCGGTGGCGATGGTCGCGCCGTAGCCCACCTGCTGGGACTGGAAGAACTCGCTGTACGCGTAGTACGCCGGGACGATCGTCGAGGTGCCGGGTCCGCCGCCGGTCAGGGCGTAGATGGGGCCGAAGACCTTGAGCGCGGCGATCGCGCAGGTGAGGGTGACCACGAAGATCTCGGGCCGGATGATGCTGACGGTGATGGCGCGGAAGCGCTGGAACCAGTTGGCGCCGTCGAGCTCCGCCGCCTCGTACAGCTCCGGGTCCACGCGCTGCAGCGCCGCCATGAAGATGACCACGGGGTAGCCGAGCTGCACCCAGACCATGATGACCATGATGCTGGGCAGGGCCGTATCGGGGTCGCCGAGCCAGTTGCCCTGCAGGCCCCCGAGGCCCACGGCCGCGAGCACCTGGTTCAGGGCACCGTTCTCCGGCCGGAGGATCCAGCCGATGACGATGGCCGCGATGACGCCGGGCAGGATCTGCGGCAGGTAGTAGGTGGCGCGGAGGAAGCTGGCGAGATGCCCACCGAACTTCCGCCCGATGAGGTCGAACAGCATCGCCGCGAGGACGAGGCCCAGCACCGTGGGCACCACCACCATCGCGATGATCATGGCCACGGAGTTCCGGAACGAGGTCCAGAACGTCGTGTCGCCGAACAGCTCCACCCAGTTCTCGAGGCCGATGAACTCCGGCGGACGGATCCCGCGGTAGGAGGTGAAGGTCAGGTAGATGTTCCACAGCAGCGGCACCACGATGATGAGCGTGAGCAGGGCGAGGCCGGGCAGGAGGTAGAACCAGAAGGAGTTGCGGCTGGAGCCGGGGATGAGACTGGTGGTCGGGCGCGCGGGGCGCTCCTTCGACCGGGTTGCGATCGCCATGGGCGTGCACCTTCCAGGGCAGGGTTCGTCGGGTGGTCCCGGCCGCGCCGCCGACGTCGGGATGAGCCGGTCGGCGCGATCGGGATGATGCGGGGTCAGCCGACGATGTCGTCGACACCGCTCTGGTACTGGTCCCCGACCTGCTGCTGGAACTCCTCCGGCGTCTTGGTGCCGTTCAGCAGTTCCTGGAGACCGGCGTTCAGCTCGTCGTAGAACGTGGGCGTGGGCCAGTCCGGGTAGAACGCGATGCCGTCCTTCTCGGTGAGCTCGTTGAAGTTCGCGATGAGCTCCGAGCTCTTCTCATCGGTGATGTCCGCCGGATCGGCGGCGACCGGGACGCCTCCGTTGTTGCCGATCAGGTTCTGGATCTCGGGGCGCATCGTGATGTCGATGAACTTGTAGGCGAGCTCCTTGTTGGCGGCGGTCTCCGGCACGGCCCACATGTTGCCCGCCGAGCCCGGTGCGAGGTCCGCCCCCGGGAACAGGAAGGTGCCCCAGTCGAAGCCGGTGGCCTCGGTGGTGAACCGGTTGTGCCACCAGCTGCCCGAGACGAAGATCGGGTTGGTGCCGTTGATGAAGGCGGTGCCGGCGTCCTCCGCCGTCGAACCCGTGGAGTTGGTGGAGATGTAGCCCTTGTCGGTCCAGTCCTTGACGGTGTCCGTGGCGAAGGAGACCTCCTCGCCCTGCCAGTCCACCGGGTTCTTGTACAGCTGGTAGTCCTCGACCCAGCCGCGGTCCGCCTGGGTGAGTGCGAGCTGGTACCAGAGCTGGCCGAGCGGGTACTCCGCCGCCGACTCGGCCAGCGGGGTGACGCCCTGGTCGGAGAACTTCTGCAGCACGTCCTCGAACTCGTCGAGCGTCGTGGGCACCTCGAGGCCCGCCTCGGCGAACATGTCCTTGTTGTAGTAGACCTCCACGAACTCGCCGTAGTTGGGGACACCGAACCAGCTGCCGGACCCCATGATGCCCTGCTCGTCGTACTTCGCCGTGGTCTGCAGCGAGGGCGCGAGCTTGTCGTCCCAGCCGTACTGCTCCACGGCGTCGTCGAGGTTGGACAGCAGGCCCTGGCTGGACAGCAGACCGGCTGTGGCGTTGCCCTTGTTGTACTCCAGGAGGTCAGGGGCCTCGTCCGAGTTCAGCACCTGGCTGGCGGTGGAGCGGATCTGCTCGAAGCTGCGCTCCTCGAACTCGACGGTGGCACCCGTCTCCTCCTCGAACACCTTGATGGCCTCGGCCCAGGCGATGCCCATGGCGCTCGTCTCGCTCTCGAAGTGCCACAGCTTCAGGGTGTCCCCCTCGCCGCCGGACCCCGACTGGGCATCCGGACCGGACCCGGCACATCCCGACAGGGCGAGGGCCGCCGCCGTGAACGCGGCCCCCAGAATCATTCTGCTCTTCTTCATGGCTACTCCCTTGTAGTGGTGACCGGCCGAAGAGACGGCCGGGCTGGATCGAAACGTTTCGACAACTGGACGAATGACCTGCCGGGGTGGGCCGACAGACGGACGACCGGTGCTACGAGCCCCGGCGGGGTGCCGCGACGGAACCGTGTTCGCGGTATGTGGGCGCGACGAGCTCGACGCGCGGTGCGACGGTGCCGTCGAGCTGCCGGACTGCCAGCTCGACCGCACGGGTACAGGTGTCCGCCGGGATCAGCGGGATGGAATCGAGCGGCGGCGTGAAGCCGGAGGTGTCGAAGGTCGGCACGCCCGCGATCACGGACAGGTCCCGTGGTACGGACAGCCCGCGTCCCGCGATCGCCTCGAGGACCACCTTGTGGACACCCTCCTCCGCGTGGACCACGAGGCCGGTGGGCGCAGGATCGGCATCGAGGACACCGAAGAGCGCCGACCGGACGTCCGGTGCATCCTTCTCCATCATCGAGAAGCGGGCATCGACACCCCGCTCGGAAGCCCTCCGCAGGAAGCCGTCGCGGAAGCGTGTGGGGAAATTGGAGCCACGCTCGTACACGGCCTGCGGATGACCCAGCAGGGCGAGCGAGGCATGCCCGGCGTCGACGAGCCGGTCCACCGCGAGCGCTGCTGCCGCCTCGAAATCGAGGTCCACGCAGACGAGTCCCTCCGCGTTCCCCGGGACGCCGATGAGGGCCGCCGGTACGCCGAGCGCCCGCACGAGATCCGCCCGCTCGTCGTTGATGGAGACGTCGAGGACGATGATGCCGTCCACGAGCCGGCTCGAGGAGACGCGGCGGAGACCGTCCGTCGCCTCGTCCTCCGTCAGGAGCAGGACGTCGTAGTCGTACTGCCGGGCCGCCGTCGCCACGGCCAGGACGAAGGCCATGTGTGCGGGAGTGTAGGTATCACTCCGGAGGGGCGCCGTCAGGGCGAAGATGCGCGTCCTGGTCCCGGCCAGCATCCGTCCGGCGGCGTTCGGCATGTAGTCGAGCTCGCGGACGGCCTGGTCGATGCGCAGCCGGGTCTTCTCGCCGATCGGACGCTTGCCACTGAGGGCATAGGAGACGGTGCTGATGGACACACCGGCGACACGGGCTACGTCGTGGATGTTGGCCATGCGGACTCCTGTGTCAGCGGACGATGGACCGGCATTCCTCCCCCGGTCGCCGGTCGTCTAAACGTTTCGATGACCGGTGACCAGAACGCTACGTCACATCACCGCCGGGGACAAGAGGTTTGTGGAACAAGGGAACAAACTGCCCGGCCCCGGAACGCGAACAGGCCACCGGGATGTCCCGGTGGCCTGTTCGGTGAGCCTCAGCGGCTGGTGCTCAGCGGTTGGCGTCCGCCCGATCCGACAGCTCGGCGTCCAGTTCGGACAGCTCCTGGACCACGCGGTCGACGTCGGCCTTGGAGATGGCGACGGGACCCGCGCTGTGCCGGCCGTGGGACGGCTGCACCGCGACGACGTCGGACGGCTCAGGCGACCGGCGCCCGGTGTCGGCCCCGGCGTCCTCCGCTGCTCCAGCAGCAGGCTGGGCACCGGCGACTGCCGGCGACGTACCCGTGGCTGCGGGCGACATCGACGCTGCCGGACCCGCGGGGGCCGCCTGGGCGAAGTCGACCGTGCGCCGCAGCGGGCTCTCCTTGATGAACAGCACGCAGATGAGGGCGACGAGCGCGATGACCGCCGTGATCTGGAAAATCATGGCCGTGCTGTCGCCATAGGCTGCGCGGACGATCTCGGCGATCGGCGCAGGGAGGTCGACGAGGTCGAGCGAACCGCCCGCCGCACCGCCCGTGGTGGGGATACCGGCGGCAGCGAGGCCCTCGGTGGTCTTGGACTCGACCTGCGTACCGAGGATGGCACCCAGGACCGCGACGCCCGCGGCACCGCCCATCGACCGGAAGAACGCGACGGACGCGCTGGCGGAGCCGATGTCCTTGACGGCCACGGTGTTCTGGACCGCGAGGACGAGGTTCTGCAGCATGAGGCCGAGGCCCAGGCCGAAGACGAACGTGTAGATGCCGACGAGCCAGAGTGCGGTCTCGTGGTCGATGGTGCCCGCGAACCCGAGGCCCGCGATGAGGAACAGGGAACCTGCGATGAGGTACCGCTTCCACTTGCCGTACTTCGTGACGAGCTGCCCGGCGCCGATGGAGCCCAGCAGGTTGCCGGCGATCATGGGCAGGGTGAGCAGGCCGGCCTCGGTGGGCGTGGCGCCACGGGCCACCTGGTAGTACTGGCCGAGGTAGCTCGAGCTGGCGAACAGCGCGATACCGACGGCGACAGAGGCGATGATGGCGAGGGCCGTGGTCCGCTGGGAGATGATCTTGAGCGGGATGACCGGCTCGGCCACCTTCGACTCCACGAGGAGGAGGAGCGCCAGCAGGATGACGCTGCCGCCGACCATCAGGGCGGTCTCGCGGGAGAACCACTCGTAGTAGCCCTCCTTGCCCGCGAAGGAAACCCAGATGAGGAGCAGGCTGACACCCGCGGTGAGCAGGATGGAGCCCAGCCAGTCGATCCGTGCCTTACGGCGCGTGTCGGGGAGCTTCAGCGTGACCTGCAGGAGCACGAGGGCGATGATCGCGAGCGGCACGCAGACGAAGAACGTCCAGCGCCAGCCGAGCGGGGAATCCACGATGAAGCCGCCGAGGAGAGGCCCGCCGGCGGTCGCCACGGCCATGACGCCGCCCATGTAGCCGGAGTACCGGCCACGCTCGCGCGGCGCGATGATGGTGCCGATGATGGCCTGCGCCAGGGCGGTGAGGCCACCCATGGCGACACCCTGGATGACGCGTGCCGTGAGGAGCAGCGGGATGCTCTCGGCGAAGCCCGCGAGTACCGAGCCCGCCACGAAGATGACGATGCTGGCCTGGACCAGGACCTTCTTGTCGAACAGGTCGGCGAACTTCCCCCAGATGGGGGTGGTCGCCGCGTTGGCGAGCAGTGCGGCCGTGATGACCCAGGCGAAGTCCGTCTGGGAGCCGTTGAGGTCGCTCATGATCGTGGGCAGGGCGTTGGCGACGATGGTGCTGCTCAGGATCGCCGTGAACAGGCCTGCGAGCAGACCCGTGAGCGCCTGCAGGATCTGCTTGTGGGTCATCGGCTCGCCGGCCCCGTGATGGGAGGCGGCAGCCGGTTGCGGCTCGGGGACCACAGTGGTCCTCGCCTTGGTGGAATGGGTGGCCATCAGCGTTCTTCCTTCATGATCTCGGACATGGGGTCCAGGTGGTGACGGCCGTCGTTGCCCGTGCGGTGTGCGGTGGTGCGTGGTGCCCTGGTGGGGTCCGTGGACCCGGACGACGCCGCCCCGTGGGGGTGGGCGGCGGAGCGGAGGGCGGCGGTGAGGTGCTGGACCGACGACGACGCCGCCTCGGCCTCGCCCTCCGTCCAGTCGGAGAGGATCTCCCGCAGCGTCTCCGCCCTGCGCTCGTACGTCTCGGCGAGGTACTTCTGCCCCTCCTCCGACAGCGACAGCAGGCAGGCCCGGCCGTCCTGCGGATCGGGTGACCGGACCACGAAGCCGTACTGCTCGAGGTCGGCGAGTTGCCGACTCAAGGCGGACGGTCCGATGCCGAGCCTCCCGGCGAGGGCCGATGCGCGCATCGGGCCGCCCTCCCCGATGAAGAAGAGCACGCCGGTATGGGCGGGGCCCAGCTCCGAGTACTTCATCCCTGCTGCGGTGACTCCCCGCAGGGCACGCTGCAGGTCGAAGATGTGGTGCACCAGCTCTGCAGCGGTGTGCTGAGCTACTGACATGGGTACTCCTGGCCTCGTATACTTTGTTGCTCTAAGTAACTGTACGCTTCTCGTTTCGTTAGGTCAACTAAATAAACGCTGGCTCCTCCCCCCTCCAAAGATGCCGTTCCCGCGTGCATAATGAGCCCGCTCGAAGCGTCGCGGGGCCCCTTCGACGCCCGGGTCCCCGTCAAGCAATGCCGGAATCTTCGCAGGATGCTTGCGGTTCGGTGCGACACCCTGTTAGGCCTGATACACAAGGGCAGTCGGATCGCCTGCCGAGGAGCCCTACCCGGGCCGCGGAGAAGGATGTTCGCCATGACACGCAAGGAACCCCGAGTGATCGAGCCCGACGAGGAGAACCTCCGGGTCGAGGACCGGCCCAAGGGGTGGGCTGCGGGCGTGCCGGGCGTCTACTACTCCATGAAGCCGGCGCTCGAGCACATGGGGGTGGAGCGCACCCTGAAGACCGTCCTCAAGATGAACCACAAGGACGGCTTCGACTGCCCCAGCTGCGCCTGGCCGGATCCCGCCAAGCGCAAGACCTTCGAGTTCTGCGAGAACGGTGCCAAGGCCGTCACCTGGGAAGCAGCGCCCGTGGTCATCTCCTCCGACTTCTGGGCCGAGAACTCCCTCAGCGACCTGCGGGAGCGGTCCGAGTTCTGGCTCGGCATGCAGGGCCGGCTCGTCGAGCCCGTCTACAAGCCGGCCGGCGAGGACCACTACCGGCCCGTCAGCTGGGACGAGGCCTTCGAGATCATCGGGACCAAGCTGAAGAGCCTCGACTCCCCCGACGAGGCCGCCTTCTACACCAGCGGCCGCACCTCGAACGAGGCCGCCTTCCTCTACCAGCTCTTCGCCCGTGCCTTCGGCACCAACAACCTGCCCGACTGCTCCAACATGTGCCACGAGTCCTCCGGCTGGGCCATGGGCCAGACCATCGGGATCGGCAAGGCGACGGTCACGTTCCAGGACTACGAGAACGCCGACCTGATCATCGTCATGGGCCAGAACCCGGGCACGAACCACCCGCGCATGCTCACCGAGCTCGAGAACTGCAAGCGCAACGGCGGCCAGATCGTCGCCGTCAACCCACTCCCGGAAGCGGCCCTCAAGCGCTACAAGAACCCGCAGACCGTCCGCGGCGTGGCGGGCAAGGGCACGGAGATCGCCGACCAGTTCATCCAGGTCCGGCTCGGCGGTGACATGGCCCTGCTGCAGGCCGTGTCGAAGCGCGTCTTCGAGGCCGAGGCGAAGAACCCCGGGACCGTGCTGGACCACGCGTTCCTCGAGGAGCACTGCGAGGGCCTCGACGAACTGCGCGAGTACCTGCTGAAGCTCGACGAGGCCACCGTCCTCGAGGCGACGGGCCTCCGCTCCGAGGAGATCGACGAGCTGGCCGACCGCTACCTCGCGGCGGACAAGGTCATCATCACCTGGGCCATGGGCATCACGCAGCAGAAGAAGGGCGTGGCCACGATCAAGGAGATGATCAACCTCCTGCTGCTGCGCGGCAACATCGGCAAGCCCGGAGCAGGCGCCTCCCCCATCCGCGGCCACAGCAACGTCCAGGGCGACCGCACCATGGGCATCTGGGAGCAGATGCCCCCGACCTTCATGGACGCGCTCGGGAAGGAGTTCTCCTTCGAACCTCCCCGTGAGCACGGCGCCGACGCCGTCGAATCCATCAAGCGCATGCGGGACGGGCGGATCAAGGCGTTCGTCGCCCTCGGCGGCAACCTCGTCTCGGCCATCTCGGACACGCAGGTCGCCGAGGAGGCGTTCGAGAAGACCGACATGACGGTGCAGATCTCCATCAAGCTGAACCGCTCGCACCTGATCACCGGCAAGGAGGCGCTGATCCTGCCCTGCAGGGGCCGCACGGAGATCGACCGCCAGGCCACGGGCGTGCAGTTCGTCTCCGTGGAGGACACCGTGTGCGCCGTGCACCCCTCGTGGGGCAGCGTGGAGCCGGTCTCCGACAACCTGTTGTCCGAACCCGCCATCATCAGCCGCCTCGCCCGCGCCACCCTCGACGGGAAGGTCGACGCCGACTGGGAGGGGTTCGAGAAGGACTACGACCTCATCCGCGACCACATCTCACGCGTCGTCGAGGGATGTGAGGACTACAACCGGAAGATCCGCCTCGACGGCGGTTTCATCCTGGCCAACGGCCCGAGGGACTCCCGGACGTTCAACACCCCCACCGGCAAGGCCGTCCTCACCGTCAACGACCTCGAGTACCTCGAACGTCCCGAGGGCACCCTGATCCTGCAGTCGCTGCGCGCCCACGACCAGTGGAACACGACCATCTACAGCCACAACGACAGGTACCGCGGCATCAAGAAGGGCCGCCACGTGGTGTTCATCAATCCGGAGGACATCGCCGAGCTGGGCCTGAAGGACGGGCAGAACGTGGACATCCACGGCGTGTACGACGACGGCGTGGAGCGCGTGCTGCGCGCCTACCGCGTGGTCTCGTACCCGACGGCGCGCGGCTGCGCCGCCTCGTACTACCCGGAGGCGAACGTCCTCGTACCGCTGGACGAGGTCGCCGAGGGCAGCAACACGCCGACCTCGAAGCAGATCATCGTGCGGTTCGAGCCGAGCAGCCACACCGCGCCGACCGAACACTATGCGGCCGCGACGGCGCCGGTCCCCGAGGCAGAGGCGGACGGCTTCCCGGACGCGCGCACGCAGGAGACACCGGCGAAGGAGGCCGCGGTCTCGGGCGTCTGACGCCCCGGACGGTCCCGTCCTGCGCGAACCGTCGGGCATGGCCGGGAACTGCGGCACGGAAGGCGCGCATGCCCCCTCCCCGGCAGGACGCCGGCCGCGATCCGCCGTAGACTGCTGCGGTCACGGCGACCGGGAGCGGCATGGATCAGCGGCAGGACGACGACCAGCGAGACCAGCAGGACCGGCACGACCAGCAGCGTCGCGTCATCCGGATCCTGGTGATCGCGCAGATCCTCGGCGGGCTGGGCGCCGGCGCCACGCTCTCCCTCGGTGCGCTCCTGGCGGCGGAGACCTCCGGCTCCAGTGCGTGGTCCGGGATGGCCGCGACCATGGCGACCCTCGGTGCCGCCGCAGCAGCCGTCCCCCTCGCGACGCTCGCCCAGCGCAGGGGGCGCCGTATCTCCCTGGCAGCCGGCGCCGTCGTCGCCTGCCTGGGTGGGCTCCTCGCCATCACGGCCGCCTCGCTCGCCGTCTTCCCGCTGCTGCTCGTGGCCCTGGTCCTGCTCGGGGCCGGCGCGGCGACGGGCCTCCAGGCGCGCTTCGCCGCGACGGACCTCGCCACCGAGGCGACGCGTGGACGCAGCCTCTCCGTCGTGGTCTGGTCCACCACCATCGGCGCCGTCCTCGGCCCCAATCTCTTCGAGCCGGGCCAGGCCGTGGCCGGGGTGCTCGGCATCCCGCCGCTCAGCGGGGGCTTCGTCTTCACCGCCGTCGCGCAGGCCGCGGCCGCCCTCGTCTACTCGCTGGGGCTGCGCCCCGATCCGCTCCTGACCGCCCTCCGCCGCGACGCCGCGGCCCATCCGGCAGGCGCGCCCGCTCCGGCGAGGCAACGCGGACTGGCGATCCTCGCCCGCAATCCGCCGGCCCGTTTCGCCGTCGTGGCGATCGCGGCCAGCCACGCCGCCATGGTCTCCGTCATGTCCATGACGCCCGTCCACCTGCACGACCACGGCGCCGGGCTGTCCGTCGTCGGACTGACCATCAGCCTGCACGTGGCCGGGATGTACGCGCTGTCGCCCCTGTTCGGCTGGATCGCGGACCGCGCCGGGAAGATCCAGGGCATCCTCCTCGGCCAGGTGCTCCTGCTGGCGGCACTGCTGACCGCGTGGCGGGCGTCCGGATCCGAGGTGTGGGTGACGGTGAGCCTGATCCTGCTCGGACTCGGCTGGTCGGCCTGCGTCGTCTCGGCGTCGGCCCTCCTGGCGGGGGCGGTGGACGTCACCGAGCGCGCACCGGTCCAGGGCTCGTCGGATCTCATCATGAACCTCGCCGGCGCACTCGGCGGCGCACTCGCCGGCCCGGGCCTCGTGCTGCTGGGATACTCGGGGCTCGGCCTGGCCGCAGCCGTCCTGGTCGGCGTGGTGCTGGCCTGGACCCTCCGGCGCCTGGCCGGGCACACGGCCACGGCCGTCCCGGCCTGAGGCCCGGCTACTGGGCCGAGCCGGTCCAGCCCTTCTGCTCCTGCGTCTCCTCGTCCTTCCGGATGACGGTCTCCACGGTCGTCATGGCCTTCCCGACGGCGGCGCTCGTCTCGTCCCGGCTCGTCGTGGTGACGGTGCCCGCGGCGTAGCCGACCAGGAAGGCGCTGATGACGCCGGCGTGCGGCCCCATCAGATGCGAGGAGCGTTCGGCCAGCTCCACGATCCTCGGGTGGTCCACTTCCAGGTCGAGGATCTGGAGGGCCTGGGTCAGGGTGCGGCTCCAGTCGCTGAGGGTGCGCTCTTCGTCGTCGGGCGTTGCCATGGGGTCTCCTCGCGTCGCGTGCGGTCCGTGGCTGCCGATTCTCCTCGGCAACGCTTCCCAAGCTCTACCATCGCGGCCCCGGTGCTTCAAGGACGGGCGGAAGGATTCCCGCATTCCTTGACTTCACGGGGGTGCGGGGATGTACTTTCCTCCGGCGGGTGACACGATTCACCTCGCCGCTTCCGGCAGGACCACCTCGACGGAGAGGAACCGTTCAGCATGACCACCCCCTACCCCGCCAGGACCGGGCGCCTCCGCCTGGCAGCAGCCCTCGGAGCGGCGACGCTCCTGGCCATGGCCACCGGCACCACCGCTCTGGCGGCTCCGCCCCTCGACCCTGCGGCCACCACCCCGGTCGCCACGAAGAAGGCACCGCCGTCGTCCGCCACCGACCTCGGCCCCGACGTGACGGTCTTCGACCCCAGCATGCCGGTGAGCGAGATCCAGGCGACGGTCGACGCCGTCAACGCCCGGCAGGTCGACAACGAGATGGGCACCGGGCGCGCCGCCCTCCTGTTCCTGCCGGGTACCTACGGCACCGATGCCGAACCCCTGCAGTTCAGGGTCGGCTACTACACGGAGGTCGCGGGACTCGGCGCCTCCCCGTCCGACGTCGTCATCAACGGCAAGATCGAGGTGTACAACCGCTGCCTCGACGACAACGGCACGACCAACTGCATCGCGCTCAACAACTTCTGGCGGACGCTCTCCAACCTCACCCTCGAGGTCAACGGCGCCGGGCAGGACGGCTGCCGGGCGACGGCGAACTTCTGGGCCGTCTCGCAGGCGGTCTCGCTCCGCCGCGTGAACGTCACCGGCGGCACGCTCTCCCTTATGGACTACTGCACCGCCGGGCCGCAGTACGCGAGCGGCGGCTACCTGGCCGATTCGAAGGCCGGGGACATGGTCAACGGGTCGCAGCAGCAGTGGGTGACCCGCAACAGCGAGATCGGCAGCTGGTCCAACGGCGTCTGGAACGCCGTCTTCTCCGGGACCGAGGGCGCGCCGTCGGACGAGGGCTTCCCCACTCCCCCGTACACGACGCTCGACGAGACCCCGGTCAGCCGGGAGAAGCCGTACCTGTTCGCGGACTCCTCCGGCGCCTACAGCGTCCGTGTCCCCGCGGCACAGCAGGACTCCCGCGGCACCTCCTGGGGTGACGGACCGACCGCGGGCCGCACCATCGGGCTGTCGGAGTTCTTCGTGGCGAAGCCGGGCGATCCGGTGCAGGCCATCAACAACGCCCTCGCCCGCGGCAAGCACCTCCTCCTCACCCCCGGCGTCTACGACATCGCCCAGACCATCGCGGTCAAGCGGGCGGACACCGTGGTGCTCGGCCTCGGTCACGCCACCCTGACCGCCGTGAACGGCGCCACACCGATCCGCGTCGCGGACGTGCCCGGCGTCGTCATCGCGGGTGTCACGATCGACGGCGGCACCGTGAACTCCCCCGTCCTGCTGCAGGTGGGCACGAAGAACGGCAACAACGGCGCCGGGCACAACGACCCGGCGAACCCGACGACGCTCAGCGACGTCTACTTCCGGATCGGCGGACCGCACGTGGGCAAGGCCGACATCAGCCTCGAGGTGAACAGCGACAACGTGCTGATCGACCACACCTGGGTGTGGCGCGCCGACCACGGCAACGCGGGTTCCTTCGGCTGGGATGTCAGCACGGGCCGCAACGGGGTGGTGGTGAACGGCGACGACGTCACCGCCACCGGGCTCTTCGTGGAGCACTACCAGCAGTACAACGTGGTGTGGAACGGCGAGAACGGGCACACGGTCTTCTTCCAGAACGAGCTCCCCTACGACCCGCCGAACCAGGCGGCCTGGCAGCACGACGGCATCCTCGGCTGGGCCGGCTACAAGGTGGCCGACGGCGTGAAGAAGCACACGCTGGAGGGCGGAGGCTCGTACATCTTCACCAACGTGGACCCGAGCATCCACGCCAGCCACGGCTTCGAGGTGCCGGACACCCCCGGTGTGGTGCTGAACCACCTCCTGACCGTGAACCTCGGGGCAGGCACGATCGACCACGTGGTCAACGACACCGGTGCGCCCGTGAGCAACGCGAACACCGGCACGCCGAGCTATGTGGAGCGCTACCCGTAGGGCATCGGGTAGCCGGCGACAGGAGGGGCCGGAGCGATGCTCCGGCCCCTCCTGTCGTCGCACGCCAGGGAGTACTCAGGCCGAGTCCCGCTGCACGAGGTGCAGCCCGTGGCCGGGGTGTGCCGGCTTGTCCGCGCCGTCGAGGTCGGCGAGGACCAAGGCGGCGAGGTAGCGCGCCTGCAGCTCGATCGACTGGGAGACCGTCGTCAGTGGGGGCGCCGCCAGACGCGCGGCCGGGATGTCATCGACGCCCATCACGGCGCAGTCGGCCGGACAGGCGAGCCCTTCGGCCCGCAGCCCCGCGAGGACCGCGAGCGCGACGTCGTCGTTGTACGCGGCGACGGCGGTGACGCCCTCCTCCCGCCAGCGCCGGACGGCTGCCGCGGCACCGGTGACGTCGGGGTCGACCGGCAGCAGGACGGGTTCCGGGAGGTCCAGGTCGGCGCAGGCCCGCCGGACGCCGAGGAGGCGGTCACGGGCGAAGACCCCGAGCCGCGCATCGGGAGGCCAGGCGTAGCCGAGGCGCCGGTGGCCATGGGCGGCGAGGTGGCGGACCTGCAGGGCGCCGATCCGGAGCTGGCTCTTGGCGGGGAGGCCGGCGTCGGGGCGGTGCTCCTCACCGAGGGTGCCGAGCACCTGGATGCCGGCCTGCCGCATGGCGAGGAGGTCCGCGTCGGCGAACGGGGCGAAGCCGATCACCGCTCGGGGTGTCACGGCACGCCACAGGTCGGAGAGCGGCGCGCGTCCCCCGGCCGTGATGCACGAGGACGGACAGTCCCCGGCCGGACAGGCCGTCGGCGAGCTCGTCCAGCAGGGTCTCGATCACCGGCCCCACGGGCCAGTCCGGCAGGATGCACAGCACGAGGTCGCTGCGTCCGGTCCGGAGCGCGCGGGCCGCGGCCGAGGGGGCGTACCCGAGCCGGGCGGCGGTCTCGTGCACGCGGCGCCGGGTCTCCGCCGAGATGCTCACGCCGTTCCGGCCGGTCAGGACATAGCTGACCGTGGTGCGTGAGACACCGCTCTCGCGGGCCACGTCGGCGCTCGTGATGCCCGGCATCGCTCCCCCTTCCGGCACTTCTCCGTTGCCAGCCAGTGTAGGTCGGGGTGTCGCAGCTTTCCTCGGCGCCGATCTCGCCGGCCGACGCCGATTGGGCGGACGTGTCACAAACCGTGCCCGGGCGGTGTCTTAAGAGCACAGGGATCTTTCGAGGAAGCGGAACATCATGACTGAGAAGACACGCGTAGTGGTGCTGGGCGGCGGCTATGCCGGGGTGATGGCGGCCAACCGTCTCGCCGGGAGCAGGCGGGCTCCCGCCGTGGAGGTGACCCTCGTCGACCCGGGGCCGCGCTTCATGGAGCGGATCCGGTTGCACGCGTTCGCCGCCGGAACCCGCACCGAGCCAGGGGTGGACTGGGCCGAGGTGCTGCACCCGCAGGTGCGGCACCTGCAGACCCGGGCGGTGGGCATCGACTCGGATCATCGGACGGTCGCGCTGGCGCATCGCGAGCCCGTGCACTTCGACTGGCTGATCTACGCGGCGGGAAGTGGCGAACAGTCGACGCCCCTGCTCTCGGTGACCAGTCCCACGGTTGCCCGGAGGACCCGGGACGCGATCGCCGGGCTGCCGCCGGGAGCGACCGTCACGATCGCCGGTGCAGGCCCGACCGGGGTGGAGGTGGCTTGCGCGGTGGCGGTGTCGCGTCCCGACCTGGTGATCACCGTCGTCGCTCCCGCGGGCCTGGCGAATCCCCTGACCGCGCACCCGGCGGTGGCCCGGCGCCTGCACCACCTGAACGTCACGGTGGAGGACGGCAGGGTGGACCGGGCCTCCGGAGCCGTCACCACCGCGGTAGGGCGCCGCCCCGCGGGGCAGGCGACGATCTGGACCGTCGGACTGGCCGTGGCGCGCCTGGCGGCGGACAGCGGCCTGCCCGTGACCGACGACGGCCGGCTGATGGTGGATGCGACCCTCACCGTGCCGGGGCACCCGCGCATCCTCGGCGCCGGGGATGCCGTCGCCGTCCAGGGAGGCGCGGGACGGCACCTCCGGGCCTCCTGCGCGTCCGCGCTCCCGATGGGCGCTCATGCGGCCGACACCGTGCTGGCCCGCCTGGCCGGGACGACACCGGACGCGATCGACATCGGGTACCTCCTGCAGTGCCTGGATCTGGGCGCGGGGCACGGGCACGTGCAGGCCGTGCATCCGGACGACGCCGCCCGGCCCTGGGCCGTGGCCGGCCGGGCCGGGGGCTGGACCAAGGAGCAGGTGTGCCGCAAGACCATCGCGTGGCTGGCACGCGAGGCACGCCGCCCGGGGTCCTTCACCTGGCCGTCGGGGCCCGCCGTATCCGTAGACTGACGCCGTGACCACCATCCCGGACCAGGACGAGTTGTTCCTCGTCCACCGCTCGATGGTGTTCGCCATCGCCTACGAGATCCTGGGCTCCCGGGCGGACGCCGAGGACATCGTCCAGGAGACCTACCTGCGCTGGGCTGCCGTGGACGGGACGGCGGTGCGGAATGCGCGGGCATACCTCGCGACCACCGCCACCCGCGCCGCACTGAACCAGGTGCGCACGGTGGAACGACGCCGGGAGGACTACCCGGGGCCGTGGCTGCCCGAACCGCTGCTGTCCGACGAGGAGAGCCCGGAGCACCGGCTCCTGGTCGAGGAACAGCTGACGTACGCGCTGTCCGTGGTGCTGCAGCAGGGCACGCCGGAGCAACGGGCCGTGTTCATGCTCCACGACGTGTTCGACCTGCCCTACCCGGTGATCGCCGAGGCGATGGGCAGGAGCCAGGCCTCGGTGCGCCAGATCGCCCACCGGGCCCGCATCCGGCTCGACGCCACCTTCGGGACGGCCGTCGGGGCCGCGACGGCCGGCAGGGACGGCGCCGAGGTCCTCGACGCCTTCCTCGCCGCGGTCTCGACCGGCGACCTCCAGGCACTGATCGACGTGCTCGCCCCGGACGCCGTCCTGCTCTCCGACGGCGGCGGCAAGGTGGTCGCCGCCCGCAGGCCGGTCATGGGTGCCGAGGCCATCGCGGGGTTCCTCCTGAAGATCGCCCGGACGCCCCTGCCGCAGATGCGTGCGGGCGTCGCCCTGGTCAACGGTGGTCCGGGCGTGCTGGTCCACGCCGGTACCCGCCTGGACCTCGCCCTGGCCCTGGCCGTCGACGACCGACGGAGGATCACCGGCGTGTACCTGGTGCGCAACCCCGACAAGCTCCCGCAGCCCGCCAGCCCGGTGACCCAGCCCGGCGAGCCGACCCGGTGACCTAGCCCGGCAGCGGCGGACCGTCGACCTGGCCCGGCGAGCCGACCCGGTGACCTAGCCCGGCAGCGGCGGACCGTCGGCCGGCGGGAGGTCCGCCGCGTCCTGTACGCGCACGGCACTCGGCGTCGTGCCGTACCACCGGCGCACACAGCGGGTCAGGGCCGACTGCTCGGACAGGCCCACCAGCCCCGCGACCTGCTGCAGCGGCAGGTCGGTCCGTGTGAGCAACCGGAGCGCGGCATCGCGGCGGGCGGCATCGAGCAGGACCTCAAAGGTGACGCCCTCGGCGGTCAGCCGACGCTGGAGCGTGCGCGGATGCATCCCGAGGAGCCGGGCCGCCGAATCGATGCGCGGCGGCGAGGTGCCGAGCATGCGGTCGATGGCGTTCCGGACCTGCGGGGCGACGACGCGGCCCGGCTCGGGGAAGTGGCTGTGGAGGTACTCGAGGGCGATCTCGCGGAGCGTGCCGTCCACGCCGGCCAGTGGCCGGTCCAGCAGGCTCCGCGGCACCCGCAGGAGCGACACCGGCTGCCCGAACCGCACCTCCGCGCCGAAGAACCCGGCGTAGCGTGCGGCGGCCGCCTTCGGCTGGTGGGAGAGGTGGACCGAGTGGAGACCGTAGGGCCCGTCCACCAGGAAGCGGATCATCCGGTGCGCGAAGGCGAGGATCGCGTCGGTGGCCTGGCGTGGCGGCGTCCCCTGCGAGGATCCGTAGCAGAGGCCCACCTCCCCCGCGCGCCCCTCCGGGTCCGGCACGATCGAGAAGCGGAGCACCGGGCTGTGGAGGAAGAGGAACTGGGACGCGCACTCGAGCGCCGCACCGACGGTGGGCGAGTTCTGCACGGCGACGGCGAGCGGACCGAGGATGCCGATGTCCTGGTACTCCGATATGCGCAGGCCGAGGTCCGGGCAGGGCAGCTCGCGTGCCGCACCCTCGAGGAGCCTGGCCATGGCGACGTCCGAGACGAGCACATCGTCGCTGTCGATCGCCTCCAGCGGCACGCGATACTGTGCCGCGAGCGCCGCGGGGTCGCCGCCGAACTGCTCGACGACCTCGCGGAAGCCGCGCATGCCGGCGGAGCGGATGACGGAGCCCATGTCGTCCAAGGGTAAATAGGTGTCGCGTGAAGTCAAGCCCACCCCGACGGCCCCCGGAATAATGGAGGGATGGACACTCCCCTCGAACACCTCGACGTCGTCATCGTGGGCGCCGGCCTCTCCGGCATCGGCGCCGCGTACCGGGTCTCCACGGAACTCCCCGGCAAGAGCTTCGCCGTCTTGGAGGCGCGCACCGCGATCGGCGGCACCTGGGACCTCTTCCGCTACCCCGGGGTCCGCTCCGACAGCGACATGTTCACCCTCGGCTACCCCTTCCGTCCCTGGACCGAGGCGAAGTCGATCGCCGACGGCTCCTCGATCCTGCAGTACATCCGCGAGACCGCTGACGATCCCCGCATCCGCGAGCGCATCCGCTTCTCCACCCGGCTGGTCAGCGCGTCCTGGTCCTCGACGGATGCCCGCTGGACGCTGGAGCTGGACGTGACCGACGACGGCGGCACGGTCGGGCGGCGCCGCCTCACCTGCGGTTTCCTCTACCTCTGCAGCGGCTACTACAACTACGACCACGGGTACGAGCCGTCCTTCCCCGGCTCCGAGTCCTTCCAGGGCGAGACGGTCCGCCCCCAGTTCTGGCCCGAGGACCTCGACTACGCGGGCAAGCGCGTCGTCGTGATCGGCAGCGGCGCCACCGCCGTGACGCTCGTGCCGTCCATGGCGAAGGACGCCGCGCACGTGACCATGCTGCAGCGCTCCCCCACCTACATCACGGCCGTGCCGAGCCGCGACAAGTTCTCGGACGCCGCCCGCCGCCACCTGCCGGCCGGGATCGCCCACCACGTGGCGCGCGCCAAGAACGTGCTGTTCACGCAGGCGTTCTACCAGCTGTGCCGCCGCCGTCCGGAGATCGCCAAGAAGCTGATCCGCACCCAGACCGCCCGGATCCTCGGCGACGAGAAGACGGTGCAGGAGAATTTCACCCCCGCCTACAACCCGTGGGACCAGCGCCTGTGCGTCGCGCCGAGCGCCGATTTCTTCAAGGCCCTGAAGTCCGGCAAGGCCTCCGTGGTCACGGACACCATCGACACCTTCACCCCGACCGGCATCCGCCTCGCCTCGGGGCAGGAACTGGAGGCCGACGTCGTCGTCCCGGCCACGGGCCTCGCGATGCTGCCGCTCGGCGGCGCCACGTTCACCGTGGACGGGCAGGCGGTCGACCTCGGCGATGCCTGGGTGTACCGGGGGCTGATGGTCAGCGGCATCCCGAATCTCGCCCTGTGCGTGGGCTACACCAACGCCTCCTGGACGCTCCGCGCCGATCTCAGCTCGCGCTACGTCTGCCGCCTCATCAAGTACCTGGACCGGCACGGGTACCGCTACGGGGCCCCCGCCACCGACGGTGCCATGACGACCCGCCCCATCCTCGACCTCACCTCCGGCTATGTGCAGCGCGCCGTCTCGGCCTTCCCCAAGCAGGGCGACCGGCACCCGTGGACCATGCGGCAGAACTACCTGCTCGATGCACCCACCGCACTGCGGGGCAACCTGGCCAGGAACATGGTCTTCGACGCCCCGGCCCCGTCCGCCGCCCCCGCGCCCGACCTGCAAGAGATCCACGCATGAGCATCCGCCCCTTCCAGTTCGCCGGCGCCACCGCCGTCGTGACCGGCGCCGCAGGAGGCATGGGTGAACACCTCGCCCGGGGCCTCGCCGAGCGCGGCAGCACCCTGCTGATCGTCGACCGCGACGCGGAGAAGCTCGACGCCGTCGCCTCCTCCATCCGGGCGACCTACCCCGGTGCGGGAGTGACCACGTTCGTCGCCGATCTCGCCGACCGCGACGCCGTCGACCGCCTCGCCGCCGACCTGCTGGCCGCGACCGACCGGGTGGACCTCCTGGTCAACAACGCCGGCGTGGCGCTCGCCGGGCGGTTCGACCAGATCAGCCTGGACGATTTCGACTGGGTCATGGCCATCAACTTCTCCGCACCCGTGCGCCTCACGCACCACCTGCTGCCCAGGGTGGCGCCGGGCGGGCACATCGTGAACGTCTCGAGCCTGTTCGGCCTCGTGGGGCCGAAGGGCCAGACCGCCTACTCCGCCAGCAAGTTCGCGCTGCGCGGATTCACCGAGGCCCTCCGGAACGAGCTGCTGCCCCGCGGGATCGGCACCACGACAGTGCATCCCGGCGGCATCCGGACGAACATCGCACGGAACGCGCGCATCGGCGGCGCCCTGACCGACGTCGACGTGGAACGGGCGAAGGACGACTTCGACAAGCTCCTCACCTTCCCCGCCGCGAAGGCGGCCGAGCTCATGCTCGAGGCCGTCAAGGCGCGCAGGCCGCGCCTGCTGATCGGCCTCAGCGCCAAGGTGCCCGACGTCGTCGCCCGCGTGGCGCCGATGTCCTTCGGCACCCTCGAGCGCAGCGGGACGAGACTCCTCCGACTCGCGGGGAAGGCACGGCGATGAGCGCGGGCGGCACCGGCCGCGGGCCGTCCCGGGTCCCGCCTCCCAACGCGACGTCGAGCCCGGGGACGGCCGGGACGACGGCGGGCGGGGGCTACCTCACCGTCGACGGGATCCGGGTCCGCTACCGCGACGAAGGTGCCCGGGATCAGCCTCCCGTGCTCCTCCTGCACGGGATCGGCCGCAGCCTCGAGGACTGGGAGGGCCTGTACGGCAGGCTCGCGCCGGACCACCGCGTCATCAGCGTGGACCTGCCGGGCTTCGGCCTGTCCGAACGTACCCCGGGCCGGTACTCGCTGGAATCGATCGCCCGGTTCGTGATCGCAGCCCTCGACACGCTCGGCGAACACCGGCCGCTCCACGTGGTGGGCAACTCGCTGGGCGGCGCGGTGGCGATGAAGATCAGCGCCCTGGAACCGCAGCGCGTGCGGAGCCTCGTCCTCGCGAACAGCGCGGGGTTCGGCAAGGAGGTCACCCTCGCGTTGCGCATCCTCGCGATCCGTCCCCTCGGACGGCGGCTGATGAAGGACAAGTCCCGCAGGACCGCGTACCGCACGGAGCGTGCGCTGTTCTACGACAGGACGTTCGTCACCGAGGAACGGCTCGACCACGCCCAGGCGGTGGGCGGGAACCCGGTGCACGACGAGGTGCTGCTCGCCGTCGCACGGCACCTCGGCACCTTCCGCGGCGTGCGCCGTCGCTGGCGGACCGAACTGCTCCGCACGCTCGCCGACCAGCACAAGCCCACCCTCGTGGTGTGGGGTGACGAGGACCGCATCCTGCCGGCGTCGCACCTCGAGCACGCGCGGGAGGTCTTCCCGCACGCGGAGTTCCACCTGTTCGAGAAGTGCGGGCACATGCCGCAGATCGAACGGGAGGAGGAGTTCGACGCCCTCGTGCGGCGATTCATCGGCAGCGTCGAGGTGCAGGGGTAGGGGACGTCCGCCGAACCCTTTCCCCACGGTGCGCCGGATGGTGGAATGAGCCATGACGCGCGTCATCTTCTACACGGCCTCCACCCTCAACGGCTTCATCGCGGACGAGCACAACTCCCTCGACTGGCTCTTCGCCGTCGAGCCGCCTCCTCCCGGGCACTACGAGCGGTTCCTCGACTCCGTGGGCGTGCTCGTGGAGGGTTCGACGACGTACGAGTGGGTGCTGGCGTTCGAGCACCTCCTCGACGATCCCTCGAAGTGGCGGACGCTGTACGGGGAGCGGCCCACCTTCGTCTTCACCTCGCGGGACCTCCCCGTCCCCGAGGGCGCCGACGTCCGGCTCGTCTCGGGCGACGTGCGTCCGGTGTTCCCGCGGATCCTCGAGGCGGCGGGCGGGCGCGACATCTGGATCGTCGGAGGGGGCGACCTCGCCGGCCAGTTCCTCGCCGCGGGGCTGCTCGACGAGCTCCAGGTGGCCGTCGCCCCCGTCGCCCTGACCGCTGGGGCGCCGCTGCTGCCCCTGCGCGTCGAATCCGATCGGCTGACCCTCCGCTCCGCCGAGCAGCAGGGACAGTTCGCGGTGCTGGTCTACGATTTCGCCCGGAAGGACACCTGAGCGTCGTCCGGGTATCCCGGGAGTCTGGCCCGCGTGGAAGGAGCGGCGTACAGTCCAGCCATGATCAACGACGATCCGACCATCACGAACCCCGACCACTACTCGGTGCTCTGGGAGAACGAATTCGTCCGAGTCCTCGAATACGTCGATGTCCCCGGGGACGGGACGACACCCCACGATCACCCGAACAGCGTCCTCGTCCCGCTGACCTCCTTCGCGCGGCGGCTCTCCTCCGGTGACAGGGTCTTCGACACGCACCTGTCGGCGGGTCAGGCCGTATGGCTCCCGGCGCAGCGCCACTCCGGGCAGAACACCGGTGACACCCCTACGCGGGCCATCCTCGTGGAACTGAAGGGCGCCTCGGCGGGAGAGGCATCGGAGGCGGTGCTCGGCCCGGACGCCTGATTCCTCCGCGGGCACCCTCGGGTTCCGGGATGGTGGCTGGGAACCTGCTGTGCACCGACTTCGGGAGATCTTGAGGAAAGCTCAAGGTCTGCTGCGCTCCAGCTTCATGTTGCGGGGCAAGACTGGGCTTGCGGTGGGGACCCGAGAAGGGCCCTCCCTGGTGCCCTTCGGCCACCTGCGCGTGTGGAAGGAGCGAAGTGCAGCCCATCATCGACAAGGCGGCCGTCTCGAGGCTTGTCGCCGACCTGGGCTCACCCCGGGCCGCGGCGTCCTTCGTCTCCCGGTTCACGGACCTGCTGGACGAACGCATCCTCACCATCGAACACTCCTTCCGCAGCCCGGAACCCGAGCAGTGGCGCACCGCCGTCCAGGGGCTCCGGCTCGCGGCGGCGAAGGCGGGGGCGGGCAGGCTCCAGGCGACCGCTGCCCTGCTCCTCGAGCCCGAGGCACAGGACGCCCGCTCCGCCCTCGCACTCATCGGGCACCTGCGATCCGACGCCAGGGTCTTCACGCTGACGCACTCCGCGATGTGCGAGGAGCAGGCCCTCGCCGAACGCCTGGCGGCGCGCCGGCCGGCCTGAGGTCACCGGTCGAGGGACGCCGGGACGTACGCCTCCTGCCAACGCGCCAGTTCCGTGAAGAACGTGGAGCGGGCCGGCTCCGGCGAGAGGGTGAGGTCATGGATCCCACCCGCGATCCGCACCACTGTGACGAGGCGCCCGAGCCCCGGCGCACGGCGGGCGATGTGCGCGACGTCGAGCACCACATCCGTCGACGAGACGCGTGCTGGCTCCTTGGCCGGGTTCGAGGTGGCGTCGGAACACGCGACCAGGACCGGGCAGTCGATGGCGAGCCCGCGGCTGAGCTCCGCGTGTCCCCGGCGGACGCCGGCCAGCCAGGCGGCGACGACCGGGAACCCGCCGTGCGGTTTCCAGGTGAGGCTGTAGTCCCACTCCCCGCCGGTCTCCCGGTGCAGGTAGTGGCCGTAGGAGGTGCCGAGCCTCCCGACGACGGTGCGGGGCCTGAGCGTCCCGATCCGGTGCACCGCCGCTGTTCCGACGGTGCGCTGGAACAGGCTCGCGTTGAGATCGAACCAGGGGCTGTTCAGGACGAGTGCGTCGACGATCCCCCGCCCACGGCGCCGATGTGCCCAGAGTGAGGTGGCAAGCCCGCCGGTCGAGTGCCCCATGACCACGAGGACGTCGTGGCCCTCGTCCTCGCGGATGATGCGGGCCGCCTCGTCCAGTTCCTCGTCGTAGTCCTCGAGGGACGTGATGTAGTTCGGGGTCTGGTGCTCGCGCAGGGACCGCCCGTACTTGCGGAGGTCCACGGCGTAGAAGTCGAAGCCGGCGTCGTGCCAGGCGTCGGCGAGGTGCGTCTGGAAGAAGTAGTCGACGAAACCGTGGACGTAGAGCACGGCCCTGCGGGACCCGCCGGGAACGGTGCTGCGGATCAGGGTGGCCACCACCTCGCCCTCGTCGTCCGGGCGCAGCGGGAGTGTCCGCACCTCGTACCCGGGACCGAGGACGTCCTCCCGGTAGTCGTCCTGCTGCTGTGCGTGCGTCAAATCCTGGTCCTCCCGGTCCGGCTCCCAGCGGGCGGCCCGGAGCGGGGCGCCCTGCGCCGGACGCCCTCCGTTCATTCGGAGCAAGGCCGGCGTCACCAGTGTGTCACCCGTCACCGGTAGGCTGCTGCCACCGCATTCCTACAGGAGCTGATTTCACGTGTCACAAAGTTTCACCAGGGGGCACCGCCGCGTCGTCGCGGCGGTCGCCCTCGGCTGCGTCGCAGCCATCGGACTCGCCCCCGCCGCCACCGCCGCACCCGGCGGGAGCAAGGGCCCCAAGGACCCGACGGTCTCGATCACCGTCCTGGGCACCAGCGACCTCCACGGCTACATCGAGAACTGGGACTACTTCACCAACGCGGAGTACGACGACGCCGCGCACAACGACGTCGGACTCGCGAAGGTCTCGGGCCTCATCAACCAGGTCCGCGCCGACCGCGGTGAGGAGTCAACGCTCCTCATCGATGCAGGCGACACGATCCAGGGCACGTCGCTCACGGACTACTTCGCCAACGTGGAGCCCGTCACGGAGTCCGGCGAGACCCACCCCATGGCTGCGGCCATGAACGCGATGGACTACGACGCCGCGGCCCTCGGCAACCACGAGTTCAACTACGGGCTGCCGCTGCTGAGGAAGTACGAGGACCAGCTCGACTTCCCGCTGCTCGGCGCGAACGTCAAGGACGCGGCCACGGGCGCGGACGCATTCACCCCGTACGTCATCAAGACGGTCAAGCTCAAGGGCCAGAAGCCCATCAGGGTCGGCATCCTCGGCCTCACCAACCCGGGCATCGCCATCTGGGACAAGAACAACGTGGAGGGCAAGCTCCGCTTCCCCGGCATCGTGGAGCAGGCCGAGAAGTACGTGCCGGAGATGAAGGCGGCCGGCGCGGACGTCGTCGTCGTCAGCTCGCACTCCGGCACCTCCGGCACCTCCTCCTACGGCGGGGACCTGCCCCTGGAGAACGCCTCGACCCAGCTCGCCGAGCAGGTTCCGGGCATCGACGCCGTCCTCGTGGGCCACGCCCACGAGGAGATCCCCGAGCGTTTCGTCACGAACAGGCAGACCGGTGAGCAGGTGCTCCTGACCGAGCCGAAGAACTGGGGCATGCGCCTGTCCGTCATGGACTTCGAACTGACGAAGGTCCGCGGTCAGTGGGACGTCACGTCCGCGAACTCGGAACTACTGAACGCCAATACAGTGCCGGCCGACCCGAAGGTCTCAGCGATCGTCGCCGACCAGCACCAGCGCGTCATCGACTACGTGAACACGCCGATCGGCACCGCGACTGACACCATGTCCGCGGCAGACGCCCGCATCCGCGACACGGCCGTCATGGACTTCGTGAACACGGTCCAGGCCGGTGCTGTGGACAAGGCACTCGAGGGTACGCCGAACGCCGACCTGCCGGTCCTCTCCATCGTGGCGCCCTTCAACCGGGCCGCCGTGATCCCCGAGGGCCCGGTGACCATCCGTGACATGGCGGGGCTGTACGTCTTCCCGAACACGCTCTTCGGCGTCGAACTGACGGGTGCGCAGGTCAAGGACTACCTCGAGTACTCGGCGAAGTACTTCGCCCAGACCGCTCCGGGTGCCACGGTGGATCCTGCGACTCTCACCAACGCCGGGGGAACGCCCGACTACAACTACGACATGATGTCCGGTGTCTCCTACGACATCGACATCAGCAAGCCCGTCGGGCAGCGGATCGTGAACCTCAGCTACGCCGGGGCACCGATCGATCCGGCCCAGCGCTTCGCCGTGGCTACGAACAACTACCGGCAGTCCGGCGGCGGCAACTTCCCGCACATCGCCACGGCGCCCGTGCTCGTGAACCAGACGACGGAGATCCGCCAGCTCCTGATCGACTACCTCATCTCCGAGGGCACGATCGACCCGGCCACGTTCTTCGAGGAGAACTGGAAGCTCACCCGCGACGGTGCGCCGGTCTTCGGCCAGCCCTGACGCATCCCGGCAGCAGGACGCGGACTCCGGTCCGCGTCCTGCTGTCGTTCGTCCTAGATTGGAGGCATGACCATCGACATCTCGACGGCGACGGCCGACGACGCCGCCGCGCTGGCAGCCTGCGCCGCCATCACCTTCCCCCTCGCCTGCCCGCCGGATTCCCGCCCCGAGGACATCCGCCGGCACATCGAGACGAACCTCTCGGCCGAACGGTTCGCGGCCCTCGCCGGGCTGCCGGGGCACACCATCCTCTGTCTCCGCGACGAGGGCGGGATCGTGGGCTGGAGCATGATCGTCCTGGACCAGCCCACGGACGCCGACGTGCTGTCCGCGCTGTCGATCTCGCCCGTCGTGGAGCTCAGCAAGTTCTACGTGCACCCCGACCACCACGGCCGGGGATTGGCCGCCGCCCTGATGGGCGCGACCCTGGAGCTCGCCGCCGCCTCGGGACTGCCGGGCGTCTGGCTCGGCGTGAACCAGGAGAACGCCCGCGCCATCCGCTTCTACACGAAGCACGGATTCCGAGAAGTCGGCACCAAGCGGTTCCGTCTCGGCGACCGGTTCGAGGACGACTTCATCCTGCAGCAGGCGCTTCCTGCAGCTGCGGCGGGTGCGGTGAGCGCAGCCTGAGCACCGGCTGCGCTAGCCGCCGGGGTCCTGCGCACAGGGCAGCACGTGCGCGTCCGTCAGCGACAGCCGGGATTCGGGTCAGCGGGGCACCCGCTCCGGGTCGACGCTGATGATCGGGATGGGGAAGTGGGAAGCGCGGATCGGGTCGAGCAGATCATCGGTGAGCCCGGCAGTGAACTCATCCAGCCCGAACACCTTGAAGAGTGCTTCCCGCCCGAATTTGGAGCTGTCAGCCACGAAGAAGGCCTCTTTCGCGATGGACCGCATCGTGCGCTTGAGTTCCAGCTCGTAGCTGCTCGTGTTGAAGATGCCCTGCTCGTCCACGGTATCCGCTCCGAAGATCGCCACGTCCACGCGCAGATGCTCGATCTGCTGGATAGATGACGGACCCCACAGCGTATACACATTGGGCAGTAGCTCACCGCCGATCATGACGAGGTGCGCACTCTGCCGGTTGGCGATCTCCAGACCGATCCGCAGATCGTTCGTGACGACCGTGAGCCGTGAATGATCGAGATGCTTCGCCACCTCAAGCGTCGTCGACCCGCTGTCCAGCAGGATGGTCTGGCCGTCCAGCACTTTGTCCGCCATCGCCCTGCCGATGGCTTGCTTCTCCCGGTGATGCAGCGACTCCTTGATCAGCGACGGGGTGTCGGTCTGCCTGACCGGGTGCGCGCCGCCATGCGTCCGCTGAATCAGGTCCATCCGCTCGAGCTTCTCGAACTCCCGCCGGATCGTCGAAGGGTTCACCTTGAGGCGATCAGCCAATGTGACCACCGACTGGAAGCCCTCCTCCTCGAGGATCTCGATGATTTTCGCTTGGCGGGACATGCATGATCCTGACGTCGGGAGCGGCCGTTTCGATCATGCTAACGCGCGTTTTGCGCGATATCACGCATTTCCGCGCGAGAACGGAATCTGATCGTGCAAATTCAGTGCAGATTCGTTGACATTTTCGCGCAGAAAACCCTACAGTTCATCTCGATCCACCCTTGATTGCCTGCTCTGCTGCAGCAGATCGCTGCATCGCCTTTCACAAAGGAGTGAAGATGAAGCACATCAAGTCCGTCCAGATCCTGTCCCTTGGTGCTGTCGCGATGCTCCTTGCATCCTGCGGGACGACCGGCGGTGGGGGCGCAGCAGCAGAAGGCGAAGGCGATGCATCAGCGGCCCCCGAGGATATGACGATGGTGACCGTCGTCAAGATCAGCGGTGTGGGCTGGTTCGACCGCATGGAGGAAGGCGTCGACAACTTCGCCGAGACCACGGGTATCGACGCCCGCCAGGAGGGCGCCGACGACGCGAGCCCGGAGAAGCAGATCCAGCTCATCCAGGACCTCATCCCGCAGGCACCGACGGCTATCACCGTGGTCCCGAACTCGCCGGAGGGGCTGGAGAACGTCCTCACCCAGGCCCGCGAGCA
This sequence comes from Arthrobacter agilis, assembly GCF_030816075.1. Lineage (NCBI taxonomy): Bacteria > Bacillati > Actinomycetota > Actinomycetes > Micrococcales > Micrococcaceae > Arthrobacter > Arthrobacter agilis. The sequence continues at coordinate 152,396 of NZ_JAUSXO010000001.1, read as the reverse complement.
GGGAATCGTCGTCGTCACCCACGAGGCGAGCGGCATCAAGAATGCCGACATGGATATCGAGGCCTTCGACAACAAGGCCTATGGCGCCCAGATCATGGACAACCTCGCCGAGTGCATGGGCGAGCAGGGGGAATACGTCTCCTTCGTCGGCGGCCTTACCGCCAAGACCCACATGGACTGGGTCGGCGGAGCGCTCGAGCAGCAGGAATCGACCTACCCCGACCTCACTCGCGTCGAGGGACCGATCGAGAGCAAGGAGGACGAGAACGTCGCCTACGACAGGGCCAAGGAAGTGCTGGCGAAGCACCCGGACATCAAGGGATTCCAGGGCTCGGCGGGCACCGATGTCGCAGGCATCGCACGGGCCGTCCAGGAAGCGGGCAAGCAGGACGAGGTCTGCGTGATGGGCACCAGCATCCCGTCCGTGGCCAGCAAGTACCTCGAGGACGGATCGATCGACAAGATCTTCTTCTGGGATCCTGCACTTGCCGGTGAGGCACAGCTGAAGATCGCGCAGCTTCTCGCGGACGGCGAGGAGGTCGGGGACGGCACGGACCTCGGCATCGAAGGGTACAACTCGCTGAAGAAGCAGGAAGGTTTCGACAATGTCGTCGTCGGAGACGCGGCCGTCGTCGTCGATGCCTCCAATGTCGGGGACTACAACTTCTAGGAGCGACCACCGGCCGGGTGAACGGCTGGCGAGGGGTGACCCGCGCCCGCCCTCACCACTTCTGAGGACAAACCCATGACGAGTTCATCACCCGCGTCCACCGACGCTCCTCCCGTCCTTGAGGTCAGGAACATCTCCAAGAGCTATGGCGGGGCGAGGGCTCTCGAGGACGTCAGCCTCGCGTTGCGGAGCGGCAACGTCCACTGCATCGCCGGCGAGAACGGCTGCGGGAAATCCACGCTCATCAAGATCATCAGCGGCGCTGAGAAGCCCGACAGCGGTGAGATCTTCATCGACGGGCAGCACCACGGCTTCATGACGCCGGCGCAGGCCATCAAGGCCGGCATCCAGGTGATCTATCAGGATTTCTCCCTCTTCCCCAATCTCCCGGTCGCCGAGAACATCGTCCTCACCTCCGCTGTGGCCGCCCGCAGCAAGGTCTTCTCCGCCCGGAAATCCCGACCGGCCGCTGAGCGCATCGTCGAGGAGCTCGGGATCCACCTCGACCTCGACCAGGACGTGGAACGCCTTTCCGTGGCCGACAAGCAGCTCACCGCGATCTGCCGTGCCCTCGTCAGCGACGCGCGGATCATCATCATGGATGAACCGACCACCGCGCTGACCCACAGCGAAGTCGCGCGGCTCTTCGCCGTCGTCCAGACCCTGCGGGAACGCGGCGTTGCCCTCGTTTTCGTCAGCCACAAGCTCGAGGAGGCCCTGGAGGTATCCCAGGACCTCACCATCCTGCGCAGCGGCAGGAATGTCGTCTCCGGGCCCACCACCGACTTCGACCGCCGGTCGTTGATCCGGCACATGACGGGCCGCGACGTGAACGAGACGCGGCTGGTCACCCGGCCACGACTCGACGAGGATCCCGTCCTCATTGTCGACTCGCTCAGCCTCCAGGGAGCCTTCCACGACGTCTCCTTCACCCTCCACCGCGGGGAGATCCTCGGAATCACCGGGCTGCTCGGCTCGGGGCGCGGCGAGATCGCGGAGAGCCTCTTCGGCGTGCTGCCCGCCGACTCCGGGTCGGTGCTGGTGGACGGCAACGAAGTCCGGCTCCGCTCCATCGACGATGCCATCAGGGCAGGAATCGGTTACGTACCCGAAGACCGACTGAGCCAGGGACTCTTCCTCGAGAAATCGATCGCCGACAACATCATCGCCGGATCAGTGGACAAACACCTCAAGAGAGGGTTGCTGGTCGATACGCGGAAGGTAGCGCAGACCATCAAGCGGCTCTTCGACCAGCTGCGCATCAAGGCCCCCAACGTGACCGCCCCGGTCCGGAGCCTCTCGGGAGGAAACGCACAGCGGGTCGTCCTGGCGAAATGGCTCGCAAGCCACCCCGCCATCCTCATGCTCAACGGGCCCACGGTCGGGGTGGACGTCGGGTCCAAGGAGGAGATCCTGACAGTCCTCCGGGAACAGGCCGACGGCGGGATGGGCGTGATCATCATCTCCGACGACGTCCCCGAACTGGTCGCCGTGTGCAATCGGGTCCTGATCGTCCGGCAGGGTGCGGTGGTCGGTGAACTCGTGGGCGAGGACATCCAGCCCGGAATCATCGAGGAGAGGACCGCAGCATGAGCGACCTGCTGGCGCCGATCAGGGACATCCGCCTGTCCACCCTCCGGGGGGCCAACAACGAGGGTGTCCTCGCCCTCGTGCTCCTGGTCCTCATCATCGCGATGGCCCTGATCAGCCCTTCCTTCTTCACCGTCGGCACGCTGTTCTCGATCCTCCGGGGCGCCATCGTCCCCACGGTCTTCGCCCTCGGTGTACTGATCGTCATCATCTCCGGCGGGATCGACGTCTCCTTCGCCGCGATCGCGATCTTCGCGGGGTATTCGACGGTCCGCCTCGCGGAAGCCGGAGGCTTCGATCCGGGTCTCATCGGGATCTTCGTCATCGCTTGTGGAATGGGCGCGCTCCTGGGACTGGTGAACGGGGCGGTCATCGCACGGTTCAGGCTCTCCACCCTGATCGTCACCCTGGGAACCCAGGGCATCTTCCGCGGGATACTCGTCGCATACATCGGATCGCGCTACATCGCCGACCTGCCGGCCAGCATGTCGGCGGCGTCGACGGCGAACATCATCTCCATCCGGACAGAGAACACCGATGCCTTCCTGCACGTGCTCGTGGTTCCCGTCGTCGCCCTGTGCGTCCTGGTCGCGTGGCTCCTCAGGGGAACGATCTTCGGCCGGGGCATCTACGCCGTCGGGGGCGATGCGGAGGCAGCACGCCGCGCAGGCTTCGCCGTCACGAGGATCCAGATCACGCTCTACGTGCTGGCAGGGGTCCTCGCGGCTTTCGCCGGGGTCCTCCACGTCATCCTGGGCCGCAATGCCAACCCGCAGGCGCTGGTGGGCACCGAACTGGACATCATCGCCGCGGTCGTCCTGGGAGGGGCGTCCATCTTCGGGGGCAGGGGCTCCGTGCTCGGGACGGTGCTGGGCGTGCTGCTGGTGCAACTGATCAACAACAGCCTGATCCTCGTCGGAGTGCCCACCGCCTGGCAGCGGACCGCCGTCGGGGTGCTCCTGATCGTCGGGGTCGGTATCCAGGCGCTCTCGGCCAAGCGGCAGTCCAAGAGGGTATTCGTCAATGAAGAGGCGGGTGCATAGGGATGTCACTGGACCAGAAGAACGCTGAAGCGGCGACACTGGGACGCCTGAACGCCCAACTCGACCAGAGTCTCGGCTCATTCCTTGCCACCATCCGCAGGGAGCGGGGTATCACGAGGATGCTGGTCCTCCTCCTCCTGTCCTTCGGGCTCTTCGCGCTCCTGAAGCCGGCTGTGTTCCTGAATCCACTGAACCTCGAGAACATCGCCATCGCCTCGCCCGAGATCGGGATCCTCGCCGTGGCGATGATGCTTGCCATGGTCACGGGTGGGATCGATCTCTCGATCGTCGCGATCGCCAACTTCGCCGCAGTCACCATCACCACGGTCTATTCGGGTATCGCCGCACAGGATCCGGGGCAGGCTGCTGCACTCATGCCACTCATCGTGTTGTTGGGGCTGGTGACCGCTGCTGTCGCCGGACTGTTCAACGGGTTCCTCATCGGCGTCGTCGGAATCACCCCCATCCTCGCCACGCTGGGGACCATGCAGATCCTCAACGGGATCGCTGTGGTGTGGACCAATGGGCAGACACTCTACGGTGCGCCCGAAGCGCTGACCGCGTTCGCCAAGACGACGGTGGTCGGGATCCCCGCGCTGTTCCTGTTCTTCCTGTTGATCGCGGTGGCCATCGCGATCCTGATGAACAGGACCTCGCTGGGACTGAAGCTACAGTTGCAGGGCGCCAACGCCCTCGCCGCGAAGTACTCCGGCATCAGCAGCCGCCGGGTGCTGATGAGCACCTATCTGGTGTCGGGTCTTCTGGGAGGGCTCGCCGGCGTCGTCTTCATAGCGCGCAACCCGACCGCAAGCGCAGATTACGGCTCCTCCTACGTCCTGCTCGTCATCGTGATCGCGGTGCTCGGAGGCACCAATCCCAGCGGAGGCTTCGCCACCGTCGCCGGCGTCGTCATGGCGACCCTGACACTGCAGATCGTGTCGAGCGGATTCAACGCCCTGCGCCTGTCCCCCTACGAATACTCCATCGCCCAGGGTGTCATCCTCATCGCCGTGATGGTCTTCGACCAGCTCAGGTTCCGGAGGAGCAAACCCCCCAAGAGCCGCGCGGACACCGCTCCGGTAACGCCGTAACGACGAAGGAAGCCATGAAAAAGATAATCAACGACCCGGAGAACTTCGTGGACGAGATGATCGAAGGCATCATCCTCGCCCACCCGGACCTCGTGCGCACCCCCGGTACGGACCCGCGGATCCTGGTGCGAGCGGACGCCCCCCTGCCCGGCAAGGTCGGCATCGTCACCGGCGGCGGCTCCGGTCACCTGCCTCTCTTCAAGGGATATGTGGGCAGGGGGCTGTGCTCCGCCGTCGCGATCGGGAACGTGTTCTCCTCACCCTCGTCTCAGCAGATCTTCGAGGCGACGATGGCCTCGGACGGTGGCGCCGGCGTGCTCTACCTGTACGGCAACTACGGCGGAGACGTCCTCAACTTCGACCTCGCCGCCGAACTGGCCGAGCTCGAGGACGTGGAAACCCGTACGGTCCTCGGCAGGGACGATGTCGCGAGCCAACCGAAGGAACGCGCCGCTGATCGACGCGGTGTCGCAGGCATCGTCTTCGCGTACAAGGCCGCCGGAGCCGCCGCCGAACGCGGTGATGGGCTGGGCGCGGTCGCCGCGGTGGCCCAAGACATCATCGAGAACACCGCGACCATGGGTATCGGGCTCTCGCCGACGATCCTGCCGACGACGGCGAAGGCGAGTTTCGACCTGCCGGACGACGAGATGGAGATCGGCATCGGCATCCACGGGGAGCCGGGCATCCACAGGGGGCGATTGGAGTCCGCCGACGCGATCGCGACCCGCTTGGTCCACCCGCTCGTGGAGGACCTCGGCCTGACCTCCGGCGACCGGGTGGCCGTCCTCGTCAACGGCATGGGAGCCACCCCGCTCGAAGAGCTCTACGTCCTGTACCGCCGGGTCCACCACATCGTCACCGAGCTCGGCCTGACAGTGGAGAAGCGCTACATCGGTGAATACGCGACCAGTCTGGAGATGGCGGGGGCCTCAATCTCGCTCCTTCGACTGAACGACGACCGGCTCGCACTCCTGAACGCGCCGGCGGAGTCGCCGTTCTTCAGGGAGGGCTGAGGATCATGGACGGATCGGCGCTCAATGCCGCCATACGCAACGCCCTCGCCGAGGTGACCCAGTACGCCGATGAGCTGCGGGACCTCGACGCCGCACTCGGCGACGGCGATCTCGGTGTCACCGTGTCCCTGGGCGCCAGAGCAGTGATCAGTGCCCTCGAGGAACTCCCGGACGACGCGCTGCCCGCTGACATCGCGAAGAGCTGCGCCAAGGCGTTCGCCAATGCGAACCCCTCCACCATGGCGGCCCTGGTGGCCGGCGCCCTCCTGGCCGGATCGCGGATCTGGGCCGGGTCCACGTCCATCAGCGTTGCCGATGCCGGAGCCTTTGCCACCGCCGCGGGTGAGAACATCGGCCGGCGCGGCAAGTCCCAGGTGGGCGACAAGACCATCCTCGACGCGTTGGTCCCCGCAGCGGAGGCGCTGTCCGTGGGCGATGCCGCCGACACCGCGCTGGAGAAAGCCATCGATGCAGCCGAACGAGGTGTCAATGACACCGTCGGGATGCAATCCCGGCGGGGACGGGCCTCCTGGCTCCAGGAGCGCAGCATCGGGTTGCAGGATCCGGGGGCAACCGCGTTCCTGCGATTCCTGCAGTCCTGGAAGGCCGCCAACTGACCGGACTCCACCTGCACCCCACCGGACCGGAGCGCCGGTGTCCCAACAATCGAAAGTAGGAAGTCGTGTCGAAAGTCGCTTATCTAGGCCTGGGAACCATGGGCCGCGGCATGTCCGCGAACCTGGCCACCGCGGGCCACGAGGTCACTGTCTGGAACCGCACGCCACGCGATATAGCGGAGCTGACGGACATGGGCGTCCGATGGGAACCCGATCTCGGTAGAGCGCTGGCGGGGGCCGACTACGTGATGTACTGCCTGTCCGATGACAGGGCGGTCCGCGACGTCGTCCTCGCAGCGGGCGGCGTAGCGGAACGGGCAGACAGCGGCTCCGTGGTCATCGACCTCTCCACCATCGACCCCGAGACCAGCGCCGAAGAGGCAGCGGCCTTCGCGGCCCGCGGCATCCGGTTCCTGGACGCACCCGTGTTCGGGTCCAAAGGTGAAGCGGCCGCGGGCGGTCTCTGGATCGTTGCCGGCGGTGACCGCACGGTCTTCGACCAGGCTCTGGACGTGCTCAAGCCGATCAGCGAGACCGTCCACTACATGGGAGCCGGCGGAAACGGTGCCCGGATGAAACTGGTGGGCAACCTCGCCGTGGCGGCGCAGCTCGAAGCGCTCGGTGAATCGCTGACCCTGGCCAGCAAGGCAGGTCTCGACCTGCGGGATGTGCTGGGGGTCTTCGCCGTGACCGACTTCCGCTCTCCCATCTTCGACGGCGTAGGGAGTGCGGTCCTCGAGGGCGACTACTCGCCGAGCTTCGCGCTCAAGCTGATGCTCAAGGATGCATTGCTCGTGCGCACCTTCGCAGAGCGTCTCGGCGCCCCCGTTCCGGGCACCGAAGCCACGCTCGGCACCATCCGGAAAGCGGTCGACGCCGGCTGGGGCGAGGAGAACGCATCGGCCCTGATCAAGGTCCTCGCCGCGGAAGCGGGCACCGATCTGGCGCCCCCACGCTGACCACCCCAAGGTCGACTCGTCCCAGACCCTGCCTGTTCCGCGGACGGGCACCCAACAGAAAGCGACTCCCATGACGTGGCTGGATGACATCTTCGACGTACCCAAACCAGTGATCGCGATGTGCCACCTGCAGGCGCTTCCCGGCGATCCGTCCTACGACAGGCAGGGGGGCGTCACCGCAGTCCTCGGTCACGCGCGCCGTGAGCTGGAGGCACTGCAGGCCGGTGGCGTCGACGGCATCCTCATCTCCAACGAGTTCAGTCTGCCCTACCTGACGAATACCGAGCCCATCACGGCCATCACGATGGCCAGGATCATCGGTGAGCTCAGGGACGAGATCCGGGTGCCCTTCGGGGTGAACGTCCTGTGGGATGCGGCTGCATCGATCGACCTGGCTGTCGCCACCGGCGCGTCCTTCGTCCGGGAGATCTTCACCGGTGTCTATGCATCCGATTTCGGGACCTGGGACACCAATGTGGGCGCTACCACCCGCCGCCGGATGGCGGTCGGCGGGGAGGGGGTCCGGCTGCTCTTCAACATCGTGCCTGAAGCCGCCTCCTACCTCGGCGCACGGACGATCGCCGACATCACCCGGTCCACCGTCTTCAACTGCCGACCCGATGGGCTGTGCGTCTCGGGCCTCACAGCAGGGGCTGCGACGGACACCAGCATCCTCAGGACCGTGAAGGACAATGCCGGGTCCACGCCGGTGATCGTCAACACCGGGGTGAAGGCGTCCAACGTCGACGAACAACTGAGGATCGCCGATGCGGCCATCGTGGGTACCTACTTCAAGACCGACGGAATCTTCGAGGAGCCGGCAGACACCACGCGCGTACAGGAACTGATGTCAGAGGTCCTCCGCCTGCGCCGGTCGCTGTAGCCGAGGTGGAGCTCTTCATGGGCATCGACGTCGGCACCTTCGAGACGAAGGGGGTGCTCGTCGGCGTCGATGGTGTCGTGCATGCCCGCGCGCGGCGCCGACACGGCATCTCGACCCCACGCCAGGGTTACGTCGAGCAGGACGCCGAGCTGGTGTGGTGGTCCGACTTCGCCGCCGTGAGTTCGGAACTGGCGTCGGCGGCCGCAGCCCTGGACGGAGTCGTCGCCGCGGTCGGGTGCAGCGCGATCGGGCCCTGCGTGCTGCCGGTCGACACCGATCTGAAGCCGCTGCGTCCCGGGATCCTGTACGGGATCGATACCAGGGCATCGCGCGAGATCGGGGATCTGGAGAGCAGGCTCGGCCTGAAGGAGATCGTCCGGCGCAGCGGCAATACCCTGACCAGCCAGTCCGCCGGGCCGAAGATCGCATGGATCGCGCAGAACGAACCCCGCATCGCGGCCACCACCCGTTGCTACCTCAGCGCCCACGGCTATCTCGTGGCCCGACTGACAGGCCGGGCCACGATGGACCACGGCACCGCGGGCTATTTCCATCCCCTCTACGACCTGGACCGCCAGTGCTGGGACACCACCGGCTGCGAGGACATCGTCCGCGACGAGCAGCTACCGGAGTTGGGCTGGGCCACGGACGTGGCCGGGACCGTGACCGGGGAGGCATCCGTGCTGACCGGTCTGCCGACCGGAACCCCGGTCATCTTCGGCGCCGTCGACGCGCCCGCGGAAGCGGTGGGCGCGTCCGTGGTGAATCCGGGTGACCTCATGCTGATGTACGGCTCCTCGACCTACATGATCAAGGTGACCGAAGCGCCCCTACGGGGAGAGGTGCTGTGGTCGGCACCGTACGTCTTCCCCGGCACCTTCGTCCTGGCGGCCGGCACCTCCACCGCGGGAACCCTCACGCGGTGGGCGGGGGACGTCTTGGAGCCGGACCGGGCTGTCAACGACGAGGAACTCTTCGCCGGACTCCTGACGCTGGCCGAGGGCTCACCGCCCGGTGCCCGGGGCCTGCTGCTACTCCCCCACTTCAGCGGGGAGCGGACACCCGTGCATGACCCCGCTAGCCGCGGAGCGTTGATCGGCCTGTCGTTGGAGCACGGTCGCTCCGATATCGCACGGGCGATCATGGAGGGCGTGGCGCATTCGATCGCCCACGCATTCTCCGCCTACGCCTCTGCCGGAGAGACGCCGGAGCGGGTCATCGCCGTCGGCGGTGGCACCAAGAACCGGATCTTCACGCAGAGCGTCAGTGACATCACCGGTGCCTCCCAGACCGTTGCAGTGACGGACGGCGCGGCACTGGGAGACGCGGCACTCGCTGCCTTCGCCATCGGCAGGCTCGAGGACCGGGACAGGATCAAGGAATGGGTCGAGCTCGGTCAAAGTATCGAGGCCGACACGGCCCGTTCGGTGGTCCTGTGTGCGGACCACGAGGACTACCGGGAGCTGTATCGCTCGCTGAAGGACCTGAATGCCCGACGGACGGAGAGACTGCATGGGGAATGACCATCGATGGGCTCTGCTCGCAGCGCAGATCGCGACCGGCACGGGCGTGGGGCACGGCAGCAAGGTGTCGATCTTCATGACGGATCGGAGTGCGATGCCTGCCGTCGAAGCCTTCGTCGCACAGTGCTACCGCATGGGCGCCTGCCCCCAGGTCCTGGCGACCGACGAACGCTTCGACCGCCTGGCCGTAGCCCATGCACCACTGGACATGCTGGCCGAGCCCGCACCGCTGGAACTGGCGTCCCTGCGGTGGGCGGACATCCACGTGTCGTTCAGAGGCATGGCCGCTCCCGCGGACGACGCCATCGATGAGGTGCGGCTGGCCGCCCAACGCCGGGGCAAGGGCATCGTCTCCACGGCCCGCTGGGAGGAGACGACGTGGTCCCTGGTGCGGATCCCGACACCTGAGTGGGCCGAGATGATCGGCGCCGACCACGACGTGCTGCTCGATGAATTCTTCGCCGGGTGCCTTGCACCCTGGCCCGGACTTCGCGAGCGGTGGGACGCGCTGTGCGCCATTCTCGCGCAGGAGGACTCGGTCCGCGTCGTGGGCAGCGACACCGACATCACCTTCAGGACCGGCGGACGCACCTGGATCAGCTTCGCCGGCGAGGCCAATCTGCCCGATGGCGAGATCGCGACAGCTCCGCTCGATGACGGCGTCGACGGGCACATCCGTTTCCCCGGGACCTTCTGGTTCGCGGGAACGGCGATCTCCGACCTCGAACTGCGCTTCGACGGCGGCTCCGTCACCAGGGCCTCGGCCACGCGCGGCGAGGGGTTCGTACGCGAACTGCTCGACACCGATTCCGGTTCACGGCGCGTGGGGGAACTGGGTATCGGGACGAACGCGGGCATGACGACCACGACGGGGGACCTCCTGATAGACGAGAAGATCCTCGGCACCATGCACCTGGCGCTGGGGCGTGCCTACCCGGCGTGCGGCGGCGTGAACCGGTCATCGCTGCACTGGGACATCGTGAAGGACCTCAGGACAGAGGGTTCCTACCTCTACGCCGGTGATCTTGCCCTCATCGCGGACGGGGTGATTTCGGGAGGGCTCGCGGCACACACCCTCTGACCGGCGGCCGGCGGCCGGCGCACGAACATCACACGGGTGGATGCGAGCGCCGGCCGCCGGTCGCGCTAGCCGACCGTCAGCTCGCCCATCCGGCCCCAGCCCTCCGCATCGATGCGTTCGCTGATGATCTCGGGCGTCTCCACGAGTGCCTGCGGCATGTCCTGCATGGCCTGCGAGAAGTGGTCGCTGTTCACGTGGGCTTCCGCCGCGTCGTCCTGGAACGCCTCCACGAGGACGAACTGGTTGGGGTCCTCGACACTGCGCGACCAGTCGAACCACAGGTTGCCCGGCTCCTGGCGCGTGGCCTCGGTGAAACCCCGGGTGAGGTCGATCCAGCGGTCGCTCCACTCGGGCTTCACGGTGAACTTGACGACGATGAAGATCATGGGGTGGTGCCTTCCTGATAGGGACGGGTACCCCTCCAACCTAGGCGGTTCCACCCCCGGAGCGCATGCGCTCCGGGGGTGGAGAGAGCGACGGTTGTCAGATGGCGAGGCTCGGGTGCAGCTTCTCCATGGTCCAGGAGCGCCGGCGGTGCGACGCGAACACCGAGAGCCCCGCGGCGAGCACGAAGAACACCAGCAGCTGCAGGGCCGCCAGCCAGACGACGCCGAGGTCGCCGCCCGCGATCAGGTGGCGCAGCCCCTCGACGGCGTGCGTCATGGGCAGCAGCGGGCTCATGAACTGGAAGAAGCCCGGAGAGGTCGCCACCGGATAGGTGCCGCCCGCCGAGGTGAGCTGCAGCATCAGCAGCACCAGGGCCACGAGCCGGCCGACGCCGCCGAGCAGCGCGACGAGCGCCTGGTGGATGGCCGTGAAGACCAGGGCCGTGAGGACCGTGAAGGCCAGCAGCCCCAGCGGGTGCGGCGTGGTCAGCCCCACGCCCGCGAGCAGGATGCCCAGGAGCACGAGGGCCTGCAGCACCGCGAACAGCGCCCCCTGCAGGTAGCCCGCGGCCGAGACCCGCCAGGAGGCGGCCGTGGACGCCAGGGCCCGCGGCGAGACGGCCCGGAGCACGGTGTACGTGATGATGCCGCCAACCCAGAGCGCCAGCGGGATGAAGTACGGCGCCATGCCCTCGCCGTAGGCGTCGACGGCGTTGGCGTGCGTCCGGTCGATCGTCACGGGCGAGGCCGCGACGCCGCTCAGTTCGGCACGCTGCGCCGCGTCGTAGTCGGGGACCTGCCCTGCGCCCTGGTCGAGCTGCTGCGCGAGGTCCGAGGATCCGGTGGACAGCGTCCCGAGCCCGTCCTCGAGCTGGGTCGCGCCGTCGTACGCCTGGCTGGAACCGTCGGCGAGGCCCGCCGCTCCCCCGGCGACCTGCCCGGCACCGCTGCTGAGCGTCGAGGCCCCCGCGGCGAGCTGCGACGCGCCGTCGGACGCGGACACGATCCCGTTCCGCAGGGCGGGTGTGCCGTCGGCGAGCGTCGCCGTGCCGGACTGGAGCTGGGTGAGCCCGTCGGCGAGGCCGGCTGCGCCCTGCGAGACCTGCGCGGCTCCGGCGGCAGCACCACCGGCGCCCTGCGACAGGTCGGAGGCGCCCCCTGCCAGGCGGTCGGCGCCGTCCGCGGCGTCGGACGCGCCACCGGCGGCGGTTCCGGCTCCCGCGGCGAGATCGGAGGCCGAGGCGGCGAGGGTTCCGGCGCCGGCGGCGATCTGCTCGCTGCCTGTGGCGGCACTGTCGGCGCCGGCGGCCAGCTGCTGGAGGGTGGCGAGCCGCTCGGCGTCGGTGAGGGAGGCGTAATTGGCGGCGAGTCCGGCGAGGCCGCCGGCCACGGTCCGGGTACCGGCCGCGGCCTGTCCGGCGACGTCCTGGAGCTGGGTCGCCCCGGCCGAGAGGGAGCGTGCCCCGTTCCCGACCTGCGTGACGCCGTCGGCCACACCCCGGGTGCCGTGCGCCAACGTGGCGGACGAGTCAGCGAGCTGCGCTGCGCCGTCGGCGACCGTCTGCGTTCCCGTGGCGAGCTCACCGGCACCGTCGCGGAGCGTCGCTCCGCCCGTTGCGGCGGATGCGGCGCCGTCCGCCAGCTGCTGCGACTGCGGCACCAGGTCCGCCGTCGCGGTGTCGAGGCTGTCGAGGCCGGTGGCGAGATCAGCCGCGCCGGTGGCGAGATCGGCCGCACCGCCGGCCACCTGGGCGCTGCCGGTGGTGAGCTGGGCGCTGCCGTCGACGAGGCTGCCGAGCCCGACGACGAGCGATGCGGACCCCTCGTCCGCACCCTGGGCGCCGTCGGCGATCTTGCCGGCTCCCTCGCCGGCCTCCGCCAGCTTGCCGTGGAGCGAGGAGAAGCCGAGGTAGATGCTGTCGAGGTAGTCCTCCGTGGCGCCGGACTGCACCTGCCGCTGCAGGGTGGCGGCAACGGTATTGCCCACCTGGCCCACGATGTAGCTCTCGGCATCGTCGGTGGTGATGTCGAGCATGGCCCGTGCCGGGGCGTCGCCGCCCACGGACGCGAGGGTCGACGAGAACTCGGCCGGGATGTCGAGGATCGCCGCGAAGGTGCCGTCGTCGAGGCCCTCCTGCGCCTCCTCCGGGCCGACCTCGACCCAAGTGAAGCCGGCGTCGTCGGAGGAGGTGAGCGAGTCGGCGAGGTCGGAGCCGGCCGAGATGGTGCTCTCGCCGCCGTCCGGTCCGGTGGCGGTGGCTGGCTGGTCCTCGTCGACGACGGCGGCCGTCAGGTGCTCGAGGTTGCCGGTGGGGTTCCAGTTCGCGGCGAGGTAGAGACCGCCGTAGAGCGCCGGGATGATCGCGATGACGAGCAGGGCGGCCTTCGCGGTGAGGGTGATGCGGAAGCGGGAGAGTTCCGTGCGGAGCAGGGAGAACACGCGTTACCTGATTTCGGGTGCTGGGGTCGGTGCGGAGGACGCCCCGAGGGCGTGGATGATGACGGGTCGAAGGGGCAGGGCGCCGAGGCGGTGCCCGGCGTCGAGCACGTCCGTGAGCTCCTGCCGGTCCTGGCAGGTCGCGACGACGGTCAGCGGGCGTGCGTCGTCGCGCATCCGTCCGAGCGTGAGCAGCGCGGCCCAGGCGGCCCGGCGCTCACGGACGGTGCGGAGCTGGTCGACGTCGTCCACCACGAGGATGTCCGGGTCGGAGACGAGTGCGAGGACGAGGCCCAGCGCGAAGCGCGCGGCAGGGGCGGCGTCCCGGACGAGCTCGCGCCGGTGGAGCCGGGCACGCACCAGGGGGTCGGAGGCATCGTCGTCACCGAACACGTCCTCGAGGGCACCGAGGAGGTCGTTGGCCGCGGTGATGGTGCGGTCCACGCGTTCAGGGGTGGCGGAGCGCCTCCACCACGGGCCCGCCAGCTGGAGGGCCTCTGCCACGTGATGCTTCACGGTGAGTGTCTCGTCGAGCGGCGTCACGGTGGCGTTGCCTGTGACAGCGACCCGGCGGCGCACCTCACGGGCGTGCCGGGGCAGTGCGAGCCCTCCGACGGACGCGCGCCCGGCGGTCGGGGTGAGCCGTCCGGCCAGTGCGAGCGCCAGGGGACTCTTGCCCGTGCCGGACGGGCCGGCGAGGACGGCGAGGGACCCGGCCGGGACGTCGAAGGTGACGTCCTCGAAGATCGTCCGCTTCCCCGCGCGCAGGGTCAGACCCTCGACGGAGATGGCGGGCGCGCCGTCGGCGGGGCGCTCGGCGGGCGGGACGGGTTGGGAGACGGTCATGTGATCCTTCATTTCAATACCAGAAGTATTCAATACCAATGGTATCCTAATCCCAGGAGGACGGATGACGACCACGAACACGGACAACGGCAGTACGACGGCGGGCAGGCCACGACGGCGACCGCGCCGTGAGGACGTCCGGGCGGGACTGCTCGCCGCGGCACTCGAGGTCTTCGAGGAGATCGGGTACGTCGCCGCACGGCTCGATACCATCGCCGAACGCGCCGGCTACACCAAGGGCGCCGTCTACTCCAATTTCGGCTCCAAGCAGGAGCTCTTCGCCACCCTCCTGAGCGAGCGGCTCGCCGACACCGCGGCCGACGTCCTCAGCCAGGTGGACCGGATCACCTCCCTCGACGAGACCGTCCTGCACACCGCGCGCTATCTCGCCCGCGGCGTGCTGCGGGAGCAGCGCTGGCACGCGCTCGTCGTCGAGTTCGCCCTGCAGGCCGGCCGCGACCCCGAGGTGGGTGCCGTGTTCCGCGAGCACCGACGCATGCGGCGCACCCTGCTGGCCACCACGCTGGCGGAACGCGCGGCCGGCTTCGGCGCGCCGTCGGACCCGGAGCACTACACCGTCTTCGCGACCATCCTCCTGGCCACCGTGAACGGCATGGCCGTGGAGTGCGCGGCCGATCCGGAGGCGGTCACGGAGGACCAGGTCACCGAGAGCATCGCGGCGGTCCTCCACGCGGCCCTCGCACACTAGACCCGGAGGCACGCGCATGGACATGGAGCTCCTGCTGCGGTCGGCACTCGCCCTCCTCGGCGCCTACGCCCTGTTCCTCCTCGCCCTGGCCGTCTACGCACGGCGGCACCCCGAGGTCCTCTCGCTCACCGACGTGCTGCGCCTCGGAGCCGACGTCCTGCGACTCGTCCGCCGCCTCGCCACGGACCGCGCCGTGCCGTGGTGGGCGCGCCTGCTGCTCTGGGCACTGGCCGTGTACCTGATCCTGCCGATCGACCTCGTCCCGGATTTCCTGCCCGTCATCGGCTACGCGGACGACGTCGTGCTGGTGGCCGCCGTCCTGCGCGCCGTCGTGCGGAGCGCAGGTCCCACGGCGCTGGAGCGGCACTGGCCGGGGTCCGACGGCGGGCTCCGCCTGCTGCGCCGGCTGGCGGGCATCGAGCACCCCGACACGGGCGGGGTGCGCCGCAATACGACGTAACCTAAAGGCGAACGGGCCTTTTCAACGGGCGTAACGTCCTGCGCATGCAGCACTCTCCGGGATCGATCCCCACCCTTGACCTCAGTACCGCACGTTCCGCCGATGGATCCTTCAACCCCGCATTCATCGACGAGCTGCGCGACGCCGCCCACACCGTCGGCTTCTTCCATGTGATCAACTACGGCGCCGCACCCACCCAGGTGGACGACCTGTTCTCCATCACGCGCCGCTTCTTCGACCTCCCGCTCGAGGAGCGGCTCACCCTGGACAACCGCACCAGCCCGCATTTCCGCGGCTACGCCGGTCTCGGCACCGAGATCACCCGCGGCCGCCCCGACGCCCGCGAGCAGATCGACTTCTCCCCGGAGCGCGAGCCGCTCACCGACTACCCCGCCGACGAGCCCTACTGGCTGCTCCAGGGACCGAACCTCTGGCCACGGGAGGCCCTGCCGGCCCTCGAGGAACAGGCCATGGCCTGGGCCGGCCTGATGTCCACCGTGGGCGCCGAACTGCTCTCGGCCATCGCCGTCGCCCTCCACCTGCCCGAGGACTACTTCGCGGAGCCCTTCGAGGGCAGCCCGGCCTGGATGGCCAAGCTCGTCCACTACGTGGGCGGCGTCGTCGAGGGTGCCGGCTCCCAGGGCGTGGGCGCGCACGCCGACTACGGTTTCGTGACCCTCCTCCTGCAGGACGAGGTGGGCGGCCTAGAGGTGCTCCCCCACAGTGCGAGCGAATGGGTGCCGGTCACGCCGATCCCCGGGGCGCTCGTGGTCAACCTGGGCGAGATGCTCGAGGTCGCCACCGAGGGCTACCTCGCGGCGACCATCCACCGCGTCACGGCGCCGGCGCCGGGCGTGGACCGCTATGCCATCCCGTTCTTCTGGTCACCGCGCCTGGACGCCGTGATCGAGCCCGTGCCGCTCGCCGAGGACCTGAAGGCCGCAGCCCGCGGGCTCTCGGACGACCCCGAGAACCCGATGCTGTCCTCCTACGGCTCCAACATGCTCAAGGGCCGCCTGCGGGCCCACCCGGACGTCACCGAGATCCACTACCCCGAACTCGCCCGCAAGTAATCGGGCCCCCCGCCTCCGGGCGGGCACCGGACACACGACGGCGGCGGCACCCATCCGGGTGCCGCCGCCGTCGTCCGTCCAGGCCGTCCCGGGTGCTGCTAGGCGTCCGCCTTCAGCGACGCGAGCTCGATGGCTGCGACGCGGTCCTGGATCGCGCGGATCCGGGGGACGTCGAGCTTCGCCGAGCGGTCGAAGTTGTAGATGCCGTTCTTCTCCTGGAACGTGTCGGTCAGCTGCGTGTAGCAGTAGCCGAACATGTCGGGGTTGTCGAGCAGCACCGTGCAGAGCCCCTCGAACCGGTGGTAGAGGTCCTCCTCGTTGGCCACGCGCTGGCCGTAGCCCCAGGACTCGGACTCGTCGTCCCCCGAGACGGCCGCCGCGGCCTCCTCGGCGTTCCACCAGATGCCGCCGAACTCCGAGATGAAGAAGGGCTGGCCGTTGTACGGCACGGAGTAGTCCTCGTCGGCGTGGTTCCGGTTCACGAACGGCCTGCCCTCGGCGAGGCCGCCCTGCTCGAGCGCGAAGGCCGCGGCGTCCTGCTCGTAGGAGTGCGAGTCGTAGATGTCCGTCGTGGTGACGCGGTGGGAGTAGCCGCTGGCGTCGATCACGGGCCGGGTCGGGTCCGCGAGCTTGGTCGCGAGGAACATGCCCTGGGTGACGTCGTCGAGCACCGTGATGCGGTCGTGCAGCTTCTGGTGCGTCTCGTTCAGGGGGCACCAGCCGATGATCGCCGGATGGTTGAAGTCCCGCTGCAGGGCCTCGAGCCACTGGGTGATGAAGCTCGCCGTCGGCGCCTGGTTGTGGCCCACGGTGCCGGCACCGGAGACGCCCCAGTCGCCGAACTCGCCCCACACGAGGTAGCCGAGGCGGTCCGCGTGGTAGAGGAACCGCTCCTCGAACACCTTCTCGTGCAGGCGCGCACCGTTGAAGCCCGCCTCCATGGACAGCCGGATGTCCTGGAGCAGCGCGGCCTCGTCGGGGGCCGTCATGAGGGAATCCTCCCAGTAGCCCTGGTCCAGGATGAGCTTCTGGAAGACCACCTCGCCGTTGATGAGCACCTTCTTGCCGTCGAGGGCCACCGAGCGCACCGCGGCGTAGCTGAGCACGGTGTCCACGACCGCGCCGTCGGCGTCGAGCAGTTCCACCGTGAGGTCGTAGAGGTGCGGCGTGCCGATGGACCAGGCCACGAAGCGGTCCTCGGGGATCTCGAGCCGGAGTTCGGGCGCCAGGTCGAGGTCCGCGCCGATGCTCGCGACCACGACCGCCCCCTGGGCGTCCGCGAGGGTGGCCCGGACGGACTGGCCGGGCCGGTTGTTCGTCACGGGGACGGTGAGCCGGATGCTGCGCGAGGCCAGGTTGGGCACCATCTGGAGCCGGCGGATGCTGACCTCGGGGACCGCCTCGAGCCAGACGGTCTGCCAGATGCCCGTGGTGCGGGTGTACTGGCAGTGCGTGTTGTCGTACCAGGTGGCCTGCTTGCCGCGGGCCTGCATCTCGTGGCGGGAGTCCCGTGCGCGGACGACGATGACCGCCTCCTCCCCGGGACCGGCGACACCCGAGAGGTCGGCGGTGAACGGGGTGAAGCCGCCGCGGTGGCGGGCCACCTCGACGCCGTTCACCCAGACGGTCGCGTCATGGTCCACGGCGCCGAAGTGCAGCAGTGCCTTCTTGCCGGCCCACGCGGAGGGGATGGTCACGGTGCGCCGGTACCAGACCGCCTCCATGAAGTCGGTGTGCCCGATGCCGGACAGGCGGCTCTCGGGTGCGAAGGGCACGAGGATCTCGCGCTCGAGATCGCGGCCGGCGACGCCGCGCTCGAGACCGGAGTCACCGGCGTCGGTCTCGAACTGCCAGACACCGTTGAGGTTCAGCCAGTCGGTGCGGACGAACTGCGGCCGGGGATGTTCCGGCTTGGGCACGGTGGACGAGGTGACGACGGGGTCGCTGTGCGGCATCGGAACTCCTGGATCGAAAGCGTGTCCCTTCCAGTGAAGCCCAGAACGAGCAGAAATGCAACGTTGTAAAACTAGGGGGCGGACTCCCGTACCCGCAGCACGAAGTCGGCGGTCGACTCGGCCTCGCCGTCGCGCCTGCCCTCGATCTCCGCGAGCAGCAATCCGCTGGCCAGGCCTGCGATCTGCGCCATGTCCGGGGCGATCGTGGTCAGGGACGGGAAGCCGAAGGAGGCCTCCGGGATGTCGTCCCATCCCCCGACAGCGATGTCGCCCGGGACGGAGACCCCCCGGGACCGGAACGCACGCAGGGCGCCGACGGCCAGCAGGTCGTTGCCGCACACCACGCCGTCACAGGGCAGGCCGAGATCGAGCAGGCGGTGGCCGAGCCGCTCCCCCTCCTCACGCGTGTACTCGTCCGCCTCGAGCCGCAGCGCCTCGGGCGCCTCGAGCGACGCCGCGGCGAGCGCGTCGAGGAAACCGTCGAGGCGCATCTGGGCCGTCCCCGCCCCGAGCACCGGCTGGGAGCCGAGGAAGGCGAGGTGCCGCCGCCCGCCGTCGATGAGGTGCTGCGTGAGCACGCGCCCGGAGGCACGGTTGTCGATGGCGACGTGCGGCAGGCCCGAGTCCACGAGCCGCTCACCCAGGAGGACCATCGGCGTCGCGTCACGGCGCGCCAGCACCTCCTCGGACGGCACCACCAGGGGGCTGTAGATGATCCCGTCGATGAGCCGGTCCCGGTAGCCCTCGAGGACGCGGCGCTCGTCGGCGATGTCCATCCCGATCTCCTCCACCGTGGTGGTGTAGCCGAGTGCACGGCAGCTCCGGATGACCTCGTGGGCGAGGGTGCTGAAGTACGGGGAGCGGATGTCCGGCAGGGCGAGGACCAGGGTCTTGCTCGAGCCCTGGCGCAGCTGCCGTCCCGCCAGGTTCGGGCGGTAGTCGAGCTCCTCGATGGCCTGCTCCACCCGCTGGCGCAGGGCCGGCTTCACGTGCGCCTTCCGGTGCACCACGTTCGAGACCGTCTTCCAGGAGACACCGGCGCGGGCGGCGACGTCCTTCACGCTCACGGGGCGGTGGCGCGACGGCGTCGGGACCGCAGCCGGCACCTCGTCGCCGGCTGCGCCCTGCTCCATCTCCGGTCCTTTGTCCATCCCGGATTTCCCCCCTCGTCGTCGTCGTCCTCCGATCATGCCACCGGAGGTGCGTGGCACGATAAGGGGGTTGACAAGGTCGTCGGTAGCGCCCATATTTTTTACAACGTTAGATTTTCAACGTGGTACCTCCGCAGGAACAACGAAGTTCGGCCCATCGCACCGTGCCGGGCTGACGGGAAGGACGCTCGATGGGACACGATCCCACTTTCAGGACGCCGGTATCACGGCGCTCCATCCTCCAGGGAATGCTCGGCGCGGGAGGACTCCTGGCCGCCGGCGGATCCCTCGCAGGCTGCTCGACCTCCGCGTCCGCCTCCGGCGGCGTCCAGCTGTGGGACCTGTTCCAGGGCGCCGACGGCGTCAAGATGCGTTCGATGATCGCCTCGGTGACCGCATCGGTCTCGGGTCTGTCCGTCAAGCCCGTCACGCTCGCCTGGGGCTCCCCGTACTACACGAAGCTCGCCATGTCCTCGGCGAGCGGCAAGGCCCCGCAGACCGCGATCATGCACCTCTCGCGGCTCGCCGGGTATGCGCCCGGCGGCCTGCTGGAGCCCTACGACCTCGACCTGCTCGCAGAACAGGGCATCAGGGAGGAGGACTTCGCCCCCGCGGTGTGGAAGAGCTGCCAGTACGAGGGGGAGCTGTACGCGGTGCCGCTCGACACGCACCCGTTCATCCTGTTCTACAACAAGGACCTCGCGAAGACCGCGGGCCTCCTGGGTGCGGACGGCAACCTCACGCCCATCGAGTCCCCCGATGCGATGATCGACGCGGCCACCCGCATGGCGGCGGTCACCGGCGCCCAGGGCATCTCCTTCGGCCACGTCACCGACACCGGGCAGTCCTGGCGCCTCTTCTGGGGACTCTACGGACAGACCGGCGGCGACTACACGATCAGCGTGGGCAGCCCGGCCTCGATCGACCGCGACAAGGCCCGCGACGTCATCGAGTTCGTCGTCCGCCTCATGGACGGCACGGCGATGCCTGCCACGCAGAACTACCCCGGTGCCATCTCGGCCTTCACCTCCGGACAGACCGGCATGATCTTCTCCGGCGAGTGGGAGCTCCCCGCCTTCGCCGAAGCCATCCCGAACCTGGGTGCGGTGCCGATGCCGACCATGTTCGGCACCCCGGCCTCCTACGCCGACTCCCACGCGTGGGTCCTCCCCCGGCAGCTCGACCACGACCCCGAGACCACCCGCCGGACGTACGAACTGGTGGCGGGGATCCTGAAGCAGAGCGGCACCTGGGCCGGTGCCGGGCACATCCCGGCGTACGCGCCCATCCGGGAGACGCCCGAGTACGCCGCCCTCACGCCGCAGACCGAGTACGCCAGTGCGGGTGACAACCCGGTGTTCGACCCGCCCGTGTGGTTCGCGGGAGCGGGCACCGAGTTCCAGAACCAGGTCAGCCAGGTGCTCACCGGCGCCTTCACCGGGGCCATGACCCCCGACGCAGCCATCGACTCCCTGCTCAGCCGCATCGACGCGATGCTGCTCGCTCCGAACCCGACGTAGGACTGAGGCACCGCCATGAGTTCCCTGACCAGCAGCAATGAGGCGCAGGCACCCGTCGCCGCACGTGGTTCCTCCTCCGCCCCCTCCGGTTCCCGCAGTACCAACGCCCGGGCGCGCAGCATCCAGGGCCGCAGCGGCTTCTGGTTCGTGCTGCCGTTCGCGGCCGCGTTCGCGATGTTCCTGATCTGGCCGATCCTCTCCGGCCTGTGGATGTCCTTCACCAACCAGAGCCTCACCGGCAGCGGGTCCGCGTTCGCGGGCTTCGACAACTACTCCGAGGCCCTGGGCGACGCCGCCCTGTGGCAGGCGCTCGGCAACACCGTGATCTTCACGCTCCTGACCGTCGTGCCGCTCGTGGTGCTGTCGTTCGTCCTTGCCTACCTCGTGTACATCGGGCTGCCGGGCCAGTGGCTGTGGCGCCTGTCCTTCTTCGCCCCCTACCTGCTGCCGGTCTCGGTGGCTGTCGCGATCTGGCAGTGGATGTTCCAGCCGGACTTCGGCCTCTTCAACGGGCTGCTGCTGCGCGCCGGATTCGCCCAGATCCCGTTCCTCAGCGAGGCGAGCCTGGCGATGTTCTCGGTGGTCGTCGTCACCGTCTGGTGGACCCTCGGCTTCAATTTCCTGCTGTACCTGAGCGCGCTCAACAACATCCCGGACCACCTGTACGAGGCCGCGTCCATCGACGGCGCCGGGCCGTGGCGCCGACTGTTCTCCATCACCATCCCGATGATCAACCGCACCACGGTGATGATCATCATGCTGCAGATCCTGGCGTCGCTGAAGGTCTTCGAACAGATCTTCCTGCTCACGAACGGCGGGCCGAACGGCGCCACGCGGTCGGTGCTCGAGTACATCTACGACGTCGGCTTCACCGGCTACCGCCTCGGCTACGCGTCGGCGATCTCGTACCTCTTCTTCGCCCTGATCATCGTCATCTCCATCGTCCAGCTCCGCGTGATGAACAGAAAGTCGGCCTGACATGTCCTCGACCGGAACCTCGACCGTGACATCGGTCCGCCCCCTCTCGAAGGCCGACGAGACGCGCAACGAGCGCAACAAGACGCTCGCCGCGACCGTCGGCAAGAACAAGGGCGTCCTGGCCGTCGGCATCATCGCCCTCGTGATCGCTGCCGCCCTCTGGCTCGTCCCCCTCTTCTGGGCCATCCTGACCTCGCTCAAGAAGGAATCGGACGCGTCCAACGCGGACTTCGCCGTCCTCCCGCGGGAGGGACTGACGCTCGAGTCCTACCGGGCCGTCATCGCCGCGGGCGACGTCCCCATCTGGATGATGAACTCGTTCATCGTCTCCGTGGTGGTGACGGTGCTGACCGTGGCCATCTCCGCCCTCGCGGCGTACGGCTTCTCGCGCACCACCTTCCGCGGCCGCAAGTGGCTCTACGCCGTCACGATCGCCTCGATCATGGTGCCCGGCCAGATCCTGATCGTGCCGCTGTTCCAGCAGATGAACGCCCTGCGGCTCATCGACACGTACCCGGGCATCATCCTCCCGCAGATCGTGGCGCCCATGATGGTGTTCATCCTGAAGAACTTCTTCGACACCGTGCCCATCGAGCTCGAGGAGGCCGCGCGGCTCGACGGCGCCTCAAGGCTCCGCACGTTCATGACCATCGTGCTGCCGCTCTCGCGCCCCATCCTGATCGCGGTCTCGATCTTCGTGTTCATCGGCGCGTGGAACAACTTCCTGTGGCCGTTCATCGTGATCAACAACCCGGACCTCCTGACGCTGCCCGTGGGCCTTGCGACGATCAGGAACGCCTTCGGTGTGCAGTACGCGCAGACCATGGCCAGCGCCATCCTCGCGGCCCTGCCGCTGCTGATCGTGTTCATGCTCTTCCAGCGCCAGATCGTGAAGGGCTTCGCCACCTCGGGCCTCGGCGGCCAGTAGCACCAGGGCCTCCCTGCAGCACACGGAACGACGGCGTCTCCCCTTCCGGGAGGCGCCGTCGTCCGCTGTCCGGCAGGCAGCGCCGTGCGGGACGACGCCCTAGCCCGGCTCCCCGACCCAGCGGATGCGGATGGGACCGCGGACACCGGGTTCCACGCGGTCGCCGTGCTGGGTCACGTCCACCAGCCCCTCCCCCGCCAGGTCGAACGCGATGCGGCGTGCCTCGGGCATCAGGTCCCGCCACGTGTCGCCGCCGAGACCGCGCGCGGCCTCGGACGGGCACAGCGTCTTGTCGCTCCCCCGCTGCTCGGCGATGCGCAGGATCTCGGCGCGCAGTTCGTCCGCGGACGGGTGGTCAGGCATCGCCTGCGCGCTGCCCGGTCGGGTTCCCGCGCTTCGGGACCGCCCGGTCGTCGTCCGACGGCACGGGCCGCGGTGGGTGCAGCGCGTCGAGGGCCTTCAGCGCCGCGGTCCAGCGGGCCTTGCGCTCGGCGGCGGACTGCTCCCACCAGGGTGTCCCCCGTTCGCCGAGTCCCTCCTTGGCGAGCTGGACGGTGCGTCGTGCGCGCGGCAGTGCCGAACCGTCGTCGCCCTTGGCGCTGTTGCGCACACCCGAGCGGCCACGCCCGAGATGGGACATGAGGCGTACCTTCACGTCGTCGGGCAGCGAGGGGTCGGTCTTCCGCCAGCGGCGCCCGCCGTGGAGGAAGAAGCGATCGTCATCGGTGGTGTTCGAGAGGTCGGCCATGGTCCCTCAGCTCGAGGACCCGGGCGGGCCGACGAGCAGCAGGACGGAGAAGACCACGGAGATCCCGGCCACCGCGACAAGCAGGGCGACGAGCGGGCTCCGGAGCACCCACGCCTGCACGCGCTCGACGGGGTTCCGTGGCGTCTCGGCACCCGGAGCGAGCCGCCACGCTCCGGCGAGCTGTCCGCGGCGCTCAATCCACCGCTCGTACGGGATCGTGGCGAACGGGACGATCGCGGAGCAGAGTCCGAGCAGGCCGGTGAGTGCGGACCAGCGCTGGTTGATCCAGACGAAGACGAGGGTGACGACGAAGCAGAGGAACACGAACCCGTGCACGGCACCGGCCGGCGGCACGAGGGCCTCGGTGGAGCGCGTCCCGTACTTGAGGAACATGCCCAGCAGCAGGAAGGCCCAGGTCACCGCCTCCGCGACGGCGACGGTGCGGAACAAGGTGCGGGGGTTCATGGGCGCTCCTGGTCGGGGATCGGTTGGACCCATTCTTTCATCCGTCCCGGGGCGCAGCTGACGGACGGGCCGGCTCTCGGCGGCTCTCGGCGGCCTCGGCCGGCGGCGGGCGGCTCGGGCACCAAAAGAAGAAGCAGGCCGGACCAAAGTCCGACCTGCTTCTTCTATGGAAGATCTAGTAGAAGATCCGAGCCTTAGAGGGGCTGGATGTTCGACGCCTGGGGACCCTTGGGGCCCTGCTCGGTGTCGAAGCTGACCTTCTGGTTCTCATCGAGCGAGCGGTAGCCGCTTGCATTGATGGCGGAGAAGTGTGCGAACACGTCTGCGCTTCCGTCGTCGGGAGCAATGAATCCAAAGCCCTTTTCAGCGTTGAACCACTTCACGGTACCTGTTGCCATTTTTTTCATCCTTCTGAAAATCAGACGCCCTCCGACTTTCGGAGAGCCCCAGTCGCGGCGTGCTTGTCCGCTCTTTCAGAGACGCGGCCTACCCCGCAAGGGCCAGGCCGTGCGAAATACAAATGCGCAACACTACAACTGCGTCCCACTAAACCAAACCCGGGAGGGTAAAGGCAAGCAGGAGACCCAAGGTTCTTTTTTCCGTGACCTTCAGGCGGCCACCGGCAGCATGGCTCCGGCGAGCAGTTCGAAGGATCGCAGCCATGCCTCGGTGGTGCCGGCCTGGGTCGCGACGATGAGTTCGTCCGCCTCGATCTGGGCGGTGAAGCGCTCCAGGTAGTCCCGCACGACGTCGGGCGTCCCCACCGCGCTGTAGCGCGCCATGTCCGCCATCTGCTGGCCTCCGGGGGATGCGAGGATCGCCTCGGACTCCTCCCGCGTGAAGGTCTGTCCGCGTCCGAGGAGCAGCGTCACACGGCGCAGCATGGCCTCGTGGAACTCGTGGTGGGCATCGCTCGCGGTGTCGGACGCGATGACGTTGACGCCGGCGATGAAGTGGGGCTTCTCCGCCTGGGCGGAAGGCCTGAACTCGCGGCGGTAGATCGACGCGGCGTCCTGCAGGGCCTGCGGAGCGAAGTGGGACGCGAAGGCGAAGGGCAGGCCCAGCGCTGCGGCCAGGCGGGCGCCGAAGAGCGACGACCCGAGGATGTACAGGGGCACATTGGTGCCCCTGCCGGGCGTGGCCTGGACCCCGGGGACGCGCGTCTCACCGGTCAGGTAGCCCTGCAGCTCCAGGACGTCCTGCGGGAAGCTGTCGGCGGACATGGGATCGCGACGCAGGGCGCGGGCCGTGGTCTGGTCGCTGCCCGGCGCGCGCCCGAGTCCGAGGTCGATCCGGCCCGGGTGCAGGCTCTCGAGGGTGCCGAACTGCTCCGCGATGGTCAGCGGCGAGTGGTTGGGCAGCATGACGCCGCCGGAGCCGAGCCGGATGGTCGAGGTGTGCGCGGCGATGTGGGCGATGAGCACGCTCGTGGCCGAGGAGGCGATGCTGCCCATGTTGTGGTGCTCCGCATACCAGATGCGCCGGTAGCCCCACCTCTCCGCGTGCTGGGCCAGCGCCACGCTCGACGCGAACGTCTCGGCGGGCGTCGAGCCGTCGGCGACCTGCGCGAGATCCAGGATGGACAGGGGGACAGACATGGGTGCACCTTCCGGTTCTTCAGCACCGCGGCGGGGTGTGCCACGGGTCTCCTGAGAAGAACGGTTGCCCGGACACATCTATTTCCCGGGCCGCTGGCCCTCACCCGGTCTCGTCGAGGAGGAATCCCCGCAGCAGAGCGGCCGTGCCGTCCAGATGCGCCGTCATCGCCTCCTGCGCCCGCTCCGGGTGGCCCCCGAGCACGGCCTTGACGATCGCGGCGTGCTGACGGTTCGAGTGGTGGAGGTTGACGGCGAGGAAGGGGATCCGGTCCAGCAGGTCGTTGGTGCGGGACCGCGCCTGGGCGACGGCGAGCGTCAGGGACGGTGAACCCGCGAGTTCGGCGATGGCGAGGTGCAGCCGGCCGTCCAGGGGCCGGTACCGTGCGGCGTCGGCGTCCGTCACGGCGGTCAGCGATTCCAGGAGGTGGGTCCGTGCCGCCTCGGAGGGCCCTGCCTGTGCGGCCAGGCGCGCAGCGGCGGGTTCGATGACCGCCCGGAAGGTGAGGGCGTCCTCGACCTCGGCCCGCTTCGGGAGCACCCCGCCCGGCCCGTCGGTGCCGCTCGGCAGGTCTCCACGGACGGTCGCGCCCCCGTAGCGGCCGCGCTGGATGGTGAGGTAGCCGGCGGTCTGCAGATCCGCCAGGCCGTCCCGCAGCGTGGAGCGGGACACGCCGAGGTGCTCCGCCAGGTCCCGCTCCGGGGGAAGCCGCGTCCCGGCGGGGAAGACCCCCAGCTTGATCGCGTGCAGGAGGCGTTCGACGGTCTCCTCGAACGCGTTCCCTTTCCGTACCGGCTGGATGAGCCCGAACGCCGGATCAGCGGGTCGGTGCATCGTTCCAGCTTACGCAGGGCTGCCGGCGCGCGTGCCGACTGCTGCGGGCAGCCGCATCCCGGGCCCTTGACGAACCCTGCGCCGGGGTCAATCATGGGGGCACTCAATGGACTGATAACACTCCATTGGAATTCCCGCCGTCCCATCGTCGTCCCGGTGCCGGTCCGTCGCACCGAGGGAGGCCGCGCTACAGCCCGCTCCATCCGCCCGTCCCTAGGGGTACCCGTGGCACGCAGGAACATCGACTACACCGCCGTCGACGACAAGTACCTCAGGCAGCGAAGCCTGAAGAGCGGGGCAGCCGGGTGGGTCCTGCTGGCCGGCCTCGGCGTCGCCTACGTCATCTCCGGCGACTTCTCCGGCTGGAACCTCGGGCTCGCCGAGGGCGGGTGGGGCGGTCTGCTCATCGCCTTCATCCTCATGGGCATCATGTACACGTGCATGGTGTTCGGCCTCGCCGAGATGTCCTCCACGCTCCCGACGGCGGGCGCCGGGTACGGGTTCGCCCGGCGAGCCCTCGGCCCGCTCGGCGGCTTCGCGACGGGCATGGCCGTCCTCATCGAGTACGCCGTCGCCCCCGCGGCCATCGCGACCTTCATCGGGGGCTACATCGAGGCTCTCGGCCTGTTCGGCATCACGAACTCCTGGCCCGTCTACCTCGTCACCTACGTCATCTTCATCGGGATCCACCTGTACGGGGTGGGCGAGGCCCTGAAACTGATCTTCGGCATCACGATCGTGGCCGTCATCGCCCTGGTCGCGACCGTCGTCGGGCTCGTACCGCACTTCGAGCCGGCGAACCTCTTCGACATCGTGCCCGACGGCTCCGTGGGCTCCTCGGCCTTCCTGCCCTACGGCTTCTCCGGCGTGCTGGCCGCCCTGGTGTTCGGCATCTGGTTCTTCCTCGCCATCGAGGGCGTGCCGCTGGCCGCCGAGGAGTCCAACGACCCGAAGCGCGACATGCCGCGCGGCATCATCGTGGCCATGCTCCTGCTGCTCGTCTTCGGGTCGCTCATGCTCGTCCTGGTGCCCGGAGCTGCCGGCTCCGAGGCGATGGGCAGCTCCGACTCGCCCCTGCCCGAGGCCCTGCGCGCGGCCGCGGGAGGAAGCTCCGTCCTCGCGGACTTCGTGAACTACGCGGGGCTCGCAGGTCTCGTGGCGAGCTTCTTCTCCATCGTCTACGCGTACTCCCGGCAACTCTTCGCGCTCTCCCGGGCCGGCTACCTACCGCGGTTCCTCTCGCTGACCTCGAAGCGCCACACCCCCTGGGTGGCCCTGCTGGTCCCCGGGACCATCGGCTTCCTGCTCGCCGCCCTCACCGGCAACGGCGGGCTGCTCATCAACATCGCCGTCTTCGGAGCCACCGTGTCCTATGTGCTGCTGAACCTCTCGCACATCCTGCTGCGCGTGCGGGAACCCGGCCTGGAGCGCGGGTACCGCACCCCGGGAGGCGTGGTGACCACCGGTATCGCCCTGGTGCTGGCCGTGATCGCCCTCGTGGCCACGTTCTTCGTCGACATCCTCGCGGCCTCCATCACCGCCGCCGTCTTCCTGGCCGCACTCGCGTACTTCTGGTTCTACAGCCGGCACCACCTCGTCGCGAGCGCCCCCGAGGAGGAATTCGCCCTGCTCGAGAAGGAGGGATCGACCCTCACCTGACCGTTCACCGCACGCCCACCGCCCTGCCCGATCACCGGAAAGAGAACCATGCAGCCGCACCCGCGCAACGAACGAATGCTCACCGTCGAGCAGCTCACGTCCGCCATCGAGTCGGGCGAGGTCGACTCCGTGGTGCTGGCCTTCACCGACATGCAGGGCAGGCTGCAGGGCAAGGTCATCCATGCCCGGTTCTTCCTGGACACGGTGCTCGGACACGGCACCGAGGGCTGCAACTACCTGCTCGCCGTGGACACCGACATGAACACCGTGGGCGGATACGCGATGTCGAGCTGGGAGACCGGCTACGGCGACATGGTGTTCGACCTCGACCTCGACACCATCCGGCGCCTGCCCTACCGCGAGGGCACCGTGATGATCCAGACCGACCTCTCCTTCACCACGGGCGACCCCGTACCGGTGGCACCGCGCAGCCTGCTGAAGGCCCAGTCTGCCAAGGCCGCAGCAATGGGCGTGCGGGCGTTCTCGGGGACCGAACTCGAATTCATCGTGTACAACGACTCCTTCGAGGAGGCGGGACTGAAGCACTACCGCGACCTCGTGCCCGCCAACCAGTACAACGTGGACTACTCGATCCTCGGCTCGCTCCGGGTGGAGCCGCTCCTGCGCGACATCCGCAACGCCATGTACCAGGCGGGCATGGTGGTCGAATCGGCCAAGGGCGAGTGCAACTTCGGTCAGCACGAGATCGCGTTCAAGTACGACGACGTGCTCGTCACGGCGGACAACCACAGCGTCTACAAGCTCTCCGCCAAGGAGATGGCCTCGCAGCGCGGGCAGTCCGTGACGTTCATGGCGAAGCCGAACGAGCGCGAGGGTTCCTCCTGCCACATCCACATGTCGCTGCGGGACGACGACGGCGGCCTCGTCTTCTGGGACGAGGAGAAGAACGGGCGCACGCCGCTCTACGACCATTTCATCGCAGGCGTCCTCGCGACTATGCGCGAGTTCACCCTCTTCTACGCGCCGAACATCAACTCCTACAAGCGATTCGCCGAGGGTTCCTTCGCACCGACGGCCGTCGCCTGGGGCATCGACAACCGCACCTGCTCCGTCCGCCTCGTCGGCCACGGTTCCTCCGCCCGCCTGGAGAACAGGCTGCCCGGCGCGGACGCCAATCCCTACCTCGCACTCTCGGCGATGCTCGCGGGCGGGCTCTACGGCGTCGAGCACGAACTCGAGCTGCCCCCGAGGATGGACGGCAACGCCTATCTCTCCGACGCCGAGCACGTGCCGGCCACCATGAAGGAGGCACGGGACCTGTTCGCCGGATCCGCGATCGCCCTCGAGGTCTTCGGCGAGGAGGTGGTGCAGCACTACACGCACTACGCGGACGTCGAACTGGCACAGTTCAACGCCGCCGTCACCGACTGGGAGGTGCGGCGTGGGTTCGAGCGGCACTAGGACACCTGTGGCGGGCCTTCCGGCGCTCGTCACCTCCCGGCCGAGAATCGGCGTCACCACGTACTGGCAGCCGGCCAGCTGGGGAGTCTGGGACGGGCCCGCGGCCATCGTCCCTGCCGCCTACATCCGGGCCGTGGACGACGCGGGCGGAACGCCCCTCCTGCTGCCCCCCGTCGGCGGCGACGCGGGGGTGCTGTCCCTGCTCGACGGGCTGCTCGTCATCGGCGGCTCCGACGTCGACCCGTCCTACTACGGCGCCGCACCGCACCCGCGCACGGTCAGCCAGCCGGACCGCGACGACCACGACCTCGCGCTGACCCGTGCCGCCGTGGCCGCGGGTATGCCACTGTTCGCGATCTGTCGCGGTGCGCAGATCCTCAATGTCGCCCTCGGCGGCACCCTCCACCAGCACCTGCCCGACATCGACCAGGACGCTGAGCGGTACCGGCCCGCGCCCGGCGTCTTCGGCAGCGTCGACTTCACCACCACGCCCGGGTCGATCGCGCGCCAGCTACTCGGCAAGCACGCCTCCAGCCCCTGCTACCACCACCAGGGGCTCGACGTCGTCGCGGACGGGCTGCGGGTCACGGCCCGGGCCGCGGACGGCACGGTCGAAGCCGTCGAGTTCGAGCCGCCCTCCGGCGCGGGGTGGGCCCTCGGCGTCCAGTTCCACCCGGAGGAGAACGGCCAGGACAGGCGCCTGTTCGGCGGGTTCGTCGACGCCGCCGGGACCCATGCACAGCACCGCGCCTCGCGGGGAAGGCGAGCCTCGTGAGCACCACCTACGACGTGGTCGACCCGTCCACCGAGGAGACGATCGCCACCGTGTCGATGGCCGGCGTCGCCGAGGCGGACGCCGCGATCGACCGGGCAGCACGGGCGTTCCCCGCATGGCGCAGCGTGGCCCCGGCCGATCGCGCGCTGCTGCTCCGCCGGTTCGCTGCCGCCGTCGACGCCGAGATCGAGGCGCTCGCAGCGCTCGAGGTCGCCAACGCGGGTCACACCATCGGCAATGCGCGTTGGGAGGCCGGCAATGTGCGCGACGTCCTCACGTACTACTCGGCCGCCCCGGAACGCCACGTCGGACAGCAGATCCCCGTCGCGGGCGGCATCGACGTCACCTTCCACGAGCCCCTCGGCGTCGTCGGGATCATCGTCCCGTGGAACTTCCCCATGCCGATCGCCGGCTGGGGGTTCGCGCCCGCCCTCGCCGCGGGCAACACCGTGGTCCTGAAGCCCGCCGAGCTCACTCCCCTCACAGCCCTGCGGCTCGGGGAACTGGCTCTCGAGGCAGGCATCCCCGAGGGGGTCTTCACGGTACTGCCCGGCAAGGGATCGATCGTCGGGGCGCGCTTCGTCACACATCCGGCGGTGCGGAAGATCGTCTTCACGGGCTCCACCAGGGTGGGCAAGCAGATCATGGCCGGCTGCGCGGACCAGGTCAAGCGCGTCACCCTGGAGCTCGGCGGCAAGAGCGCCAACGTCATCTTCGCCGACGCGGACCTCGAGAGGGCCGCTGCGGCCGTACCGGACGGCGCCTTCGACAACGCCGGCCAGGACTGTTGCGCCCGGTCCCGTGTCCTCGTGCAGCGATCCGTGTACGAGGACGTCCTGGCCCGCATCGCGACCGCCGTCACTGCCGTGCGCGTGGGCGATCCCCGGCAGGAGGGCACGAGTATGGGCCCGCTGATCTCGGCAGGGCAGCGCGCCTCGGTCTCGCGCTTCGTGTACGACGACGACGGCTCCACGAGGGCCGACGTCGTCGCCCAGGGCACGGCGCCCTCCGGCCCGGGCTTCTGGTTCCCACCCAGCGTCATCACACCCACCGACGTCGGATCGGCCGCGTTCACCGACGAGATCTTCGGTCCCGTGGTCTGCGTCGTCCCGTTCGACGACGAGGCCGACGCCGTCCGGATCGCGAACGATTCCGACTACGGCCTCTCCGGCTCCATCTGGACGCGCGACGTGGGGCGGGCCCTCCGGGTGTCACGGGCCATCGACGCGGGGAACCTGTCCGTCAACTCCCACTCCTCCGTGCGGTACTCGACCCCGTTCGGAGGTTTCAAGCAGTCGGGGCTCGGCCGCGAGCTCGGGCCCTCCGCGCTCGATGCGTTCAGCGAGACCAAGAACGTCTTCCTCGCCACCGACGCGTGACCCGCCCAGCCTGCACCCACGTCCCGCCCGCCACGTCCCGCCCACCCCGAGGAGTGCTTCATGACGGACCTGCCCTACAACGGACTCGTCACCAATCGCCTGAAGGACCGCACCGCCGTCATCACCGGTGGCGCATCGGGCATCGGCCTCGCCACCGCGCGGCGGTTCGCCCATGAGGGCGCGAGGGTGGTGATCGCGGACATCTGCGACGAGGGCACCGGTAACGGGATCGCGGAGCAGGTCGGGGGCAGGTTCGTGCGCGCGGACGTCACGAGCGAGGACGACGTCATGGCCCTGTACGCGTTCACACAGGACACCTTCGGGTCGATCGACGTCGCCTTCAACAATGCGGGGATCTCACCCGACGACGATTCCTCCATCCTCACCACCGGGATCGACGCCTGGCGACGCGTCCAGGAGGTGAACCTGACGAGTGTCTACTTCTGCTGCAAGCACGTCCTCCCCTACATGAAGGACCAGGGCAAGGGCTCGATCATCAACACGGCCTCCTTCGTGGCGGTGGTCGGCGCCGCGACGTCCCAGATCTCCTATTCCGCGTCCAAAGGCGGCGTGCTGTCGATGACCCGGGAACTGGGTGTGGAGTTCGCCCGGCAGGGCATCCGGGTCAATGCCCTCTGCCCCGGGCCGGTGAACACGCCGCTGCTGAAGGAGCTGTTCGCCCACGACCCCGAGAAGGCAGGGCGGCGGCTCATCCATGTGCCGCTGGGCCGCTTCGCCGAGCCGGACGAGATCGCGGCCGCGGTCGCCTTCCTCGCCTCGGACGACGCCTCGTTCATCACAGCGAGCCAGTTCATGGTGGACGGCGGCGTCACAGGGGCCTACGTCACCCCCCTGTGAGCCCGGTCGCGCCTGCTCCGGCGTCCTGCCAGACTGGGTCCATGCCGACCAGCGACCAGCCCACCAGCGCCCAGCCGACCTCCGAAGCCGACCTCCGCGAGCGCCAGGACGTCCTCGTCCGGGAACTCGCCGTGGAGCAGAACACGGCGCGTCTGCAGTCCCTCAGTGACGAGCTCGAAGCCGTGCAGCGGCTGCTCGAGCAGGGACGCGGCGCCTGAACCGGCAGTCCGGCCTGCACGAACCCGTCCTCGCGGGGATCGTCACCGCGCTCGTCGGCTTCACGTCGTCCTTCGCCGTGGTCCTCGCGGGGCTGCGGGCCACGGGGGCGACGCCGGAGCAGGCGGCCTCGGGCCTGCTGGCGCTGACGGCCGTCGTCGGGCTGGGGATCGTGCTCCTGGCCCTCCGCTACCGCATCCCTGTCACGCTGTCCTGGTCCACGCCGGGAGCGGCCCTGCTCGCGGGCGCGTCCGTCCCTGCCGGAGGGTGGCCCGCCGCGGTGGGGGCGTTCCTCGTGACCGGCCTGCTGGTGGTCCTGACCGGGGCCGTGCCGTGGCTGGGCAGCCTCGTCGCGCGGATCCCCCAGCACCTCGCGCAGGCCATGCTCGCCGGCGTCCTGCTGCCGCTCTGCCTGGCGCCCTTCCAGTCTCTCGGCACCATCCCGCTCCTGGTCCTGCCGGTCATCCTCGTGTGGCTGGCGGCGTCAGCCCTCGTGCCGAAGTGGGCGGTGCCGCTCGCCCTCGTCGCAGCGCTGGCGGTGATCGGGCTGCAGCTCGCCCGCCACGGGACGGTGATCGATCCCTCGTCCCTGACACCGGCTCCCGTGTTCACGCTGCCGGTGCTCGAGCCGGCCGCCGTGGTGGGCATCGCCCTGCCGCTCTACGTGGTGACCATGGCATCGCAGAACCTCCCCGGGGTCGCGGTCCTCTCCTCCTTCGGCTACCGCACGCCGTGGCGCCCCGCACTGGCCGTCACGGGGGTCGGGACGGCCGTCGTCGCCCCGTTCGGCGGCCACGCCGTCAATCTCGCCGCCCTGTCCGCCGCACTGTCGGCGGGTGAGGGAGCCGGCGAGGACCGGGACCGGCGCTGGATCGCCGCCCTGACGGCAGGATTCTCCTACCTGCTGCTCGCGGGGGCGTCGGGCGCGCTCGTGGTCGTGGTCGGCGCCGCGCCGGCCGGGCTCGTGGAGGCGGTCGCCGGGCTCGCCCTCATCGGCACCATGGCGACGGCTGTGACGGCGTCCTTCAGCGACGCCCAGGGCCGGATGAGCGGCGCTGTGACGTTCCTGCTGGCGGCGTCGGGCCTGTCCGTGCTGGGGATCGGCGGGGCCTTCTGGGCGCTCGTCGGAGGGCTGGCGGTCAGGGCGACCCTCGAGCGGCCGACGGCCCGTCCGTGATCCGCCCGTCACTCCACCGGCGGCGCCGGGGCCGGCAGGTCAGACGGGCGTCGTGGGCGCCTGGGCCTCGTCGCCCTGCGCGCGCGCCTTCCGCCGGCGGGCGCGGTCGAGCGCGTTGATCACCGGTGCGGCGGTGATGCCGTGCACCACGATCGACAGGACGATCACGAGACCCCCGATGCGCCAGAGTGCCGCCTCGTCGGCGCCGAACTCGCCCTTGGACAGGGCGTAGCTCAAGTAGTAGACCGAGCCGATGCCCCGCACGCCGAAGAACGCGAGGGTGCGGCGTTCCCAGGGCCCCGTCTTGCCGCGGGCCAGGCTGAACCAGGCCGTGAGCGGACGGACGAGGAGGATGAAGGCGACCGCCACCACCACCTCGAGGGGGCGCAGGCCCTCGAACAGACCCCGTGCCAGGGCACCCCCCAGCAGGACGAGCACGACGACGGTCAGCAGGCGCTCGAGCTGCTCGATGTAGCTGTGGAGGACGCCGTGGTAGCCGTGCGTCTGCTCCCCCGCACGGATGGTGACGGCGCAGACGAAGACCGCGACGAAGCCGTAGCCCGCCACGGCCTCCGTGACGCCGTAGGTCAGGAACGTCGCGGCGAGCGCGACGAAGCCCTCGGAGTAGTTGGCGAGGCGGACGCTCTTGATGGGCGTGCGGAAGAAGATGCGGCCGAGCAGCTTGCCGACCCCGAACCCGAAGGCGCAGCCGATGATCATGCGCCAGAGCACGTCCAGCAGGATCCATTCCGGGAACCATGCGGCGGGATCGAGCCCCACGGTGCTGAGGAGGATCGCGAGGTAGACGAAGGGGAAGGCCAGTCCGTCGTTGAGGCCGGCCTCCGAGGTGAGCCCGAACCGCACCTCGTCCTCGGCCTCGAGGTCCTCCTCGGACTCCGAGGGCTCCCCCACCTGCACCTCCGAGGCCAGGACGGGATCGGTCGGCGCGAGGGCCGCGGCGACCAGCAGGGCGGAGGCGAGCCCGAGCCCGAGCAGCCACATCCCCATCAGGGTGAGCACGAGGATGCACAGCGGCATCGCGATGCCGAGCAGCCGCCAGGTGGTGGACCACCGGCGCCACCCGACCCGGCGATCGAGGGCGAGCCCGGCTCCCATGAGCGAGACGATGACGCAGACCTCGCTGAGGTGGATCGTCACGTCGCTGTACCGCATCGGATCAGGATCCGGCAGGTCCCTGGCGAAGCTGAACACCAGGATGCCGGCGGCGAGGAACACCATGGGCATCGAGACCGGGGCGCGCATCAGCAGCCGGGGCAGGAGCGCCGCGGCGAACACCGCGAGTCCTGCTGCCGCATAGATGATGCTTGGTGCTTCGAACACGCGCGTCCTCTTCCCGTTCCTGCGTCCTGGCGATGATCAGCCCCCTTGCCAACAGTAGGGCAGGCGCGCGAGGAGCACGGTCCGACGTCGGGACCCCCGTCGACCGCCGCGGAAGGGACCGGTCCGTGCAGGTGAGCGTCCCCGCCGCGTGAGAGCATGGAATTATGCCCAATTCCAGTCGCCCCATGGTTGATGTCACCGACATCATCAGGATCGTGGGCGGGGCCGCGTTCCAACGCGGGCAGACCTACGCCAAGGACGGCGCCGTCAGCTCCCTCGCCTGGGACGCCGACGCGAAGCTCCTGACCGGCAAGGTCCGCGGCAGCTCACCCTCGGACTACAGGACCAAGCTCCGCCTGGGGCTGAAGGGTGACGGCCGTTTCCGCCCCCTCGAGAACTTCTGCAGCTGCCCGGTGGGTGCGGACTGCAAGCATGTCGCGGCGACCGCCCTGCAGAGCAACACCGAGAGCCTCCTGGCCCAGCACGAGCGTGAGCTCGGGGCGCGCCCCGCTCCGCGGCCGTCGGCTCCGGAGGGCTGGCAGGCGTCGCTCCTGGATCTCCTCGGGACGGACGACGCCCCGCACCCCGCCTCCCCGCTGACGCCCCTCGGCCTGCAGTTCGAGCTGCGCACGCCCGAGGTGGCCGTCCAGCGGTGGGGCTCCGCCGCCGAGCGCCAGGGCCAGCGCACGCTGAACACGCGCCTCGGCGTGCGCCCGGTCAGCCAGAACGGCAAGGGCAAGTGGATCAAGAACAACCTGTCCTGGGGCAGCATCAGCTATCAGACGTACGGGCTGAAGCTCGATCCCGACCAGCACCGCTGGTTCTCCCAGTTCCCGGCCCTGCACCGCGGCACCGGGGTCAACTACTTCGGCAACAACGATTCCTGGCTGTATCTCGACGATTTCAGCAACCCGCTCCTGTGGCAGCTGCTGGACGAGGCACAGCGCCTCGGGATCGCCTTCGTGGGCTCCAAGAAGTCCGTGAGCATCGAACTCGCCGAGCAGGCCACCCTGAAGCTCGACGCGACCGAGACCGACGACGGCTCGCTGCAGCTGCGGCCGGCCCTAGACATCGACGGGCAGCCGCATCCCTCGGACACCGCCCACGTCATCAGCACCCACGGCCTCTACACGGTCGCGCCCGATGACACCATCACGCTGGCCCCGACCTCCCGGAAGCTCACCCCCAAGGACATCGAACTCCTGCAGCGCGGCCGCGCCGTCGTCGTGCCCGAGGAGGAGAGGTCCCTCTTCCTGCAGGAGTACTACCCGAAGCTGCGGCAGTCCATCGAGGTGGACAGCAGCGACGGCAGCGTGGACCTGCCCGAGATCCAGCCGCCGGTCCTCGTGCTGACCACCGCTTACGGCGCCGACGGCTCCGTGACCCTCGACTGGCACTTCGACTACCCGCTCGGCGACGCCGTGCAGCGCCGGCCCTTCCGGCGGGGCGGTCCGGGCAGCGACGACGGCTACCGCGACGCGGACGCGGAGGACGCACTGGCGTCCGCGGCACGCCGGGTCCTCGGGTCCGTCCCGATGAAGCCCCTGAAGCTCGAGGACATGCAGGCCGTGGAGTTCGCGGAGGACGTCCTGCCGAAGCTCGTGGAGCTCGACGGCGTGAGCGTCGTGGTCATCGGTGAGAAACCCGACTACCGGGAACTGACGGAGACGCCGACGCTGCGCATCAGCACCGTGGAGACGGACAACCGGGACTGGTTCGACCTGGGCGTCATGGTGACCGTCAGCGGCCGCACCATCCCCTTCGACTCGATCTTCCGGGCGCTGGCCCAGGGCCGGAAGAAGCTGAAGCTCGTCGACAACACCTACCTGTCCCTCGAACAGCCGGTCTTCGACCAGCTGCGTGACCTCATCGAGGAAGCACGGTCGCTGAGCGAATGGGACCCCGAGACCGGCCTGCAGATCAGCCGCTACCAGGCGGGGCTCTGGGCGGACTTCGAGGACCTCGCGGAGGAGACCGAGCAGGCGCAGTCGTGGCGGGACGCCGTGAGCGGGCTGCTCGAACTGAAGGACGTCGAGGCCACCCCGCCGCCTGCCGGCCTCGTCGCCGAGATGCGCCCCTACCAGGCGGAAGGGTTCAGCTGGCTGGCGTTCCTGTGGCGGCACCAGCTCGGCGGGGTCCTCGCCGACGACATGGGTCTCGGCAAGACCCTGCAGGCACTGGCCCTGATGACCTACGCGAAGGAGAGCACCGGCCTCGAGGCCCCGTTCCTCGTCGTCGCACCCACCTCGGTGGTGCCCAACTGGTCCAACGAGGCGCACCGCTTCGCCCCGGGCCTGAAGGTCGTCCAGATCAACGACACCCAGGGTGCCTCCGGGGTCCCCGTCCGCGAGCAGGTGCTCGGGGCGGACATCGTCATCACCTCGTACACCCTCTTCCGCCTCGATTTCGCCGCCTATCAGGACCTCCCGTGGTCAGGCCTCGTGCTCGACGAGGCGCAGTTCGTGAAGAACCGCGCGTCGAAGGTGCACCAGGCCGCCAAGGACTTCGACGCGCCGTTCAAGCTCGCCATCACCGGCACGCCCATGGAGAACAACCTCATGGAGCTGTGGTCCATGTTCAACATCGTGGCACCGGGCCTCTTCCCCTCGGCGCGGAAGTTCACCGAGGACTACCGCACACCGATCGAGAAGATCGGCGACAACCGGCCGCTCGTCCGGCTGCGCAAGCGCATCCGCCCGCTGATGATGCGCCGCACCAAGGAGGCCGTCGCCTCGGACCTCCCGCCGAAGCAGGAGCAGGTCCTGGAGGTCGAGCTCCACCCGGAACACCGGCACATCTACGAGACGTACCTGCAGCGCGAGCGGCAGAAGCTCCTCGGCCTGATCGAGGACATGAACCGCAACCGGATGATCGTCTTCCGGTCCCTCACGCTGCTGCGCATGCTCAGCCTCGACGCCTCGCTCGTGGACCCGGAACACGAAGGGGTACCCTCCGCCAAGCTCGACGTGCTCTTCGAGAACCTCGAGGGCATCCTCGCGGAAGGCCACCGGGCGCTCGTGTTCAGCCAGTTCACGTCCTACCTCAAGAAGGCCGCCGAGCAGCTGGACGCCCGCGGCATCGAGTACGCCTACCTCGACGGTTCCACGCGTAGCCGCGGTGACGTGATCGATTCGTTCAAGGACGGGAAGGCCCCGGTCTTCCTCATCAGCCTCAAGGCCGGTGGCTTCGGACTCAACCTGACGGAGGCCGACTACTGCTTCCTGCTGGACCCGTGGTGGAACCCGGCATCCGAGGCGCAGGCCGTGGATCGCACCCACCGGATCGGGCAGACGAAGAACGTCATGGTCTACCGCATGGTGTCCAAGGGCACCATCGAGGAGAAGGTCATGAAGCTCAAGGAGCAGAAGGCGAAGCTGTTCACCTCGGTCATGGACGACGACGCCGTCTTCAGTTCCGCACTCACCGCGGAGGACATCCGGGGGCTGCTCGACGCGTAGGCGGGCCCGCCGGCGTCCGGTTCAGGCGCCGCTGGTCCGCAGGACGGGGTCGAGCAGGCCTGCGAAGCCCCTGGGCTCCCTGGCGATCCACCAGTGGCCTCCCGGGACGGTGGTCACCGTGAGGTCCTCCACCCAGTCCTCCAGCCCGTCGACGAGGTGCGGGGAGAGGAACGGATCCTTCAGGGGCACGATGACGTGCACGGGTACTGTCACCCGCCGCCGGCGGGGCGGGACCGCATCCGAGGCCATATTGGTCCGGTAGAGCGCCAGGCCGCGGATCGGGTCGGAGCCGACGTTGCGTCTCGCCGTCAGCTCGTAGCGGCGGGTCATTCCGTACTTCCAGACGAGTTCCGGCAGGACCGGCACCTGGAAGACCCCGACGTACGAGCTGCGCAGCATCTGTCCGGCCCCCTGGAGCACCCGCCGGGGGTCCTGGAGCCTGCTCCGCAGCCAGCGGGAGAAGTGGCGCAGATCAGGCCCCGAGATGCTGGTGTAGTCCGCGACCAGGCCGTCGGCGCGCTCGTCCTGGACCGCGGCCCAGCCCTGGATCGACCCCCAGTCGTGCCCGACGAGGCGCACGCGGCGTGACCCGCCGGTGTCGGAGGCGGGCTCCGGGGCCGCGTCGGCGGTGGCCGCAGCGAGGACGGCGAAGATGTCGTCGACGAGTTCCGCCAGGGCGAATCCGGCGCCGTCGAGCGGGTGCGAGCGGCCGGCGTTGCGGGTGTCGAACGCCACGAGGTGGTGCGTCGGAGCGAGCTCCCGGAGGACGGGGAGGAAGACGCGGTGGTCGTCGGGGTAGCCGTGCACGAAGACCAGGGTGGGTGTGTCCGGCCCGGGATCCAGGCCGTACTCGAACACGGCGAGGTCGGCGCCCTCCGAACGGATGGTCCTGTGCCTCTCCCGCAATACGTCCATGCGTCCCACCCTAGGGGCTGCAACCGCTCCCGGGGAGGCCTGTCAGCCGTCCGACGCGGGGTCGCCCACCCGCACCCTGCCGCCGTCCAGCCAGATCGTCCGGTGTGTCACCGCGTCGGCGAAGGCGGCGTCGTGCGTCGCCAGGACCACGGCTCCGCCCTCCCGGGCGTGCTGCACCAGCAGGCCCGCGAACAGCGAGCGGGTCGGCTCGTCGAGGCCGGCGGTCGGCTCGTCGAGCGCCCACACGCGTGGTCCTGTGGCGATGAGGCACGCCACCGCGACGAGCCTGCGCTGGACGAAGCCCAGCTCGTACGGGTGGGCCTCCTTCAGTGCACCGAGACCCATCCCGTCGAGGACGTCCGCCGCCCGTCGGGCGGCGGCGGGCTTCCCGAGTCCGGCGGCGCGCGGACCGTACGACACCTCGCGCAGCACCGTGCGTTCGAAGAGCTGCTGGTCGGTGTCCTGGAACAGGTACCCCACGGTGGCGGCGAGCGTGCCCGTCGGCTGGTGGAGGATCGGGACGTCGTTCACGATGACGCGCCCGGTGTCCGCCCGGTACAGCCCGTTGAGGTGCTGCAGCAGGGTGGACTTGCCGGATCCGTTGGGGCCCCGCACGGCGACGATCTCCCCGGCCCCGCACGGACAGGTCGACGGCGGTCAGCCCGGCACCGCTGCCTGCGACGCCGGCTGTGACGCCGGCTGTGACGCCGCCGGGCGTGGACCGAGAGGCGCGATCAGGAGAGCGCCGGGAAGCGCCGTCGGGCGTGTGCCGGAAGGTGACGCCCTCCAGCGTGACGAGTGCGGGCGCCGAGGGGTCCACCGGGGCGGGAGGCTCGACGCGCGGCGGATGGCCCGCGGTGCCGATGCCGTACCGCCCGAGCCCCGCCCGGTGCGCCTCGGCCAGCGGGCCGTCGAACACGCGGCGCCCGTCCGCGAGTGCGAGGACGCGCGCACACCCCGGAGCGGTGCGCGGCAGCAGCGGTGCGCACACGACGATGCCGGTACCGTCCCGGCGCAGGTCCTCCAGGGCGGCCGCCACGTCCTGCGCGGCGTCGTCGTCGAGCCCCTGGAACGGCTCGTCGAGGACCAGGATGCGCGGCCGCTGGACCACGGCCGCGGCGATGACGGTGCGCTGCAGCTGGCCCCCGGAGAGCCGTCGCGGGTCGCGGTGCAGCAGGTCCGACAGCGTGAGATCGGCGGCCACGCCGTCCACGAGCCGTTGCAGCCGGTCGGTGGGAACACCGCGGTTGGCGGGGCCGAAGGCGATCTCCTCCCCGACCGTCGCGGACATCATGGACAGCTGGCCCCACGCACCCTGCGCCACGTAGGCCACCTTCCCGCTCCACGCGGCGGCGTCGATCCGGGGGTCGGCTGGCGTGCCGTCGAAGGTCACGGTCTCGCCGTCGAGGGTGATCGAGCCCCGGAACGAGGACCCGGCGTCTCCCCCGGTCTGCCCGGCCAGGAGCCGGGCGAGCGTCGTCTTGCCGGAGCCGGAGGCACCGGCGACGACCACGTACTCCCCCGGCCCGACCGCCAGGGTGACGCCCGCGAGGAGCGGCACGCCGCCGTCGTACGCGAAGGATCCACTCTCGAGCGCGATCATGGCGCCACCAGGAGCCAGACGGCGGAGAAGGCGCCCACGGCGGCGACCATGCCGCGGCGCGCCAGGCGCTGCCCGCGCGAGTCGGTGTCCGGGAGGTAGCTGGTGCGGGTGGTGGCGGACGAGAAGCCGCGTGCCTCGAGCATGCGGTTGCGTTCGGAGGCGTCCACGAGCAGCCCGATGACCAGGGGCGTGGTGACGGTGAGCAGGGCGCGGACCCGCGAGAGCGGACTGCGCCCGACGACGAGGCCCCGGGCCTGCTGCGCCCGGGTGATCTGGCGCCCCCGCAACGCGACGTGCGGTATGAGCCCGACGGCGGAGCCGACGATGAAGACGAGCTTCCGGTTCCAGCCGCGGTGCGTCATGCTCGCCAGGAGGTCGGGGATGTCCAGCGTCATCGCGGCGGTCAGGAGCACTCCCGTGAAGACGCACATGCGGAGGCCCATGAGGGCGGCGAAGGCGAGGCCCTCCGCCGTCACACGGGCGATCCCGAGGTCGGCGAGCACGGTGCGGCCCTCGGGGAAGAACAGTCCGTGGAGCAGCAGCGACGAGATCAGCAGCGGCCCGGCCAGCAGGGTGATCGCGAGGCCGATCTGCCGTGCCCTGCCGGAGACGAGCACGGCGGGGAGCACCACGAGGACGAGCACTGCGAGGGAGAACGCCCACCGGTTCACCACGAGGACGAGCACCACCAGCAGGACTGCGGCGAGCAGTTCCGTCAGCGGGTCGTAGATCCTGCGGCGTGGCATGGCTCAGGCGGCGCCGGCGCCGTCCCCGACGGCGGTCCTGGCAGGGGTCGCGCCGGGCAGGGTGCCGGTGCGCTGCCCGAGGACGCGGTGGGTCCGCGCGAAGGGGAACTGGCGGACGGCACGGGACGGCAGCGCGTACACGATCAGTGCCACGACGACGAAGACCACGATCTTGTCGAGCGAATCGGAGAGCAGCCCCTGCTTGGTGGCGGCGACCAGGAGCTTGTCCCCCATCGACCGGAAGACCGCGATGATCGCGTTGGTGCCGAACGTACCGGCCGCGCCGAACATGAACACCGCGACCGGGGCCGCGACGAGTCCGCCGATCGCCCCGATCACGAGGCCGGCGACGGGTGCCAGGTACACGCGGCGGAAGGCTCCGTACTTCGCGGCGAGGCCCGCGAGCAGCCCGATCAGCGCCGCACCGGCCGCGAAGGGCAGCGCGAACGGGTTGAAGAGCCCCCAGATGGCGTTGCTGAGCGCACCGGTGGCCGCTCCCGCGGCGGGTCCGGCGAGGACGGCGACGAGGACGGTGCCGATGGCGTCGAGGTAGATCTGCAGGCCCAGGGAGCCGGCGATCTGCCCGATGGCGATGTTGAGGGCGATACCCAGCGG
Source organism: Arthrobacter agilis (assembly GCF_030816075.1). Classification (NCBI taxonomy): domain Bacteria; kingdom Bacillati; phylum Actinomycetota; class Actinomycetes; order Micrococcales; family Micrococcaceae; genus Arthrobacter; species Arthrobacter agilis. The sequence continues at coordinate 109,673 of NZ_JAUSXO010000001.1, read as the reverse complement.
CATGACCACCAGGGAGCTCGTGCTGAGCATCGGCAGGATCCCGGCGACGAGCAGGGCCCCTCCCCCGAGGAACCCGAAGAGCGCGACGAGCGACGCGGCGCTGCCCATGCCGCCGGCGATCTCCGCGGGCTGCGCTGTCACGAGGAACAGGTACGTGGCGACGATGAGCGCCCCGCCGAGCAGGATGAGCAGGCGCCGGGGCCGCTCGGAGGTGGCGGCGGGTCGGGTCAGAGGTGAACTCACGGTATTCCTAGGCGCGATCGAGGGGAAGGACGCACCTCATGTCACCTCGGCGCCGGCCGCGCAGCAGTGCGGGCAGCTACCAGTGTACCGGGGGTCCGTGCCACCGCGGCCGGTCGCTGCGGGTGCCGCGCCGTGACGGACGGACGTGTCAGCCGTGCATCCTCGCGAGGCCGGACAGCCGGCGGACCATCAGCTCGAACACGGCCGCCGGGTCGTTGCCCGTGACGATCCGGGCGTTGGGTGCCCGCTTCCACATACCCGCCGTGTCCGCGACCGTCTGCCCGAAGGTCAGCGGCGACGCCGTCTCGACGTCCACCGTGGCCAGGCGCTCCTCGAACCCCGCCTCCCCCGTGGCGACCATGGCCGCGAAGAGGTCGTGGAGGTGGGCGATGTAGCCCTGGTCGTACAGGCGGTGGAACTCCATGTAGAAGCGCAGCGCGTCCGATATGCAGGCCACCACGGCGTTGTCGCTCGTGCTGCGTGTGCCGGGCGGGTCGGCGGGGTCGAGCAGTTCGGGCCCGGCGCCGGCGGCGCGCGCCATGGCATCGACGTGGGCCGGCGTGCACTCGATCCGCTCGGTGGTCTCGAGCGCGCACACCACGGGAAGCTTCTCGACCGGCAGTCCCTCGTATGCGGCGAACACCTCTTTCGCGGCATGCGGGTCCACGTGGATGTTCCATTCGGCCACCGGCGTCGTGTTCCCGGGGTGGTGGAAGGCCCCGCCCATGATGACGAGGCCCTTCAGGAGCATCGGGAGTTCCGGCTCGGCACGCAGGGCCAGGGCCAGGTTCGTGAGCGGACCGGTGACCAGCCCGGTGATCTGGCCGGGGTGGCAGCGCACGGCTTCGAGCCAGACGTCGACGGCGTGCCTCCGCGAGACGCGTCCGCGCGGCGGAGGCAGCACGGCGTAGCCGATGCCCTGGTCGCCGTGCGTCTCCTCGGTGGTCACGAGCGGCACCTCCAGCGGTACCTCGCTGCCGATCGCGACCTCGACGCCGGCGTGCCCGCACATCTCGAGCAGGGCCAGGTTGTTGGCGGCGACCTGCCGGGCGCCGACGTTGCCGGCCGTGCAGGTGATGCCTTCGAGCGAGACACCCGGGGCCGCGAGCAGGTACAGGAGGGCGACGGCGTCGTCTATCCCGGTGTCGACGTCGAGCAGGAGGCGGTGCCGGCCGCCCTCGGGAGCCACGATCAGTCCGCCGCCGTGGTGCGGAGCAACTGCAGGCGGAGGGTGCGGGCCGTCTCCATGTGGGTGCGGGCGATGGCGCGGGCGTCGTCGCTGCGCCGTTCGGTGATGGCACTGATGAGCGCCTCGTGCTCGAGGAGCACCTCCTGCCACCGGTCACCGACGGACAGCGTGGAGCGTGGCGTGTGGATGAGGTGGGTCGAGAGCCGCTGCAGCAGGTCCATGAGGATGGGGTTCCGTGCGGAGGCCCACAGCGAGGTGTGGAACTCCAGGTTGTTGGTGACCTTCGTGGTGTCGTCGGGATCGACGACGGCGCGGTCGCGTTCCAGCAGCGCCTCGAGGCGCATGATGTCCGCGGTGCCGCGGTTGAGGGCGGCCTGGCCGGCGGCTTCCTCCTCGAGCATGACGCGCAGGTCGTAGATCTGGATGACTTCCTGCGGGTCGATCTGCGGGACCTGGAGGCCGCGCGCCGCGCGCTCGAGCAGGCGCTCGTGCTGCAGCCTGCTGAGGGCCTCGCGTACCGGGGTCCGGGAGACACCGAAGCGCTCCGAGATCACCACCTCCCGGAGGGCCGTGCCCGGCGGGTGGACGCCGGCGAGGATCTCGCTCCGGAGGACGCGGAAGATGGCGTCGCCGTCCACGCGCGCCGACAGTTCCGTTGACTCGGTCATGGCGCCCCCTCGGTGTCGCGGATCGGTGGCAGGGCGGACGCCCTGCGTACGGCCCGGGCCGGGAGGTCCTCCTCCCGGCCCGGAACCTCGTGGCGCTAGCTGGCGAGCTGGCGCAGCACGTACTGCAGGATGCCGCCGTTGCGGTAGTAGTCCGCCTCACCCGGGGTGTCGATGCGCAGGACGGCATCGAACTCGATCGGCGAGCCGCCGTCGGCGGGAGTGGCCGTGACCTTGACCGTGCGGGGCGTACGGCCCTCGTTGAGCTCGGTGACACCGCTGACCGCGAACGTCTCCGTGCCCGTGAGTCCGAGGGACTCCGCGTTCTGGCCCGCGGGGTACTGCAGCGGCAGCACGCCCATGCCGATGAGGTTCGAGCGGTGGATGCGCTCGTAGCTCTCGGCGATGACGGCCTTGACGCCGAGCAGCGCGGTGCCCTTGGCCGCCCAGTCACGCGACGAGCCGGAGCCGTACTCCTTGCCGGCGAGGACCACCAGCGGCGTACCCGCTGCGCGGTAGTTCTCGGCGGCGTCGTAGACGGCGGCCTGCGGTGCGTCCGGCTGCGAGAAGTCCTTCGTGAACCCGCCCTCGACGCCGTCGAGCAGCTGGTTCTTGATGCGGATGTTCGCGAAGGTGCCGCGGATCATGACCTCGTGGTTGCCACGGCGCGAGCCGTAGGAGTTGAAGTCCTTGCGCTGCACGCCCTTCTCGGTGAGGTACCGGCCTGCCGGGGTGTCCGACTTGAACGATCCCGCGGGCGAGATGTGGTCGGTGGTCACGGAGTCGCCGAGCTTCAGCAGGACGCGTGCGCCGTCGATGTCCTCGACCGGGCTCGCTTCGCGCTGCATGCCCTCGAAGTACGGTGGCTTCCGCACGTAGGTGGACTCGGGATCCCAGGCGAAGGTGTCGCCGTCGGGCGTGGGCAGGGACTGCCAGCGCTCGTCGCCCTCGAAGATCGTCGCGTAGCTCGAGGTGAACATGCCCTCGTCGATCGAGGAGTCGATGACCTTCTGGACCTCGACCGGGTTCGGCCAGATGTCCTTCAGGAACACGTCGGTGCCGGACTCGTCCTGGCCGAGGGGCTCGGTGTCGAAGTCGAAGTCCATGGTGCCGGCCAGTGCGTAGGCGACCACCAGCGGCGGCGACGCCAGGTAGTTCATCTTCACGTCCGGGTTGATGCGGCCCTCGAAGTTGCGGTTACCGGACAGGACGGCGGTGACGGCGAGGTCGTTGTCCTGGATGGCCTGCGAGATCTCGTCCTCCAGGGGGCCGGAGTTGCCGATGCACGTGGCGCAGCCGTAGCCGACGGTGAAGAAGCCGAGCTTCTCGAGGTACGGGATCAGGCCCGACTTCTCGTAGTAGTCGGTGACGACCTTGGAGCCCGGGGCCACGGAGGTCTTGACCCACGGCTTGGACACGAGGCCCTTCTCGACGGCGTTGCGCGCCAGCACTGCGGCGGCGAGCATCACGGACGGGTTGGACGTGTTGGTGCAGGAGGTGATCGACGCGATGCTGACGGCGCCGTGGTCGAGCTCGAACTCGCGGCCGTCCTTCATGGTCACGCTGACGCGCTTGGACGGACGGGTGGACGCGTCGTCATCGGCGCCGACGGTCTCGCGGGGCTCGGCGTTCTCGTCGGTCACGGACGAGGTCGTCCCGGGCGTGAAGCTCGGCGAGTCGGACGCGGGGAAGCTCTCCTGGGAGGACTCGTCGACGGTGCCGCCCGGGGCGAAGGAGAGCTCCGGGTCGTTCGAGTAGTTGCGCAGGTCCTCGCGGAACTGGCCCTTGGACTTGCTGAGCTCCACCCGGTCCTGCGGGCGCTTCGGCCCGGCGATCGAGGGGACGACGGTCGACAGGTCCAGTTCGAGGTACTCGGAGAAGCGGATCTCACGCGACGGGTCGTGCCACAGACCCTGCTCCTTGGCGTAGGACTCGACGAGCGCCACGTTCTCGGCCGGACGGCCCGTGAGGCGCAGGTAGTCGAGCGTGACGTCGTCGATCGGGAACATCGCGGCGGTGGACCCGAACTCGGGGCTCATGTTGCCGATGGTGGCGCGGTTGGCGAGCGGCACGGAGGCGACGCCCTCCCCGTAGAACTCGACGAACTTGCCGACGACGCCGTGCTTGCGCAGCATCTGCGTGATGGTGAGGACGACGTCGGTGGCGGTGGCGCCGGCCGGGATGTCACCGGTCAGCTTGAAGCCGACGACGCGCGGGATGAGCATAGAGACGGGCTGGCCGAGCATGGCCGCCTCGGCTTCGATGCCGCCGACGCCCCAGCCGAGGACGCCGAGGCCGTTGACCATGGTGGTGTGCGAGTCGGTGCCGACGCACGTGTCGGGGTAGGCGCGGAGCACGCCGCCCACCTCACGGGTCATGACGGTGCGGGCGAGGTACTCGAGGTTGACCTGGTGGACGATGCCCATTCCGGGCGGGACGACCTTGAAGTCGTCGAACGCCGTCTGGCCCCAGCGCAGGAACTGGTACCGCTCGCCGTTGCGCTGGTACTCGATCTCCATGTTGCGCTCGAGGGCTCCGGCATTGCCGAAGGCGTCGATCTGCACCGAGTGGTCGATGACCATCTCGGCGGGTGCGAGGGGGTTGACGCGCTTGGGGTCGCCGCCGAGGTCCGCGACGGCCTCACGCATGGTGGCGAGGTCGACGACGCAGGGGACACCCGTGAAGTCCTGCATGATGACGCGGGCGGGCGTGAACTGGATCTCGGTGTCGGGCTCGGCGTCCGCGTCCCACCCGGCCAGGGCACGGACGTGGTCCGCCGTGATGTTCGCACCGTCTTCGGTGCGGAGCAGGTTCTCGAGGAGGACCTTGAGACTGAACGGAAGGTTCTCGGAGCCTTCGACCGCACTTAGCCTGAAAATTTCGTATTCTGCGCCGGCGACATCGAGTACGCCCTTCGCGCCGAATGAGTCCGCGGTCGACATGACGTTGGCTCCCTTCAGAGAGATTCGTGGAATGACACCATCCTATTCCACATCCGACGTCACTGTATACAGTGGTACACCGTGTCGCGGGATCCCTTGCCTGCGGCCCGTCCTGCCGTGCGGCTCACGCGTCGCTGCGTGCGCCACCGTCCCTGCCGGAGGTCCCCTGCCGTGCGGCTCACGCGTCGCTGCGTGCGCCACCGTCCCTGCCGGAGGTCCCCTGCAGCCCGACGAACAGCTCGTCCTGGTCGGAGGACGCCACACGGCTGTGGTCGACCACGGGGCCGGTGCCGGCGATCTCGCGGATCAGCTCGATCCCTGCGATCGCCTCTTCCTTCGAGGCGTAGAAGGTGGAGACTGCGACGAGCGTTCCATCCGGAGCGGTCAGTTTCACGCGGAAACCGTCATCGTGAGCGTCCACCAGTTTGAAGTAACCTGCCATCGTCCTACCTCCTTGTACGGAGCGATCTCCACAAACCTGCGGTCTCCTATAATAAGCATACTTAGCGACCTGTTTTGCCCCTGGCGGGATACCCGTTCGGACGGGTAGCGGGCACGCATGGCACAGTGGGTGCGAGGCGGCCGTGGCGTGACCCAGCCGGGGCAGCACGCCGTCCCGCAGGCATACCAGGGCATGATCGAGAAGGAGCATGATGACCGAGCCGAGCAGCGCAGGCAACCCCGACGGCGCCGGCCTGCCGGCGGACCACCCGCTCGGCCCGGCAGCGCCCGTCCCGCCGCGTGAGAAGGAAGCCGCGCGTGCCGACCGGGAGGCAGCGCAGGACGGCGATCCGACCGTCGACCCGGCCCGCGGAGGGCCCGGCGACACCCCCGCCGCTCCCGCCGCCGCCACGGAACGCGCCGACGGGGCGCGGCACATCGACGACGGCCGTCCGGGCACGGACCGGCGCGCGGACGTCCTCGAACGCTCGGCAGGATCAGCCGGGCATCGCGCGGCCGGGATCCGGGACGAACAGGGCACCCATGAGGCAGGGGCCGTACCCGCCGCCTTCGAGGGCGGCGCGCCCGATCCCCGGCACCGCCACCCCGAGGACGCCGCGGCGGAGTTCCACGCCTGGGACGGCGGCGACACAGCAGGCTAGGCGGGACGGGTCGCCGACGGGGTGCGCGGACGAAGCGCCCGGATCGGCGGCGACACAGCAGGCCAGGGCAGGACGGGTCGGCACCGGGGTGCGTGGAGGAAGCGCCCTGCTCGGCGGCGACACGCGCAGCTCGACTGCGGAGCGGACGGACGGAGCGTCCGGATCGATGGCGGCAGCGCGACCCGAGTGGGCACCGGAACGCCTCAATCAGCCGACCGGCCGATGGTGGCGGCCTCGCCGCCCTGCGGTCAGCGGCCCCGCGCCGCGAGGCGTGCCACGACGGACGGCGGCGCCACGCGGGCGAGTGCGCTGAGTGCCTTGTAGCGACGACTCGGGACCGACACGGCCTTGCCGGCCGCGGTGTCCCGCAACGCCTCCCGGACCACGCGTCCTGCGTCGAGCCACAGGAAACCGGGCACGCTCCCCTTGTCCGCGCCCATGCGCTGGTGGAAGTCGGTGTGTACGAAGCCCGGGCAGACGGCCGTCACCCGGATCCCCTCGGCCCCGTAGGCGAGGTTCGCCCAGCGGCTGAAGCTGATCATCGCCGCCTTGGCCGCCCCGTAGGTCCCTCTCGGCGTGAAACCCGCGACGCTCGCCACGTTGATGATGGTGCCCGCCCTGCGGGACCGCATCGACTGCAGGGCGGCGTGCGCCAGGGACAGCGGCACCTCGACGTGGATGCGGAGGTGGCGGATCTCGTCGTCGAGCGTGTTGTCGGCGAAGGGCCGCACCAGCCCGTAGCCCGCGTTGTTCACCAGGACGGTGACCGCGGCGCGCGCACCGCCCTCCCCCGCTGGCGCCCCGGCCCCGCTCCCGGGCTCCGCGGCGCGCAGGCGTGCGAGCACCCGCCCCAGGCCGTCGTCGTCGAGCAGGTCCGCGGCGATCGTCTCGACGTCGACACCCCAGCGCGCACGGAGCGCGGCGGCCGTCTCCTCGAGCGGGACGACACTGCGCGCCACGAGGACGAGCCGGCAGCCGCGCTCGGCGAACTGGCGGGCGAATTCCGCTCCGATGCCGGAGGTAGCCCCGGTGATGAGGACCGTGTCAGTCATGGGGCTACCCTGCCCCCGACCCCGCACGTTCCGCAAGGCGGCCGGGCGGGCCCATGCAACGTCCATGCGACCCCCTGCGCGGTAGGTTCTGCGCTACCGGGGGACAGCGGGCTCTTCTTCATCGTCCGCGTCCGCCGGTTCCCGCGTCCGGGCAACCGGGCGCACCACGAACGGAATGAACGAAAGGGAAGTTCCATGAGCGGAAACAGAGCTGTTGCGTACAAGGGACCAGGCAAGGTCGAGGTCATCGACATCGACTACCCCACCTTCGAACTGAAGGACGGGCCGGGGGTGAACCCGGCCAACGTCGGCCGGTCCGTCCATCACGGCGTGATCCTGAAGACCGTCGCCACGAACATCTGCGGATCCGACCAGCACATGGTCCGGGGCCGCACCACGGCTCCCGCGGACCTCGTCCTGGGTCACGAGATCACCGGCGAGGTCGTCGAGGTGGGGCGTGACGTCGAGTTCATCAAGGTGGGCGACATCTGCTCGGTCCCCTTCAACATCGCGTGCGGGCGGTGCCGCAACTGCAAGGAGCGCAAGACGGGCATCTGCCTCAATGTGAACCCCGACCGTCCGGGCAGCGCCTACGGGTACGTGGACATGGGCGGCTGGGTGGGAGGGCAGGCCGAGTACGTGCTCGTGCCGTATGCGGACTGGAACCTGCTGAAGTTCCCGGACCGGGAGCAGGCGCTGGAGAAGATCCTCGACCTCACCATGCTGTCGGACATCTTCCCCACGGGATTCCACGGTGCCGTGACGGCCGGGGTCGGCGTCGGTTCCACCGTCTACGTCGCAGGGGCCGGGCCGGTGGGCCTTGCCGCCGCGGCATCGGCGAAACTGCTGGGTGCCGCCGTCGTCATCGTGGGTGACCTCAACGAGGAGCGGCTGGCCCAGGCCCGCAGCTTCGGGTGCGAGACCGTCGATGTGTCCAAGGGGGATCCGCGGGACCAGATCGAGCAGCTGCTGGGAGTGCCGGAGGTCGACTGCGGTGTCGACGCCGTCGGTTTCGAGGCCCGCGGCCACGGTAGCGGTTCGGCGACCGAGGCACCGGCCACGGTGCTGAACTCCCTGATGCAGGTGACGGCGGCAGGCGGCGCCCTGGGTATCCCCGGCCTGTACGTCACGGGGGATCCGGGTGGGATCGACGATGCCGCGAAGGTCGGGTCCCTGTCGCTCAGCCTGGGCACGGGCTGGGCCAAGTCGCTGTCCTTCACCACCGGCCAGTGTCCGGTGATGAAGTACAACCGGGGGCTCATGATGGCGATCCTGCATGACCGTGTGCAGATCGCGAAGGCCGTCAACGCCAAGTCGATCGGACTGGACGACGCACCGCGCGGCTACGAGGAGTTCGACGCCGGGGCTGCGACGAAGTACGTGCTGGATCCCAACGGGTACCTGGCCAAGGCCGCCTGACAGTAGCACCGGGACCCCATCCCGGGAAGGGCCCGAACGCACTGTTCGGGCCCTTTTGCTGCGCGTTCCGGAGTGTGCGGCGCCTAGTGTGCCAGACGATACTCAAATCGGCCAGCGCTGCTCCCTTGTTTTTGCTCAATGTCAAGCACCGCACCGTACCGGTTTGGCAACGAATGAAAAATGCCATACGGTGGAGGAAGTTCCCCGTCCGGGGAAGCGAAAAGCTGCCGTCCATCGAGCAGCGATGAATGCCCGGCGCCGCCCTCCACCGCTCGTTGCTCAACAGGCGGCTGCCGAACCATGACCTCTAAACCGTCAAGGTGAGCAGCGGCGCGAAGAAGTCCGGGGACGGACCTAGTGCGGGTGGCCTCTCGGAGCATCGTAACCCCATGAATACACACAAATTCAGCACCAGCGCACGCCGTGGACTCGCCGCAGTAGCACTCACCGGCCTCGGCCTCGGTGCAGCAGCCGGCGCGGCCAACGCAGCCCCCGCGAGCGACTGGGATGCCCTCGCACAGTGCGAGAGCGGCGGCAACTGGGGCACCAACACCGGCAACGGATTCTCCGGTGGCCTGCAGTTCACCCCCTCCACCTGGGCAGCCTTCGGTGGCCAGGGCTCCCCTCAGGGCGCATCGCGTGAGCAGCAGATCGCTGTTGCCGAGAACGTCCTCGCCGGCCAGGGCTGGGGCGCATGGCCCGCATGCTCCTCCAAGCTCGGCCTGAGCAGCGGCGCCAACCCCGGCACCGTGCCGGTCCAGCAGGCTCCGGCCCCCGTGGCCGCAGCTCCCGTCGAGTACCAGTACCAGACGGCGGTCCAGGCTCCCGTGCAGTACCAGGCACCCGTCCAGGCACCGGTCCAGGCGCCTGTCGCCGTCGCCCCCGTCGCCGAGGCGCCTGTCGCCGTGGCTCCCGTCACGCTCAGCGGCGAGACCTACACCATCCAGTCGGGTGACACCCTCAGCTCCATCGCCACCAAGCTCGGCGTCACGGGCGGCTGGCAGGCACTCTTCGCCGCCAACGCCGACACCGTCATCCACGCGGACCTGATCTTCACCGGTCACGTCCTGCAGCTCCCGGCCTAGTCCAGCCGACCGTCGGGCCGGGCACACGCCCCGGCCCGGGGCCGAACGGCACACCCGAGCTGATCCACCGGACCCCCGCCTCCTCGAGGCGGGGGTCCGGTGCTTTAACCGCGCGGCTCCGCCATCGCCTTCGGGGTTGCACCCCTGCCGGCCGCATCCGGCCCGCAGCGCGGTGCCACCGTCGAGGGGTGGTCGGCCGGCGTGTCGGACGACTCCCTGCACCCCGTGTCCGGGCAGGTCGCTGGACCGCTCCCGTCCCGGCCGCCCCCGGCAGGATCCCGGCTAGCCGCAGGACGTGGCGTCGACGTCGATCTTCAGGTCGTGGGCCACGGAGTAGTCGCGCTCCGGTGTGGAGAATGCGACGAGGATGTTGTCGGCACTCCCGTGGGTCACGCCGTCGGCGAGTTCGACGGTGACGATGATGTTGACGTGCGCGTCGGGCACGAACTGGTAGCCCTCCGCCGGCACCGGCGGACCGATCGGCTCCGGAGCCTTGGTGGGCGTGGGCGTGGCGGTGTGCTCCCCGTGGGCCCCTGCCTCGGCGCCGGCATGGTGGTGCCCCTCGCGGTTGGCCGTCTGCACCATGGATGAGAGGATGACCAGGCCCTGCGGATCGCCCAGTGTCATCTCGCCGAAGGTGAAGGTCTCCAGCGTGGGGTTGTGGAGCATCACCGTGTAGCGCAGGCGACTGTCGTCGGGCTGCACCCCGCACAGCTCCGCACCGTCGATACCGACATTCAGCGGGTCGTCGCCGAGATCGCCGAGGGCACCCGCCACGGACGCCGTCCGGCTGCCCCCGTCGGGGTCACCCGACGGGGTCCCGGAGGGCGCACCCGTCTCCCCGGAGGCGTCCGGCTGGGCCTGCCCGGCCACGGTGTTCACGCCCAGCGGATTCTCCTCGACGGCACCGCACCCCGCGAGGGCCAGGGACGCAGCGAGCGCGACGGTGGTCAGGAGCGTGCGGCATCTGGCGGGCGGTGCAGTCAGGAGGTTCACGATCAGCCTGTCCGTGTCAGCCGGCCGCCGGACGGCGGGCCTGCGGCGCTGGTAGCTGTACTTCGTCGCGCGGCGCCGCCCGGCTTGGTCCGGACCGGGGCGCTGAGGGGCGCCCGGTCAGGCGAGGGGTTTTCCACCGGTCACGCCGAGGACCTCGCCGGAGACGTACCGGGCGTCGTTGGACGCGAGGAACACGTATGCCCCCGCCAGTTCCGCCGGCTGTCCCATGCGGCCGAGCGGCGTGCCCTCGCCGAACGAGTCCAGCTTCTCGCTGGTGGTGGTGGCGGGCTGCAGGGGTGTCCAGACGGGTCCCGGCGCGACGGCATTCACCCGGATGCCGCGCTCCCCCAGCAGTTCGGCGAGGCTGAAGGTCAGGTTGTTGAGCGCGGCCTTCGTGGCGGCGTAGTCCATGAGGCTGGTCGACGGGTGGTAGCCCTGGATCGACGTGGTGTTGATGATGGAGGCGCCCTCGCCCAGGTGGGGCAGTGCCGCCTGGGTGAGCCAGATGGTGCCGTAGACGTTCGTCTCGAACGTGCGGCGCAGCTGCCCGGCGTCGATGTCCGGCAGGCCGGCCGGCTGGGCGATGTGGAAACCCGCGTTGTTGACGAGGATGTCCAGCCCGCCGAGACCCTCCACCACCTGCCGGATGGCGGACGGGGCATACGCCTCGTCCCGCAGATCGCCCGGGACGGCGAGCGCCGTGCGGTCCTCGGCGCGGATCAGCTCGAGGCAGCTGGCGCCGTCCTCCTCCTCCGCCGGCAGGTAGCCGATGGCGACGTCGGCGCCCTCCCGCGCGAAGGCGAGGGCCACGGCCCGGCCGATCCCGGAGTCGCCGCCGGTGATGAAGGCGCGCCGACCGGCCAGCCGCCCGTGACCGGTGTAGCTGTCCTCGCCGTGGTCCGGGCGGGGATCCATGCGCTCCGTGAAGCCCGGATACTCCTGCAGCTCGGTGGATGCGTCGACGGCGGGACCGCGCGGATCCTCCTGGTCGAGTGTGCCTGACGGATCGGTACCCATGGTGCTCCTGCCGGTGGCGAACGGGGTGAACACTAAGCCTACTGTCATTGTGTTTGTCGCGTTAGTCCTCTAGTAATGGACGTATGACAGTGATCCTGAGGTCCCTCGAGACGGCCGTACCCGCGACGATCATGGTGCAGCCGCAGGTCCGCGACGTGTTCGCCGCGCAGCCCGGTCTCACGCGGCTCGGCCAGCGCCTCGTCGGGGCGGCCTTCGACTCCTCGGGGATCGAGACCCGGTACACCGTCCTCGAGGAACTCACCCTGGACCGTTCCTTCGACGATCCCCTCTTCTTCGACCGCGAGGAACTGAGGATCCTCTCCCCCAGCACCAAGGTCCGCAACGAGGTGTACGCGGAGGAGGGCACCAAGCTCTTCGTCGAGGCCGCCCGCAAGGCGCTGGCCGCGGCGGAGGGCATCGAGGCGTCGGACATCACGCACGTGGTCACGGCGTCCTGCACCGGGTTCTTCGCGCCGGGCCCCGACTACAAAGTGGTGCGGGCCCTCGACCTGGCTCCCTCCGTGCAGCGCTACCACCTCGGCTTCATGGGCTGCTACGCGGCCTTCCCGGCCCTGCGCGCGGCCAAGGCGTTCTGCGACGCGGACCCGGACGCCGTCGTCCTCGTGATCGCCGTCGAGCTGTGCTCGCTGCACGTGCGCTCCTCGAACAACCCCGACACCATCGTGGGATCCTCGCTGTTCGCCGACGGCGCCGCCGCCGCCGTCATCTCGGCGCGGGACATCCCCCTGACCGGCCCCGCCCTCAGCCTGGACCACTTCGAGACGGTGCTGACGCCGGTGGGCGAGGAGGCGATGGCCTGGAACATCGGCGACGAGGGCTTCGAGATGGTCCTCGGCACCTACGTGCCCCACATCATCGACGACCACATCGTCGGCGCGCTCGAGCCGCTGCTCGCGCGGGATCCCTCCCTGCAGGGCCTCGCCTACTCGGACATCGAGCACTGGGCCATCCACCCCGGTGGCCGCAGCATCCTGGACAAGGTCGAGGCCAAGCTCGGCCTGACCGAGCAGCAGCTCGTCCCCGCCCGCGAGACCCTCCGGGACTACGGGAACATGAGCAGCGCCACGGTCCTGTTCGTGCTGAAGAACATCCTCGACCAGCCGGCCTCCCCCGGGAACGACCGCATCTGCTCGATGGCGTTCGGCCCCGGGCTGACGGTGGAGACCGCCCTGCTCACCCGGATCGGCGCGATCCCCGCGGCGGACGCCGACGCGGTGATGGCCCCGGCAGCCGCCGATACCTTCGCCGACACCGATGCCGTCCCCGCGGACCTCGAACCCATCCTCACCGAAGCGGGCGCGTGAGCCGACGGGGGTTCCTCGCCACCCGGGACCCGGACCTCGTCGAGGAGATGGACCGGCCGGACTGCGATCCGGGCACGCTGACGCGCACCTACGCCCAGTTCGGTGTCGTCAACGCCGTGGTGTCCGGCTGGCGCCGCACCTACACCACCCTGCTGCGGCCCGCGTTCTCCCCCGACCGCCCCAACACGCTGCTGGACATCGGCTCGGGTGGCGGTGACGTGCCGCGGGCACTGGCGCGCTGGGCGCAGCTCGACGGACTGGCACTGGAGGTGACGGCCATCGACCCCGACGAGCGGGCGTACACCTACGCGACGTCGCGTCCGGCCCTCCCGGGGCTCACCTTCCGGCGTGCCCTGAGCTCGGAGCTGGTGGCGCAGGGCGCCGTGTTCGACGCCGTCGTCTCCAACCACGTCCTGCACCACCTCGACAGCGGCGAGTTCGCCGGCCTGCTCGACGACTCCGAACAGCTGACGCGACGTGTGGCCGTGCACAGCGACATCGCACGGCACCCCGTCGGCTATGCCCTGTTCTCGGCCGGCACACTGCCGCTCCCCGGGTCCTACATCCGCCGGGACGGCCTGACCTCCATCCGCCGCAGCTACACGCCCGACGAGCTGCGCGCCGCGGTCGCGGGCCGGCCGGACTGGCAGGTGCGTACGGCGGTGCCGTTCATCAACCAGCTGGTGCTCGACCGCCGGGACGCACACGGGGACGCCGGGCATGCATGACGTGATCGTCGTCGGCGGCGGACCCGTCGGCCTCTACACCGCGCTGCTGCTGCGCCAGGCGGGCCTCGACGCCGTCGTCCTGGAACGCCGCACGGAACGCAGCAACCATTCGCGGGCCATCGGCATCCATCCGCCCGCACTGCGCGCCCTCGCGGCCGGCGGGATCGCCGACGAGCTGCGCGCCCGCGGTGTCCCCATCCGCGACGGTGTGGCACGCAGCGCCGGACGGCACGTGGGTACCGTGTCCTTCTCCACGCTTCCGGGCAGTGACCAGTACGTGCTCGCCGTACCGCAGGCCGTCACCGAGGAGATCCTCGAGCGCCGGCTCCAGGAGCAGTTCCCCGGGACGCTGCGGCGGGGCGTCGCAGTGCTCACCACGCGTGACGACGGCGACCGCGTGCTCGCGGTCACGCGGGGACCCGGCGGCGACGCCACGCTCGAGGCGAGGCTCCTCGTCGCCGCCGACGGCGCCCGCAGCTCCGTCCGCGACGACGCCGGCATCCGCGCACCCCGGCGGTCCTACCCTGACTGCTACGTCATGGGCGACTTCCAGGACTCCACGCAGGACGGCGACGACGCCGTGCTCTACCTCGAGACCGGTGGCATCGTGGAGTCCTTCCCCCTGCCCGGCGGCGTGCGCCGGTGGGTGGTCCGCATCGGCAGGCCGATGGACCGGCCGACGGCGGAGGACCTCACGCGGCTCATCCGGAACCGCACGGGTGTCACGGTCGATCCCCGCACCAACTCGATGCTGAGCGCGTTCGAGGTGCAGTCGCGGGTCGCCGAGCGGTTCGTCGCCGGTCGCACCGTCCTGGTCGGCGACGCCGCCCACGAGGTGTCGCCGATCGGCGGCCAGGGCATGAACCTGGGCTGGCTCGACGCCGTCCGGCTCGCCCCCATCATCGCGGCGTCACTGCGGGACGGCCACGACGTCGCCGGCCGCCTGGCACTGTACGAGAGGGAGCGCCACGCGCAGGCGGCACTCGCCCGGCGGAAGGCGCACATCAACATGGCGCTCGGGCGTCCGCTGCCGGCGCCCGTGATGCGGTTCCGCAACGCGGTGCTGGGCGCCCTCATCCGGAACGACGCCGTGCACGGCGGTGTGGCCCGCGCGTTCACGATGCAGTAGGCCCTCCGGGGAAAGGCGCCCCCGGCAGAAGCCCCTGAACGACGGAGACCCCCGCCCTCCGTGCCGCCGACACACGAGGTGTCGGCTGCACGGAGGCCACGGGGGTCGCCTGGGGCCCTCAGGGCCCGGAAGGACTACTTCTTGAGCAGGCCCTTCTTGACGTTCGTGGGACGCTGCATCTCGCCCTGCTTCGAACCCATCACCACGACGATGCCGCTGATGAGGGGCAGGAGCCACTGCGTGGTCTTGAGCTGCGACTGTGCCTTGGCCAGAGCGTCGTCCGCTCCCGCGCGGGGCTCGGTCGCACCTTCACCGCCCTGCTCGGACAGCTCGCCGACCTTCTTGCCGAGCATGCCGGAGTACAGCGAGAGTGCCATGCCGGCAACCGTCACGAGGGACTTCCAGACGGTGTTGGAGCCGACGGAGTCCTGGGATGCGACGCGACCCTTGTTGCCGAGGATCAGGCCGATGCCACCGGCTGCATGGACAGCGAAGGCAGCGATCTGGACCGGGGTCCACTTCGCCCAGCCGAGCGCGGAGAGGCGGGTGCGCTCCTTGGGATCCTTCGCCTTACCGGTCGCGCCGTTGAGCCCGACGGCGCCCATCAGGGTACCGCCGAACCATGCTGCTGCCCCGAGGTCGTGGGCTGATCGTGCCAAAAGGTTTCCTGCCATGATGTGAGCTCCTTAGACGTTGTTGCGGCTACCCTCTACATTTATCAGCATGCTTAGGATTAAGCTACGACCAGCTTCAGATGCTGACCGGATGTGATCCTGTACGTGGAACTGCTAGGGAAGGCCGACAGCGCATGGCGGATGATACGAACGATCTCGACGAGATCTGGCCCCAGTGGAAGGACGCGGTCAACATGACCCCCTCCCAGCTCGAGAAATGGCTTGACACCGAGGAATCGAAGTCGGTGGGCCAGAAGGAGTCAGGATCCGGCGAGTCCGTGGGCCACGAGTCGGGACGACGGATCGTCGAGCTCCTCGGCACCCGGCGCGACGATCTGAAGGACGACGACGTCCGGCACATGCACAAGGTGGTGGGCTACGTGCACCGCCATCTCGCCCAGCGGCCGTCGAAGGAGGACATCGAGTCCTCGAAGTGGCGCTACTCGCTCATGAACTGGGGTCACGACCCGCTGAAGTAGCAGCACGGCTCGGAACGGTGAAGGGCGCCCCGCGATCTGCGGGGCGCCCTTCACCGTTCACCCGGCTCCCTGGGGGCCGGGATCCCGGGTCTACTTCTTCGACAGCGCGCTCTCCTTGTGCGCCGCCTGCTTGCCCGACTTCGCGCTCTCCACCGTGTAGTAGGGCTCGTCCTTCGACGCCTTGAACGTCTGGTCGTCGAAGGTGAACTCCTTGTCGTGCTTCTCCACGACCTTGCCCTCGGTGGTGCCCTGCGACGTGTTCCAGGTGACCTTGTCGCCCTTGCTGAATGACATTGCGTTCCCTCCTCGAGGCGGTAGTGCTTCCGACACTGTCACCCCGCGGAGGGAAAAGGAACCCTAGGAATCGAGGTGGGTGGGCGCGAAGAGCTGCAGGAGCGTCTCCACCACGACGACGTTGGGGCCCTCCCCCGCGAGGCTCTCGCGCAGGGCCTGTCCGACGTCCCCGGGTGCCACCCGGCGGGCCGGGACACCGAACGATTCGGCGAGCGCCACGAAGTCCGGCCGGGCGAGCTCGGTCGCCGTCGCCTTGCCGAAGGCGCCCTCCATGTACTCACGGAGGATGCCGTAGCCGCCGTCGTCCACGATCAGCCAGGTGACGGGGATGTCGTGCTGGCGTGCCGTCGCGAGCTCTGCGATGGAGTACATCGCGGAGCCGTCACCGGACACGGCGAGGACCCGCGCGGGCAGCCCGTGCGATTCGAGGCCGATCGAGCCGCCGATGGCCCCCGGGAAGCCGAAGCCGAGGCCGCCGGCACCCTGGGCGGAATGGAACTGTCCCTCGCGGGCATCCCAGCAGCTCCAGGCCCAGTAGGCGGAGATGGTCATGTCCCAGAACGTCTGCATCCCGGCCGGGACGGCCTCGCGGATGTCCTGCAGGAACGCACGTTCCTTGGCGAGGTCCTGCGCATCGAGCCGCGCACCGACGCGCTCGAGGGTCTCCGCGACCAGGGCCGCGGCGTCGTAGCCCGGCTCGCGGGTCCGGTCGAGCGGCTCGAGGGCCTCGTCGAGGGCGGCGAGCGCCTGGCCGGCATCGGCGCGGATGCCGAGGCCGGGCCGGTTGGACTCGAGGACCCGGGGTTCGGCGTCGATCTGGATGATGCGTCCCCGCGGTTCCAGCGTGAAGTAGTTGGACGTGACCTCACCCAGCGACGAACCGACCACGAGCAGCACGTCGGCGTCCTCGAGCACCTCGGTGACATGGCGGTCCTCCACCCATGACTGCAGGGACAGCTCGTGCGTCCACGGGAAGGCCCCGTTGCCGCCCGGCGAGCACACCACCGGGGCGCCGAGCTTCTCGGCGATCGAGAGCAGCCACTTCTCGGCCCTGCCGCGACGTGCGCCGCCGCCCGCGACGATCGCGGGCCGCTTCGAGTCCTTCAGCCAGGCGACGGCCTCCCGCACGAGCTCGATCCGCGGCGGGTTGTCGAAGGGCTCTGCGAGCGCGTCCTCGACCTCGGGCACCATGACGGGATCCAGCAGCACGTTCTGCGGCACCTCGATCCAGACGGGCCCCTGGGGTGAGGAGACGGCCTCGGTCCAGGCGTCCTGGATGGCGGACGGGATGCCCGAGGCGTGCTGGATCAGCCGCTGGCTCTTGGTGACGTTCGCGGCCGAGGCCTTCTGGTCGTCGAGCTGGTGCAGCATGCCCTTGCGCCGTGCGCCGAGGCCCTCGAGGGGGATCTGGCTCGCGACGACCACCATCGGCACGCCGGTGGCGTAGGCCTCCTGCAGGCCCGCGAGCGCGGTCAGCGCACCGGGGCCGGTGGAGAGGAACAGGACGCCGACATCGCCCGTCGCCCGGGAGAACCCGTCGGCGGCGAACGCCGAGTTGTTCTCGACGCGCGAGGAAACGAAGCGCAGGTGGGAGCGGGACAGTGCGTCGAAGAGGCCGAGCGCGTGCTGCCCGGGGATGCCGAACACCGTCGTCGCGCCGAGCGCGGAGAGTGTCTCGACCACGAGGTCGCCACCGTTGCGCTGGCCGGTGATGGGCGCGGGGGGCGCGGAAGCGGCGCCGTCGGTGATTTCCATCTACTGGTCCCCGGACGTCGTGGCGGCGGGCGTGAGGGTGTCGGCCATCAGCGTCACGAGGTCGTAGGCGACGTGCGAGGCCGCGACGCCGGTCATCTCGGCGTGGTCGTAGGCAGGGGCCACTTCGACGACGTCGGCACCGACGAGGTTCAGCCCGCGGAGTCCGCGGAGGATCTCGAGCAGTTCACGGCTCGTGATCCCGCCGGCCTCGGGCGTACCCGTGCCGGGAGCGTGCGCGGGATCGAGGACGTCGATGTCCACCGAGACGTAGAGCGGCCGGTTGCCGATGCGCGTGCGCAGCTTGTCGACCACCTCGTCGACGCCCTGCCGGTAGACGTCCGCGGAGGTCACGATGCCGAAGCCGAAGCGGCGGTCGTCCTCGAGGTCGCGTACGCCGTACAGCGGACCGCGGGTGCCCACGTGGGAGATGGCCTCGGTGTCGAGGATGCCCTCCTCCACGGCCCGGCGGAACGGTGTGCCGTGCGTGTACTCCGCCCCGAAGTAGGTGTCCCAGGTATCGAGGTGGGCGTCGAAGTGCAGCATGGCCACGGGCGATCCCGCCCGTTCCGCGGCGGCGCGGAGCAGGGGCAGCGCGATGGTGTGGTCGCCGCCGAGCGTGACCAGGCGGGTGCCGCCCGCGGTCAGGTCCAGTGCCTCCTGCTGGACGGTCTCGATCGCCTCGTGGATGTTGAACGGGTTGACGGCCATGTCACCGGCGTCGGCCACCTGCACGCGCTCGAACGGCGAGACGTCGAGGGCCGGGTTGTACGGCCGGAGGAGGCGTGAGGCCTCGCGGACATGGTTGCCGCCGAAGCGGGCGCCGGGGCGGTAGGAGACGCCGGAGTCGAAGGGCACACCGACGACCGCGATGTCCGCACGGTCCACCTGGTCGAGGCGCGGCAGCCGCGCGAAGGTGGCGGCTCCCGCATAGCGGGGGATGCGGGAGGAGTCGATGGGGCCCAGGTGCCCACCGCCCGTGACGCGCAGTTCTTCCACAGCTTCCATCCTGTCCGGGCCCGCAAAGTTGCCCAATATGCATCAAAGGTTTTGCACAAGGCTATTGCTGCGGGTGGAGAGGGTCAACCGTTGAAGGTCAGGGACGTGAACATTGCCTTCACGGCGGCATACTCCCCCGACGCCATCCACGCGCGCGCCGCGGCGGGATCGGCGAACCGGGTCTCGTCGAATCTCGCCGTGAAGACCACGAGTCCGTTGGAGCCGAGGGGCACCGCACCGAGGGGTATGCCGTAGGTGCCGTCCGCAGGTAGAGGACCCAGGTGCAGCCGCGCCAGGTACACGGTCCCGCCGGTCATCGGATCCCGGTAGTGGTCGAACACGTAGCTCACGGGCAGGTCGACGATCTCGACCTGCTGCGACAGCCCGGGAAGCTCCTCGGAGTCCAGGAGCACGTGGCCGGGGCTCGGGAGGGCGCCCCCATCCCCGGGGACGCCGCCCGCGAAGGTGGCCACCTCGACGCCCGTGCCGTCGAGGATGGAGTAGGCCGTGCGACTGAGCCCCGCCCCGTAGTCGGGAGCGGTGGCGGGTTCGACGGTCATCGCCTTCCAGTCCACCGGGAGCACGAAGGAGTAGAGGCCGTCGGTGGTCGTGAGCAACTGCGTGGACGGGTCGCGGAGGGACGGCCCGACATCGGGGCGGGCGGTGGCGTCCGCGGCAGGCGCCGCATCGGCGGTGGCGTCCGGGGTGGCACCAGGAGTGGCGCCCGGGGTCGCGGCCCCGCTCGCCGTCGTGCCCGGCGCGGCGGACGGTTCCGACGACGGTTCCGACGACGATTCCGACGACGGGGTCCGGGGGGACGACGGCGTGGACGACGACGTGGCGTCGGCCGACCCGGATTCCGTGGACGTGCCGGTGCAGCCGGACAGGCCGATGGCGGCGACAAGAGCGATGGAGAGCAGGCTGGTGGTCCTCATGAATTCGTTTCCCCCGTCGGTGAGCGGATCGGCCCCACGGCGTCCGTCCCCTCACCCTAGATCCGGCGGTGGCGGTTCGGAACCTGCCCCGGTCTCACTTCCGCAACAGTTACGGCAGTGCCGCGGAGCCGGCGGACGGGCCGGGACGGACGCCGTCCACCGGGCCCGTTAAGGATGCGTTAAGACGCCCTGATGAGGCCCGGACCGGTCCTACTGTGAAGGCGTGAGCTCTTCCGTACGCACCCCACCGCGGGCACAGACACAGGCACAGGCACCGGGCAGGAAGCGTCTCGGGCGCTGGCTGCTCAACGAGCCGGCGCAGCCCAGTACCCACCAGCCCGAGCCGGAGCGGACCCAGCCGTGGTGGAAGGTCATGTGCCTCACCGGCGTCGACTACTTCTCGACCCTCGGCTACCAGCCCGCCATCGCCGCCGCGGCGGCCGGCGTCCTGTCCCCCCTCGCGACGCTCGTCCTCGTCGCCGTGACGCTCTTCGGCGCGCTCCCGGTCTACAAGCGCGTCGCGTCGGAGAGTCCGCGCGGTGAGGGCTCCATCGCCATGCTCGAGAAGCTGCTGCCCAAGTGGCGCGGCAAGGTCTTCGTGCTGGTGCTGCTCGGCTTCGCGGCCACGAGCTTCCTCATCACGATGACCCTCTCCGCGGCGGACGCGAGCGCGCACCTCATCGAGAACCCGTTCGCGCCGTCGTGGCTGGAGGGCCAGCAGATCCTCATCACCGTGGTGTTCCTCGGGCTGCTGTCCGGCGTCTTCCTCCGCGGCTTCCGTGAGGCCATCGGCATCGCCGTCGTGCTCGTCGCGCTGTTCCTCGTGCTCAACCTGTGCGTCGTCGTCGTCTCGGTGGTGCAGATCGTCGAGCAGGGCGGCCTCGTGGGGAACTGGTGGTCGGCGCTGACCACCCAGCACGGCAACCCCCTGATCATGCTGGGACTGGCCGTCCTCATCTTCCCGCGCCTCGCCCTCGGCCTCTCCGGCTTCGAGACGGGCGTGGTGGTCATGCCGCAGATCGACGGCAAGCCCGGCGACACCGAGGAGAACCCGGCCGGCCGGATCGCCGGCGCCCACAGGCTGCTCACCTCGGCGGCGCTCATCATGAGCGGATTCCTCATCGCCTCGAGCTTCGTCACCACGCTGCTGATCCCCGCCGCGGCCTTCGAGGAGGGCGGCCCGGCGAACGGCCGGGCCCTGGCGTACCTCGCCCACCGCTACCTCGGTGACGGCTTCGGCACGGCGTACGACATCTCGACCATCGGCATCCTCTGGTTCGCGGGCGCGTCCGCCATGACCGGCCTGCTGAACCTCGTGCCGCGCTATCTCCCCCGCTACGGCATGGCCCCCGCGTGGGCCAAGGCCGTGCGGCCCCTCGTGCTCGTCATCACGCTCATCGCCATCCTGGTCACCGTCTTCTTCCGGGCGGACGTCGAGGCCCAGGGCGGGGCGTACGCCACCGGCGTCCTCGCCCTGATCACCTCCGCCTCGGTCGCGGTCACCCTCTCGGCCCACCGCAAGGGCCAGCGCGGCCGCACCATAGGCTTCGGCATCGCGGCCGTGGTGTTCGTCCTGACGACGGCCGTCAACATGATCGAGCGGCCCGACGGCCTGAAGATCGCCACCTGCTTCGTCCTCGGCATCATCGTGATCTCGTTCATCTCCCGCTCCCGGCGGGCGTTCGAGCTGCGGGCCACGAGCATCAGGATGGACGAGACGGCGCTGTCCTTCGTGAGCTCGCAGGAC
Organism: Arthrobacter agilis; assembly: GCF_030816075.1. Classification (NCBI taxonomy): domain Bacteria; kingdom Bacillati; phylum Actinomycetota; class Actinomycetes; order Micrococcales; family Micrococcaceae; genus Arthrobacter; species Arthrobacter agilis. Next base: position 87,900 of record NZ_JAUSXO010000001.1, on the reverse strand, counting down.
GACGGCGACATCCTGCTGATCGCGCACGAACCCAAGCGCCTGAGCAGCTCGGCCTACCGGCACAAGCTCCAGCACGCCTGCGCCGTCTCGCACTTCCCGAGCTCCGCCCGTCCCCTCTTCATCGAGGTGACGGTGGACGATTCGTCCGACTTCGAGACCGAGCTGCAGGTGCGCGGGGTGGTGCGGCACGGCTACCGGATCCTGGAGGTCCACAGCTCCAACGTGCCGAACACCATCGCCGCCGTCATGCTCCATGTCCGCGACATCACCGGGCTCATGCCCCACGTCTACTTCCGGTGGACGGAGGGCGACCCGGTCGCGAACCTGTTCAAGTTCCTCTTCACGGGCGAGGGCGAGATCGCCCCGGTGACGCGCGAGGTCCTGCGTGCGGCGGAGCCGGACGTGACCCGGCGTCCCTGGGTGCACGTGGGCTGAGCAGGCCTACGTCCGCGAGGCCGCGGGGACGAGCGTCCACAGCACCACGGCCTCGCGGTCGTCCGGGTTGAGCCAGGTGTGGGGCTCCCGGCCCGGGAAGGTGACGGTGTCCCCCGCGTCGAGCTCGTACCGGTCGTTCGGGAAGATGAGCACGAAGCGGCCCTCGACGACGTGCAGGGTCTCCACCTCGCAGTCCACGGAGTAGAGCTCGTCCTCGCCCCTGCCGTGGGGCTCGACGACGGCGCGGATCATCTGGATCCGGCGTTCGGACCGTGCGGTCATGAGCCGCTCGTTGATGCCCTGCCCGCCCAGGCTGATCCGCGGGGCCTCCCCCGAGCGCGTCAGGTGCGTCTCGGGCACCTGGAACAGGTCGCCGATGGAGATGGACAGCACCTGGCACAGGGTCACGAGCGACGCGACCGACGGCGAGGTCAGATCGCGTTCCACCCTGCTGAGGAAGCCCTTCGTCAGGCCCGTGGAATCCGCCACCTGCTCGATGGTCATGCGCTGCGCCTGCCGTGCGGCACGGATGCGCGAGCCGATGGCGACCGGGGCGTTGCTGGGCTCGACGGGCAGGGCCTTCATGCGTGTCCTCTCCTGTGGCGGTCCTGGAGGCCTCCCGCCGCAGGAGCACGGAGGCTTTCCATGAGCTTGCCATGGTTGACGCGTGACCCGCGTCACGAGTAGCTTACTAGGCAACAATAGTTGCTCATAGGGCATCGACGCGGGAATCTCGACCGGAAGGCTCGTCCATGCAAGCACTCAATATAGCCATCGTGGTGGCTTATCTCGTCGCCATGCTGGGCTTCGGCTGGTGGGGCAAGTCCCGCACGCGCAACGCCAGCGACTACCTGGTGGCGGGCCGGCGCCTCGGGCCCCTCCTCTACACGGGCACCATGGCCGCCGTCGTCCTCGGCGGAGCCTCCACGGTGGGCGGCGTGGGCCTCGGCTACAAGTACGGCATCTCGGGCATGTGGCTCGTGGTGGCCATCGGCACCGGCGTCCTGCTGCTCAGCCTCCTGTTCGCCCCGACCATCCAGAGACTGAAGATCTACACCGTCTCCCAGATGCTCACCCTGCGCTACGGACACCGTGCCACCCGCGTCTCGGGCATCGTCATGCTCGCCTACACGCTCATGCTCTGTGCGACGTCGACGGGCGCCTACGCCACGATCTTCGTGGTGCTCTTCGGCTGGGACCGCGCCCTCTCCATCGCCGTCGGCGGCGCGATCGTCCTCATCTACTCGACCATCGGCGGCATGTGGTCCATCACCCTCGCCGACATGGCCCAGTTCGTCATCAAGACCATCGGCGTGTTCGCACTCATGCTGCCCTTCTCGCTCTCGGCGGCGGGCGGCTTCCCGGGCATCGCCGAGCGTGCCGGTGACGAGTTCTTCAGCATCACCGGGATCGGCGCCCAGAGCATCGTCACCTACTTCGTGGTCTACACGCTGGGGCTCCTGATCGGCCAGGACATCTGGCAGCGCGTCTTCACCTCCCGGACCCCCGAGATCGCCCGCTGGGGCGGCTCCGCCGCGGGCATCTACTGCATCCTCTACGGGATCGCGGGCGCCATCATCGGCATGAGCGCGAGCGTCATCCTGCCGGCCATCGAGTCGCGTGACGACGTCTACGCGGACATCGCCCTGAACGTCCTGCCGATCGGCATCGGCGGGCTCGTCCTCGCCGCGGCCGTCGCGGCGATGATGTCCACCGCCTCCGGCGCACTGATCGCGGCCGCCACCGTGGCGAGGACCGACGTGGTGCCGTTCGTGGCCGGCTGGTTCGGCAGGGGCACCGGGGGCGGCACCGAACGTGCGACGAAGGAGCACGACGTCGCCTCCAGCCGTTGGTGGGTCCTCGGCCTCGGGCTCGTGACGATCGCCCTCGCCGTGATCGTGCAGGACGTCGTGGCGGCCCTGACCATCGCGTACGACATCCTCGTGGGCGGGCTCCTCGTGGCGATCCTCGGCGGCCTTCTCTGGCGCCGCGGCAACGGCGTCGGCGCCGGGGCGTCCATGGCCGCCGGCACCCTCGTGACACTCGGCGTCATGACGTACCTGGAGATCACGGCGGAGGCCCAGTACGACGGCATCTATGCCAACGAGCCCATCTACTACGGCCTCCTGGCGTCCGCGCTCGTGTACGTCATCGTCTCGTTCGCCACCCGCCCCACCGATCCCGAGGTCATGAGGGCCTGGAACCGGCGGGTCGCCGGTGAGGTGCCCGACGACGTCCCGGTCGACGTGGCCCACTGACCACCGGCTCCTCGAGCACGAAGGGCTCCCGGCATGCGCCGGGAGCCCTTTCTGCTGTCCATGCCCTGTTCCGGCCGCCGGCCGGCAGGCCGCTCGGGGCGCCGTGGCCGGCGTCGCGGCGGACCCTGCGGTCAGTCCGCCGCGGACGATCCTCCGTGGCGGCCCGTGGCGCCGGGGGCGCGGGAGCCGTCGAGGGCGCGGGAGCCGTCGAAGGTACGGGCGCTGTCGTCGCCCTCGTCGTCGGTCTGGTCGTCGCCGTCGTGCCCCTCGATCCTGCGCTCGCGCGTGCGGGGGCGGTCGTCCCCCTCGTCGGGGGCGAGGCCCGCGGCGGCCGTCCTGGCCGCCTGCTCCTCCCTCGGCGTCGAACTGAGTCCGTGGCCCGTCTCGTCCAGGGCCGTCAGTCGCTCGGCCTGGTCCACCTCGGCGTCCGTGATCTCGTCGTCCCGCTCCTGGTTCCACGCCTTGATCGCGGCCCAGCCGACGGCGGCGACGGGAACGGAGAGGATGGCACCGATGATCCCGGCCAGGATGGTGCCGGCGGTCAGGGCCAGCAGGATGACGAGGGCGTGCACCTGGAGGGTGCGGCCCATGACCACGGGCTGCAGGAAGTTGCCCTCGAGCTGGTTGACCACGATGACCGCGATGACGACCATGAGCGCCACGAAGGGACCGTTGGCCACGAGGGCGATCAGGGCCGCGAGCACCCCGGCCAGCGTCGCGCCGACCAGCGGGATGAAGGCGCCGATGAACACGATGGCGGCCAGCGGGAGTGCCAGCGGGACGCCGAGGAAGAAGAGCGCGAGCCCGATGAAGACGGAGTCGACGAGGGCGACGATCGCGGTGCCGCGCACGTAGCCGCCGAGGACGGCCATGCTGCTGTAGCCCACGCGGCGGGCCTTCACGAGGCGCTTGCCCTTGAACGCGCGGAGCATGAAGGCCCAGATCTTCTCGCCGTCCTTGAGGAAGAAGAAGAGGATGACGACCATGAGCAGGGCGCCCGCGATGAAGTTGCCGGCCGCGCTGAGGCCCGAGATGGCACCGGCACTGACGGTGCTGCTCGTTGCGAAGTCCACGGCCGTGTCACGCGCCTGCTGGATCTGGGCGTCGTCGATGGGGATGGGACCGTTCTGCGCGTAGGCGTAGAGCTGGTCGAAGCCCTCCGTCGCGCTGGCCGCCAGTTCGCCGGCCTGGCCCATGACGGCGAAGACGATGCCCGTGATCAGCCCGCCGAACACCAGCAGGAGCAGCAGGAAGGACACGCCGGTGGCGAGGGACGGGCCCCAGCCCTTCCGACGCAGCCAGTTCACGAACGGTCCGATCGCGGCGGCGAGGATGAGCGCCAGCAGCATCGGGATCACCACGAGCCGCACCTGGATCAGCGCGTACACCGCCACGACGGCCAGCACGAGCACCAGGAGGACCTGCGCCGCGCGGATACTGGCGTGGCCGAGGCTGTCACGCCAGGGGTCCTTCGGGGCGGAGGTACCTGCCCGCACGTCTGCGCGTTGGGTCATTCAGTGTCACCTTTTCCTTCGGCACGGGGGCCATCGTCGAGCATCTGGGTACGCACCTCGCGGCGGAGGACCTTGCCGATCAGCGATCGGGGGAGGTCCTCCGCCTGCACGATGGCGCGGGGGACCTTGTAGGCGGCGAGCAGGCCGCGGCAGTGCGAGCGCAGGGACTCCTCGTCGAGGCTCACGCCGGGCGCGAGGACGACGGAGGCGACGACGTCCTCGCCGCCTCCGGATCGCGGCAGGCCGACGACGGCCGCATCGACGACGCCGGCGTGGGATTTCAGGGCGTCCTCCACCTCGGAGGGCGCCACGTTGAAGCCACCGGTGATGATGAGTTCCTTGATGCGGTCCACGATCGTCAGGAAGCCGTCCTCGTCCATCCGGACGATGTCGCCGGTGCGGAACCACTCGCCGTCGAGCAGGGCGGCCCGTGTCTCGTCGGGGCGCCGCCAGTAGCCCTGGAACACCTGGGGTCCGCGGATGAGCAGCTCCCCGGGCTCCCCCGGCGCCCGGTCCACGGAGGGGTCCTCGGGGTCGACGATCCGGACGTCGGTGCCGGGGAACGGCACTCCGACGGTGCCGGGCCGCCGCGTGGGCCCGATCGGGTTGCCGGCGGAGATCGGGGACGTCTCCGTCAGCCCGTAGCCCTCGATGAGGTAGCCGCCCGTGGCCGCCTCCCAGGTCGTGACCGTGGACGGCGGGAGGTTCATCGCTCCGGAGATCGCGAAGCGGATGCTGTGCAGGTCCGTCCCGCGCTCGGCGGCCCCCGCCGCGAGCCGCTCGTAGATGGGCGGGACCGCCGGCAGGAAGGTGGGCGGGCTCTTCCGTGCCGCATCGAGCACGAGCCCGACGTCGAACCGCGGGAAGAGGACCAGCTTCGCGCCGATGCTCATGGCGAAGGTCAGGCAGAGCGTCAGCCCGTACGCATGGAACATGGGCAGGACGGCGTAGACGGTCTCCCGCCCCGCCTCGAGGCCCGGCACCCACGCGCGTCCCTGGGCCGCGTTCGCGAGGAGGTTCCGGTGGGTGAGGATCGCGCCCTTGGGGATGCCGGTGGTGCCGCTCGTGTACTGCAGCACCGCGGTGTCCTCCGCCGTCGGGCGCGGGTGCCTCGGCGACAGCGGACGGTGGCGGAGCAGGTCCTGCCACGTCACGAGCTTCCGCAGCCCGGTGAGTCTCTCCGTCGTCGTGAGCGCCGCCCTGGCCTCGCGGGCCCGGCGCACGGGCAGCTTCAGGGCGAGGCGGCGCGAGGCGGGCATGGCGCTGACTAGGTCCACCGACACCACGGTGGTGACGGCGATATCGGCGGGCAGCCGCTGGACGCGGGGCACCACCCGGTCCCAGACGATCGCCACCGTGGCCCCGTGGTCCTCGAACTGGTGCCGCAGCTCGCGGTCCGTATACAGCGGATTGTGCTCGACGACGACGGCTCCGAGCCGCAGCACCGCGTAGAACGCGACGATGTGCTGCGGGCAGTTGGGGAGCACGAGGGCCACGCGGTCACCGGCGCCCACCCCGAGGGACGAGAGGCCGGCGGCGGCACGGGCGACGGCGTCACCCAGGTCGCGGTACGTCGTGGGTGCTCCGAAGAACTCGAGGGCCGTGGCACGCCGATACGTGCGCACGGATGCGTCGAGCAGATCCGGGAGGGTGCCGTCGGGCACGTCGAAGGCGCGGGGCACCCCCGGTGCATAGCTCGCCGTCCACGGTCGGGCCGCCAAATCCATAAGCCTGCTTCCTGTTATCCGTCCGACTGTAGCGCGGTCCGCCGGGGGCACGGTACCCGCACGGGTCCATCCTCCCCTGCCCGGGCCGGGACGTGCGGTCCTGTAGAATGGTGGGCTGAAGGGGAGTAGCTCCGCGTCCCGAGGACGTGCGGCCTGTCGACATACTGGCACCGATGGTGCCCGGCAATCCACCGGTCCAGCCGGCGAGCGAGACCTTCGGCCGAACCGACGCACCTGCGTCCCGGCCGGAGCCTCCCGCTTCGGTGCGGGATGCGCAGGGTGCACCCGACCCCCCCGGAGTATCCGTGACATCCCCCCAGCAGTCCCCCTCCCGCGACGACATCCGCCGCTGGCGCCAGTACCTCGCCGACGAGCGCGCAGAGGCCGCGACCTACCGCGACCTCGCCCGCCGCCGGACCGGCGAGGAGCGCGAGATCCTCCTCGGCCTGGCCGAGGCCGAGGGCCGCCACGAGGCGCACTGGCTCGCCCTCCTCGGCGACGACGCCGGACGCCCCCTGAGGCCCTCGTTCCGCAACCGCCTTCTCGGCCTGCTCGCACGTCGCTTCGGATCCGTCTTCACCCTGGCGCTCGCCCAGCGGGCCGAGGGCCGCTCCCCCTACGGGACGGATCCCTCCGCCACGAGCGCCATGGTGGCCGACGAGCAGATCCACGAGGAAGTGGTGCGTGGCCTCGCCACGCGTGGCCGCAACCGGCTCTCCGGCAACTTCCGTGCGGCCGTCTTCGGTGCGAACGACGGCCTCGTCAGCAACCTGGCGCTGGTGATGGGCATCGGCGCCACGGGGGCCTCCACCTCCTTCATCCTCTTCAGCGGCCTGGCCGGGCTGCTCGCCGGCGCACTGTCGATGGGGGCCGGCGAGTACGTCTCGGTCCGCTCGCAGCGGGAGCTGCTGTCGGCGACGCGTCCCACGCAGATCACCCTCACGGCGGCGAAGGAACTGGACATCGACTCCAACGAGCTGGTGCTGGTCTACCGGGCGCGCGGCATGACTCCGGCGGCCGCGGAGCATCGTGCGGCGGAGCGGCTGGGCCTGTACAGCTGCGACTGCGACCCGAGCTTCTCGCTGCAGCCCGAACAGGACGAGGACGTCGACGAGCACGAGACGGTCGGGACCGGCCTGGGCGCCGCGGCCTCGAGTTTCTGCTTCTTCGCGTCGGGCGCCGTCATCCCGGTCCTGCCGTACCTGCTGGGGCTCGGCGGCGCGACCGCCGTCGTCATCGCCTGCGTGCTGGTGGGCCTGGCCCTGCTGGCCACCGGTGCCGTCGTCGCCCTGCTCTCCGGCGCGTCGCCGCTGCGCCTGGCGCTGCGGCAGCTGGCCATCGGACTCGGCGCGGCCGGGGTGACCTACCTGCTCGGCCTGCTCTTCGGCACGTCGGTGGGCTGACCCGGGAACCTCCCGACCCGCAGGGTCCCCTGTCCCGCCCTGCCTGTGGTCCCGGCCCGTGCCCGGCGGGGCTCATCCCGGCCTGCGCCCTGCGCGAACGTCCCTCCCCCCGACGGCGCGCACGGTGCTGCAATAGTCCCTATGGACGAGCAGGAGGCCCTCGACGCCTACTCGGCGGCGGTCGTGCGCATCGCCGAGACCACGCTGCCGTCGGTGGCGGCGGTCTCGGTGCGCTCCGCCCGCGGTGCGGGTGCGGGCAGCGCCTCCGTCATCTCGGCGGAGGGGCACCTGCTGACGAGCGCCCATGTGGTGGCCGGCGCGCAGCGCACCGAGGTCGCCTTCGGCGACGGGTCCGTCCTGTCCGCGCGCGTCGTCGGCAGCGATCCGCTGTCGGACCTCGCCGTCCTGAAGGCGGAGGGCGGCACACCCCCGCCGGTACCGTGGGGCGATGCCTCGAGGCTGCGGGTCGGGCAGCTGGTGGTCGCGCTCGGCAATCCGCTCGGCATGGCCGGCAGCGTCACCGCGGGCATCGTGTCCGCGCTCGGCCGGTCACTGCCCACGCTCTCCGGGCACGTGGTGGACGAGGTCATCCAGACCGACGCGACCCTGAACCCGGGCAACAGCGGCGGCGTGCTCGCCGACAGTGCGGGGCGCATGGTCGGCGTCAACACCGCGGTCGCCGGCATCGGGCTCGGTCTGGCCGTGCCGATCAACTCGACCACCCGCGAGATCATCGACGCCCTCATGACCAGGGGCCGTGTCCGCCGCGCCTGGCTGGGGGTGGTCGGAGCCGAGATCACCCTCGTCCCCGAACTCGCGGCCCGTGTCGGATCACGTACCGGGATGCAGGTGGCGTCCGTCGTCGCGGGCAGCCCGGCCGCGGGTGCCGGGGCCCGGCGGGGCGACGTCGTCATCTCACTCGACCGCATCCCCGTGCGGAGCGCGACCGGCATCCAGCGGATGATGGTCGAGAAGGCGATCGGCCGCCGGATGGAGATGACGGTGTGGCGCAACGGCGCCCTGGTGGACATCGTCGTCCAGCCCGAGGAGCTGCGCGGTCCGTGACGGGCCCGCGCCGGGTTCACGCGGCGTCGCGCTGCTGCAGGACGTAGTCCTCGAGCTTGCCGAGCGTCGCCTCGATACTCGCCGGATGCCTGCAGGTGAAGCCGGTCAGCCGGAACACGATCCTCCACGGCACGGCCCGTCCGTCCCATTCCTCCCGTACCAGGGTGGCGTCCCCCCGGGGCTCGAGGGTGTAGCGCCAGACGTGCGACGAGAAGTGCCGCCACGCGATGCGGCGGCCCTCCTCGAACTCCACCACGCGGTTCAGGATCCTGTACGGGGCGCCGATCCTCATGTCCATGCCGAACCGCGCCCCCGGCGACAGACGCGCGGGTCCGTTCGGCTGCTCGCCGCGCACCGTCCCCGACCCGTCGATCACGCTGTGGAGGGCGGGTGTCGCGAGGACGTCGAAGATCCGTCCGGCGGGGGCATGGATGAGCCGCTCGCGGGAGATGAGGTAGGGGTCGTTGCCCGGCGTCGTCATGCCCTCCATTGTGCCCGGTCCCGGGATCCGGGCCCGCGCGACGAGGCCCCTCCGTGCGGAGGGGCCTCGTCCGGCGCGGATCAGGGCTTCAGCAGCACCTTGATGGCGCGGCGCTCGTCCATCGCCCGGTACGCCTCGGCGGCGTCCTCGAGGGGCATCTCGACGTCGAACACCCGGCCGGGATTGATCGTCCCGTCGAGGACGTCCTTCAGCAGTTCGGGGATGTAGGTGTGAGCCGGGGCCATGCCGCCACCCACTGTGATGTTCTTCGCGAACAGGACGCCGATGGGCAGTTCGGGTCCTCCCGCCGGGACCCCGACGAAGCCGAGGTGTCCGCCGGGACGCGTGCTGCGCAGCGCCTGGTCCATGGATTCCTTGGTGCCCACGCACTCGAGGACCGAATCGGCGAGCACTCCCCCGAGCAGCTCGCGCACCTTCGCCACGCCGTCGTCGCCGCGCTCGGCGACGATGTCGGTGGCGCCGAACTCGCGGGCGAGTGCCTGGCGGTCCTCGTGGCGGGACATCGCGATGATGCGTCCGGCGCCGAGGCGCTTCGCTGCGAGGACACCGCACAGGCCCACCGCGCCGTCACCCACGACGACGACGGTGCTGCCCGGGCCGACGTTCGCCGACACGGCGGCGTGGTGGCCGGTGGACATCACGTCGGAGAGGGTCAGGAGGCTGGCCGTCAGCGCGGCGTCGGGCTCGGAGACCCCCTCGACCTTGCGCAGCGTGCCGTCCGCCTGCGGGACGCGCACGGCCTCGCCCTGGCCGCCCTCCACGAAGTCGCCGTGCTCGTCGGTGCTGCCCCAGCCCGCGAGGTGGTCGCAGGCGACCGTCACGCCGTTGAGGCACTGGGGGCAGGTGCCGCAGCTGTCCACGAACGGCGCGATCACGAAATCGCCGACCGCGACGTCCGTGACGTCGTCGCCCACGGACTCCACGACGCCGACGAACTCGTGGCCGATCGCCTTGGGCTCCTTGGTGGGGCGGACGCCGCGGTAGGGCCAGAGGTCCGAGCCGCAGACGCACGAGGCCGTGACCCTGACGACGGCGTCGGTGGGACGGATGATGCTCGGGTAGTCCCTGTCCTCGACACGGATATCGCCCGGTCCGTGGATGATGGTGGCGCGCATGTGATCTCCTAGAAAGCTTGCGGAACGCAGTCGGTTCTCCCCTCTCGCCACCTTACAAGCAGCTCGACGGCGCCCCTACCGCCGGGGAGTCCCTGCGGCGGACTTGAACTCGTGCTCCAGTTCCTCGAGGGTTCGACCCCGGGTCTCGGGGACGTAGCGGCGCGCGAAGACGATGGCCGCGACCCCGAGGACCACGAACACGAAGAAGGTGTTCGAGATGGTGATGGCGTCCATGAGGATCGGGAAGCTGAGGCTCACGGCGAAGTTCACCATCCACAGGACGAACACGGCCGCGCCCATGCCGAGGCCCCGCAGGCGCATGGGGAAGATCTCCGACAGCATCAGCCAGGTCACGGGCGAGATGGCGCCCTGCTGGAAGGCCAGGAACGTCACCGTCAGCGACAGGATGAGGAACCCGCGGGCGGTGCCCTCGGGGACCAGCAGCGAGACGAGCCCGATGGCGAGCAGGGCCGACGTCGTCCCGATCTGGCCCACCAGCAGCATGGGCCTGCGCCCCACCCTGCCCAGCAGCCAGATCCCGACGAAGGTGGCCGCCACCGAGATCACCCCGTTGGCGATGTTCGCGGTCAGCGCGGCCTGTGTCCCGAAGCCCGCGACGACGAGGATCTGCGTGCCGTAGTACATGATCGAGTTCACGCCCGTGATCTGCTGTATGACGGCCAGGCCGAGTCCCACCAGGAAGATCCGGCGGAGCCACGGCTCGCGCAGGTCACGGAAGCCTCCGTCCTCGCGTTCGCGGTCCTCGAGGGCCATCGACCTGACCTCTTCGTACTCCTGCCGGGCGACGACGGCGGTCCGCAGCCGCTGCAGCACGCGCAGCGCGACACCGAAGTCCCCGTGGCCGGCGAGCCAGCGGGGGCTCTCCGGGACGAAGTGCATGCCGATCCACAGCCCGATGGCAGGGAGGGTCGCGAGGACCAGCATCCAGCGCCAGATGCCGTGGCTGTCACCGAACAGGCCGCCGAGGAGCGCGCTCGTGCTGAAGGCGAGCAGCTGCCCGGTCACGATCATCAGCTCGTTGCGCGTGACCACCTGGCCGCGCCGTGCGGCCGGCGACAACTCGGCGAGGAAGATCGGCACCATCACGGAGGCACCTCCGACCGCCAGCCCGAGGACGAGCCGCGAGGCCACCATGACCGTGACACCGGGTGCCAGCGCGGATCCGAGGGTCCCGACGAGGAAGATGACGGCGAGCACGATGATCATCCTCCTGCGCCCGTAGGCATCGGCCAGCCTGCCGCCGGCCAGGGCGCCGAACGCCGCCCCGAAGACCAGCGAGCTCGCCACGAGTCCCTCGGTGAACGCCGTGAGGCCGAGGTCGTCCACCATGAACGGCAGGGCGCCGTTGATCACCCCGGTGTCGAAGCCGAACAGCAGTCCGCCGAGGGTCGCGACCCAGGTGACGCGCCGCAGGTATCTCCGCTGCGTCCCGCCGTCGGCGCCCGCCGTCGTACCGTGCCCCGTCGTGCTGCTCATCGTCCGCCCATCTCCCGCCGCCTCGTCCCGGGCCCGGCCATACCCCTCACGCTACGTCTCCGCGCGGTGAGCCTCGCAGGAGGGCACGGTCCCGGCGCGGGTTGACACGGACGGGCCTCCCCGTGCGCACCGCGCGGGGAAAGAGAACAGCCTCCCCCGCGCGGACGCGGAGGAGGCTGCTGTTCCATGACACGGATCAGAGGGTCGCGTAGACCTCACGGAGCAGCGTCGCGGTCTCGGACGGCGTCTTGCCGACCTTGACCCCGGCGGCCTCGAGGGCCTCCTTCTTGGCCTGGGCGGTTCCGGCGGACCCGGAGACGATGGCACCGGCGTGGCCCATGGTCTTGCCCTCGGGAGCCGTGAAGCCCGCCACGTAGCCGACGACCGGCTTGGTGACGTGCGCCTTGATGAACTCGGCGGCACGCTCCTCGGCGTCGCCGCCGATCTCGCCGATCATCACGATGGCCTTGGTCTCGGGGTCCGCTTCGAAGGCCGCGAGGGCGTCGATGTGCGTGGTGCCGATGACAGGGTCGCCGCCGATGCCGATGGCGGTCGAGAAGCCGAGGTCGCGCAGCTCGAACATCATCTGGTAGGTCAGGGTGCCCGACTTCGAGACGAGGCCCACGCCACCCTTGCCGGTGATGTTCGCCGGCGTGATGCCCACGAGGGACTCGCCCGGCGTGATGATGCCGGGGCAGTTCGGTCCGATGATGCGGGTGACCTGGCGGCCGTCGGCGTCGACCTTCGACTGGGCGAGGGCCCAGAACGCGGCCGAATCCTGCACGGGGACGCCTTCGGTGATGACGACGACGAGGCCGATACCGGCCTCGATCGCCTCGACGACGGCGTCCTTGGTGAAGGCCGGCGGGACGAAGACGATCGACACGTCGGCGCCGGTCTCCCGGATGGCTTCCTCGACCGTGCCGTAGACCGGCAGGGTGACGTCGCCGTGCGTGACGGTGGTGCCGGCCTTGCGGGCGTTGACGCCGCCGACGACCTGCGTGCCGGCCTTCAGCATCAGGGCGGTGTGCTTGGTGCCTTCACCGCCCGTGATGCCCTGGACGATGACCTTGGAATCCTTGTTGAGGTAGATAGACACGGGTGTTCCCTTACTTTCCGTAGGCCAGCGCGGCGGCCTTGTCGGCGCCTTCGTCCATGGTGTCGGCGAGGGTGACCAGCGGGTGGTTCGCCTCGGCGAGGATGCGGCGGCCCTCTTCGACGTTGTTGCCGTCCAGTCGCACGACGAGGGGCTTGTTGGCCTCGTCGCCGAGGATCTCGAGCGCCTTGACGATGCCGTTGGCCACGGCGTCGCATGCGGTGATGCCGCCGAAGACGTTCACGAAGACGCTCTTGACCTGGCTGTCGTTGAGGATGACGTCCAGTCCGGCGGCCATGACCTCGGCGGACGCTCCACCTCCGATGTCCAGGAAGTTGGCGGGCTTCACGTTGCCGTGCGCCTCGCCGGCGTAGGCGACGACGTCGAGGGTCGACATGACCAGCCCGGCGCCGTTGCCGATGATGCCGACCTCGCCGTCGAGCTTGACGTAGTTGAGGTCGTTCTCCTTGGCCTTGGCCTCCAGGGGGTCCGCAGCGTCCTTGTCCTCGAGGGCGGCGTGGTCCGCGTGGCGGAACCCGGCGTTCTCGTCGATCGTGACCTTGCCGTCCAGTGCGAGGATGTCGCCGCTGCCGGTCTTCACGAGCGGGTTGACCTCCACCAGGGTGGCGTCCTCCTTCACGAAGACGTCCCACAGCCTGAGGATGGTGTTGACGACGCCGTCGCGCAGTTCGGGGGCGAAGCCCGCCGCGTCGACGATCTCCTCGGCCTTGGCCTGGTCGATGCCGGTGGCCGGGTCGACGGCGATGCGCGCCAGGGCCTCCGGGCGCTCGACGGCGAGCTGCTCGATCTCCATGCCGCCCTCGACCGAGCACATGGCCAGGTAGTTGCGGTTGGAACGGTCGAGCAGGACGGAGAAGTAGTACTCCTCGGCGATGTCGGCGCCCTGCGCGATCATCACCTTGTGGACCGTGTGTCCCTTGATGTCCATCCCGAGGATGTCCGACGCGTAGGAGAAGGCCTCGTCGGGCGTCTTGGCGACCTTGACGCCGCCGGCCTTGCCGCGACCGCCCACCTTGACCTGGGCCTTGACCACGACGACGCCGCCGATCTTCTCGGCTGCAGCCCTGGCTTCTTCCGGGGTGTGCGCCACGATGCCGGCGAGCACGGGAACCCCGTGTGCCTCGAAAAGATCGCGCGCCTGATATTCGAACAGGTCCACTTGGCTGAAGTCCTTCTACGTCGAAGTAGGTTTACAAGAGGGAACTTTAGCCCCTCGGGCCTGAGGCCCTCCCCAGACTAGCGGTTTAGTGAGTAAGCCCACAGTTCTATCTTTTGTAGAAAAACGGGTGCTGTTCGTTGAGGCTTTTCACCCGAATTCGGTGACCGTCTCGCGGTTCGCGACGAAGCCCTTGCCGCTCTCGAGGCTGCTGCAGATCATGCCGTCCTGCCCGAACCCGCACCGGAATCCGCGCAGCTCCACGGCCTGTCCCCGCTCGAGGAGCGGGAGTCCGGCGATGGGCCCGCCTCCGGAGGCGGCCCCGGCGGCGAACTCCGCCTCCATGGGTGTCAGCCCGATCCGGCACCCGCCATAGGTGAAGGAGTCCACCGTCAGCAGGACGGTGCCGCCCTTGAAACCGAGGTTCGTCCCGTTGCAGTCGTCGGCGGCTTCGGCCGGCGCCGGGTAGGCCGCCAGTTCGCAGTAGGCGGCGTCGACCTCGAGCTCGTTGTCGTCCTTCTCGCCTCCGGCCATCAGCGGGTCCACGGGATTGTCGAAGATGCGTCCCTGCTTGGTGCTGATGGCGCAGTAGGCGCTCCGGTCGGCGGCGAGAACCGCGATGGAGGTGGCGTCCCCGGGCAGGCCGAGGTCCTCGGGCGTTCTCACGTCCATGCCGGCCAGTTCCTCCGACGGCGGGAGGTCGGCCGGGGCCGTCGGCGCTGCGGGACCGGCGGCGGGCAGCTGCACGCACCCTGCCAGGACCAGCACCGCGGCGACAGCGGCTGCCGCATGGACGGCACGCCGGCGGACGGGCCTGCGCCTTCCGGTTCTCCCCATGTTCCAGACTCCCCCGTGCGGCCGGGAGCTCACGCCACCTTGGTGAGCGGTGCGTAGCGCAGCAGCAGCCGCTTCTCCCCGACATCGAATCGAACCTTGGCGACGGTCTTGTCACCGGCACCCTCGACGGACAGTACCGTGCCGTTACCGAAACTCGCATGGTTGACCTTGTCGCCGGCCGAGACCGAGACGACTTCCTTCTGGGGCTGCACCCGGCCCACGGCCTTCGACGGTGCCGTGGCTCCGGCATTGAAGCCGCCACCGCTGGCACCCCAGTAGGACCCGCTGAGCCGTGGACCGCCGATGCTGCCGCCGGTGGTCCACGCGGGCTTGGCCGCGCCCTCGCGCTTCCACAGGATGAGGTCCTCGGGGATCTCGCTCACGAACTGGCTCGCCGGGTTGTACTGGCTCTGGCCCCACATGCTGCGCACCTCGGAGCGGGTGACGTAGAGCCGCTGGCGTGCGCGCGTGAGGCCCACGTATGCCAGGCGCCGTTCCTCCGCGAGCTCCTTGGGATCGGTGGCGGACCGCTGGTGCGGGAAGATCCCCTGTTCCATGCCGGTCAGGAACACCACGGGGAACTCGAGGCCCTTGGCGGTGTGCAGCGTCATGAGCGTGACGACGCCCTGGCGTCGGGCCTCCTCGACCGCGCGCTGCACGTCCGCGGCGGACCCGTCGGGGGCGTCCGGGATCTGGTCGGCGTCCGCCACGAGGGATACCTGCTCGAGGAAGTCGCCCAGCGTGCCCTCGGGATTGTCCCGCTCGAACTCACGGACGACGGCGACGAGCTCGGCGAGGTTCTCCACCCGGGACTCGTCCTGCGGGTCGTTGCTCGTGCGCAGCTGCTCGAGGTACCCGGTCTGTTCCAGCACCGCCTCGAGGGCGGCGGACGCCCCGGAGCCGCTGGCGACCTCCGCGAGGTCGTCGATCAGCTTGACGAACCCGGCCACGGAGTTGACCGAACGGGTGGCCATGCCCGGCGCCTGGTCAGCGCGGCGCAGAGCCTCCATGAAGCTGATCCGTTCACGCTCGCTGAGGGCGGCGATGGCGTACTCCGCACGGTCGCCGATGCCGCGCTTCGGTTCGTTGAGGATGCGGCGCAGGTTGACGACGTCGTCCTGGTTCACGAGGACCCGCAGGTAGGCCAGCGCGTCCTTGATCTCCTTGCGCTCGTAGAACCGGGTGCCGCCGACCACCTTGTAGGGCAGGCCGACGCGCAGGAGGATCTCCTCGATGGACCGCGACTGCGCGTTGGTGCGGTAGAAGATGGCGACGTCGCCGGGACGGATGTCCTCCTCGTCCTGGAGGCGGTCGATCTCCTCGGCGATGAAGCGGGCTTCCTCGTGCTCGTTCTCGCCGACGTAGCCGACGATCTTCTCACCGCTGCCCTCGGCGGTCCACAGCCGCTTCTCCGGCCGGTCGGGGTTGCGGGAGATCACCGCGTTGGCGGCGCTGAGGATGTTCTGGGTGGAGCGGTAGTTCTGCTCGAGCAGGATGGTGCGGGCGCTCGGGTAGTCGTTCTCGAACTCGACGATGTTGCGCACGTCGGCTCCGCGGAAGGCGTAGATCGACTGGTCCGAGTCGCCCACCACCGTGAGTTCGGCGGGGTCGTCGGACGACTCGCCCGGCACGCCGACGATCTCCCGGACCAGGGCGTACTGCGCATGGTTGGTGTCCTGGTACTCGTCGACGAGTACGTGCCGGAAGCGCCGCCGGTAGTAGTCCGCCACGCCGGGGAAGGCCCGGAACATGAAGACCGTCTGCGCGATCAGGTCGTCGAAGTCCATGGCATTGGCCTGGCGCATGCGCTGCGCGTACCCGGAGTAGACCTCGGCGACGGCCTGCTCGAAGGGATCCGACGGGTCGACGCCGGAGGCGAAGGACTCCTCGTCGATCAGCTCGTTCTTGAGCGCGGAGATCTTGTGCTGGATGGCTTTGGGGGCGAACTTCTTGGGGTCGAGGTCCAGGCCCTTGGCGACGAGCGTGATGAGACGCAGGGTGTCCGCGGAGTCGTAGATGGAGAAGTTGGAGTTCAGGCCCACGGAGGCCGCCTCCCGGCGGAGGATCCGTACGCAGGACGAGTGGAACGTGGAGATCCACATGCGCTTGGCGACGTCGCCGATCAGGCCCTCGATGCGCTCGCGCATCTCGGCGGCGGCCTTGTTGGTGAACGTGATGGCGAGGATCTGCCCCGGGTGGGACCGCCCCGTGGCGAGCAGGTACGCGATGCGGTGGCTCAGCACACGGGTCTTGCCCGACCCGGCGCCCGCGACGATCAGCAGCGGCGATCCGCCGTGCTTCACGGCCTCCTCCTGCTGGGGGTTCAGCCCCACCAGGAGCTCGTGTGCGCGGTGCTCGTCCACGCCGGCACGGGACGGCACGTGCTCGGTGGCGGGGTCCGCGGGCCCGGCCGTCCCCGCCATCGCCGCCTCGCGTGCGCGCTTCTTCTCGGCGGGCGTGAGCGGGGAGACGTAGGGATCGAAGAGCATGTCCATGGTCCTTCAAGTCTAGGCCGTGCCCCTGACACCCACCCGCCCGTACGCAGCGGTGGCAGCCTCACCCATACTGGAGGAGTGGGAAAGACAAGGGCACAGATAGCACGCAAGCACGCGACGGGTGCGACACCCGCGCCACCTGCTCCGCCCGCCCGGAACAAACAGGGCAACGGTTCGCTCGTGCTCATCGCCGCAGCGGCCGCGTCCCTGCTGCTCTTCTGGTACTTCCACCTGCTCACGCTCGGCCAGATGACGCAGCTGTCGGGCGGCCTCACCATGCCGGACATGATGGTCGGCGGGTACGACACCGGGTACGTGCAGCGCCTCCACGAGGAGATGGACGATGCAGCCCGCGGCCAGCTGAGCTACCTGCACCGCACGGCCGGCACGCTCTTCCCGCTGATCTTCGCGTTCGCCTGGCTCCTGCTGGTCCAGCTCAACGCAGGGCGGCGGTGGCTCCGCTGGGTCCTGTGGTCGCCGGTGATCCTGTTCGTCGTCGTCGACCTGTGGGAGAACGTGGCGATCGACACCGCGCTGGCCCAGGCGTCCGCCGATCCGGGCGCCGTGGCGCTCGCCGCGACGCTGACGGTGCTGCGCTGGGTGCTGCTCGCGCTGAGCCTGGTGGCCGGTGCCGTGGCCGTCTTCCTGCCCCCGCACCTCCGGGGCGTGGACCGGGCAGGGAAACCGGGTGGCGAGCGGGTAAGCTAGGACCGCCGGATCGGTGCACACCACGATCCCGGCCTCTGTAGCTCAGTAGGATAGAGCGTCCCTCTCCTAAAGGGAAGGTCGTCGGTTCGATTCCGGCCAGGGGCACACGGCAGCGTCGGAACGGGAGGGAGGATGGGCATCTGTGCCCGTCCTCCCTCCCGTTTCCGTGCGGGTAGGTTGGACGCCATGGGGGACGAACCGACGGCAGGAACCGGATCCGATGGCTGACGTTCCGGTCATCACCGTCACGGCCCTCTGCCTGCTCGATGAGCGGGGGTACCTCCTGCTGGTGCGGAAGCGCGGCACGAGCATGTTCATGCAGCCCGGCGGCAAGCCGGAGCAGGGCGAGACACCGGCGGAGACCGGTGTGCGGGAGCTGGCCGAGGAGCTGGGCCTAACCGTCCGGCCCGGCGATCTCACGCTCCTGGGCACCTGGCGGGGACCGGCGGCCAACGAGGCGGACACGCTCCTCGTCGCCACCGTCTTCCTGTGCCCCCTGACGGCCGGGCCGCTCCCCGCTGCGGAGATCGAGGAGATCGCGTGGCTGGACCTGGAGGACGCGGCCGGACGCCGGGACCTCGCTCCCCTGCTGACCGACTTCGTGATCCCCCACCTGCTGGCGCGGGGCCGCGGCCCTAGACGCCGCTGAGCGCCTCGGGCTCCTCGTCCACCGCCACGTTCTTCTGCACCGCGAACTGCGTGCGGTGCAGTTCCTCGTACCGGCCGCCGAGGGCCAGCAGCTCGTCGTGCGAGCCGCGTTCCACGATCTCGCCGTCCTCCACCACGAGGATCATGTCGGCGCTGCGGATGGTGGACAGCCGGTGGGCGATCACCATGGCCGTGCGCCCCTCGAGCGCCTCGCTCAGAGCAGCCTGCACGGCCGCCTCCGACGTCGAGTCGAGCGCCGCCGTCGCCTCGTCGAGGATGACGACGCGCGGGTGGGCGAGCAGCAGCCGCGCGATGGTCATGCGCTGGCGCTCACCGCCGGAGAGACGGTAGCCGCGCTCCCCGACCATCGTGTCCAGCTGGTCGGGCAGCGACCGGACGAGCGGTTCCAGCCGGGCCCGCCGGACGGCGTCCCACACCTCGTCCTCGGTGGCCTCCGGACGTGCGAGCCGGAGGTTCGCGAGGATCGTCTCGTGGAACAGGTGGCCGTCCTGCGTCACCATGCCGAGCGTCTGCCGCATCGACGCGAAGGTCACGTCCCGCACGTCGGTCCCCGAGAGCCGCACCGCACCGCTGTCGACGTCGTACAGGCGTGCCAGGAGCTGAGCGATGGTCGACTTCCCGGCGCCCGAGGTCCCCACGAGGGCGACGGTCTGTCCGGCCTCGATCCGGAAGGACACACCGTGCAGCACCTCCTCGCCGCCCCGCGTGTCCAGCGTGGAGACCTCCTCGAGGGACGCGAGCGAGACCTTGTCCGCGGACGGGTAGGCGAACCGGACGTCGTCGAACTCGACCGTCACGGGGCCGGCGGGCACGCTTCCGGCGTCGGGCTTCTCCTGGATGAGGGGCTGGAGGTCGAGCACCTCGAAGACGCGCTCGAAGCTGACGATGGCGCTCATGATCTCCACGCGCGCGTTCGCGAGGCTCGTCAGCGGCGCGTAGAGCCGTGTGAGCAGCAGGGCGAGCGTGACCACCTCGCCCGTGTCGAGCTGGCCCGCGAGCGCCAGGAACCCACCGAGTCCGTAGACGAGGGCCAGGGCCAGGGCCGAGACGAGCATCAGGGCCGTGAAGAACACGAACTGCAGCATCGCCGTCCGCACCCCGATGTCCCGCACGCGCGCTGCGCGGACGCGGAACTCCTCGGCCTCCTCGTCGGGCCGGCCGAAGAGCTTCACCAGCGTGGCGCCGGGGGCGGAGAAGCGCTCGGTCATCTGCGTGCTCATGGCGGAGTTGTGGTCCGCCGCCTCGCGGCGCAGGGCGGCCAGGCGGCTGCCCATGCGCCGGGCGGGCACCAGGAAGATCGGCAGCATGACCACGGCGAGCACCGTGACGAGCCACGAGGTGCTCAGCATGACCGCGAGCGTGAGGATCAGGGCCACGAGGTTCGTGACCACGCCGGAGAGCGTGCCGCTGAAGGCCTGCTGCGCGCCGATGACGTCGTTGTTCAGGCGGCTCACCAGGGCTCCCGTGCGGGTGCGCGTGAAGAAGGCGATCGGCATCTTCTGCACGTGGTTGAAGACGGCGGTCCGGAGGTCCAGGATCACGCCCTCCCCGATCCGCGCCGAGTACCAGCGCGTCACGAGGGACACCGCTGCGTCCGCGACCGCCACGAGTGCGATGACGACCGCCAGCCAGATGACCGTGCGGGTCTCGCCGCGGGCGACGATGACGTCCACCACCTGCCCGGCGAGCACCGGCGTCGCGACGGCGAGGAAAGCGCCCGCCACGGACAGCAGGATGAACAGCACGAGCTTCGACCGGTAGGGCACCGCGAACGTGAGGATCCGGCGGACCGACTCCCGGGAGAACCCGTGCTTCGCGTCCTTCGCCGTCGAGATCCTGTAGAGCGAGCTCCAGGCCGCGCCTTCCATGCTCATAGTGATTCCTTCCATGGATGCCAGTGCCACCGCGGGGCGGCCGGTGTCTGGACCCTCGACGCAATACTTCGGAACAATAAGTGGATGCTCCGGTGTTCACCTCAGTAGTGTTCAACTCCGGGCCCGGCCTGGGCGGAGGTACGTAGGGTTCAAGCCGTCTGCGGCTCCTTCTATTTCCCCACCTGCCGTGTCCGCCTCCACGAAACCGAAGGAAGCCCCCCATGAAGTATCGCCTGTCCGTCCTCGGAACCGCCGCAGCCCTCACCCTTGCACTCGCCGGCTGCTCGTCGTCGGCCCCCTCCGGTGAGGCCGGTTCCTCGGAATCCGCGGCGGCGTCGTCGCTGCAGGAGATCCAGGACTCCGGCGTCCTCACCGTGGGGACCGAGGGCACCTACCAGCCCTTCAGCTTCCACGAGGGCGGCAGCGGCGAACTCACCGGGTACGACGTCGAGGTCATCACCGCCGTCGCGGAGAAGATGGGCGTGAAGGCCGAGTTCGAGGAGACGCAGTGGGATGCGATCTTCGCGGGCCTCGAGGCAGGCCGGTTCGACGTGATCGCCAACCAGGTCTCCATCAACGACGAGCGCAAGGCCACCTACGACTTCTCCGAGCCCTACACCGTCAGTTCGGGCGTGATCGTCACGACGGCGGACAACACCGACATCACCTCCTTCGAGGACCTGTCGGGCAAGACGACGGCGCAGTCCCTCACCAGCAACTGGTACGAGCTCGCCACGGAGAGCGGCGCGAACGTCGAGCCCGTCGAGGGCTGGGCGCAGTCCGTCACCCTCCTCGAGCAGGGCCGTGTGGACGCGACCATCAACGACGAACTGACGTACCTCGACTACCAGAAGAACAACAACAACGAGGGCATCAAGATCGCGGCCACCACCGACGAGTCCTCCCAGAGTGCCGTCGCGGTCCGCAAGGGCAGCACGGAACTCGTGGAGGCCATCGACACGGCCCTCGACGAGCTGCGCGCGGACGGCACGCTCGCCGAGATCTCCGAGAAGTACTTCGGCACCGACGTCAGCGAGTGATGCCGTCCATGACGGGCGGGAGGGCCTGACCGATGGACTGGGAACTGCTGCGCACCTCCTTCTGGCCCATGCTCTCCGGCGGACTGACGGGGACCATCCCGGTGTCCGTCATCTCCTTCGTGCTCGGCCTGGCGCTGGCGCTCGTGGTCGCACTGATGCGGATCAGCGGCAAGGCGGTGCTCTCGGGGATCGCCCGCTTCTACGTGTCGGTGATCCGAGGCACCCCCCTGCTCGTGCAGCTGTTCGTGATCTTCTACGGGCTGCCGTCCATCGGGCTGACCATCGACCCGTGGCCGAGCGCCATCATCGCGTTCTCGCTCAACGTGGCGGGCTACGCGGCGGAGATCCTGCGGGCCGCCATCCTGTCCGTCCCGAAGGGCCAGTGGGAGGCCGGCCATACCATCGGCATGTCCCGGGCCCTCACCCTGCGCCGGGTGATCCTGCCGCAGGCGGCCCGGGTCTCGGTGCCGCCGCTGTCCAACACGTTCATCAGCCTCGTCAAGGACACGTCCCTGGCGTCGCTGATCCTCGTGACGGAGCTGTTCCGCGAGGCACAGCAGATCGCCGCGTTCTCGCAGCAGTTCATGCTGCTCTACGTCGAGGCGGCGTTCATCTACTGGGTGTTCTGCCTCGTCCTGTCCAGCGGCCAGTCCGCACTCGAGAAGAGGTTGGACCGCTATGTCGCCCGCTGAGCCCCTCCTGACCGTGACCGGCCTGCAGAAGTCCTTCGGGGACACCCAGGTGCTGAAGTCGATCGACCTGCGGATCGACAGCGGGCAGGTGGTGGCGCTCGTGGGCCCGTCCGGCTCCGGCAAGACCACCGTGCTGCGCTGCCTCAACGGCCTCGAGACGCCCGACGGCGGGACCGTCGCGTTCAGCGGCGGACCGAGCGTCGACTTCGGCGGGAAGGTCACGAAGAAGCAGGCACTGCCCCTGCGCGACCGCAGCGCCATGGTCTTCCAGAACTACAACCTCTTCCCGCACATGACGGTGCTCGAGAACATCATCGAGGGGCCCGTCCGGGTGCAGAAACGCCCCCGGAAGGACGCCGTCGCGGACGCCGAACGGCTTCTCGGGCGGGTGGGGCTCGCCGCGAAGCGGGACGACTACCCGTTCAATCTCTCCGGCGGACAGCAGCAGCGCGTCGGGATCGTCCGTGCGCTGGCCCTGCAGCCGGACCTGCTGCTCTTCGACGAGCCGACGTCGGCCCTCGACCCCGAACTCGTCGGGGAGGTGCTCACCGTCATCAAGGAACTCGCCGAGGAGAAGTGGACCATGGTGATCGTGACCCACGAGCTGGCCTTTGCCCGGGAGGTCGCCGACGAGGTCGTCTTCATGGACGGGGGCGTCGTCGTGGAGCACGGCCACCCGGACCAGGTGCTGCGCAACCCGCGCAACGAGCGCACGCGGCGGTTCGTCCAGCGCCTGCTCAACCCGTTCTAGGGTCTGCTGCGCGGGGCTCAGGCCGCGATGCGGTCCGGGTGCGAGTAGCAGTTCAGCGTCGTCCCGCGGCTGAAGCCCACGAGCGTGAGTCCGGCGTCGTCGGCGAGGTCCGCGGCGAGCGACGACGGCGCGCTGACGGCGGCAAGCACGGGGATCCCCGCGAGCTGGGCCTTCTGCACGAGCTCGAAGGACGCCCTGCCCGAGACCTGCAGGATGGTCCCGCGCAGGGGCAGCATCCCTTCGCGGAGCGCCCAGCCCACCACCTTGTCGACGGCGTTGTGGCGCCCCACGTCCTCCCTGAGGCACAGCAGCTCACCCTCGGCGGTGAAGAGACCCGCGGCGTGGACGCCTCCCGTGCGGTCGAACAGCTTCTGGCTCGCCCGCAGGCGGTCGGGCAGGGAGGCGAGGACCGTGAGGTCCACGGGAGCGGAGTCCTCGTGCAGGTCGAACCGCGAGGACTTCCGCACCGCGTCGATCGACGCGGTGCCGCAGATGCCGCAGGAGCTCGAGGTGTACACGTGGCGTTCCATCGCGGTGTCCGGGAGTTCGACACCCGGCCGGAGCTGGGCCTCGACCACGTTGAAGGTCTGCCGGCCGTTCTCGTCCACGCCCGCGCAGTACCGCAGGCTGGGCAGCTGGCCGGGCTCCCACACGACGCCCTCCGAGACGAGGAAACCGGCCACGAGGTCGAAGTCGTCCCCCGGGGTGCGCATGGTGACGGTGAAGGCGCTGCCGCCGAGGCGGATCTCCAGCGGCTCCTCGCCCGCGAGCACGTCCTCGCGGCGGCCCGTCTGCGCCCCGACGCGGAACTTGGTGATGCGCCGTCGCTGGGTGACCCGGTTCATGCTGCGCTCCTTGCGTCGATCCTAGAACGAGATTAGTCGACGCCGGGCGGCCGACCGGGCCGTTGACGACGCCGCCAGGAGGTGGACAGCGGTCTCAGCCGGCGGGGGTGGCCCACGGCAGGGCCAGTGCCGGGACGTCGTCGCCCGCAGCGCACCCTCCGGACGGGACCACCAGGACACCGTCAGCGGCAGCGAGACCGCGCAGCATCCCGGAGCGCTGGTGGGTGCTCGGGACGGCGCGGCCGGCCTCGGCGCGGTAGGGCACGAGGCGGCTCCGGCCGGGCAGGGGCTCGAAGGCCTGGGCGGTCACCACCGTCCGGGGCTCGTCCAGTGCCGACCCGCGCAGCCCGGCGAGCAGCGGCGCGGCCACCGTGAGCATGGCCATCATCGCCGCCAGCGGGTTGCCGGGCAGCCCGACGAGGAAGCGGCCGTCGGGCAGGCGGGCCAGCAGCGTCGGGTGGCCGGGCCGCATCGCGATCCCGTCGATGATCATCTCCGCACCCAGCTCCGTGAGCGCACGGCGGATGTGGTCCGCGGAGGAGCTGCCCGTCCCGCCGGTCGTGATCAGCACGTCACCGGATGCGCGCGCCAGCGAGAACTCGTCGGTCGGTTCCGCGCTGATGGCCGCCACCACGTCGTCGAGATCGTCCTTGGCGCGGCCGGCCACGTCGACGTGGCCGCCGAGCATCGCCACGAACCCGGGTAGCTGGGGGCCGAACGTGTCCCGTACCTGGCCGGGGTGCGGCAGGCCGTACTCGATCACCTCGTCGCCGGTCATGAGCAGGGACACCCGCGGGGCCCGGAGGACCGCCAGGGTGTCATGCCCGCAGACGGCGGCCAGGGCGATCTGCGCCGGGTTCAGGACGACGCCGGCCGGGATGGCCTCGGAGCCCTCCTCGGCCTCCTCCCCTGCGGGCCGTACGTGCTCGTGGAGCGAGGGCTCGTCGGGCCGAGCGGACGCGTTGCGCTCCAGCGTGTCACCGCGGATGGCGCCGTGTTCGGTCCGGAGGATGCCGACGGCGTTCTGGGGCACCACTCCTCCCGTGAGGATGAAGGTCGCCTCGCCGGGTGCGAGTGACACCTCGCCGGAGTCGGCGTGCGGTGACGGCCTGCCCCGTGGGTGTTCCTCGGGCTGCGTATGGCTCACCAGCTTCCAGGGCGGCTCCCCGTTGACCGCCCAGCCGTCCATCGCCGACGACGCGTAGTGCGGGATGGCCTGCAGCGCATGCACCGGTTCGGCGAGAGTCTGCCCGAGCGCGTCGGCCAGGGTGACGGTCTGGAACGGCAGGGGCCGTCCCGCGGTGTGTGCGAGCGTGCGGGCGGTGGCCCAGTCGACGTCGCGTGCCGTGGCGACCTCGCTCATTCGGAGCCTCCGTCCGCCGCGGCCTCCGCGCAGAGCGCGTCGGCCACCGCCGTCGCCGAGCGCATGGCCACCTGTTCGTCCGCCTGCCCGCTGCCGACGGCGAGGCCGGCCGCATATCCGACGACGAACGTGGTCAGGGGTGCCGCCGGCCGGACCACACCGTGGGCCGCCCGCCCCGCGAGCCCGAGGACCGCGTCGATGTCGACCTCCGTCCCGTCGATCTCGAAGGCGGCGAGCAGCTTCTCGGTCCAGTCGTGCAGCAGTTTCTGGCGGTCGTCCATGGGCCCTCCGGATGGTGTCAGGGGACGTCGACGCCCAGCTCTCGTGCGTCATTCCAGGTGTCGACGTCGTGCGTCGTGCCCGGCGGAACCGGGACGGGTCTGGTGCTCACACTAGCAAGGAGGCTTCGCATCGAGAGGTTGTCGGCGGATCCGCGACCGAGGACGGCGTCGATCGCGATGGCGAGGTCGTCGCTGCGGTAGAGCGCCGCCAGAGGCTGGTCGCGGCCGTCGTCGACCGCCACCAGGGACGTCGCGTCCCCCGCAGCGGCCTCGGCGAGGAGGATCCCGAGGAGCTCTCCGACGCGGGGCATGTCGCACGCGACGACGGCGCACCACGGCGCCCTGGGCTGCGGCGATGCCCGGAAACCGGCGACGACGGCGGCCGCGGGACCGGCGAAGACGGGGTCCTCGCGCACGAAGGACGGCCGCCCGGCCACCGCGTCCGGACCGTCGGGCGCGGGTCCCACGACGGTGAGGTGCCCGGCCCGGGAGAGCGCGGTACACGTGCGCTGCAGCAGCGTCTCGCCGTCGAGCACCAGACCGGCCTTCGGAACACCGCCGAGCCGGGAGGACCGGCCGCCCGCCAGGACGATGGCGTCGAACGATGGAGGGTCCGGAGTCACGCGGCGTTCTCCGTGAGGAACTCGCTCCACTGCGGTGCGGGCTTCTCGAGTTCGCGGATCTGCCACTGCGGTCCGCGCGGCGGGAGGGGCACGACCCGCAGCTTCCAGCCCAGGCTACTGAGCGTCTTGTCCCCCTTCGCGTTGTTGCACTTCAGGCAGCACGCCACGAGGTTCTCCCAGGTGTCCGCCCCGCCCCGCGACCGTGGCTGGATGTGGTCGATGGTCGAGGCGGTCCTGCCGCAGTAGGCGCACAGGTGGTTGTCTCGGCGCAGGACCCCGCGCCGGGTGGCTGCGATGTCGTGCCGGTACGGGATCTTCACGTACCTATGGAGGAGGATCACCGACGGGCGGCCCAGTACCTCCGTGGGACCGACGACCGGGTCGTCGTCCTCAGCGACGACGCTGGCCTTCCCCGTGAGCACAAGCACCAGTAGCCCGGCGGAAGGTGACCACCGCCAGTGGTTCATACCCTGCATTCAGAACGAGAGTACGCATGAACAAAGCCTCGATGCTGACCTGTTCCCGCAACCGGTTGCCATCCCGGGGTTCGGGAGAAGTGCTTCGGATTGACACTGCAAGGGTAAGCAAAACACACGCAGGCGGCCAATCGGCAGCATTCCGCGGACCTGTGGTGCGGTGCCGGATCTGCTACCCGGTTAAGAGCGGAAGGACCGGCACGAGTGCCGGTCCTTCCGTCAGGTCGATCGTCGTGGATCAGCCGCCCACGCGGATGTACACGCCGCCCGAGCCGAGCTCGGCGGGAGCGATCACCGTGGAGTTGCCGTTGAATCCGCCGTGGACGGCCTGGCCGCCACCGATGTACACCGCGATGTGGGCCATGCCCATGCCGCCGTCGGCGTAGTAGATGAGGTCACCGGGAACGGCTTCGCCCGCGCTGACCGTGCGGCCCAGGGAGAGGTAGCCTGCCGGCCAGCCGTGGAAGTTGATGCCTGCGGCAGCGAGCGAGTTGCTGACCAGTCGGGTGCAGTCCTGCGTGACGCCGAGCTGGCCCTTGGCTGCCGCGGCGATCGTCGCGGCGACACCGGACGAGGCGGGAGCAACGGGAGCTGCCGGGGCCGGGGCCGGGGCCACGGGCGCTGTGGCTGCGGCCGGGGCTGCAGCAGGCGCGGGAGCCTGCGCCACCACGGCGACGGCGGCCTGGACCGCAGGTGCCTGGGCGGCGACGGGAGCCGGGGCTACCGGTGCTTCCACGACGGGAGCCGGGGCGGCCGGCGCTTCCACGACGGGTGCCTGGGGTACGACGACGGGCTTCGCGTTGACCTTGACCGGGGTCCGGTTGAAGGAGACCAGCGACCCGGCCGGTGCGACGACCTCCGCGCGGGAGGAGGCCAGGGAGACGCTGGACGCTGCCACGTCCCGCTGCGGCTGCAGGTCCGCAGCGTTGGCGGCGACACCGCTGGACAGGACGAGGCCCGAAGCGGCGACGATGACGGCGGCCTGGCGGCCCATCCCGGTCGCGTTGGAAGTGACTGCTTTGGCGAGATCGGAGAAGGTGGCGGCGTTCCGCGCTTCTCCTCGGTGGCGTGCGGGCATGACGGATGAAGGCATGGGGGAGATACTCCGGGGTGTGTTTCTAGCGGACGCGGACGAAGCTGGCGCCGGGCAGGTCGGACAGGGAGTGGAGGCCGGTGTTCATACCGTTCAGCCCACCGCTGATGACCTGACCGTTGCCGACGTAGATGGCCACGTGGCCACCGGTGATCACGAGGTCACCGGGAGCAGGGCTGCCGACGACGTCGCCGAACTGGAAGAACTGGCCGGGAGCGAGGTCACCGACGGACTTGCCGACCGAGCGCAGTGCCTTCTCGACCATGGCCGTGCAGTCCTGGGCCACGCCGAGCTGGCTGTAGGCCGAGCCGACCAGACCGGCAGCAACGCCGGAGGACGGGGCGGCGGGAGCGGGCTGCGGAGCCACGGGGGCCGGTGCGACGGCGGCGGGCGCTGCAGCCGGCACAACGGCGGCCGGCGCTGCGACTGCAGGCACCGCAACCGGAGCGGGAGCGGGCTGGGCGGCGACGGGGGCCGGCGCCTCGACCACGGGGGCCGGCGTCTCGGCGGCGGGTGCCGGTGCCTCCACGACGGGAGCAGGTGCCTCCACGACGGGCTCGGGGGCTGCGGTGACCTCGACGGCGACGCGGTCGAAGGAGACCGTGGCGGTGGCGGGGACGGTGACCTCTGCCGAGACGACCCGGCTCACGGTCAGCGCTGCGGAGGACTGGACCTCGCGCTCGGCGGGGGTGGCGCCGTGGGCCGGCAGGCCGGCGGTCAGCACGAGCCCGGTGGCGGCGACGATGACGGCTGCCTGGCGGCCGACCGATCCGGCATTGGAGGTGACTGCTGTCGACAGGTTGGTCAGCGCGCTGACGTTCCGGGCCGCACGATGGCGGCCCAGTGAAGAGCTATTGGACACGTTGGATTGCCTCTCCCAACGCCTGCGAGGTGAGCTGTCGGATTCGGATGGGAGTCACCCGGCCACTGCGTGAAGCAGCGACTTAACCCCAAGGATTTCGGTTACGAAACCCAGAAATTGGTTCCCCCGCCTCTGCCATGCGATGGTGCGGACGGACCTCGAGCAATGGCAGAGCTAGGCGATTTGCAAGAGGGTGCCGGATCTAGAGCGAATTTGGCACGAGATGAAAGCTACCGCAGAAAGGCCCGTTTGTCACGTTACGGTCACGGAATGGTGTGTTCTTGGTGACGACGGCTTTCCGGAGGGTCATGCGGGGGCCTCCGTGGGGGCGTCGCGGGGCCGTTGCGAATGTGCTTCCGGGTATCCGTCCAAGCGGCGTGACGGGCGCCGCCCAGCGCCGTCGGGACCCGCCTGCCTGCCCGTCGAAGGTCCCCGTGCGGGCGCCGTTGCCGGACTCGGGACCCGAGCGCTGCGCGCCGTCAGGGAGCGCCTGGCGAGACTGCCGTCAGGCTGCGACGGAGACGAACACGTGCGAGGCCACCTCGGGCGGCAGTTCGAGCGCACCCTCGACGCCGGGCACCCGGACGGAGACGTAGTCACCCACGGATTCCAGGTTGAGCTGCGCGCCCGGGCGTAGGCCGCCCTCGTCGAGTTGGGTGAGGAGTTCCGGGTCGACCTGGATCGGTTCGGCGAGGCGCACCAGCGTGACCGGATTCCCGGGCGAGTAGGTGCCCATGGCCGAGAGCAGGGTGACCACGCCGTCGGTGAAGAGTTCGGACTCCACCCCACCGATGGCCTCGAGGCCGGGGATGGGGTTGCCGTACGGCGATTCGGAGGGCTTGCCGAGGAGCTCGTAGAGCCGCCGCTCCACGCGTTCGCTCATCACGTGCTCCCAGCGGCATGCTTCGTCGTGGACGTACGCCCAGTCGAGGCCGATGACGTCGCTGAGCAGACGTTCCGCGAGACGGTGCTTCCGCATGACACCGGTGGCCCTGTGGCGGCCGAGTTCGGTGAGTTCGAGGTGCCGATCCCCGGAGACGACGACGAGGCCGTCGCGTTCCATGCGGCCGATGGTCTGGGAGACGGTGGGTCCGGAGTGGCGGAGGCGCTCGGCGATCCGGGCGCGGAGCGCGACGATGTTCTCTTCCTCGAGTTCAAGGATGGTCCGCAGGTACATCTCGGTGGTGTCGATGAGGTCCGTCATGCGGTTCAGCTCCTTGGTGCGGTGCGGGTGCGCGGCTGGGGTGCCTCACGCCGGTGAGGCAAGCCAAAGCCAGCACGGACTGCTCCGCCCCACGCTCCCCAAGGTTAACCCATGGCGCAACTGGCCCGGCAATCGGGCGGGCGGGTACAGGGCGGCCCCGGGAGTCTCGGGTGCGCCGTTCACAAATGGAGGGCCGGGGACCGCTGGGGCAGAATGAAGGCCGTACCTGCCGCCCTACAGCTGGAGCACCGCATGAGTGACACGCCCCGCATCCCCGACCACCTTCTGCCCTCGGACGGCCGTTTCGGCGCCGGGCCGTCGAAGGTCCGGAGCGGTCAGATCGACGCGCTCGTCTCGGCGGGACGGTCACTGCTCGGAACCTCCCACCGGCAGGCTCCCGTACGGGACCTCGTGGGCCGGGTGCGGACGGGCCTGAGCACGTTCTTCGGTGCGCCCGACGGGTACGAGGTCGTCCTCGGCGTCGGCGGTTCGACCGCCTTCTGGGACGTCGCCACCTTCGGGCTCGTCGAGCGGAAGGCACAGCACCTGTCCTTCGGCGAGTTCGGGTCCAAGTTCGCCAATGCGACCACCAGGGCGCCCTTCCTCGACGAGTCCAGCGTCATCACCTCCGCGCCCGGGACGCGCCCGGATCCCGTCGCGGAAGCCGGTGTCGACACCTACGCCTGGCCGCAGAACGAGACCTCCACCGGCGTCGCGGCTCCCGTACGCCGGATCGAGGGAGCCGACGCCGATTCGCTCGTGATCGTCGATGCGACGTCCGCGGCCGGCGGCCTCGACGTCGACGTGTCGCAGGCCGATGTCTACTACTTCGCACCGCAGAAGAACTTCGCGTCCGACGGCGGCCTGTGGCTGGGCCTCTTCTCCCCCGCCGCGCTGGACCGTGCCGCGCGCATCGATGCCGGCGACCGCTGGATCCCGGATTTCCTGAACCTGCAGACCGCGATCGACAATTCCCGCCTCAACCAGACCTACAACACGCCGTCGCTGTCCACGCTCGTCACACTCGACGCACAGGTGCAGTGGCTCAACGAGCAGGGCGGCCTGCCCTTCGCTACCGCGCGCACGGCGGATTCGGCAGGGCGCCTGTACCGCTGGGCCGAGGCGTCCGCTGTCGCGACCCCCTACGTCGTCCGGCCGGAGGACCGCTCCAACGTGATCGTGACGGTGGACTTCGACGACGCCGTGGATGCTGCGCGCGTCGCCGCGATCCTCCGAGCCAACGGGATCGTCGACGTCGAGCCCTACCGCAAGCTCGGCCGCAACCAGCTCCGCATCGCCACCTTCGTGGCGATCGAGCCGGACGACGTCTCGGCCCTGATCGCCTGCATCGACCACGTCGTCGAGAACCTGCTCTAGGGGCCGGCGTCCACAGGCCCCCGCTGTGTGGACAACATCGGGTGACTGGTCCTCCACATTCACGTCCTGCCCTGCGGAATAGAACATGTGTTCCATAAAATAGAGCCATGGCCATCGCACCGACAGAACCGCTGACGCGGGCAGGAAGCTCGTTGGATGCGGCGCGCACCGCCCTTGCCGACTGTGCGAGTACCTTCGGCCGCCGGCACCATGTCCTGTCCAGGACCGAGGCCCTCGACCTCGTCGTCGAGGTCGAGAACGTGTCCAGGATCGTCGATCACCTGCAGATCCTCGTCGCCCGCGTTGCGGAGGACCATCATCTCGACGCGGACGAACGACCGGACGCCGGCCTCGTGTCCGTGCCGGTTCGGCCTCGGATATCGACGACCGTCCCCGGCCCGGAGCAGACATCGTCTCCCGCGCGGGCGGGGAGCGGCGACGGGTTCAGGGACTGCGCGGAGTTCCTGCGGGCCGTGCTGGGCATCGGTCGCGCGGAGGCGCGACGGCGGCTGACCCTGGCTGCGGTCGTACTCCCCGGCCTGTCGGCAACGGGAGCGACCGTGCCTGCGCCGCTCGGGGTTCTGGGCGATGCGTCCAGGGCCTGCCTGATCAGTGGTCGCGCGGCCACCGTCATCGCGCAGGCCATCCAGCGGGTGCACTCCTTCGCCACACCGGATCAGCTCGCCTCCATGGAGCACCACCTCACGCGCCAGGGCATCGAGTCCGACGAGGACGTCCTGCGGGTGCTGGCCCGCCGCTGGGAATCAGTGCTCGATCAGGACGGACAGGAGCCCACGGAGAAGATCCTGCGGGCCCGGCAGGGCGTGTTCCTCAAGGGCCGTCGCCATGGCCTGCACGTCCTCGAGATCGGTGCGACCGATGAGCAGTTCGAGCACCTCGCCACCGTGATGAATTCGGCAGGAAATCCTCGCGGAGCCCAGCAGCAGCCGGCCTCTGCGGCGAGTGCCACAGGAGAAGTCCACGGGGTGGCACCTGCGGTTGCCACCGGGGCACCCCGGAGCGCGGCCAATGCCACGGGCAGTCTCTGGAGCGACGGTCTCGGGAGCAACGGTATCGGGAGCGACGGTATCGGGAATCCGTCGAACAGCCCGGCCGCTGGTCACGGTGGTCCTCCGACGGTCACAGCCGGTGCCGGCGCCGCCCCCACGAGGGCACAGAACCTGCTGGAAGGCCTTGTGGCTGCGTGCAGGATCGCCCTGTCCGGTCCCGGTCTTCCGGCATCTGGTGGACACCGCCCACAGGTCATGGTGACGATCTCCTACCAGGATCTCGTGGGCAAGGCCGAGCGGGCCGGCTCCGCCGTATTCTCGGAACAGGTCAGTGCCCGGACCATCCGGAAACTCGCCTGCGATGCCGACCTCATCCCGATGGTCCTGGGAGGAAGCGGTCAGGTGCTGGATCTCGGACGGGCCCAGCGGCTCTTCCCTCCCCACCTCCGCCGTGCCCTGGTAGCACGCGACAAGGGCTGCGCCTTCCCCGACTGCTCGATCCCGGCCAGCTGGTGCGAAGCCCATCATCTGACGCCCTGGTCCCGTGGCGGATCCACCAGCATCGACAACGGCGTCCTGCTGTGCTCGCACCACCACCACACCGTTCACCAGGGAACCTGGGACGTCCACTCACGGGCAGGCATCCCGTGGTTCACTCCACTCACCCGCACAGGACGCACGGGCGGACCTCGGCGAAACCTGT
Source organism: Arthrobacter agilis (assembly GCF_030816075.1). Classification (NCBI taxonomy): domain Bacteria; kingdom Bacillati; phylum Actinomycetota; class Actinomycetes; order Micrococcales; family Micrococcaceae; genus Arthrobacter; species Arthrobacter agilis. The sequence continues at coordinate 55,208 of NZ_JAUSXO010000001.1, read as the reverse complement.
TCTGGCAGGCAGGGCAGGTCATCGATGCGGACGTCGGGCATCAACGGATCCCGCCCGCCCCGACCTAGCCGGACTAGCCGAACCGGCAGGGCCTTGTGGGCACCCTCGATGCAGGATCATCGGCCGGGCATGACGTGCGGCGGGCACCAGCAACCCTAGGGCGTGCCGTCGCCCGCCCCGGCCTCATGATCGAGCCGAAGGCGCCGGGGCGCCGACCGGTCGTAGCGCAGCCGCACCTCGTGATAGCGCCAGGCCCAGAAGATCCCGGCCGCGGCCGCGATGAGTCCCGAGGCCGCAGCGACACCCAGGCTCCACCGTGGACCGAAGACGTCGGAGACCCAGCCCACCACCGGTGCGCCCAACGGCGTCCCCCCGAGGAAGATGGCGAAGTACAGGGCCATGACGCGACCACGCATGGCCGGATCGGTGGTGGTCTGCACGTAGGCGTTGGCGCTCGTCATCAGCGTCAATGCGAACAGCCCGACAGGTACGAGCGCCAGCCCGAACAACCAGAGGGTCGGCGCCAGGGCTGCGAGGATGCAGGCGATGCCGAACGCGGCCGATGCACCGAAGACGAAACGCAGGCGCGGACGGTCCCTCCGCGCCGACAGCAGGGCTCCCGCCACGGACCCGATGGCCATGACCGAGGACAGCACACCGAAGACCCCGGCGTCCTGCCCGAACTCCGTGCGGGCCATGGAGGCGATGAAGACCGCGAAGTTCAGGCCGAAGGTACCCACGATGAAGATCGCGAGCAGCACCATCATGAGGTCCGGCCGATGCCGCACATAGCGGAACCCCGCACGGATCCGGCCCTTGCCCGCCGCCTGCCGGGGCTGCTTGTTCAGCTCGGAGCTACGCATCACGAGCAGTACGTAGACCATCGCACCGAACGTGAGGGCGTTGATCATGAACACCCAGCCGGGCCCCACCCCGGCCGTCAGCAGGCCGGCGACCGCAGGGCCGATCAGTCGGGCACCGTTGAAGGAGGCACTGTTGAGGGCCACGGCGTTGGGGAGGTACTCGTCGCGCACGAGCTCGGACACGAAGGCCTGCCGTGCGGGCGCATCGAACGCCGAGACGATACCGAGCGCCAGGGCGAAGGCATAGACGTGCCACAGGACGGCGACGTCGAGGATGACCATCAGACCGAGACCGACGCCGAGGAGCGCCATGCCCACCTGCGTGACGGCGAGCAGCCGACGCCGGTCGACCGTGTCCGCGATCAGGCCGGCCCACGGCGCGATGACGAGCTGCGGCCCCAGCTGCAGCGCCATGACGATACCGAGGGCCGACGCGTTCTGCGGCGTGAGGATGTCGTAGACCAGCCAGTCCTGAGCGGTCCGCTGCATCCAGGTGCCGATGTTGGAGATCAGGGCTCCGACGAACCAGAGCCTGTAGTTGTGGATGCCCAGCGATCGGAAGGTGCTCATGCGCGTCCCGTCCCGCTCCGGTTCCACAGGGCGGTCACCGGGTGTGGGTGTCTTCCGCGGCGTCGTCGGTGGACCCCTGATCGTCGGAGCCGACGGCAGGAGCCGCCTCTCCGTCCTGTGCCCCGGCGACGGCGGACGGTGCCGGCTCGTCCGCCTGGGAGTCCTCGGGGCGCACCCGCTCGGACCACGGCAGCCACTCGGGCGCGATGAGCGACGCTTCCGAGGGCAGTAGTCCGACCTCGCAGATCGTCACGTCCTTGCTGCGCGCCACACGGGCCACACTGGCGTACCAGTGCCACCCTCCGTATCCGGGGACGAACGCCTCGAACCGGTGCGTGACGAGGCGCTCGCCCTCGACGACGGCGGACACGTGGCGTCCGACCTGCGCCTCGGGGGCGACCTCGAGGATGCCGAGGCGCGCGCGGTCCACCGCGGCTTCGAGCACGACGTCGGACTTGGGGATGCGACGTGACGCCCGGGGCTTCCGTGGCGTCCCGGTGGAAGCGGACACGTCGGCTTCGTGCGGCGGCATCACGGCGTCGGTGGGCGCAGGAGCGTCGGCGGTCTCCAGGTTGCTCGGGGTCATGACCGAAGCCTACGCGTCGAGGTCGTCTGCGACGGCCCTCAGCACGGCCGCGACCTTCGAGGCGTGCGCCTTCTCGGGGTAGCGCCCCTTGCGGAGGCCGTTGGACACCCCGTCGAGGAGCTTGATGAGATCCTCGGTGATGACGGCCATGTCGTCTGCGCTCTTGCGGGTGGCCTTGACCACCGAGGGCGCCTGCTCGAGGATGCGTGCGGACAGGGCCTGGGGGCCGCGACGCCCGTCGGCCACGCCGAACTCGAGCTTCGTGCCGACCTTCACCTCGCTCACGCCGGCGGGCAGCGCCGAGGCGTGCAGGAACACTTCCTTGCCGTCGTCGGTGGACAGGAATCCGAAGCCCTTGTCCGCGTCGAACCACTTCACTTTGCCGATGGGCACGTCGTCTACCTCTTCTTAGCTGTACCGGGCGGCGAGCGCCTGCGGTCCGGGCCCCGGCCCGCGAGTACTACCCGATGCCCGGGCGCACTGCCGCTCGGCGCAACCGGGGAAGTCTGTACCCCCTAGGATATAGCGTTTTCCGCGGCCACCGTCGCCGTGGTTCTTGTAGTCTGGGACGGCTATGATCCCCGATGAACCGACTCCGGCCCCCTCCCCCGACTCCCCCCGCAACGCTGTCGACGACTTCCCGGACAGGACGTCCCGTGGCCGGTCGGTGATCCTGGTCCTCGCAGTCATCTTCGCGGCGGTCGGGCTTCTCTCGCTCGCCGCGATCCTCGCCACCGCGTTCCTCCAGGGGACGGTGTGGCCGGGGTTCGTGCTCGCCACCTACTTCTGCCTGCCGATCGCCTTCCTCCTGATGGCCTCGCTCCTCATCTGGTCAGCCGTCTCCCGCCGCCGATCCTGAGCCGGCCCGGCAACGCCAGGACGACGTCGGGCTCCCGGTCACCCCCGCCCGTGTCGGAGGCGGCAGGTACCCTTGAATGAATGTCCGCCATCCGAGCATTGGCCGAAGACCTGGCCCGCAGGAGCGACGACGACCTGCGCGGCCTGCTCGCAGTCCGGCCCGATCTCATCCTTCCCCCGGTGCCCGACTTCGCCGCGCTCGCGGCACGGGCGTCCACCCGCGTCAGCCTGCAGCGCGCCCTCGAGAACGTCCCTCGCCCGTACCTCCAGGTCCTCGAGGCGATCGTCGTCCTCAGCGACGACGACGGCGCCGCCGTCTCGCAGGCACGGCTGATCAGCGCCTTCACGGATGTGGACCCCGTGGCCCTCGACGCCGTCCTCACCGACCTCGTGGCGCGCGCCCTGATCGTGGGGTCCGCGATGGGGGGCTTCCTGCCCGTGGGCGCACTGCCCGACGCCGTCGGCCCCTACCCCGCCGGACTCGGCAGGCCCTTCCGCACGCTCGCCAGGTCCATCCCGCGCTTCGGTCCCGCGCTGATCCAGGCCGTGCCGCTGCTGGACCCCGATGCCGTCGACGGCGCGATGACGAGCGCCTCCGCCGCGCAGGCCCTCGCCCTCCTCACGGCGGACCCGGCCAGGTGGGACCGCGTCCTGTCCGACGCCCCGGAGCCCGCCGTGACGCTCCTGTCCCGGTTACGGGACGCTCCGGTCGGCTCGACGGCGGCCGCGGGCGACACGGACACGCCGCCTGCGGTGCGCTGGCTGCAGGACCGGTGCCTGCTCGCGCCGCTGGATGCCCTGCACGTGGAACTGCCACGGAACGTCGGGATGGCGCTGCGCGGGCATGCCGTCTTCCCGTCGCTCGACGTGGTGCCGCCCACCGCCACCGGGCGCACCACCCGTGCGAGCCTGCGCGACAATGCGGCGTTCGGTGCCATCGCTGAGACCCTCCGGCTCATGACCGCCCTCCTCGGTTCCGTGTCCTCCACGCCCGTCGCCACCCTGCGCTCCGGGGGCGTCGGGGTGCGGGAGCTCCGGCGGGTGCGAGAGGCGCTGCGCAGCGATGACGGCACGGCGGCGTGGCTGCTCGAACTCGCCGCCGCCGTCGGGCTCCTGACCCTCGATCCCGACGACTCGCGCTGGAAGACCTCCCGGCTCGACGCCTGGGAGGCCCTGGACCGGGACGCCCAGTGGCTCCTCCTCGTGGAAGGGTGGCTGGCCGTGGACCGGGCGCCGGCACTCGTCGGGTCCCGGCTCCCGGAGGGCACCGCCATCAACGCACTCGCCGCGGAGGCCTCCCGGCCAGATGCCCCCATGGTGCGCCAACGGCTCCTCGCCGTGGCCGTCGAACTCGCCGACGCCGCTTCGGGTACGGACGCGGCCCATCCGGCACCGGTCCCCGTCCTCGACGAGCAGTCCGTCATCGGCCTGGCCTCCTGGCACCAGCCGCGCCTGCACCGGCGGTTCGCCCGCCTGCTGCCCGGCATGCTCGCCGAAGCCGCCTCCCTCGGGTTGACCGGCGGCGGCGCCCTCACCGATGCCGGACGGCTGGTCGCCGAGGACCGCTTCGAGGACGCCGCACTCGCCGTCCGCGAGGCCCTGCCGGAGCCTGTCTCCCAGGTGGTGCTGCAGGCCGATCTCACCGCCGTCGCACCCGGATACCTGCAGCCGGAGATCGCCCGCGGACTGCTGCGCATGGCCACGCCCGAGGGGCAGGGCCCGGCCACCACCTACCGCTTCTCCGCCGACTCGATCCGTGCGGCACTCGACGCCGGCGAGGACGCGCCGTCGATCCTCGCCTTCCTGCGCTCCTCCTCGGCCACCGAGGTACCGCAGGCCCTGGCCTACCTCGTGGAGGACACCGCATCGCGGTACGGCAGGCTCCTCGTGGGCCGCGCCGGCAGCTACCTGCGCACGGAGGACGACGCCGTCACCGCTGCCGTGCTGGCGGACCCCCGGGCCGCGGTGCTCGGCATCGTCCAGCTGGCACCGACCGTCCTGGTCTCGCCGGCCTCGGCGCCCGAGCTGACGGCGCTCCTGCGGGACCTCGGGTTCTCGCCGGCCTCGGACGCCGTCGGTACCGTCGGTCCGCCGCCCGGGCAGAGCGAGCCCTCCCCGCCCGCCCGCGTGCCGGCGGACCAGCTGAGGTCGCGGCTCAACCCCTGGTCCGTGGCCGAGGACGAGATCGCCGCACAGCTCACGGCCCTGCGCTCGGCGAAGCCCGGTCCGGCGGACCCTGGGAGCGGATCCGACAGTGGGACGCTCCTCGGGCTGGAGACGCTGCGGGCCGCGATCCGGTCCCGCAGTCGTATCCGCCTCGGCACCGCGGACAGCGAGGGGAATCACGTCCGCCAGGTCCTTGTTCCACTCTCGGTATCGGGGGGCCGCCTGCGCGTGGTGGACCCCGAGACGCAGGTGGAGAAAGTCGTGTCCGTGCATCGCGTTATGGACGTGGAAATCCTCGAAGGGAGCACCGCAGATGGCTGACGGGCCGCTGATCGTCCAGAGTGACAAGACCATCCTGCTCGAGGTGGACCACGAGCAGGCCACCGAGGCACGGCATGCGATCGCAGCCTTCGCGGAGCTCGAACGTGCCCCGGAACATGTGCACAGCTACCGCCTCACCCCGCTGGGTCTCTGGAACGCGCGTGCCGCCGGGCTCGACGCCGAACGCGTCCTCGACACGCTCCTGAAGTACTCACGCTTCCCGGTGCCGCACGCCCTGCTGATCGACATCGAGGACACCATGTCCCGGTACGGTCGCCTCCGTCTCGAAAAGGATCCGCAGCACGGCCTCGTGCTGCGGACCACCGACTACCCGGTCCTCGAGGAAGTCCTGCACGCCAAGAAGATCCAGCCGCTGCTCGGCCCGAGGATCGACGGCGAGACCGTCGTCGTCCACTCCTCCCAGCGCGGCCAGCTCAAGCAGCTGCTGCTCAAGCTCGGCTGGCCCGCCGAGGACCTCGCGGGCTACGTGGACGGGACCCCCCATCCCATCGTGCTCGACGAGACCGGCTGGTCCCTCCGCCCCTATCAGCAGCTCGCCGTCGAGAACTTCTGGTCGGGCGGTTCCGGCGTCGTCGTCCTGCCCTGTGGTGCGGGGAAGACGCTCGTGGGAGCCGCCGCGATGGCCACGAGCCAGACCACCACGCTGATCCTCGTCACGAACACCGTGTCCGCCCGGCAGTGGAAGGACGAGCTGCTCAAGCGCACCTCGCTCACGGAGGAGGAGATCGGGGAGTACTCCGGAGCCGTGAAGCAGGTGCGGCCGGTGACCATCGCGACGTACCAGGTCCTCACCACCAAGCGGGGTGGACTGTATCCGCACCTGGAACTGCTCGACGCGAACGATTGGGGCCTGATCGTGTACGACGAGGTCCATCTCCTCCCCGCCCCCATCTTCAAGATGACCGCCGACCTCCAGGCGCGGCGCAGACTCGGGCTCACGGCCACCCTCGTGCGCGAGGACGGCCGCGAGGGCGAGGTGTTCTCGCTGATCGGCCCGAAGCGGTACGACGCCCCGTGGAAGGACATCGAGGCGCAGGGCTACATCGCCCCGGCCGACTGCGTGGAGGTACGGGTGGACCTGCCGCGCGACGAGCGGGTCGCGTACGCCATGGCCGAGGACGCGGACAAGTACCGTTTGTGCTCGACCTCAGACGCGAAGTCGGACGTCGTGGAGAAGCTCGTCGCGGCACACAAGGGCGAACAGCTCCTCGTGATCGGCCAGTACATCGACCAGCTCGACGACCTCGCGGCTCGGCTTGATGCACCCCTGATCAAGGGTGAGACGACGGTCAAAGAGCGGCAGCGGCTCTTCGACGCCTTCCGGGCGGGCGAGGTCACGGTGCTGGTGGTGTCCAAGGTCGCGAACTTCTCGATCGACCTGCCGGAGGCATCGGTGGCCATCCAGGTCTCGGGCTCGTTCGGATCGCGGCAGGAGGAGGCCCAGCGCCTCGGCCGCCTGCTGCGTCCCAAGGCCGACGGCCGGGCCGCCCGCTTCTACACCGTCGTGGCACGGGACACGCTGGATCAGGACTTCGCGGCGAAGCGCCAGCGCTTCCTCGCCGAACAGGGCTACGCGTACCGCATCCTCGACGCCGCCTCGATCGGGGACGTGCCGCTCGGGGACACCCCGGCCGGCGATGCTCCTACGGGTGATGCGCCCACCGGGGACAAGGAGCCCAGAGACTAAGGAGCTATCCCACAGGGATGGTCCAGCCAATTCACAGACAACGTGCGGATACTGGTGGGGTGAAGAAAACAGCCCCCGAAGCGAAACTGCTGGTCGTCGACGACGAACCGAATATCCGCGAGCTCCTCTCCACCTCGCTCAGGTTCGCCGGTTTCGACGTCGTCGCCGCCGCCAACGGTCGCGATGCCCTCGCCGCTGCCGAGACGCACAACCCCGATCTCGCCGTGCTCGACGTCATGCTCCCCGACATGGACGGCTTCACCGTCACACGTCGCCTGAGGGCTGCCGGCAGGCACTTCCCGGTGGTCTTCCTGACCGCCCGGGACGACACCGACGACAAGGTCACAGGACTGACGGTCGGTGGCGACGACTATGTCACCAAACCGTTCAGCCTCGACGAGGTCGTGGCCCGCATCCGGGCCGTCCTGCGCCGCACGCATCCCCTCGAGGACGACGACGCCGTGATCCGCGTCGACGACCTGGAACTCGACGACGACGCGCACGAGGTGAGGCGCGGCGGGGAGACGATCGACCTCTCCCCCACCGAGTTCAAGCTCCTGCGGTACCTCATGATGAACCCGAACCGCGTGCTCTCGAAGGCCCAGATCCTCGACCATGTCTGGGAGTACGACTTCAACGGCGACGCGTCCATCGTGGAGTCCTACATCTCCTACCTCCGCCGCAAGATCGATCGGAACCCCGACGCCGTCGCCCTGATCCAGACCAAGCGCGGAGTGGGATACCTGCTTCGCACCGCCGACAAGCGGTAGCGCAGCCCCTTGATCAAGCGCTGGACCGCGGCGTCGCTCCGCTCGCAGCTCGTTGCGATCATCATGCTCCTGATGATCGTCACGGTGGGTATCACCGGCCTCGCGACGGTGTCCCTCCTGCGCGACGGACTGATCGACCGCGTGGACGCCGATCTCCAGAGCAACGCCCGGGCCGTCGCGGCCGAGATCTACACCGCCGAACCGCAGGCGGACGGCGCCGTGCTGCGGTACTACGCCGCCGTGCTGGACGGGAACGGCAACAAGCTGGTGGCGAACCAGTCCGATGATGCCGAGGACATCCCGGACCTCGGCGGCATCACCCAGGAACGCATCATCGACCTCGATGGCAGCGGCTTCGACGTGGCCAGCACGGACGCGGACAGTGAGGGCTGGCGGGTGCGGATCTTCAGGTTCGCCAACACCGAGGGCTATCTCGCGATCGGTTCCCGCCTCAACACCGTCAACGAATCGTTGCAGGAGGCCACCGAGATCATCTTCACCTCGGGCCTGATCACCACGGTGCTGGCCTCACTCATCGCGTTCGTCGCCGTCACCCGGCAGTTCGCCCCCCTCGCACGGGTGGAACGCACCGCAGCGGCCATCGCCGCCGGCGATCTCTCCCGTCGTGTCGCCGTCGAACGCCCCTCCACGGAGATCGGGCGTCTCTCGCGGTCCCTCAACGCGATGCTCGCGCACATCGAACGGGCGTTCGCCGCCCGGACGACGTCGGAGACCAAGATGCGTCGCTTCGTCGCGGACGCCTCCCACGAACTGCGCACACCGCTCGTCACCATCCGCGGCTACTCCGAGCTCTACCGGCACGGTGCCCTGCAGAAGGAGGAGGACGTCGCGGCTGCGATGGGGGGCGGATCGAGAGCGAGGCCGTGCGCATGGGCCAGCTGGTCGAGGACCTCCTGACCCTCGCGAGGATCGACGAGCAGCGCCCCCTCGACATGAAGCCGGTGGACCTCATGGTGCTCGGCCACGACGCCGCCTTCGACGCACGGGCCACGGCACCGGACCGGACCATCACCGTGATCGGGCTCGACGGCGGTCACCCGCGCTCCGCACCGACCCGGGGCGATGAGGCCCGCCTGCGCCAGGTGGTCGCGAACCTGATGACCAATGCGCTCCGCTATACCCCGGAGGGCTCGCCGATCGAGCTCGCGGTCGGCGTCGCACCCGTACTGCACGGTCACAGCGATGCCATCCTCGAGGTCCGCGACCACGGCCCCGGGATCTCCGAGGACGACGCCGCGAAGGTCTTCGAGCGCTTCTACCGTGCCGACACCTCACGGCACCGCGAGACGGGCGGCACGGGGCTCGGCCTCGCGATCGTGGCCGCGCTGGTCGCCCAGCACGACGGCTCCGTGCGGCTGGAGGAGACTCCGGGCGGCGGCGCCACGCTGTCGATACGGCTGCCGCACGTGCCGGCCGAGGACCAGGCCGACGACGTCGACCACGCCGATGAGGCTGAGGCTGAGGACGATCAGGAGCACGCCTACTCGAACGGCATCTCCCCTCCACAGGCACCCTCGACGAAGCCCGTTGTCCACAAGCAGCGCGAGGGCCGCTGAGGGTCCCCTGCCGTGCCCTAGCGTCGGACGAGTCCAGCACGCGTGAGCACAGAGGAGCACAGCAATGGCATTCTTCAACGTAGACACCGACAGCCTGGCCGCGAAGAGCAGCCAGGTGCAGGCCACCATCACGAGGCTGCGCGCGGAGGTCGACTCGATGCAGGCCGGGCTGCGTGAACTCGAAGGACTCTGGACCGGCCAGGCCGCGAACAATTTCCAGCAGCTGATCCTGCAGTGGCGGGCGACCCAGCAGCAGGTCGAGGAATCCCTGACCGGCATCAACGAAGCCCTCACCATCGCCACCCAGCAGTACGCCGAGGCCGAGCTGAGCAATGCCCGCATGTTCATGAGCTGACCCGATCGCGCCGACGACAGCAGGCTCCACCCCGTCCGCGTATCGGGACGGAGGCGGCCGGAACGCCTGCGGTCCCCGTCCGGGCCGTGGACGCCGGAAGGGCGGCACTCCCCTTCGGGAGTGCCGCCCTTCTCGTACTCGGGTGGCGGGTGGCGCCGGGAGGGCTAGAAGCCGCCCATGCCGCCCATGCCGCCCATGTCGTCGCCACCGCCGGCAGGAGCTGCCTTCTCCGGCTTGTCGGCCACGACGGCCTCGGTGGTGAGGAACAGGCCTGCGATCGACGCCGCGTTCTGCAGTGCCGAGCGGGTCACCTTCACGGGGTCGTTGACGCCGGCGGCGAGGAGGTCCTCGTACTCGCCGGTGGCCGCGTTGAGGCCGTGGCCGGCGGGCAGGCCGCGGACCTTGTCGACGACGACGCCCGGCTCGAGGCCGGCGTTGAAGGCGATCTGCTTCAGCGGAGCATCGATGGCGACACGGACGATGTTCGCGCCCGTCGCCTCGTCGCCCGAGAGCTCGAGGTTGGCGAACGCCTTGGCGCCGGCCTGGATGAGGGCTACGCCACCACCGGCGACGATGCCTTCCTCGACGGCTGCCTTCGCGTTGCGGACGGCGTCCTCGATGCGGTGCTTGCGCTCCTTAAGCTCGACCTCCGTGGCTGCGCCGGCCTTGATGACTGCGACACCGCCGGCCAGCTTGGCCAGGCGCTCCTGCAGCTTCTCGCGGTCGTAGTCGGAATCGGAGTTCTCGATCTCGGCGCGGATCTGGGCCACGCGACCGGCGATGGCGTCGGCGTCGCCGGCTCCCTCGACGATGGTGGTCTCGTCCTTGGTCACGACGACCTTGCGCGCGGTGCCGAGCAGGTCGAGGGTAGCGGTCTCGAGCTTGAGGCCGACTTCCTCGGCGATGACCTGGCCACCGGTGAGGATGGCGATGTCGGCGAGCTGTGCCTTGCGGCGGTCACCGAAGCCCGGAGCCTTGACGGCGACGGACTTGAAGGTGCCGCGGATCTTGTTGACCACGAGGGTCGCGAGGGCTTCGCCCTCGACATCCTCGGCGATGATCAGCAGCGGCTTGCCGGACTGCATGACCTTCTCGAGAACGGCGACGAGATCCTTGACGTTGCTGATCTTCGAGTTGACGATCAGGATGTAGGGATCCTCGAGCACCGTCTCCTGGCGCTCGGCGTCGGTGACGAAGTAGCCCGAGATGTAGCCCTTGTCGAAGCGCATACCCTCGGTGAGTTCCAGTTCGAGGCCGAACGTGTTCGACTCCTCGACGGTGATGACGCCTTCCTTGCCCACCTTGTCGAGGGCTTCGGCGATCAGGTCACCGATCTGCGTGTCACCGGCGGAGATCGATGCCGTGGCAGCGATCTGCTCCTTGGTCTCGATCTCCTTGGCGGAGGCGAGCAGCTCGTCGGTGACGGCCTTGACAGCCTTCTCGATGCCGCGCTTCAGGCTCAGCGGGTCAGCTCCGGCAGCGACGTTGCGCAGGCCTTCCTTGACGAGGGCCTGGGCGAGCACGGTGGCGGTGGTGGTGCCGTCGCCTGCGACGTCGTCGGTCTTCTTGGCGACCTCCTTGACGAGCTCGGCACCAATCTTCTCGAACGGATCGTCGAGTTCGATCTCCTTGGCGATGGACACGCCATCGTTCGTGATGGTGGGGGCGCCCCACTTCTTCTCGAGCACGACGTTGCGACCACGGGGGCCGAGCGTCACCTTGACGGCATCAGCGAGGATGTTGAGCCCTCGCTCGAGGCCGCGGCGGGCCTCTTCATCAAAAGAAATGATCTTGGCCATAACGGCTTAGGTCCTTTCGGGACGGTTGCATCTGAAGCACTTGAATGCGCTGCCTGTGTGCGGTGCCCGCGACGGCCGGACGACGCCTGAACGATCTCTTTCACGTTCCGGGCGCCACCCCCACCACAGAGGTTTGCCTGCTTCACTCGCCACCCGCAGATTTAGCAGTCTGCGCGCGTGAGTGCCAACTCAATAATTAGCACTCTCACCACCTGAGTGCAACCTGCCCCGCCCCTGGACGGCGTGCTTGTGACGGTGTGGCGAACGGTTGCACCCGGGGCGTAGCGCAGAGGGCATCGAGGGCATAGGTTGGGCCTATCACGAGCACAAGGGGAGGCACAGTGTCGTCGTCAGCAAGCGGTCCCGAAAGACAATCGGACGGTCAGTCCGAGGGGCAGTCCGAGCGGCAGTCCGGCGGGCAGCCCGGCGGGCAGCCCGAGCGGCAGGACCCGGAAGCCACCGCCTCCAGCGGGAGCCCCACCACCCCGGGACAGGACTCCAGCGGCGGTCCGGAAGGACGCCCCTACCCCGGTCCTGCGGGCGCCGGCGACGCCGCGACCTCGTCCCGGCAGCCGGTCACCAAACCGTACACACCGGCTACGGACGCCGATCCGTATGCGTCCAAGCCTCCGGTGCAGAACCCGTACACCCAGCAGACCCCGGGCCAGGATCCGTACCAGCAACAGATGCCTACCCAGAGCCCCTACCCGCAGGACCAGAACCCTCAGGGCGGCTACGGCCAGAGCCCGTACGGGCAGGCGCCCGGCGCACAGTCCCCTCCGACCCAGGGCGGCTACCCGCAGGGTCCGTACAACCAGGGCGGTTACCCGCAGGGCGGCTACAACCAAGGCGGTTACCCGCAGGGTCAGTACGGCCGGCCGTACGCGCCCCAGAAGTCCCGCGTGGTCGCCGGAGTCCTCGGGATCCTGCTCGGGTCCCTCGGTATCCACAGGTTCTACCTCGGCTACACCACGATCGGTATCGTCCTGGTCCTCCTGTCCACCGTCGGAGTGTTCCTGACGTTCGGGCTCAGTGCCATCGCGGCCGGTATCTGGGGACTCATCGAGGGCATCCTGATCCTCGTCGGATCCGACCAGTTCAGGACGGACGCTCGCGGCGTGCCGCTGAAGGACTGACTCTCAAGGAGTGACGCTCGCGGCGTGACGGTCGCGCGGGCGGCCTGCCCGCCGGTCGCGACCGCGCTCCCAGCTGCGGCCCCGGCCGCCGTCATTGCCGCACTCCCGGTCGCACCCGCGGCCGCAGTCAAACCGCGGTTCCGGTCCCGGTCACGGCTACGTTTGCCGGTCGCAGCCGTGCTCACAACCGCGGCCCGTCACAGTCACGGCTTCGGCCGCCGGTCACGGCCGCAGTCACAACTGCGGTTCAGGTTCGTTCACAGCTACGGTTGCCGGTCGCAGCCGTGCTCACAACAGCGGCCCGGTCACAGTCCCGGCTTCGGCCGCCGGTCACGGCCCGGGTTCCAGCTCCGGTCCTAGCTACGGCCGCCGGTCGCGAGCGCGGCCCCGGCTACAGCCCCCGGTAGCAGCCGCGGCCGAACCGGCACCACGTGGAATGCCTACTGGAACTCCGGGCCGAGCACCACGGAGATGTACGGCGAGATCCCGGGGCTGTCGGCGAGGTCGGTGATGCCGAGGTCCGCCGCCACCGCCTCGGCGGCCGCCCGCTGCTCCTCCCCGTTGTAGAAGACCACGGAGGTGTCCAGCGGTGCGCCGGCCCAGTTCCCCGGCAGCGCCGACACCCAGCCCTCGGCGGCCAGACGCGCCGAGGCCACCGACGCCAGTCCGGGAGAACCGGTGCCGTTGAGGACGTTGACCGTCTGGGCGAGATCGAGGTCGGCCTCGTCAGCACCCGTCGTCGCGTCCGCATCCGGTTCGTCGGTCGCGTCGCCGTCATCCGCGGCGGTGGCTCCGGTCGAGGCCGACGGCTCGTCGGACGACGCATCGTCCTGGGTGGCCGACGCGCTGGGTGCGCTGCTGGGCAGCACGGCTGCAGCGCCGTCGCCCCCACCGGTGAAGCCCAGCCTGGGGAGGAGGAAGTAGGCGCCGAGGCCGATCAGGAGAGCGAGCACCCCCACCGTGATCTTGAGGCCCAGCCCACTCGAACGTGCCGGGATGAGCCGCTCCCGGTGGACGCCCTGGCGCGCGGAAGCCTCCGGGACCTTGTCGAACTCGTCCCGTGGGTGATCAGTCATGGATGAGGTTGTCCTTCGCTCGTGGACCGTGGCGGGCTGGATCAGATGTCCGCGCCGAGGCGTCGGGCGGAGCGTGCCTTCTGGCGGGTGGATCGCAGGCGCCTCAGCCGCTTCACGAGCATGGGGTCGTGGGCGAGGGCTGCCTCGGTGTCGATCAGGGCGTTGAGCACCTGGTAGTAGTGCGTGGCCGACATGTTGAACAGGTCGCGGATGGCCTGCTCCTTCGCACCGGAGTACTTCCACCACTCGCGCTCGAGGGCGAGCATGCGCTGTTCACGGTCCCCCAGGGCCGGCTTCGGATCCTGCCCGGAGGCCGGGTGTTCCGGGTGGCTCTGTGGCTCCACCATCGCGCCACCGCCTTCCGTCTGCCGGCACAACTGTCCTCCCATGGTAGAGCGGAATTACACGGGTGTCATTCCGGGAGCGGGGCCCTGATGGGGGCGCGAGAATGGGGCCATGACCCACGATGACGGCGCACTCTTCGATCTTCCCGACACGCCTCCCGCGAGCAGTACGACGAAGGCCCGCGGAGCCCGGAAGGGAGCCGGGACCACGGCTCCCTCACCCAACGCCTCGGCCTTCCCGTTCGCGGCACCGGCCGACGTCGGCGACCTCCTCCCCGCCGACTGGGCCGAGGCCCTGAAGCCTGTCGAACCGGTCCTCCACCAGCTCGCCGAGTCCCTCGGGTCCGATCTCGACAAGGGGCGGCAGGTACTGCCCGAGGCTCACCACATCCTCCGTGCCTTCACCACTCCGCTGGCCCGCGTGCGCGTCGTCATCGTGGGCCAGGACCCGTACCCGACGGCGGGCCACGCCGTCGGGCTGAGCTTCGCCGTCGACCCTGCGACCCGCCCCATCCCGCGAAGCCTGGTGAACATCTACCGTGAGCTGGCCTCCGACACCGGCTCCGCGCCGCCCGCGACGGGCGATCTGTCCGGCTGGGCGGAGCAGGGCGTCCTGCTCCTCAACCGGGTGCTCACGGTGCGCGCCGGCGAGACCGCCTCGCACCGCGGGATCGGGTGGGAACTGGTGACGGACGCGGCCATCGGCGCACTCGTGGCCAGGGGCGGCCCGCTCGTGGCCATCCTCTGGGGCAAGGACGCCCTGCGCCTCAAGCCGCTGCTCGGCGCGACGCCCACCGTCGAGTCCGTGCACCCGAGCCCGCTCTCCGCCTCCCGCGGATTCTTCGGCTCACGACCGTTCACCCGCGCGAACGAGCTCCTGGCGCAGCAGGGAGCCGACCCGATCGACTGGTCGCACACGGCGGCGGACACCTCCGGCGCCTGAATCGGCGCTGATCCGGCGCTGATCCGGTCCAACCGTCGGTGCCACCCGCTCGGGCCTACCGCCGCCGGTTCCGCTGGCGCTCGTTGGAGCTCAGCTTCCGCGTGAAGGGCCTGGCGAGGTTGTCCCCGAGAACGACCCCCGCGGCGACCGCCAGCACGATCGTCAGGGCGTTGAAGAGGCCGAACGCGCCGTCGCTCGCCACCTCGGAGTCGATGGTGAGCATGTACATGGAGCGGAAGATGGTCAGTCCCGGATACAGGAACAGGACTGCCGGGACCGCGACGACCAGCTGCGGAGCACCGAGCCGGAGTGCCACGACGCGCGACAGCGCACCGATCAGGATCGCGGCCAGGGCCGGCGCGAGCCGGTAGCCGACGCCCGCAGTCATCGCGCTGATCATCAGGAGGTATCCCGCGACGGCCACGAGGGACGTCGGGATCACGAGCTTCACGTCGGTCTGCTCAGCGACGCAGATCATGGCCACGGCCACGAAGGTGAGCACGGCGACCACCGGCCACGGATACCGGCTGCCCGAGGACTCGAGGACCTCCAGCTCGGGGATGCCGAGCGCTGCTCCGGCCACCAGGGCGACGGCGATGCCCGCCACGAGGGCGGCGAAGACGAGGACCGCGGAGAGGAACCGGCCCGCGGCGGTGACGGGGAATCCGTTGATGGCATCCTGGGTCGCCGAGACGAGCCGGCCCGTGGGCAGGAGCAGGAGGATGCCACCCACCACCACGAGGGCCGGCGAGATCGGCACGTGCAGCCACCAGAACAGCAGCGCGATGAGGGTGACGAGTGCGGAGGACGTCGCGACCGAGAAGAATTCCGGTACGCGCCATTCGCCCAGCTTGCGGCTGACCAGGTCCACGAGGATGCAGCTGGCGAACCCGATCAGTGACGCGAGCGGGCTCCCGCCGACGAACGCGACGATGGCTGCCGCGAAGATCCCGAACGCCCCCGTGACCATCCAGCGCGGGAAGGGCTTGGGCCGGTGGATGATCTCGTCGAGCCGCTGCGCGGCCTCGGTGCGCGAGACACCGCCGTCGGCGATGTCGGAGACCAGCCGGTGGATGGCCGTGAGGCCGGCGTAGTTGTTCGTCCAGGAGCGCACCACCCGCAGGACGGTCGTCGGCGTCTGGTCCCTCGCCGAATAGTTGATCACCACTGACTGGTTGGTGATGTCCACCTCGATGTGGTCGAGGCCGAAGGCCGCGGTGACCGCGATGATGCTGCTCTCGACCTCGAGGGCTCCCGCGCCGTACCGGAACATGGTCTCGGCGAGGTTGAGCGCGAAGTCCAGGGCCTTGCGTGCACTGGCGTCCGGGCCGCCGACGTGGATCATGGGGTTCGCATACGGGCTCCCGGCGAGCCGCTCCACGATGCTCATGGCCTGGGTGGGCGGGGCCTCGCCCTGGACGAGGCGCCGGAGCATGGTGCGGGCGGCCGCGTTGGGACGGGTCGACGACGGCACGCTACGGGGCGTGGTGGGCAGCGCGTCGGTCGGCCGCGCAACGGGTTGCCGCTGCCGGCCCTGGCGTGGGCCCTTCGGAGCGGCGGCCGGACGCCGCGGCGGCATGGGGGCCTTCGGAGGCTTTCCGCCGTCGCCCTTGCCCGCAGCGAGCCTGCTCTTCTCGTCGTCGCTCGGATCGAAGGGACGCCGGATGACGGGCAGGGCTTCGGCGACGGGCGACGGATTGGTGGTGGGCGAGTGGCCCTCCACCGGTTCCTCACGATGGCCGTCTGTCATGCGAGCACCTCTTGAATCGTCCCTCCGGTGGTTCGGGTGGCCTGGGAGGCCTAGTAGAAAGGCTGCCGGTGACGGCGCCAGTGGATCTGCCGGGCGACACGTTCGCCGATGGAGTGCCACACACGGTAGGTGCGGGGCCGGACGATGGCGTCGTAGCATCCTGCGAAGTCGGTCACCGTCTTGGTGAAGCTCGTCTTGAACATCCCGAGCCCGTACTGCGGGTGGTCCTTGTCCTTGAGCCGGCTGGCCGGAGGGGTGCCGCAGAAGTCGTACTCGCGGGCGCCGAGGCGTTTCATATCAAGGATCGCCTCCCACTGGACGAGGTGCGAATCCCCGTACTGGTTGCGTTTGGGCAGGGAGCCGCCGTCCTTGTAGGTGGCCTTCCGGCCGTAGAGGATGACGAACGCACCGACCGAGGGTTTCCCGTCCTCGAAGACGAAGTAGAAGCGCCCCATGCCGGCGTCGACGAACTCCTGCCAGAAGCCGCGGTAGTACTCGTACGGCCTCGGCACGGCGGAGAGGCGGCCCTGCTGGGCCTGGCCGATCAGCGCGTACATGGTTCTGTACGTCTCCTCCGTCGGCTCGACCCGCTGGGCCTGGACGCCGTCGCGCAGCGCACGGCGCACGGCGTTCCGTCCGCGTGAGGAGAGGTTCCGCAGCAGCTGGTTCTCGTCCGGGGTGAGGTCGAGGATGGCGGTGCTGTCATTGGCCTGGATGTTGAACGTCTTGACGAGACCGGCGCCGGTGAAGAGGGCACGCAGCTCGTCGGTATCCGGGAAGTCGGGTTCGATCTTCACCGCGAACACGCGGCCCGGACGGCGACGGGCGTAGGCGACGACGGCGTCGACGAACGGCGGGACGTCCTCGGGTACGGCGGTGTCGGGGGCCCTTGATCAGGTACCAGAGGGCACCGAGGGCGGGGATGCTGCGCTGGTAGGCGATGACATAGCTGGTGTAGGCGGCGGACTCGACGGCGAGGTGGACCGGCAGCCAGCCCTGGCGCTGCTTGACGCGGCTGAACGGACCCGACTGGAGGATGTTGCCTCCCAGCGGGTTCGCGGGGACGAGCTCGTCCCAGCGCGCCACCTCGTCCGCCGTGGCGGCACGTGCGGTGAACTCCGTCATTCTCAGTACCAGCTCTCGTGGTGGCGCATGCGGTGGATCTTCAGGGCGGCCCGTTCGCCGATCCGCAGCCAGGCGCGGTGCTGGAGGGGCCTGACGGGGAGGTCGAAGGTGCCCACGAAGTCGGTGATGGTGGAGTTGAACCCGGTCTTGAACATGCCGATGCCGTAGTGCTCGTGGTCCTTGTTCTTCGCCTCGCTCGACGGCGGCGCGCCACAGAGGTCGTACTCCGTGACCCCGCGGGTCTTGAGCCACTCGATCGCTGCCACCTCGAGCAGCGCGCTGGCTCCCCGGACGGTGCGCTTGCGTGTGCTGGCGGCGTCCTTGCGGCTGGCCTTCGCGCCGAGCACCATGATGAAGTCCGCGGACACCACGTCGCCGTCCACGTAGGCGAACAGGAAGGCCCCTGCCTGGGCACGGGCGTGGCGCTGCCAGAAGGCGGTGTAGTACTCCTCACTGCGGATCGAGAAGCTGCCCTCCGCCGTCTCGTCGAGCAGGCGGTAGAAGATGCGGCAGTTCTCGTCGTCGACCTCCACCACGCGCGTCTCGACGCCGGCCTTGCGGGCAGCACGGATGTTGTAGCGGGTCTTCGAGCCGAAGGACGCCTCGATGCTCTCGAGGTCGCCGGAGATGTCGAGGATCACCGTCGACACGTTGGGCTGGACGTTGACGGTGCGCATCAGGCCCGCGGCCTCGAGGGTCGCCGCCACGGCGGGATCGGCGGGGAGTTCCGGGTCCACCTTGATGCCGAACACGCCCCGGCGGGCGGCGAATGCCTTCAGCTCGGGCAGCAGCGCGACGAGGGCTGCGGCGTCGCGGACGCCCGGGCCCTTGGGGACGTACCAGTAGCGGCCGAGCGGGAGGACGGTCTTCTGCAGCACCGTGAGCGCGGTCCCGTCCATCATCAGGTAGACCGGGGTCCAGCCCGTAGCACGCTTCTGCTCGGCGAATTCCCGCCCCTGCATCACGTTCCCGCCGTCCGGATTATCCCTGATGATGCTGTTCCAACGGGCTATCTCGTCGGGCGTCGCGAAGCGGGTAGTCATGATGATCGAGTCTACGGTAGGGCCCGAATCCCCTCCAAAGCAGCAGCGCCAGCCCGCCGATCGTTGCCTGGGTGACCTATCGCTGGGGCGCCCGGCCCGGTTAGCATCGCGATATGGACTTCAGATACCTCGGCAACAGCGGATTCAAGATCTCGGAAATCACCTACGGCAACTGGCTGACCCACGGGTCACAGGTGGAGAACGACGTGGCGACACAGTGTGTGCGGGCAGCACTCGATGTCGGCATCACCACGTTCGACACGGCGGACGTGTACGCGAACACGGCGGCGGAGACGGTTCTCGGCGAGGCCCTGAAGGGTGAGCGGCGGCAGTCGCTCGAGATCTTCACGAAGGTCTGGGGTCCCACGGGCCCCAAGGGTCATAACGACGTCGGACTGTCCCGCAAGCACATCATGGAGTCGATCGACGGCTCCCTCCAGCGCCTGCAGACCGATTACGTGGACCTGTACCAGGCACACCGGTACGACTACGCGACGCCCCTCGAGGAGACGATGCAGGCGTTCGCGGACATCGTCCGCCAGGGCAAGGCCCTCTACATCGGGGTCAGCGAGTGGACCGCGCAGCAGATCCGCGACGGACACGCCCTCGCGAAGGATCTCGGCTTCCAGCTGATCTCCAACCAGCCGCAGTACTCCATGCTCTGGCGGGTCATCGACGGCGAGGTCGTCCCCACCTCCGAGGAACTGGGACTGTCGCAGATCGTCTGGTCGCCGGTGGCCCAGGGCGTGCTGACGGGCAAGTACAAGCCGGGCCAGCAGCCCGAGCAGGGTACCCGCGCCTCGGACGACAAGGGCGGCGCCGACATGATCAAGCGCTGGATGAGCGACGAGGTCCTCACCGGCGTGCAGAAGCTCGCACCCATCGCCGACGGTGTCGGCCTCACCATGGCGCAGCTCGCCATCGCCTGGGTGCTGCAGAACCCGAACGTCGCCTCCGCCATCATCGGCGCATCCCGCCCCGAGCAGGTCGAGTCGAACGCGGCCGCCGCGGGCGTGAAGCTCGAGGACGACGTCCTGAAGGCCATCGACGACGCGATCGGCGACCTCGCCGAGACCGATGTGGCGAAGACGGTCTCCCCCGCGACCAGGCCGGCCTGATGACGGAGGCAGCAGCGCTGCGGGTCGCCGTCACCGGCTCGAACGGCAAGCTGGGCCGCAGCGTGGTGCGCGGACTCCGTGAGGCCGGGCACCACGTCCTGGAACTGGACCAGCACGGCGAGCGCAGCCCCGACTTCCTGCGGATCGACCTGCGGGACTACGGACAGGTGGTCGACGCGCTCCTCGGCGTGGAGGACAGGCACAGCGGATTCGACGCCGTCGTGCACCTCGGGGCCATCCCGGCGCCGGGGCTGCAGGCCGACGTGGCCACCTTCCACAACAACATGACGGCCACCTACAACGTCTTCCAGGCGTGCCGCCGCGCGGGGATCAGGCGGATCGTCTACGCCTCGAGCGAGACCGTCCTCGGGCTGCCGTTCGACACCCCTCCGCCCTACATCCCCGTGGACGAGGAGTACCCGGCCCGCCCCGAGAGCACCTATTCGCTGGTCAAGCACCTCGAGGAGCAACTGGCCATCGAGCTGACGCGCTGGGACCCGCAGCTGAGCATCACGGCGCTGCGGTTCTCGAACGTCATGGATCCGGAGGACTATGCGGAGTTCCCGTCCTTCGACGCGGACGCCACCGCCCGCAAGTGGAACCTGTGGGGCTACATCGACGGACGCGACGGCGCGCAGGCCGTGGCGAAGGCCCTGGCGAACGCCGCCCCGGGGTTCGACCGCTTCATCATCGCCGCGGCCGACACCGTCATGACGCGCACGAGTGCGGACCTCGCGGCGGAGGTGTTCCCCGACGTCGACGTGAGGCGTGAGGTGAGCGGCACCGAGACCCTGCTCTCGATCGACAAGGCACGGCGCGTGCTGGGGTTCGACCCCCGCCACAGCTGGCGCGACCACGTCTAGCAGCCGCGCCCCCGGCCGGGCGGCGGCGTCGACTGTCGCCCGGCCGGGAACATCAGTAGGCTGATGATCGAAGGATGCGCAGCACCGACGAAAGGCAGAGAAGATGACCGAGAACCTTCCCGATGAGGAACTGACCATCGTGGGCGAGGAGCCCGAGACGCCGAACGACTCGCTCGCTCCCGAAGCCTTCGACCCCGTACTCGAGGGCCAGCCGGACGCGTACGAGGGTGCGGCGGAGGACAATCCGGAGCGCTGGCAGGAGGATCCCCTCCTGCAGGACGAGCCGGGCGCAGCCGAGACCGGTGACGACGAGAACGACTTCGACGAGAACGGTGTGTCCGCGATCGGCGAGGAAGGCTACCTCAGCGACCAGACCCTGCGCGACGAGACGGCCGAGGTGCGCTTCGAGCACGGGGACGAGCAGTACCCGACCACGGAGCCCATGCTCGGCGAGGCCGCAGCGGACGTCGACTTCGGCATGATGGAGGACGACGAGGTCGACGCGAGCGACGACCCCGCGAACCGCGGCGGATCGCCCCTGAGCGCGATGGACGAGCAGGACGTGAAGTAGTCCACCACCGCTCGTGGACCTGACGAAGCCCCGGGTACGCCCGGGGCTTCGTCATGTCCCCGGATGTCCACGCGGCGTCGCGTTCCGCGCCTGGTGCAGGGCACCGGGAGCGGCGGGCGTCCCCTCGACCGCGCAGTGCGCCGGGTGCTCGCTCTCCGGGACGGCCGGCTTCCGGATGGTCAGGGCCGCCAGGAGGCCGCCGCACACCAGCACCACGGCGCCGATCATGCAGGCCGCGGCGAACCCCGCCTCGAACACGGCCGGATCGCCGTAGGCGTCCCCGGTGAGCCCGACGGCGGCCGGCAGGACGGCGATGGCGACGAGGCCCGCCGCGCGGGCCACGGCGTTGTTCACCCCCGACGCCAGTCCTGCCTGGTGTTCGGGCACAGCGGACAGGGCCGCCGACGTGAGGGGCGCCACGAGCAGCGAGAGGCCCAGCCCCAGCACCACCACGGGCGGCAGTACGTCGAGGACGTAGGACGCCCCCGGCCCGATCCGCAGCATCAGGACCAGCGCCACGGCGCACAGCAGCGGGCCCACGGTCATGGGGATCCTCGGGCCGATGCGCGAGCCGAGCGCTCCCGCTCGGGGGGAGAGCACGAGCATCAGGGCCGTGATCGGCAGCATCGAGGTCCCGGCTCCCACCGGGCTGAATCCCGCCACGATCTGGAGGTGCAGGACGAGCAGGAAGAAGATGCCGCCGAAGACGGCGTAGATGAGGAAGGTAACGGCGTTCGCGGCGCTGAACTGACGGTTGGCGAAGATCCGCAGCGGGAGCATCGGATGCGCCGTGCGCCACTCCACGACCAAGAACACCGCGGCGGCGAGGAGACCGAGGACGGCGCTCGCCAGGACGGCCGGCTGATCGAAGCCCCTGGCCGGCGCTTCGATCAGCGCATACGTCGTGCCGGCGAGGGCCAGGGCGCCGAGCACCGCTCCGGCGACGTCGATCCGACCCGTGGCTGCGTCGTCGCGGCTCTCCGGTACGTGACGTGCCGCGATCCAGACGACAGCGGCGGCGAGGGGGACGTTGATGAGGAACACCCACCGCCAGGAGACGCTCTCCACGAGCCAGCCTCCGAGGAAGGGGCCGATCGCGGTGGCCACTCCACCGAGGCCGGACCAGGCACCGATCGCTCGGGCGCGATCCTCGCCGGAGAACCCCGCCTGGAGGATGGCGAGGCTCCCCGGCGTGAGCAACGCCCCGCCCACGCCCTGGAGGGCACGCGCCGCGATGAGCAGACCGGCGTCCGGGGCCAGTCCGCAGAGCAGGGATGCGACGGCGAACCAGATGACGCCGATCACGAAGACACGCCTCCGCCCGAACCTGTCCCCGAGGGAGCCGCCCAGCAGGATGAAGGAGGCGAGCGTCAGGGTGTACCCGGTCACCATCCACTGCAGGGCGGCGAAGTCGGCGCCGAGGTCGGCCCCGATCGTCGGCAGGGCGACATTCACGACTGTGGCATCGATCCCCGCGATGCCGGAGCCCAGCACCGTGGCCAGGAGGACCCACCTCCCGGCGGCTGTCCCCATCCGGATCTCGCTCATGACCCACCCATCCGTCCGCCCTGCCCCGCGCCCGTCAGGCCGCGGGATCACGCACAGTGTGGCACTGCCGTCGCCCCGCCGTCATCCCGCACCCGGCGTCGGGCCGTGGACCGGGGCCCGGTTCCGGGCCCCGGTCCGCACCGCGCGACCGATGGGACCGTGGCCCGGCAAGGAGGCGATGTCCGGAGCATGGCCGGGGTACGGCACCGCGCGTGACACCGGCCACACCCGGAATAGCCTCCCGCCCCACCCGGTTACCGACCAGTAGGAAACCAACCGGAAAGCAGGCCCCGTGAAGCTCTTCTCCCCCCTGACCCTCGGCACGCTCGAACTCCCCAACCGCGTCGTCATGGCACCGCTCACCCGGGTGCGCTCGGGCGAGGCGGGCATCCCGGGCGACATGGTCGTCGAGCACTACCGCCAGCGCGCCTCCCTCGGCCTGATCATCAGCGAGGGGACCTACCCGAGCCACGCCGGGCAGGGCTTCCCGGGCCAGCCGGGCCTGGTGGAGGACGAGCAGCTCGCGGGCTGGAAGCGCGTCACCGACGCGGTGCACGCGGACGGCGGACGCATCGTGGCGCAGGTCATGCATGCAGGCCGCGTCACCCACCCCGACACCAACGGCGGCTACGAGGTGGTCGCGCCGAGTGCCATCGCGATCGACGGCACCACGCGCACCGGCACCGGGAAGCAGGCGTATCCCGTACCGCACGCCCTCACGACCGACGAGCTCCCGGGGATCATCGAGGAGTTCGTCACGGCCTCCCGGAAGGCGATCGACGTGGCAGGCTTCGACGGCGTGGAACTCCACGGCGCCAACGGCTACCTGCTGCACGAGTTCCTCTCGCCGGAATCGAACCAGCGGTCGGACGCGTACGGTGGCACACCCGAGAAGCGGGCGCAGTTCGTCATCGACCTCGTCACCGCGGTCGTCGCGGAGGTGGGCGCCGAGAAGGTAGGGCTGCGCATCTCCCCCGCCCACAACATCCAGGACGCCCTCGAGACGGAGGCCTCCGAGGTCCACGCCACGTACGGCACGCTCGTCGACGCCCTGGCACCTCTGGGCCTCGCCTACCTCAGCGTGCTGCACGCCGAGCCGACGGGCGAGCTGATCCAGGACCTCCGCAGGCGTTTCCGCGGCCCCGTACTGATCAACAGCGGCTTCGGTGTGATCACCAACCGCGAGGAGGCCATCGCCATCCTCGAGGACGGCGTGGGGGATGCCGTCGTCGTCGGCCGTCCCGCCATCGCCAACCCGGACCTGGCGCGTCGCTGGCGCGAGAACCTCCCGGAGAACGAGCCGAACCCGGCGACGTTCTACTCCACCGGACCCGAGGGCTACACCGACTACCCGTTCTACGACGGCTCGGTCAACGCCAACTAGTCCCGGCCCAGCTGCACCAGCGACAAGGCGCTCCCGTCACCCGACGGGGGCGCCTTTCTGCATCCCGCCGGCCCGTACAGGGTCCCGACCCGGGTCTCGGTCGGTCAGCCAGGCCCTCAGGCGGGGGTACTGCGCGGCCGCCCAGGCGATCAGGAGTGCTGCCGCGAGATGTGTGTGGAGCATCAGCATGACTTCGGGCGAGTGCCCCTGAGCAGGCCCGGCGCCGACCGGGACCTCACCGCCGTGATGCACGCCACTGGACGGAATCGTCGACGACGTCCCCGTCCCGAGCCCACCGAGAAGCCAGTGGAGCACCTGCTGCGCGACGCCGAGCAGCAGCAGGACGGCCCAGCCGGGCAGCCGGGCCTGAGCCACGAGGGTCGCCGCCAGGACGGCGAGCGCCGCGAGCCCGCAGAGGATCGGGACGCTCGGGAGCGGCCCACCGGAGAGGGCATGGGCGCCCAGCCCGAGGCCGACGGACAGCAGTCCCACGCCGGCGGATCGCAGCATCACCAGGGTGCGGTCGGCGGGACGGGAGACCGGGTCCCCTACGGCGTTCATGCGTTGATCGTAAGCATGCTGAGAACTCCGCGTCACGCGGAAGGTTGCGGGTTATGCTCGCGGCGCTCTGTCCGTAGACTGACCATAAGGGGGCTTAGCTTCCCTGCAACCCGAAAGGACGAGCACATGTCAGAGAATCCCGGCACCAACGACAGCTCCCACGACAAGGCTTCAGCGGACAAGACCTCGGACGATTACCCGGAGACCGTCCGGGCACACCCCGAAGAACCGGCCGAGGGCGCGGACTCGGAGGAGAAGTACAGCGACGGCTCGCAGTAGCCACGCAGCGAACGCGGAAGCGCCGGCCCGATGGGCCGGCGCTTCCCGCGTTCGACCCGCTCCTGCCTCCGGCCCGGGGACCGGTGGCGAGGGACGGATGCGGGCGGGCGGCGCTGCGTCAGCGCGTACCCTCGACCACCTCGCCGAACGGCACCTCCTGCGACAGCTCAGCCTGCCGGTCCAGGGCGTGGCTGCTGACGAGGATGCCGTACTTGCCCTCGGCGACTGACTGCTTCATGACCATCAGCACGGTCTCGGCGAAGCCTTCGTCCTGCGCTTCGAGGAAGGTGATGTAGGCGGGCGGGAGGTTCTCGGGAACGGTGAGCATGACTTCACGCTACCCGTCGCCACCCACGCCTGCCGAGCGTTTTTCAACCCCGGTCGCTGCGGCCCCGCATCTTCTCGGCACCCCGTCCCGAGTGATAGACCATAAGTGTCCTTAGTGTTCCGGTGCGGACGCCTGTACCGGGATGACCACCACTGACATGACAGGGGATCTACGTGACGCACGTACTCAAAGACCACGCCCAGCTGTTCGAGCTGCCCGGCCCATGGACCACCATCTATGCGGAGGGAAGCACCGGCACGGTGGACGGCCTGTCGAACGATGAGATCCTCCCCCGCAGCATCGCCCAGGAGATGAAGGCCGCCGGCGCTCCCGCCGAGGACGTCGACGCCGCGGTGGCGGCGCTCGGCACGACCGCCAAGGGACTCCCCGATCCGGTGACGCGCTACCTCCTCGTGAACAACGGGCAGGCCGTCGTCAACGAGTTCCTCCCCGGCAACCTCGTCGGCCTCGCGGTGACGGCGACCGGACCGATCCCGGACCTCACACCCCTCGTCCGGCACACACCGGAGGACTTCGCGTACCTGGTCGCGGAGGTGGGGCACCACGGGGGCGAGGTGTACCTGCGGTACGCCGACGGCGACGAGGAGCACATCACGTCCGGCGATCCGGACTCCACGATCGAGGGCGACACCATGCACACCCGCAAGCTCGGGAGCGGCGGCTGGGGCCACCGGCGCATGCAGCAGCACGCCGAGAAGGTCTGGAAGATGAACTCCCGCGAGGTGGCGTCCGAGATCGACCGCATCTCGGCCGAGCACGACGCCCAGCTCATCATCGTGGCGGGCGACATCCGCGCGCGGCAGCTGGTCGCGGACGAGGTCTCGCAGGAGTCGCGGGCCAAGCTCAGCATCATCGAGAGCAATACGCGCGCCGACGGCGCTGACGAGACGACGTTCCTCGAGCAGGTGCAGCAGCTCGTGGCACTCACCATGGCCGACCGGCAGCGCAATCTGCTGGAACGCCTCGCCGAGAAGGAAGGCCAGGGGACGCGGACGTCGGCCATCGGTCGTGGCGCCGTGATCACCGCGCTGCAGCAGGCGCAGGTGGAATCGCTCCTCCTGGAGACCACCGCCTGGGACGGCGAGACCCTCCTGGCGCTCGACGCCGCACCGTGGATCGCGACGTCGGAGGCGGAGACCGCCGGCGCCGGCGTCCTGGGCGAGGTACCGGCCGTGGCCGGGCTGCTCCGGGCCGCCGCCCTCACCGACGCCCAGGTCACCATGTACCCGTCCGGGGCGCTCGAGGAGAAGCCCATCGCTGCGCTCCTGCGCTGGCCCACGGGTCCCGACGTACCGGCAGCGGTATAGCCGGTGGCGGAGGATACCGCCGCCGACTTCGTCGTCCGCCGCCTCGCCGCCTGGCGCGTCGAGCGGATCTTCGGCTACAGCGGTGACGGCATCAATCCCCTGCTCGGCGCACTGCGCCGGGCGGGGTCGCCGTCGTTCGTCCAGGCACGCCACGAGGAAGCCGCCGCCTTCATGGCGGTCGCCCACGCCAAGTACACCGGCGGAGTCGGCGTGGTGACGGCCACGCAGGGCCCGGGCGCCGTCCACCTCCTCAACGGCCTGTACGACGCGCGGATGGACAGCGTGCCGGTCGTCGCGCTCATCGGGCAGCAGAGCCAGACCGTGCTGGGTTCCGCCTACCAGCAGGAGATCGACCTCCTCAGCCTGTTCAAGGACGTGGCCTCCGCGTTCCGTCAGCAGGTGGCGGACCCCGAGCAGCTGCCCATGGTGCTCGACCGGGCATTCAAGACGGCCCTCGCCACCAGGTCGCCCGCGGTCGTCATCCTCCCGCACGACGTCCAGCAGGCACCTGCACCCGAGGTGCCGCACGAGCACGGCGTGGTGCCGTCGTCGCCGGTCTGGTCGCTCGGCTGCGTCTCCCCGCGGGAGACAGATCTGCTGGACGCCGCGAGCCTCCTGAACGACGGCGGGAAGATCGCGATCCTGGTGGGGCAGGGGGCGGCCTCTGCGCAGCAGGAGGTCCTCGCCGTCGCCGACCGCCTGGGTGCGGGGATCACGACGAGCCTGCTCGGCAAGCCCTTCGTCGACGAATCGCTGCCCCATGCCACCGGCACCATGGGACACCTGGGCACCACCGCGAGCGCCTACCTGATGGACAACTGCGACACCCTGCTCATCATCGGTTCCAACGACCCCTGGACCGAGTTCTACCCGGCACCGGGGCAGGCCCGTGCCGTGCAGATCGACATCGACCCGAAGGCCATCGGCAACCGGTACCCCGTGGAGGTGGCCCTGCACGGCGACGCGGCGGAGACTCTCGGAGCCCTGCTGGTCCTGCTGCACGGACACCAGGACCGGTCCTGGCGCAGGGAGGTCGAGGAGCAGGTACGGCAGTGGCACCGGGTCGCGACCGAGCGGGCCATGACGCCTGCCACGCCCGTGAATCCGGAGCGGGTGGTGCACGAGCTCAACGCCGTCCTGCCCGATGACGCGCAGGTCGCGGTCGACGTCGGCAGTTGCGTCTACTGGTACGCACGCCAGCTCCGGCTGCCGCGCGGCGTACCCGCCCACCTCTCCAGCACGCTCGGCTGCATGGGTGCCGGGGTGCCGTACGGCATCGCTGCGAAGCTGGCACATCCGGACCGCCCCGTCGTCGTGCTCGCCGGGGACGGAGCCATGCAGATGGCCGGTCTCGCCGAACTGGTCACGGTCTCCGGACTGTGGCGCGACTGGGCAGATCCACGGTTCGTCGTGTGCGTGTTCTCGAACGGCGACCTCGCCGAGGTGACGTGGGAACAGCGCGAGATGGAAGGGGAACCGCGGTTCGAGGCGAGCCAGTCGCTGCCGGCCGTCGACGTCGCGGCCTACGCCCGCCTCCTCGGCCTCGACGGCGTGAGGGTGGAGGATCCCGAGGATCTGGCGGACGCCTGGCGGCGGGCCTTCGCCGCGGACCGGCCCTTCGTCGTCGATGTCGTGACCGACCCCGACGTGCCGTTGCTGCCGCCCTTCCCGGCGGGCGCCGCGAAGCTCGGGTCCATGCGGGGCGCCATCGGGCAGGAGCCGGCGGGCAGTGCGGCGGGGCTCCTGCAGCGCTACGCGGAGATCGAGGAGGGCACCGGGTCCCGGTCGTCCTGACCGGCAGGGGCGGTGCCAGCTAGCGGCGCCGCCTCTGCGCGGCCTGGCGTCCGAGTTCCGCCACCGCGGCCGCGGCGATCACGAGCGACAGCGCGACGGCGGCCAGCATCACGTACAGGACCACGAGGGTGGTCATCGGCGACGAGGCGCTGTGGAGGATCCGCAGGCCGCCGAACAGCCCCACGGCCCAGAAGATCCCTACACCGATGAGCGCATACGCCGCACGCCCCTGGCCACGGTCGAAGCCCATGCTCCGCGCGCACTGCGCCAGGAGACCCTGCCATTGGTTCATAGGTCAACTATTACTGTGCCGCCGCACACCGCTGCGAGCCCTCCGCTATCGTGTCCCTCACATTGACAGCCCTCCGGAGCTCATGCAGCCGCCCGGGGCCGGTCCCTCACCGGCCCCGGCGCCCCGGCCCACGCCGGAGCCAGGGCAGAACCCGCCAGCCGCCCGTGACCCCGGTGGCCTCCCGATCGGCGCGGAACACGTTCCCGGATGCCTCGGGCATCGACCCGCCCTTCAGGGCGAGTGCCACGTATACGCGGGCCACGACCGGCTCGTAGACGGCGGGGGCCAGGGCCCGGGCGTAGACGAACAGCGACTGGACGCGCCCCACCTGCGTGAGCCGCCGGGGCCTGCGGGAGACACGGACGATCGCGCGTGCCACGCGGACCGGGTCCGCGACCGGTGGGAGCGGACGCACGGGCCGGCCCGTGTAGTTCGCGGCGTGCTGGTGGATGGGGGTGTCGATGGTGGCCGGCAGGACGGCGCAGACGTGGATGTCCGGCGCATCGCGCAACTCCATGCGCAGCACCTCGAGGAACCCGAGGAGCCCGAACTTGCTCGTCACATAGGGGCTCACGAGGGGTGAGGTGATCCTCGAGTAGACGGACGCCACCGACACCAGGACACCGCGGCCCTGGCGCCGGAACACCCGCAGGGCTGCACGCGCCCCGTACACCTGGCCCAGCAGATTCACCTCGACGAGCCGGTCGAACACCTCCGAGGGCGTCTGCTCGAACGTACCGAAGCTGTAGAGGGAGGCATTGCCCACCCATACGTCGATGCCGCCGAAATGCTCGACGGCGGTCTCGGCCAGACGGTCGACGTCGGCCTCCGAGGAGACATCGGTGGGCACGGCGACGACCCTCGCCCCCCGGTCGCGGCATTCGGCCGCGACGGCCTCCAGCGTCCCCGCATCCCGTCCGGCCAGGACGAGCCGGGCGCCGTCGTCGGCATACAGGCGAGCCGTCGCCCGCCCGATACCACTGGATGCTCCCGTGATGACCACTGTCGCCGACTCACCCATGCGCCTGCCTCCCGCTCGTCCATCCCGCACCCTCGCAGGTCCCCTTCCGAGTCTTGGGGGGCGTCACGGAATTGTCACGCACTTCCGGGATGGCCCCCGTGAGCCCCGCCCCGCCCCGACTCCTGCTCCTACCTTCGTGGCCGGGCGGGGTCGCCGCCAGCCACGTCGTCGCCAGCCGGACCGACGCGCCGGCCGACACACGGAAGGGAGCACCCCGCGAGGAGCACTCCCTTCCGTCGGACGTGGCTGCGGTCAGGTGCCGCGGCGCTGATCCTTGTCCGTGGTGACGTCGGGGTCCACCTCGTCCGCCGCCTGGACGTGGTGCGCCACCTTGCCCCGCAGCCCCTCGGCGTCGTTCTGGCGTTCCTGGGCCTGCTGCCGGAGCCGCTCGGCCTCGACCTCCGCCCGCTGCGCCTCCGCATCCGCCATGGAGGCCTTCGCCTCACGCTCGCGGGCCTCGAGCTCCGTCGCCTTGGCCTGCTCACGCATCTCCGCTGCGCGGTGCCTGTCCTCCTCCTGCTGCCGCTGCCGATGGGCGGTCCCGCGCTTGCGGGCCAGCATCGCAACGACGGCGATGATCGCCAGGAGCACGACGATCCCGACGATGATCCAAACCACTTGACCTGTATCCACTGCTGACTCCTTCACTCGTCGGCGCCGAGGCACCGAACCCGGTTAACCCCCGAAGCCACCGAGGCCGGGGATCTTACCCAGCAGGTCCTTGGGGTTGATGCCGAACTTCGCAAGCAGGTCCGCGTGCTGCTCCGGGTCCACCTGGTCCGGGAGTTCGGACTGCGCCTGATCGGCGTGGTCGTGCTTGCCCTGGCTCTTCAGCAGGTCGATGATCTGCGACTTGTCAATCTTCACAACTGTCTCCTCGTAGTCTCGAACGCCCATTACTAAGCGTGCTTACGAAAGCATGGCACAGGGTTCCGCGCTTGTCACGAGTGTCCGCCCGGACCGCCCGGACCCCGGGCGGACGCAGGAGAATGGGCGCCATGGACCTCACCATGACACTCCTCGCCGACACCCACGTCCCGAAGCGCGCGAAGGACCTCCCGGACGAGGTGTGGGCAGCGGTCGGGGCCTCGGACGTCGTCGTGCATGCCGGGGACTGGACGGAGGCGGCCCTGCTGGACGAGCTGGAATCCCGCTCGCGCCGGCTCATCGCCTGCTACGGCAACAACGACGGCCCTGAGCTCCGGCGTCGCCTGCCCGAGGTCGCGCGGGCGGAGCTCGACGGCGTACGCCTCGCGGTGGTGCACGAGACCGGCCAGAAGCAGGGCCGCGAGGCCCGCATGGAGGCCCTGTACCCCGACGTCGACGTCCTGGTGTTCGGACACAGCCACATCCCCTGGGACACCCGGACCGCGTCCGGGGTGCGGCTCCTCAACCCCGGCTCCCCCACCGACCGCCGGCGCCAGCCGTACTGCACCTACATGACGGCCGTCATCAGCGCAGGCCACCTGGAGGTCACCATGCACCGGCTGCCGCTCCGCTAACGCGGGTCCGGCCGGCTGTCCAGTGGCGTGCCCACCGGCGACACATTCCCGCACACCTGTTCGTCAGGTCAACGATCTGCCTAGGGTTTACAGGGTGAGTACCGCGAACACCACCAGTACCTCGTCCGGCCGCTCCAGCGTCAAGTGGATCCTGATGCTGGGAGCCCTCGCGGCCCTTCCGGCCATCACGACCGACATGTACCTCCCCTCCCTCCCGGCGGTCGCCGACGACCTCGGGACCACCCAGGCCGCGGCGCAGTTCACCATGTCCGGCATGCTCATCGGCGCGGGCGTGGGCCAGCTCGTCATCGGGCCGTTCTCTGACCGGTTCGGCCGACGCCTGCCCCTGCTCATCGGGATCTCGCTCCATGTCGTGACGTCGATCCTGTGCTCGATGACGCCGGACATCGGCTCCCTGATCGCCCTGCGGGTCTGCCAGGGCTTCTTCAACGCGGCCGCCTCGGTGGTCGCCATCGCCGTCATCCGCGACCGGTTCGTCGGCTCGGACGCCGCACGGCTGCTCTCGCGGCTGATGCTCGTCATCGGGGTCGCACCCCTCTTCGCCCCGACCGTCGGGCAGGCCATTGCCGGCGCGTGGCAGTGGCGCGCCGTGTTCTACGCCCTCGCGCTCATCGGACTCGCCCTCGTGCTCATCGTGTGGCGCTTCATGCCGGAATCCCTGCCCCGTGAGAAGCGGCGCTCGGGGGACCCCCGGCGCGTCGCCGGCGGCTACCTGGCGCTGCTCCGCGACCGGCACTTCATGGCCCTCGCGGTGATCCCCGGCCTCGGACTCGCCGTGATCATGAGCTACGTGGTCGGTTCACCCTTCGTCTTCCAGGACGAGTACGGCCTCAGCCAGGGCCAGTTCGCCGCCGTGTTCGCGCTCAACGGTGCGGCGATCGTGGGGTCGGCCCAGCTCAACGCCGCCCTGGTCCGGCGTGCGGCACCCATCCGCGTGCTCCGGGTCGCCGTGATCGTGCAGCTGGCATGCGCACTCGTCCTCCTCGCCCTCGTACTCACCGGTCTCGGCGGCATCGTCGGGCTGATGGCGGGCCTGTGGCTGGTGCTCGGGACGCAGGGACTGATCCCTGCGAACTCCTCCGTGCTCGCACTGCACGACTACGGACACATGGCCGGTACTGCCGCCGCCGTGATCGGCGCCCTGCAGTCCGGCGTGGCAGGCCTGGTGAGCCCGCTCGTCGGCCTCCTCGGCGGCGATGCGCTGGCAATGGTGTGCGTGATGCTCTCCGTCGCCGCCCTCACGCTCGTGGTCCTGGGCCTCGGCACACCCGCCTACCGCAAGGGCGGCTGGCGGGAGCGGGACGGCATGGACCCGGGCCCGACGGCGACGGCCGGCGAGACGGAGGAACGCGAGGCCGAGCAGGTGGAGGCGCAGGGCCCCGACCAGCGCTGATACCGCCGTCGTCGCGCAGGCCCGTGGCTCACGGGACGATCCCGATGTTCCCCCTGGCGTGGTGGAGGACCGCGTGGGCCGTGGTCCCGAGCCGCGCCCCCAGGGCATTGCCGCCCTTGGCCCCGAGGACCACGCAGCACGCCGTCGTGGTCCGTTCCACGATCAGCCCTGCGGCCGAGTGACCCGCGGCGGACTCCTCCGCCACGGACAGCCCGCTCACGCCCGCCAGTTGGGCCGCGGCCCGTTCGAGAACAGGGTCCCGGCCGTCGGACGGCAACGGGGCCGGCGTGCGTCGGCG
This sequence comes from Arthrobacter agilis, assembly GCF_030816075.1. Taxonomy (NCBI): domain Bacteria; kingdom Bacillati; phylum Actinomycetota; class Actinomycetes; order Micrococcales; family Micrococcaceae; genus Arthrobacter; species Arthrobacter agilis. Next base: position 21,917 of record NZ_JAUSXO010000001.1, on the reverse strand, counting down.
GTGTACGCGCACATGGAGGAGGTCCAGGCGCTTGTGCAGGGTCCGCGCGAGATCGGCGGCCGCCACGGTGGCCCGGTCGCTCGCGGGTGAACCGTCGACGGCGGCGATGACGGTGTCGTACGTCGGCCGGGCTTCACGGACGACCATGACGGGGCACGACGCGCTCGAGGCGAGGCGGAGGCTGACCGACCCGATGAGCAGTTCGGCGAAGCCGCCGAACCCCCGGGTCCCCGTCACCAGCAGGGATGCCTCCGCCGAGAGCCGCGTCAGGGTCTCGGCCGGGAACCCGACGACGAGCCGTGCGCGGACCTCGAGATCGGGCTCGGCCCGGGCCGCGAGGTCCTGCCCTTCGGCGACGAGCCTCTCGGCCTCCCGGCGCAGGCCGCTGTCCTGCACGCCCGTGACCGGACCGAGATCGTGGGTGAAGAACGGCCACGACCAGCAGTGCACGACATCGAGGGGTAGCTGGGCGGAGATCGCGTACCGGGATGCCCACAGGACGGCCCGCTTCGATCCGTCGGAGCCGTCGTACGCGACGAGGACGGGCCGTCGCAGGGCGATGCCGCCGGCGCTCTCGGTCATGTCCCGGGGCCGGCCCGCCGGACGGCCGGCGCTCCGCGGATCAGCTGGCCTGGCTCCATGACGGTTGCTCCTTGGTCTCGGGCGGCGCCACCCTTCCATTATGACTGCGCCGTTCCCCGCCGGGTAGGGCCGATCTGCCCGGTGGAAGGGCCCTTCGACCCTCCCGCCACCGGACGGATGGGGCCATCATGGTCAGCACGACGTCTGCTCGCGCAGGCACATGAGGTGCTGAGGTGGAGGAGGACGGATGCCCGGCATCGAGCGTGGCAGGGCCCCGCGGCAGGTCTCGGTGTTCATCCTGGACGACCACGAGCTGGTGCGCCGCGGGTTGCGTGAGCTGCTCGAGGACGAGGGCTTCGTGATCGTCGGGGAGTCGGCGTCGGCGGAGGAGGCGGCCCGGCGGATCCCGGCGCTGTGCCCCGATGTGTCCATCCTGGATGCGCGATTGCCGGACGGTGCCGGGATCGAGGTGTGCCGCGACGTGCGGTCCGTCGATTCGTCGCTCGCGTGCGTGATCCTGACGAGCTACGACGACGACCAGGCGCTCCGGGGCGCCGTCCTCGCCGGGGCGACGGGGTACATCCTCAAGGAGATCCTCGGGTCCGACCTCGTCGAGAAGGTGCACCTGGCCGCCGAGGGGGTGTCGCTCTTCGAGACAGGGGTCCGCGAGCGCATCGTCGCCGGGCTCGTGGAAGCCTCCGTGGAGGACCCGCGCCTGGCCGCCCTCACGAGCCAGGAGAAGCGGGTCCTCGATCTGATCGGAGCCGGGCTGACGAACAGGGAGATCGGCGCGGAACTGTTCCTCGCCGAGAAGACCGTGAAGAACTACGTGTCGTCCCTGCTCTCGAAGCTGGGGTTCCAACGACGGACGCAGGCGGCCGTCTTCATCTCCAGCCCTGAGCGTTCTCCGTCTGCCTGACGTCGACCGGCATCACGAGGTGGATGCGGGTCCCGTGACCGGGGCTGCTGGTGATCGCGAGCGTGCCTCCGCAGAGCTCTGCCCGGCGCCTCATGTTCGCCAGCCCGCTTGCTCGGGCCGGGGCCGTGAAGCCACGGCCGTCGTCCTCGATCGCGAGTTCCACCTGCCCCTCCGAGGCGGCGAGCGTGATGGTGATGACCTGCGCGTCGGCATGCCGGAGCGCATTGGAGAGCCCTTCGAGGAGGATGGCCCTCAGGTGGTCCGCCCGGTCCCCCTCCACGAGGGAGTCCACCGGGCCGGAGAGGTGGAGGACCGGCTCGAGGTCGTGCCCGTCGAAGGCATCGGCCACGAGGGAGAACACCGTCGAGGTGAAGCTCGGTGCGGCCTGGGGGACGGACCGGAGGGAGTAGATGGTGTCGCGGAGCTCCCGGATGGTCGCGTCGAGCTCGGTCGTGACGGCGGAGATACGGTCCAGCGCGTGCGCGTCGGCCGTGTATTTCCGGAGTGTCTGGATGCTGAGGCCCGCTGCGAAGAGACGCTGGATGACGACGTCGTGGAGGTCCCTGGCGATGCGGTCGCGGTCGCCGAACACGGCTTCCTGCTCGCGCCGGCGGTGGGCCCGCAGCAGTTCCAGGGCCAGCGACACATGGGAGGTGAAGGACCGCATCATCTCGTGATCGACGTCCGAGAACGTCACGGTGCCCGAGGCTCGGCCGATGAGGAGGAAGTGCCGCTCGCCTTCACCGGGGAGCCTGCTGCACAGGGCGGTGTCGATCGTCTCGGCTGCCGTACCGGGGAGGACCAGGGCGAGATCGGTTCCGGTGATCAGGGCCGGCGGCGAGGTGGCCGTGAGATCCCGGAGCAGGGCGGCCCCCCGCACACGTCGCCCGAGGTGGGCCTCGGCGCCGGCGCCGTCGGCGGCTTCGCAGATGAGCCCGCGATGATGGCCGAGGTCCCGCAGGACGATCACGAGGGTACTCTGCGACGCGCGCAAGGCATGCTGCGCGACCAGCTCGAGGTCGCTGTGGGTGCCGGTGTGCCGCCCGAGAAGCTGGCGCGCGGCATCGAGCCCGCCTTCCAGCCACCGGGTCCTGCGGTTCGACTCGTCGAACAGCCGCGAGTTCTCGATGGCGATCCCGGCCGCGGAGGCCAGGGCGACGACGAGCTGCTCGTCGGCATCGGAGAAGTCCGCTCCCCCGCGCTTCTCCGTCAGGTACAGGTTCCCGAAGACCCTGTCATGGACGCGGATGGGCACACCCAGGAAGGACGTCATCTGCGGGTGATGGGCGGGGAACCCGTAGGCGAGGGGGTGACGGCGCAGGTCCGCGAGGCGCACCGGCCGCGGTTCGGTGATGAGCAACCCCAGCACCCCGTGGCCCTGGGGAAGCGGCCCGATCCTGGCGATCTCGTCGTCGTCGAGGCCCACGGTGATGAAGGGACGCAGCAGGCGGCCGGGTCCGATGACGCCCAGCGCCCCGAACCGGGCGTCGACCAGCCGGCAGGCGGCGGAGACCACCCGTTCGAGCACGGTGTCGAGGTCGAGGTCGTCCGCGATGGCGGCGAACGCCGAGAGGATGTTCTCGATGCCCGCGGTGGGGGGCTGTCCCTGTGATTCCGGGGGCAGGTACTGCGGCTGTCTGTTCACAGAACGTTCCGTCCTGTTGCCCGGGGATCGCCCCGACTCGTTGGGGTTCGGCCGTCCGTGGCCGCTAGGACCGGTCATCCAGATCCCTGCGCCGGGCTTCGTGTGCCCTCCCGCAGGTGCGCAGCGCTTCGTGGTCTCGCGCTATGGAAGCCGAGACTACACCCATGGGATTCCTTCCGGACCCCGGAGAACCGGAGTCCGGCGGGGAAGGCCCCGCCGGACCCGGCTCCGCTCAGGAGCCCGGTGCGATCACCCGCAGCCGGATACCGGTCGCGGCCGGCATCGCGGACGCCAGCCGGGACGTGAAGGAAGAGACCTCGAGGTCCTTCTGCACCGAATCCCAGGCCTCGGCCTCACCCAGATCCAGGGTGACATCGGTCGCGGGCGCGAGGCTGGCGGCCCGCCGGACCACCAGGTCCAGGCCGTGGACGTTGACCGGTGACACGCACCCGTGGACGATGATCCTCACGCTCCTGACGTCCGGGTCCGCCCGAACGAGTACCTTGAGTTTCTGACGCGTGGCCGACGGGTGTGCTGCCCGTGCCACGTCCCTCGACATCCCCTGCCTCACCGGTCGAGGGCTTCCGCAGGACCGGCCCCTCGGACACCGGCGGGAACCTCCGTGGCGCCGTCGGGAATGTCCTCGCGTCGCCGACCCTTCAGGTAGTCGAGGTCCTCCTCCGACAGGAGGTATTCGCCATGGCCGTCGGTCGTCATGGACGTACCGCTCGAAGCCTCCACCCGGTTCACCAGCGTGCGGGGAAGGACGAGGCAGCCCGGATTGGCCAGAAGCCATTGCTGCACGGTGGGGTCGATGCTGGTCCAGAGTGTGCGGATGGTCATGGTGGGGTCCTCCTCGAACCTCAGGGGTGCTGCTCTTCGCGCCCTGCGCCGTACGACGTCGTCGTCGTGCACCCATCCCATGCCAGACGGTGAGGGGTGGCTAGGGCCTAAAGTCCCGTCCGACGCACCACACCGGCGGCGTCACGTCCAGTGCGCATCCATCCGGACGGCTCCCTGGACCGGGCCGGTACACTGTGCCCTCCCCGGAGCGCCGGGGTGGTGGACCACGCGCCGGCTACGTGCCGGCGACCACGTACTCGCCGTGCAGCTCGTCCGCCAGGTGCTCGATGTCCCACGGGGTCGGATCGCCGGTGGCCACAGCGGTCAGGTCCACGACCATCCAGTTCCCGCCGCGGACGAGACGCACTTCTCCCTGCTGCGAACCGCTCCAGATCCCGTAGCTCTTCTCGAGGGATCGCTCGTCCGGGTACAGGTCCACCTGCACGTTGTCGGCGCACAGGCGCTGCTCGGAGGCCAGCAGACCCCCGTCCATGGGTGCGATCGGCTCCCCCGCGGGATCGGACTCGCAGCCCAGCACCGCGTCGACGGCACTGAAGGCCTCGTCCATGGAGCCGAACGCGGGGAGCTCGCCGTCCTCGGCCCGATCCTGGACACCGCATCCCCCGAGCAGGACTGCCAGGGAGACGGCCATGACTGCGCTGCCCGGCACACGTGTTCGCTGCATCGATCCCCCCAAATGGACTCCTGCGTGGCACTCTTCCACACGCGGGTCAGGGCGTGAAGGGTCAGCCCGTGATGGTGGGCGCGGGAGCGTTGATGATGCTGGGCACGAAGCGGCAGTAGTAGTCGGTGATGTAGCCGTCGGACTCCCGGATGCCCACCCCCACGCTCTCGCCGTCGACCACCCAGCAGCCGAGGACGGGCCGGTTGCCGTCCATCGACGGCAGCGGATGCCAGGCCTGGTAGCACCATCCTTCCGCCCCGTAGCCGCCGGGCTGCTCGATGTCGATGCCGTCCGCGTGGATGCGGATGTTGTCGCCCTCACGGCCGTGCAGCGGCTTCGCGACCCACTCGGACAGTTCGCGCGGCGAGTCGAGGTAGGCGGGCAGCAGATTCGGGTGGTTCGGGTACAGATGCCACAGGGCAGCCAGCAGGGCCTTGTTCGAGAGGAGCATCTTCCACGCCGGTTCGATCCACCGCGTGGAGGTGGGCCAGGCGAGGACGTGCCGGCCGAAGTCCTCCTTGATCATCAGCTCCCACGGATAGAGCTTGAACATCGTGGAGATGGGCTGGTCGTCGAGGTCGACGAAGAGCTTGCCGACGGCATCCCAGCCGATGTCGCTCATGTTGATACCGACAGTGGTCCATCCACCCTGCATCGCGACGTCACGCATGTAGGCCGCGGTCATCCAGTCCTCCCCGGATGATTCGACCTCCGTGTGTGCGACGTGCAGCGTGGTCAGCCCGGACGCCGCGTAGAGCTTCCGCCAGGCGGCGACGAGCGCCTCGTGGATGCCGTTCCACTGGTCGTGGTCCGGCCGGACATCCTGCAGCCAGTAGTACTGCGCCAGCGAGGCCTCGATGAGGCCGGTCGGCGTGTCCGCGTTGTACTCGAGGAGCTTCGCCGGTCCGTGGCCGTCGAACGCCAGGTCGAACCGCCCGTAGACGGCCGGGTCGGATTTCGCCAGGGACTCGGCAGCGAGGCGGAGCGCGTCCGGTCCGATGCCGATGGTGCCCATGGCTCCCGTGGCGAGGTACCGGGCGGCCTCGAGGGACATCCGGTGCAGTTCCTCGGTGACGCCCTCGAGCGTCTCCACCTCGCTCATCTCGAACTCGTAGTAGGCGTCCTCGTGCCAGTATTCGACGGCGCCGCCGTCGGGCGTGATGGTCGTGGAGTAGATGAGGCCGACGCTCTCGATCTTCGCCCGCCAGTCCGGCCGGCGGGTGGATGGCAGTCGCCGCATGTCAGCCGCCGGTCCCGCCGTTGCTGCTGCCGAATCCGCCGCGCGACACGGACGACGCCCCGTCGGGGCTGACGCCCGACCGGGAGGTCGCGCCGGACGGCACCGACCTCGTACCGCCGGAAAGGCCCGCGCCGACGGCGGGGATGCTCCTGCGGCCGGAGCCCATGGCGAGGAAGTACCAGCCGTACAGTCCGGAGGACACGCCCTGCTCGCTGCAGCGGTCGTCCTCGGCCCGCTCCTCGGTGGTCCGGTCCTGGCACACCTTCGCGTAGTCGGCGTCGATCACCTCGCCGTCGGGCGAGCACCCGGTCAGCAGTGCGCTCGCGAGCAGTGCGGTCACGCCGAGGGCGACGCCGGAGCTGCGGCGGACGCGGACGCCGCGTTCCGGCGGGGGCGCCGGTGCGCCCGGTCCGACTGCGCCGGGGTGGGAATCCATAACCACCTTTCTACCGGTGTCGCCGGGCCGTGTCATGCACGATCGGTTCCGCGGATCTCCGTCGCCTCGTGCGTCGGCCGGAGGACGGCATCGTTGCAGGGGTCTGGTCACGACGCCCCGATGGACCTATGATGTTGGCCGTCCGGCTTTGCGAGCCGGACGACGAGCGAGGAGGTGGAGTCATGAAGGTCAGTGTCGTTGCGCTGTGCGCCGCCCACCCCATGAACACCGCCTCCCCTGCTTCCGCGCCGTAGCGCGCCGTGGGAGGCCTCCCCCCAGAGGACCCACGTTGAACACACTCGAGCAGTACGGCTTCACCGACCGCATCGACGGTCTCTTCTCCTTCCATTTCCCCGGCCCGGACGTCCCGGAACCTGCCCGCGTCATCCGGGCTGATCGCGGTCGCGTGCTCGTCGCCTCGCGACATGGCATCGTCCATCTCGACGGCGGGAACTCCCTCGTCACCGGCGACTGGGCCGCGATCGAACCCGGCGGCAGTGTCATGGGCTGCCTGCCCCGGTCCTCCCTGCTCCAGCGCAAGCGGGCGTACGATCCCCTGTCCGAGGCGCAGATCCTCGGCGCGAACATCGACCTGCTGGGCGTCGTCGTCCCCCTCGACCGGCCGCTGTCGACCAACCGGCTCGAGCGGACCCTCGTCGCGGCCTGGGACTCCGGCGCCCTGCCGATCGTCATCCTGACGAAAGCCGACCTCAGCACCCGGTTTGACGACGTCGTCGCCGAGACCGTCCGGCGCGCCCGGGGAGTGGAGGTGCTCACGACCTCGGCCGAGGACCGTGACGGGCTCGAGGACCTCCGCGGGAGGATCGGGGCCGGACAGACCCTGGCACTGCTCGGTCCGTCGGGCGCGGGGAAGTCGAGCCTCATCAACGCCCTGCTGGGCGATCACCGCCAGGACACCGGCGAGGTCAGGGCGGGGGACGGGAGGGGCCGGCACACGACGACGGCGCGGGAGCTGGTGCCGCTCGGCGACGGCGCCGTGGTGATGGATACGCCGGGGCTGCGCGGCTTCGCCCTGTGGGATGCCGAGAACGGCCTGTCCGAAGTGTTCGGGGACATCGAGGACTTGTTCGGGGACTGCCGGTTCCGCGACTGCGCCCATGACCTCGAGCCGGGATGCGCCGTCCGGTCGGCCATCGAGTCGGGAGCGCTGGAGGAGCGCCGCTGGCTGAGCTACCGCAAGATGGAGCGCGAGCTCGCGAGCCTCCACCGGCGGCAGGACGCCGCGGAGCAGCGGCGCCATGCGCGGTCGTTCCACCGGGTGGCACGCGACGCGGCCCTGGCGAAGGACTTCAGGAACCGCTTCAGGGAGACCCGCTGAACGCCGTGCCTGCCACGGGGCGTCGACGCAGGGACTGCGCCGATCGTGGCCGGTGACGGCGAGGACGGACCGGAGGCGGCGGCGCGCGTGGCCTGACGCGGCGCGGGCGTCGGCCTCCGCACCGGGACGCCGGGACCGGAGACCGCGGAGGCAGGCCGTCCGTGGAAGCAGCGGGTCGCTGGGGCGAACCCCGTCGGGAGACTCATCCGGCCGTGGCATCGCGGGCCTGTCGGAGCCCCCTGTCGGATTCGAACCGACGACCCCCGCTTTACAAGAGCGGTGCTCTGGCCAACTGAGCTAAGGAGGCGTACCGGCCAGAGCCGGCGGGCGCCGTCGTCCCCGATCCGGTGGGAGGGGACGCCGAGCGCTCGTTAAGGGTAGCCCAGCGCCGGCACCGCGGGAAATCAGTGATGACCCGCAGGGAACACGGCCGGACGGCGGACACCGACGAGGCTGCTCTTCTCCAGCGCGGGCACCCCGATCCCCTGGCGGCGCGAACCGATAGAGTCGGTATCGAGACCAAACTACTGCGATGGAGCCAGTTTTGAGCGCAGCACAACCTTCCACCACACCCGGCGTCACGCCGCTCGCCGCGGCAGCGGGACAGTTCGGTGATTTCGACTTCATCGTGGTGTCCAACCGGCTCGCGGTGGACCGGGTCGTCGACGAGCACGGCGAGAGCTCGTGGCGGCGATCCCCCGGCGGGCTGGTGACGGCACTGGCACCCGTGATGGCGAAGGCCGACGGAGCGTGGGTCGGCTGGCACGGCGCACCGGACGAGACGCTCGAGCCCTTCGACGAGGCGAACATGCGCCTCGTGCCCGTGCCGCTCAGCGCCGAGGAGGTGGAGCTCTATTACGAGGGCTTCTCGAACGCCACCCTCTGGCCCCTGTACCACGACGTCATCGCGTCCCCGGAGTTCCACCGCACCTGGTGGGACTCCTACCGGAGGGTCAACGAGAGGTTCGCCGAGGCGACGGCGTCCGTCGCGGCCGAGGGCGCGACGGTGTGGGTGCAGGACTACCAGCTGCAGCTCGTGCCCAAGTTGCTCCGGGAGGCGCGGCCCGATCTGAAGATCGGCTTCTTCAACCACATCCCCTTCCCTCCGCTGGAGATCTACGCGCAACTCCCGTGGCGCCGCCAGGTCATCGAGGGTCTCCTCGGCGCCGACCTCATCGGGTTCCAGCGCCCCAGCGATGCCAGCAACTTCCTCCGCTGCGTGCGGCGCTTCAAGGGCTACACCATCAAGTCCCAGCAGGTGCACGTACCGGCCGGCGACGACGGCTCCCCCGCCTACGTCTCCCGTGCGGAGGCGTTCCCCATCTCGATCGACACGGCCTCCATCACGGAACTCGCGCACCGTCCGGACGTCATCGAACGGTCCCGGGAGATCCGGCGTGAGCTTGGCGACCCGCAGCACATCCTGCTCGGCGTCGATCGCCTCGACTACACCAAGGGCATCGGCCATCGCCTCAAGGCCTACGGCGAACTGCTCGAGGACGGAGCCATCACCGTCGAGGACGCAGCGCTCATCCAGGTCGCGAGCCCGAGCCGCGAGCGCGTGGAGCAGTACCGCATCCTGCGTGAGGACATCGAGGGCGCCGTGGGCCGGATCAACGGCACCCACGACACCATGAAGAACACGGCCATCCGCTACCTCCACCACAGCTACCCGGTGGAGGAGATGGTGGCGCTCTATCTCGCCGCCGACGTCATGCTCGTCACGGCGCTCCGCGACGGGATGAACCTCGTCGCCAAGGAATACGTCGCGGCCCGTACGGGCAACACGGGCATGCTCGTCCTCAGCGAGTTCGCCGGAGCGGCGGACACCCTGCGGCAGGCGATCCTGGTGAACCCACACGACATCGACGGGCTCAAGGGAGCCATCGTCTCGGCCATCTCCATGCCGAAGGTCGAGGCTATGCGACGCATGCGGCTCATGCGCCGCCAGGTGGTCCAGAACGACGTCGAACGCTGGTCGCAGGCGTTCCTGAACGCCCTGCAGACCGGAGGCCCCGGCCATGGCGCTTGAGGCGGAACTCCGGACCGCCCTCCGCACCCTGGCCGCCACGCCGCGACTGCTCGTGGCACTGGACTTCGACGGGACGCTCGCCCCGCTCGTCCAGCGGGCAGAGGACGCGCGGGCGCTGCCGGCGTCGGCCGCGGCACTGCGCGCACTGACAGCACTCCCCGACACGATGACGGCGCTCATCTCGGGACGTGCCCTCGACAGCCTGCGGGCCGTCGCGGACCCGCCCGAGGAGGCCCTGCTGATCGGCAGCCACGGGGCGGAGACCTGGACCGGGCCGGACGGCGTACCCCTCGCGCTGACCCCGGACCAGGAGGATCTGCTGGCCCGGGCCGTCGCCGCCGTCGAGCGGGCTGTCGCCGCCCATGAGGGGACGCGCATCGAGTTCAAGCCGGCCGGCGTCGTCCTCCACACCCGCACAGCCGCGGACGACGTCGCCGAGTCAGCCGTCGCAGCGGTGCGGGCGGAGCTCGCGCCGTTGGAGGGACTCAGTGTCACCGAGGGCAAGCGCGTACTCGAGATCGCGGTGGTCGAGGCGGACAAGGGCCAGGGGCTGACCCTCCTGCGGCAGGTGACGGAAGCGACGGGCGTCCTCTTCGCGGGCGACGACGTCACCGACGAGGATGCGCAGCGCACGCTGGGACCGGACGACGTCGGCATCAGGGTCGGCCCCGGCACGACGGCCGCGCGATTCACCGTGGCCACCCCGGAGGACTTCTCGGACGTGCTGAAGGAACTCGTGGCGTTGCGCAGATCGGGTGCACAAGGCTAGGGAACGTGTCATACTACGGGAGCGTGGCCCCGAGCCACCGGTACTGCTGGCCGACCGCGCACCACAACTGAATATTCTTCCATTCACTACGGATCGTCGGGCACGTACCTGCCCGTGAAAAGGAACCAACACCATGGCAACGGTAACGTTTGACCAGGCCACGCGCCTGTACCCGGGCACCGAGAAGCCCGCTGTCGACAAGCTCAACATCGACATCGCCGACGGCGAATTCCTCGTCCTCGTAGGACCCTCCGGTTGCGGAAAGTCCACCTCCCTGCGCATGCTTGCCGGCCTCGAGGACGTCAACTCCGGACGCATCCTCATCGGTGACCGCGACGTCACGGATGTTCCCCCGAAGGATCGCGACATCGCGATGGTCTTCCAGAACTACGCTCTTTACCCCCACATGTCGGTCGCCGACAACATGGGCTTCGCGCTCAAGATCGCCGGCGTCTCCAAGGAAGAGCGCGCCGAGCGTGTCCGTGAGGCCGCGAAGCTCCTGGACCTCGAGGACTACCTGGACCGCAAGCCGAAGGCCCTCTCCGGCGGCCAGCGCCAGCGTGTCGCCATGGGTCGTGCGATCGTGCGGAACCCGCAGGTCTTCCTCATGGACGAGCCGCTGTCGAACCTCGACGCGAAGCTGCGCGTGCAGACCCGCACCCAGATCGCCTCGCTGACCCGCCGCCTCGGCGTCACGACGGTCTACGTCACGCACGACCAGGTCGAGGCCATGACCATGGGAGACCGTGTCGCGGTCCTCAAGGACGGCATCCTCCAGCAGGTCGACACCCCGCGCAACCTCTACGAGCGCCCGAAGAACGTGTTCGTGGCCGGCTTCATCGGCTCCCCCGCGATGAACCTCCTCGAACTGCCCGTCACCGACGGCGGCGTCCTCTTCGGTGGCATCACCTACCCCGTCCGCAGCGACATCCTCAACGCCGCCGCCGGCAACACCGTCACGCTCGGTGTCCGCCCCGAGGACCTCGTCCTCAGCAGCCCGGGTGAAGGCCTGCAGGTCGAGGTCGACGTCGTCGAGGAACTCGGCGCCGATGCCTACATCTACGGCCACACCACGCTGGACGGCAAGAACCACGACATGGTGGCCCGCGTCGACGGCCGTCGCCCACCGATGAAGGGCGACACCGTGTACGTCCGCCCGGAGCAGGGCCATGTGCACCTGTTCGACACCTCCACGGGTGAGCGCCTGGCCGAGACGGTCTAGCGTCCTCGCGGACCGCGCATCACGTACGACGACGGCGGTGGCTCCACCGGACATCCCTTGGATGCCGGCGGACGCCACCGCTTCGTTTAACGGCAACTAGGCTTGAACCAGGACCACCCCAGCCCTACCTCGAAGGCAGCACCATGACAGAGACCTCGAACGCCCAGTGGCATGACGAGCCGACCGACTACGACCAGACCGGCAAGTTGCCGCGGCTGCGGCCGGCGTCGTCCGCCGATCCACGCTCACTCGGGTCCCTGAACATCACGGCGGCGGCCACCGATCCGGAACTCCTCGACCTCCCCTGGCACATCGCCCTCGAACAGTGGCCTGCGAGTGCACTCGCGGCGCTGCCTCGCGGTATCTCCCGGCACATCGTGCGCTTCGCGCACCTCGGCGGGTCGGTCATCGCCGTCAAGGAGACCAGCGAGCACATCGCCCGCCACGAGTACCACATGCTGCGCAAGCTCCAGCGACTGGACGTGCCCTGCGTCGAGCCGGTCGCCGTCATCTCCGGCCGGACCACGCCGGAGGGCGAGGAGCTCGACCCGGTGCTCGTCACGCGGCACCTCAAGTTCTCGCTGCCCTACCGTGCCCTGTTCTCGCAGACCCTGCGGCGGGACACCCTGACGCGCCTCATCGACGCGCAGGCGCTGCTCCTCGTACGCCTCCATCTCATCGGCTTCTACTGGGGCGACGTCTCGCTCTCGAACACGCTGTTCCGCCGTGACGCCGGTTCGTTCGCCGCCTATCTGGTCGACGCCGAGACCGGCGAACTGTACCCGGAGCTGTCGACCGGCCAGCGGGAGTACGACCTCGAGATCGCGCGCGTGAACATCGCCGGCGAACTGATGGATCTCGCCGAGGGTGGGCTCATCGAGGAGAAGGTGGACCCGCTCGCCACGAGCGAGCTGATCATGGACAGCTACCGCCGCCTGTGGAGCGAGCTGACGGAGCAGGAGTCCTTCGAACTCGGCGAACGCTGGCGGGTGGGTGCACGGATCCGGCGTCTCAACGAGCTCGGATTCGATGTCGAGGAGTATGCCATCAAGACGGCCGCGAACGGCACGGAGATCCAGCTGCAACCCAAGGTCGTCGATGCCGGGCACCACAGCCGGCGCCTCCTCCGCCTCACGGGCCTCGACGCGCAGGAGAACCAGGCGCGGCGCCTCCTGAATGCCATGGACGCCTACCGCGCGGACAACAGTCCGACCCTCGACGAGGAGTTCAGTGCCCACCTGTGGGTGAACGAGGTCTTCGAGCCGATCGTGCGGGCCGTTCCCCGCGAGCTGGGTGGGAAGCTCGAGCCGGCCCAGGTGGTCCATGAGGTCCTCGAACACCGGTGGTACATGTCGGAGCGCGAGGACAGGAACGTCCCGCTGGCGGAGGCTGTGCAGTCCTACCTCGATGACGAGCTGCGGCACCGTCGCGACGAGGCGGCGATCATGCTGACGGCCGACGCCCGGACGATCGGCATCGACGAGGACTCGGAGTACACCGACAACTAGGCCTTAAGAGACGAAAGGACCGGCAGCTCTCGGCTGCCGGTCCTTCTTCATGTATCGATCAGGGGCAGGTGGTGGGCTGGCCCTGGATGGTGACGGGGCTGCCGGACGGCAAACCGCTGCACGCGTCGATGAGCTGCTGCCCGAGATCGGCGGCGAAACTGGCGATGACCGCGATCAGGATCGCGCCGAGGATCGTGAACACCGCACCGATGATGATGCCGGCGAGGGCGAAACCATTGCCCATCTTCGCTTTCCGCGACTGCACGAAGGCGATGATGCTGACGACGAGGCCGACGGGTGCGATCAGGATGGCGAGGATGAAACCGACGATCCCGAGAGTCCTGCCCGGGTTCACAGTGGTCTGGCCCTGGTAGCCCTGCTGTCCCGGGTAGTTGCCCGCACCGGAGCCGTACTGCCCCTGCTGGCCGTAAGGGGACTGCCCCTGCTGGCCGTAGGGGGACGTGCTCTGCTGGCCGTACTGGGGCTGATTCTGCCCGTACTGGGGCTGATTCTGTCCGTACTGAGGCTGGTTCTGCTGGCCGTACGGCGAGCTGCCCTGCGATTCCGGAGTGTTGTCGGTCATGGTGCCCCCAAGGGAAGTCGTGGAAATGGCGGAGAGTCTCCGGCAATTTCTTGAACAGTATCATTGGGCGGCAGCACGGATCAGGAGCGCCCGCGCAACGATCAGGAGACGATCGCCTTGCCCGGGTTGAGGATGTTCGACGGGTCGAAGACCTGCTTGAGGCGGGCCTGCAGGTCGAGGACCTCCGGTGACTGCTCCCACGCGAGCCAGCGACGCTTGTACTGGCCCACACCGTGCTCGCCGGTGATCGTCCCACCGAGGTCGAGCGCCCGCTGCACCGATTCGTCCAGCGCCGACTCGAGGCGCTCCTGTGCCTGGGGTCCCTCACTCCGCTCCACCCAGAACGTGGGATGGAGGTTGCCGTCTCCTGCGTGGGCCACGACCTTCAGCTTCACCCCGTGGCGACGGGCCATGTCCTCCAGTGCGGCCACATACGGGACCAGTTGGGATTTCGGGACGGCGACGTCCTCCCCCACCCTGTACAAATCGTCGACCTCGTCGCCCCGGCTGTGCCGCCGCAGATCGATCAGCCGCTCCGCCTCCTCCGACCCTTCTTCGCTGATGACGGCGCCCAGCCCGATGAGCGCACCCCTGATGGCGTCCGCCTCCGCCCCGGCCCCGTAACCGTCGGTCTGCACGAGGAGCAGCGAACCACCCCGGCGGCGCAGATCCGAGCCGTGGGCGCCGTCGAGAGCCTCGAGCGTCCTGCCGTCCAGGAGTTCGAGGATCGAGGGTTGGACACGGGCCCGCCCGATGGCGAGGACCCCTGCGGCCGCCTGCGGGAAATCGTCGAAGAAGGCCGCCAGCGTGTGTACTGCCTGTGGGAGGTAGCGGAGGCGGACCGTGATCCCGACGATCACGCCGAGGGTTCCCTCCGAGCCGGTCATCAGCGCGGTGAGATCGTACCCGGCCACTCCCTTGAAGGTCCGGTGGCCGGTGGAGACGAGGGTGCCGTCGGCCAGCACGACGTCGAGGGCAAGCACCGAGTCGCGGGTCACACCGTACTTGGCGCAGCGGAGCCCACCCGCGTTCGTCGCGACGTTCCCGCCGATGGTGGACCACCGGTAGCTCGCCGGGTCCGGGGCGTACATGAGCCCGTGCTGTGCCACTGCGGCATTGAGGTCCGCGTTGACCACTCCGGGCTCGACGACGGCGATCTCGTCGTCCGGGCTGATCTCGACGATCCGGTCCATGAGCTCGAGGGACAGCACGACACAGCCCGTCGTGGCGTGCGCGCCACCGGACACACCCGACCCGGCACCCCGGCTGACGACCGGCACGTCGTGGCGCGTCGCCCACTGCAGGAGGATCTGCACGTCCTCGACGGACCGCGCACGGACGACGGCGACGGGCAGGGTCTCCCGCAGGACAGGCCCCTGGTCACGGGAGTACTGCGCGAGGTCTGTAGCCGTCGTGGAGACGCGTCCGGGAAGGGCCGCGACCAGTTCCTCGAGGACGGCCGGGTCGATCATGACCCTCCCATGAAGCGCCGGTATCGGGCGGCTGCGAGAGGCCAGAAGTCCCTGTAGAACTCGTAGAGGTCCTCCGGATCCGTCGTGGACCACCCGCTGTGGACGAACTCCAGCGTTGCGGCGGCATGCCCGGCATCGACACCGCCGGTAGGTCCCGGGGCCACCTCACCTCGTGCGGCCTCAGGGCGTACGGACGTCGGAGCATCCTCCGTCACCGTCAACCGCACCATCGTGGTGGACGCCGAGCCGAGGTGCCGCCATCGCAGGTCGAGCGACTGCCCGGGCCGGCCGTCGGTGACCTCGCCCCACACGTTCTCCTGCTCGTCGGCAGACGTCTCCACCAGGGCGTTGTCCTCGAGATCGAAGAAGCTCTCGGCGCCCCAGCGGCTGAGCTCGTCCGCGGGCCACCACAGGTGGAGGTGCTCGGTGAGCCCTGCCCAGGCGTGCTCGACGGGCGCCGGCACGGTAACGGCGGCCCTCAGCGCGGGGCGCGGCTCCGGATCATCGGCGGCGGAAGGATGTGAGAACAAACCACTCATGTACCGACCTTACTGCCGGCGGCTGGGTGGCATTGTTGCCTGGGCTTCCTGGCGGGTGGCCGAACCGTGTGTCTGGGGGTGGTTAAAGGGGTGAGGCCCCACCGGTGGTGGGGCCTCGTCCTTGTAATGGTTGTCCGGCGGTGTCCTACTCTCCCACACTCTCTCGGGTGCAGTACCATCGGCGCTGTGGGTCTTAGCTTCCGGGTTCGGAATGGGACCGGGCGTTTCCCCCACGCTATGACCGCCGTAACCCTTGCTACCGGCCTGACCGGGCGCCCTCCCCCGTGCTGGGGGTTTGGGTTCGGTGGCGGTAAATCTGTGGGTGTTGGTCGTGTTGTGCTGGTTGGACCTATTCAGTTGTAGGTGGTGCCCCCCGCCTGGTGCGGGGCCCTGGGTCCTTGCCTGCCCTGGTGGGGGCGGGGTGGGGACGGGTCCCGGTGGGGGTGGTTCCTGTTGTTGGTTGGGAACCGCATAGTGGACGCGTAGCATGTCGATCTTTCACCCGCCCCTGCGTCACCGTTCGTGAAGGGGGTTCGGGGTCCTGGTTGCCCGGGATCCCGTGACCACCTTGTCGTGGTGGGGGTGGGTGTGTGGTGTAAGTTATCGGCTTATTAGTACCGGTCAGCTTCACAGGTCTTTAGTCCCTGCTTCCACGTCCGGCCTATCAACCCAGTGGTCTGGCTGGGGGCCTCTCACACTCTTGGTGTATGGAAATCTCATCTTGAAGCAGGCTTCCCGCTTAGATGCTTTCAGCGGTTATCCCATCCGAACGTAGCTAATCAGCGGTGCACTTGGCAGTACAACTGACACACCAGAGGTTCGTCCGTCCCGGTCCTCTCGTACTAAGGACAGCCCTTCTCAAATTTCCTGCGCGCGCAGCGGATAGGGACCGAACTGTCTCACGACGTTCTAAACCCAGCTCGCGTACCGCTTTAATGGGCGAACAGCCCAACCCTTGGGACCTACTCCAGCCCCAGGATGCGACGAGCCGACATCGAGGTGCCAAACCATGCCGTCGATATGGACTCTTGGGCAAGATCAGCCTGTTATCCCCGAGGTACCTTTTATCCGTTGAGCGACGGCCATTCCACAATGTGCCGCCGGATCACTAGTCCCGACTTTCGTCCCTGCTTGAGATGTCTCTCTCACAGTCAAGCTCCCTTGTGCACTTACACTCGCCACCTGATTGCCAACCAGGCTGAGGGAACCTTTGGGCGCCTCCGTTACTTTTTAGGAGGCAACCGCCCCAGTTAAACTACCCATCAGGCACTGTCCCTGACCCGGATTACGGGCCGAAGTTAGATATCCAGAGTGACCAGAGTGGTATTTCAACGATGACTCCACGTGAACTGGCGTCCACGCTTCACAGTCTCCCACCTATCCTACACAAGCCACACCGAACACCAATACCAAACTATAGTGAAGGTCTCGGGGTCTTTCCGTCCTGCTGCGCGTAACGAGCATCTTTACTCGTACTGCAATTTCGCCGAGTTTATGGTTGAGACAGCGGGGAAGTCGTTACTCCATTCGTGCAGGTCGGAACTTACCCGACAAGGAATTTCGCTACCTTAGGATGGTTATAGTTACCACCGCCGTTTACTGGGGCTTAAATTCCCAGCTTCGTCCCACGCAAGCGTGAAACTAACCGGTCCTCTTAACCTTCCAGCACCGGGCAGGAGTCAGTCCGTATACATCGTCTTGCGACTTCGCACGGACCTGTGTTTTTAGTAAACAGTCGCTTCCCCCTGGTCTCTGCGGCCCCGATCCGCTCCGGCGAGCTAGTCGCCTTCACAGTTGGGGCCCCCCTTCTCCCGAAGTTACGGGGGCATTTTGCCGAGTTCCTTAACCATAATTCTCTCGATCGCCTTAGTATTCTCTACCTGATCACCTGTGTCGGTTTGGGGTACGGGCGGCTGGAACCTCGCGCCGATGCTTTTCTCGGCAGCATAGGATCACCGAATCCCCCCTTGACGGGGGTCCCATCAGATCTCAGGCTCGTGACTGAACACGAGGACGCGGATTTGCCTACGCCCTGCCCTACATCCTTAGACCGGGACAACCATCGCCCGGCTCGGCTACCTTCCTGCGTCACACCTGTTAATACGCTTACCTCCCGAGATCAGGTCCCGCGATCCACAAAAAACCACGTCACCACAAGGGTGGGCGGTCATGCTTCTGGCGGTTAGTATCCCTCGATCAGTATTGGCGGTTCTTCGCCGGTACGGGAATATCAACCCGTTGTCCATCGACTACGCCTGTCGGCCTCGCCTTAGGTCCCGACTTACCCAGGGCAGATTAGCTTGACCCTGGAACCCTTGATCATTCGGCGGACGGGTTTCTCACCCGTCTTTCGCTACTCATGCCTGCATTCTCACTCGTGTAGGCTCCACCGCTGGTTTCCACCGCGACTTCACTGCCCACACGACGCTCCCCTACCCATCCACATCCTTGAACCAAGAGAACAAGTCTCCGGCTTGGGATCTATGTGAATGCCACAACTTCGGCGGTGTACTTGAGCCCCGCTACATTGTCGGCGCGGAATCACTTGACCAGTGAGCTATTACGCACTCTTTCAAGGGTGGCTGCTTCTAAGCCAACCTCCTGGTTGTCTGGGCAACTCCACATCCTTTCCCACTTAGCACACGCTTAGGGGCCTTAGTTGGTGGTCTGGGCTGTTTCCCTCTCGACTATGAAGCTTATCCCCCACAGTCTCACTGCTGCGCTCTCACTTACCGGCATTCGGAGTTTGGCTGACGTCAGTAACCTTGTAGGGCCCATTAGCCATCCAGTAGCTCTACCTCCGGTAAGAAACACGCAACGCTGCACCTAAATGCATTTCGGGGAGAACCAGCTATCACGAAGTTTGATTGGCCTTTCACCCCTACCCACAGCTCATCCCCTCCATTTTCAACTGAAGTGGGTTCGGTCCTCCACGACGTCTTACCGTCGCTTCAACCTGGCCATGGGTAGATCACTTCGCTTCGGGTCTAGATCACGCCACTCACTCGCCCTATTCAGACTCGCTTTCGCTACGGCTTCCCCACACGGGTTAACCTCGCGACGTAACACTAACTCGCAGGCTCATTCTTCAAAAGGCACGCCATCACAGCTACAAGGCTGCTCTGACGGTTTGTAGGCACACGGTTTCAGGTACTGTTTCACTCCCCTCCCGGGGTACTTTTCACCTTTCCCTCACGGTACTGGTCCGCTATCGGTCATCAGGGAGTATTTAGGCTTACCAGGTGGTCCTGGCAGATTCGCACGGGATTTCTCGGGCCCCGTGCTACTTGGGATCCTCTCCAAACGGCGTCACGCATTACGGTTACGGGACTAACACCCTCTCCGGCCGGGCTTTCAAACCCGTTCACCTATACGCACGCACTCATTTCACCAGTCCGGCAGAACTGGAACGGAAAGTCCCACAACCCCAGTGATGCAACGCCCGCCGGCTATCACACACCACTGGTTTAGCCTCGTCCGCGTTCGCTCGCCACTACTAACGGAATCACTATTGTTTTCTCTTCCTGTGGGTACTGAGATGTTTCACTTCCCCACGTTCCCTCCACGTACCCTATGTGTTCAGATACGGGTCACCCGGTCACTCGCGCGCCGGGCGGGGTTTCCCCATTCGGACATCCTGGGATCAAAGTTCGGTTATCAACTCCCCCAGGCTTATCGCAGATTCCCACGTCCTTCTTCGGCTCCTGATGCCAAGGCATCCACCGTGTGCCCTTAAAAACTTGACCACAAAAGATCAAAAAACATATCGAGAAAACCAGGCCCGAACATACGTCCGAAACCAGATTTATCTTAGAAATTGCTTCTTTTTAAGATGCTCGCGTCCACTATGCAGTTCTCAACCAACAACCCCGTCACACCCGAACACCCGACCCCACACCCCCCACAAACGAGGGAGAACCAGGGAACAAACCGGGCGCGCAGCATGCGCGGGAAAACCAGAAACAACCAAACCCCACCCCCCGACACGCGGCACCAACCCCACACCAGGAACCCGACACGCACCCGAAGAAGAACCACCCAAGGAATCCACAAAGGACCCCTCACGTCGCCTTCCCCGCACGCACCCGGTACCCGGTCCACGACCGACACCACCCACGAAGAACAGGGCCCTGTTATCTCAGGACCCAACAGTGTGCCAAACGATTACCCGAACAAACCCCGACACGCGCTTTCCAGACACCAGCCGGCCACCATCCCCTTCCAGGGACACCAGCACCACCGGTGCGTACTCACACGCCACCAGGACCCCTCCGGGACCTATCCATTGATATTCCACCCATGAGCACCCACCGCGGAACAAACGCCCGCGCTATGGGCTGACTCCTGCAGGCCACACACCCACCACTGAGGATGGACGACATGAACCTGAGGCGCTCCTTAGAAAGGAGGTGATCCAGCCGCACCTTCCGGTACGGCTACCTTGTTACGACTTAGTCCCAATCGCCGGTCCCACCTTCGACGGCTCCCTCCCACAAGGGGTTAGGCCACCGGCTTCGGGTGTTACCAACTTTCGTGACTTGACGGGCGGTGTGTACAAGGCCCGGGAACGTATTCACCGCAGCGTTGCTGATCTGCGATTACTAGCGACTCCAACTTCATGAGGTCGAGTTGCAGACCTCAATCCGAACTGAGACCGGCTTTTTGGGATTAGCTCCACCTCACAGTATCGCAACCCTTTGTACCGGCCATTGTAGCATGCGTGAAGCCCAAGACATAAGGGGCATGATGATTTGACGTCGTCCCCACCTTCCTCCGAGTTGACCCCGGCAGTCTCCCATGAGTCCCCGGCATAACCCGCTGGCAACATGGAACGAGGGTTGCGCTCGTTGCGGGACTTAACCCAACATCTCACGACACGAGCTGACGACAACCATGCACCACCTGTAAACCGGCCACAAGTGGCTGACACATCTCTGCATCATTCCGGTTCATGTCAAGCCTTGGTAAGGTTCTTCGCGTTGCATCGAATTAATCCGCATGCTCCGCCGCTTGTGCGGGCCCCCGTCAATTCCTTTGAGTTTTAGCCTTGCGGCCGTACTCCCCAGGCGGGGCACTTAATGCGTTAGCTACGGCGCGGAAAACGTGGAATGTCCCCCACACCTAGTGCCCAACGTTTACGGCATGGACTACCAGGGTATCTAATCCTGTTCGCTCCCCATGCTTTCGCTCCTCAGCGTCAGTTACAGCCCAGAGACCTGCCTTCGCCATCGGTGTTCCTCCTGATATCTGCGCATTTCACCGCTACACCAGGAATTCCAGTCTCCCCTACTGCACTCTAGTCTGCCCGTACCCACCGCAGATCCGGAGTTAAGCCCCGGACTTTCACGGCAGACGCGACAAACCGCCTACGAGCTCTTTACGCCCAATAATTCCGGATAACGCTTGCGCCCTACGTATTACCGCGGCTGCTGGCACGTAGTTAGCCGGCGCTTCTTCTGCAGGTACCGTCACCCACCCAAAAGATGGACTTCTTCCCTACTGAAAGAGGTTTACAACCCGAAGGCCTTCATCCCTCACGCGGCGTCGCTGCATCAGGCTTGCGCCCATTGTGCAATATTCCCCACTGCTGCCTCCCGTAGGAGTCTGGGCCGTGTCTCAGTCCCAGTGTGGCCGGTCACCCTCTCAGGCCGGCTACCCGTCGTCGCCTTGGTAGGCCATTACCCCACCAACAAGCTGATAGGCCGCGAGTCCATCCAAAACCACAAAAGCTTTCCACCAACATGGCATGCGCCAGAAGGTCGTATCCAGTATTAGACCCGGTTTCCCAGGCTTATCCCAGAGTCAAGGGCAGGTTACTCACGTGTTACTCACCCGTTCGCCACTAATCCCCCCACAAGTGAGGTTCATCGTTCGACTTGCATGTGTTAAGCACGCCGCCAGCGTTCATCCTGAGCCAGGATCAAACTCTCCGTAAATGCATTACAGACACAACAACACCACCCGGGAAAACGGGTGACACCATTGCACAAAATTCGAAACCAGCCAAAAAAACCAGCCACCACACGGGGTGCGGCAACCAGCAAATTCAACCAATCAAAAAACAATCGGTATCAACAAACTTGGCACACTATTGAGTTCTCAA